>CAZOKN010000010.1:0-31384 GCA_964580525.1 uncultured Rickettsiaceae bacterium
AGGAAAACAAACAACTCGCCAACAACTAGACACATTACTTAGCAATTTTGATAAAGATGATCATAAATCCCATATCATTTTGGGCTGGCTCAACACAGATCTAGGCAAGCAAAAAAGCCTCGAAAAACTTTGCGAATCACTCAACAATTTACAATACGATTACAAAAAAAGCAGCACAATAAAACAATGGCTCAGAACAGAGGAAGGTAAGCAAACTACACCCGAACAACTAGTCACACTCTTCAACAATGCTCAGATCAGTTATAGGGAAACAGTTGATATCATCGTAGACTGGCTCAAAACAGATGTAGGTAAGCAAACAAGACCAGAACAAATAGGCGCGTTAATCAAAAATTTATATGACAACCAAGCTCATATTATCCGTGAATGGTCAGAAATAGGGGCAGGAAAAATAGTTTGCGAAACTACGAACATTGCTAATCTAGCAGAAAAACTGGGGGTTCCTCAAGAAAAAATATTATTATCTTTTGGTATAGCAAAGAGAGATGTTAATCTACCGGGCATAGTAGATATGTATAACAACTATGCAACCCTTTTGCTAGCACCAAAAGTGTTTGATCATTTGGTAAAAAGCAACATTTCTCCAGATATTGACCTCAATAAAATCTTAGAAAATTACATCATTCCTTCCGCCATTAATGCATTAACAGGACCGATGACAAAAAGCCAATTGGAACAACTATCTGAGCATTGGCATGAACCCTTGCAACAATCCGAATTCCAAAAATTACGCGATTTTGGTGGAAAAAGTTGGACACCTCTTATAGAAAATCAAGAAGTTCCAGAAGAAATAGCAGGAGAAAAGGGCTGGAGCATTAAAGTGCGCAACTCATCTGCAACTCTAATTAAAGAAGGAAAAGAATTAGAACATTGTGTAGGCGGCTATACACGCCAATGCGCCTATGGCAAATCTCATATAGCATCTATCGTAGCTCCAGATGGCAAACCAATGTCAACCATAGAATATCAGGCTCAATATCCTTATCAGAAGCTGGCAACAGGACAACATTACGGCAGGAAAAATCAAGCACCTGATCGAACATCCATCGCGATAAAAGAATGGCTAGATAAAGAAATCCAAAGCGGAAACATCCCTGTTGACTATAAAGGATTAGAACGAGATATGAACCAAAGGATTAATGCACCTAAAACACTTGCTGAGAAAGCAGCTGACCTTTGCGAAATAGACGTAACTGATCAAGCGAAGCGCGAAAAGGTTAATACAGTATACCGCAAGCACACCCCTGATTATGCTATGGCTGGCTTCCATGCGCTGGTGACTATGCCTTCTATCATCATAAAAATTGATGGTCAAAAACACGAAGTGATTCTCAATAAGAAAGAATATGCAAAAGAGCTCAAAACTCAAAGATGGAAAGGCAAAGCAGGCCAATCCGCAGGCCCCGCAAACAAAAAAGCTGATAAAACATGGGAAGCCTTACAAGAAAAATGCGATGCCATTTTTGAAGAAAAAATCAGTGTTTCTAAGTATGAAGACGGCACAAGATTTGGCCAGATTATGATAACACCTAATCCAGAAAGTGGCCTGACATATAAAGAAATCAGCGAAAAACTCGGCGATATCATGAAAGATAGGCCTAAGAAATTTGAGCTACAAACGGAAAATAATAGCGTTATAATTAAAAATATGACTCCAGCTGCGGTGCTTTCTCTGATAGGTGGGGGAAAACAGAGATAAGTAGAATCACGATTTTCTTGATTCCAGATTCAAGATTCGTGATTCCATCTTGTCTACCCCTCAATAACCCCAAAATCCGCCACTTGATTGAGTGATTGCCTGAATTGTGCCAGCAGCAAAAGCCTGTTTTTACGTAAATCAAACTCATCACAATTGACCTCTACGCCATCAAAAAACTTATCAATTGGCTTTCTCAATTTGGCCAGATCACGCATAACCGAGGCAAAATCATCTTCTTTAAGCTTTTCTTCAATAGAAGACTGCAGTTCACTAAACAGCCCATATAGGTCTTTCTCTTCCTGCTCTTTGAGGAGGCTTTCAATAGGTTCCCCTGAATATTTAGCCCCTTCTTTTTTCTCTTCCGCAGTCACGATATTAGTAGCGCGCTTATATGCCGCCAGAAGGTTCACACCATCTTGTGTGGCCACAAAATCGCTAAGCGCATCAACACGTTGCACGAGCCTGCTTAGGTCATCCTCGCTACCGCCATCAAACACGGCCTGTATCAAATCATGCCTTACAGCCTTGTCTTTCAAGGATGCTTTTAAGCGATCAGCAAAGAAATCCAGAAGATCATTTACTACATTATCACGCTTTTCTTCGCGCTTTTTACCCCTGGTGAATATGTTAGCCTCACCTTCTTCCGGCTGGAAAAGACTGTCAGGATAAGCCGTAACCGCCCTTTCAAAAACAAGACGCAAAGGAATACGCAAATTATTTTCCAGAATTATCCTGATAACCCCAAGAGCCGCACGGCGCAGGGCATAAGGGTCTTTCGAGCCAGTAGGTTTTTCATCCGCTGAAAATAAACCAGCAAGAGTATCGATTTTATCAGCCAATGCAACGGCAATGCTAAGCGGAGCTTTCGGACATTCATCATTTGGGCCAACCGGGCTATAATGCTCTTTTATGGCAGCCGCAACTTCCTTTTCTTCCTTGCTTTCAATGGCATAATAGCTACCCATTAAGCCTTGCAATTCAGGGAACTCCCCCACCATACCAGTCACAAGATCAACCTTGCTTAAATTTGCCGCTTTTTCCACCAAAACCAAGTTGGCGTGCGGAATCCAGACAGCAAGGAATTTAGCCAGATCGATCATTCTTTGGGTTTTTTCAGCAACAGTGCCGAGCTTAGCGTGAAAAATCACTTTTTCAAGGTCAGGAACTCTCGATTCAAGGCTAACACGCCTGTCCTGATCCCAAAAAAATTTAGCATCTTCAAGACGAGCGCGCAGAACCCGCTCATTTCCACTGATAATTTTCTGGCCTTTATCCGCCGATTCCATATTAGAAATGGTTATAAAATAAGGCGCTAAACGACCATGATTATTGGTCAGAGAAAAATATTTTTGGTGCGAACGCATCGCAGTGCTAAGCACTTCCTGCGGCACATGCATAAACTTCTCTTCAATGCGACCCAGCAAAACAACCGGCCATTCAACCAGCCCGGCAACTTCTTCGAGCAATCCGGCATCAGCTTTTACAGAAAGACCATGTTCTTTCGCAATGGCCGCTGCTTCATTTTCAATAATTTTCTTACGCTCCTGAGTGCACAGAATAACCTTATGATCTTTAAGCTTTTTTTGATATTCATTAAAATTAGCAACTGCAAATTCGGCATTACCCAAAAACCTGTGTCCCCTGGTTTTATTGCCAGCAGTAATATGACCAAAAGAAACTGGTAGAACATGGCCGTTAAAAACGCATAAAATGCTATGAACAGGGCGCGTCCAACGAATGTTATAATTGCCCCATTTCATTGATTTTGGCCAAACCAGCGACGCTATGGCATCCTTTAAAATTTCCGTCAGCACTTCAGATACAGGACGCGCAACACTTTTCACCACTGCAAAATAGAACTCACCTTTGTCAGTGTTTCTTTTTTCAAGCTCACTAAGAGCAAGACCTGTAGACTTTAAAAAGCCGTCAATCGCTCCCTGCGGAGCATCAACTCTTGGACCACGCTTTTCTGATGAACTATCATTTTGTTTCTCAGGAACGCCTTCAATAACCAAAGATAAACGCCTGGGAGTTATATAACTTTTTGCACCAGAATGAGTTAAGCCATTTTTTTCAAAATGCGCCAAAACAGAATCCTTAAAAGACTCTGCCATTTTAGTTTGTATTTTAGCAGGTATTTCCTCGCTAAAAATTTCAAGCAGCAATTCTGCCATGTGGTTTTACCTTATTATTATCGTCTAGTAATACAACTTTAGGAGCAAAACTCCTCGCCTTCATGGCATCCATATGAGCATATGCGCAGATGATTACAAGATCACCCTTTTGCACAAGCCTTGCAGCCGCACCATTGACACAAACAGCTCCGCTTCCGCGCTTTCCAGGAATGGTGTATGTAGTAAAACGCTGGCCGTTATTAATATTCAAAACATCAACCTGCTCATATACCAAAATGCCGGAAGCCTCTAGCAAATCTTCATCAACAGTAATTGACCCTTCATAATTAAGGTCAGCCTCAGTCACTGTCGCCCTGTGCAACTTACCTTTTAACATTGTTATCATATAAGACATCTCCCCTTCCAAAACCTAATCTCCAATACCTTATCTATTAAGTCCTACCTGATAAATTTATTATTTGTTCAACAGCTTTCAACCCACTTTTCACAGCAGGATTTTGCCAAATGGCGCACTCGGCCTATATAAGAAGCGCGTTCAGTAACTCCTATAACACCGCGTGCATCCAACAAATTCAAATGATGGCTGGCTTTTAGGCAAAAATCATAAGCCGGAAGCGGCAGATTTTTTTCTATTAATGCCAGGCATTCTTTTTCATAGTCTTCAAAATGCTGCAACAACATATCTGTATTAGCATATTCCAAATTATAAGCTGAAAATTCACGTTCATCCTGAAGGAAAATATCGCCATAAAGCACGCCGCTATCATTCCACTGGATATCGTAAACACTTTCCTTGCCCTGTATATACATTGCAAGCCTTTCCAAACCATAAGTCAATTCACCTGGAATTGGGTTACAGTCAATACCGCCAACTTGCTGCATATAGGTAAATTGTGAAACTTCCATACCGTCACACCAAACTTCCCAACCAAGACCCCAAGCGCCTACAGTAGGGTTTTCCCAATCATCCTCAACAAAGCGTATATCATGCTCCATAGGATCAATCCCTATAACTTTCAGGCTATCAAGATAAAGCTGTTGAATGTTATCAGGCGATGGTTTCAATATAACCTGATATTGATAATAATGCTGTAATCTGTTTGGGTTATCGCCATAACGGCCATCTTTCGGACGCATTGAAGGCTGAACATAAGCTACATTCCAAGATTTTGGTCCCAGCGCCCTAAGCACAGTTGCCGGATGCAAAGTTCCCGCGCCAACTTCCGTATGATAAGGCTGAAGGATAACGCAGCCGTTATCAGTCCAAAACTTATTAAGCGCCATAATCATATCCTGAAAGGACATGTAATCAGCTTTTTTTCTAGGATTCATTGCAATCTCACTCTCCAAAAAACGGGAGTGAATAATACATTTTATCTACTAATAGTTCAAGGAAAAAATGTTTCTTATAGCAGGCTAAAATCTTTGAATTGAGCTACCCGCGCAAGAATATTATATCATTCTTAAATTTGATGTTTTTCCAGGCTTTATCTGCAGTTATAACTGCAGAGCCTATAGACAAAGAAAGGGCAAGGCACGCTCTATCTCCTAAAGAAAGTCCATATTTTTTTGTAGATTCATAAAGTTCTGCAGCAATATAGGCCTGCTCTTCATCAAAAGAACGTATGTCAGACACAATAGATCTAATTTTAGGCAATAACACTGAGATATCAACGCCTCTCCTTGCGGAAACACAAAGAACTTCAGAAATATTTACAGAAGAAATTACAACATCAGGCAAAAATTCTTCAATAATTTCACATCCCTTTTCTTCATCTATAAAAGCTAGCAATGCCGACGCATCTAAAATTATTTTTTTATTCTTTTTCAGCATCTTGTCGCCTTATCTCTAACAACTCTTCAGAAAGACTTTTCTTAGCTTTTTTACCACCACCAGCAAGCGCAAAAAGCTTTCTTATTTCTGCTATTGTTTGCTTTTTTGTTCGCAAATGTATTCCTTTTTCATCCTTAGTAAACACAAGCTCGTCGCCAGGTTTTATGCCAAGCTCTTTACGCAAAACAGCTGGTACAACTATTCTGCCATTTTCACTTAAAACCGTCCTAAATTCGTCCATTGTCATTTTCTCCTAATATGACATATAGATACATTATGACATATTTTACAATAAATGGCAAACAATATCTATAAACCAAACCTCTTCCATGCCTGCCCTTCTTCCACAGAAGAAATAACGTTACTAACAATATTTTCTTGGAAAACGCCTAATTTCCTTTTCAGCCAGCCTTTTGGTTTTGAAATTTTTTCAAATTTAACTTTATCGCCATATTTTGCTCTAATGACAGAATATAAATCGCCAATTTCATCAACCAAGCCAAGATCTTTTGCCTGGCCGCCACTCCAGAATTCGCCGTTAAATAATTTATCTTCGTCAGAATCTTTGATTTTTCCTTTGCGACGCTGCCTTACCAAATTCTTAAACGCCTCATGCACTTCTTTTTGGGCGGATTTAAGTATCTCAATATCCTCCGGCTTTTCTTTTTGGAATGGATCGAGAATGGATTTATTATTGCCTTGCGAATATACGCGGCGCTCAACACCAAGTTTTTTTATAGCATCAACAAAGCCAAAACCAGCGGATATCACACCAATACTGCCAACTATCGAACTAGTTGAAGCATAAATTTCATCGCCAGTGCAAGCAAGCCAATAGCCACCTGATGCTGCTACATCCTCCACAAAAGAAATAACAGGAATATTTTTTTCTTCCGATAGAGCTCTAACTCGTTTGTAAATAAGCTCAGACTGCACAGGCGATCCGCCAGGTGAATTAATTTGTAATGCCACCGCTTTCAGATTTGAAACATCAAAAGCATCTTCAATATCGTCCACAAGTTCATCAAGTGAAAGGCCTTTTTTAAAAGAACCAACAGCTCCTATAACACCAGAAAGTCTGATCACTGCAACTCTTGGCGCTTTGTTTTTAAGCTTAGCAGGAATACATTGCAGAATTTTTTTAAAGCAACAGGAAGATTTTTTCTGTTCACATAATTTTTCATCGAATTTATTCATAGCTTTTCTCTTTTTTATTTATCTCGCACTAATTGTCCTCCAGCGCTGCATTAACACCAAAAACTGAGGCATAAATGCTAACTGGAACCATAAGCAGGAATATTCCTATTAGGAACATAATGCTTTCGTAAAATTTATCACTATCCACCGCACTAACCGCAAAAATAAGCACCGGAATATATAACGGCAAGGTTAAAACTCCCAGCAATCCACCTACCCTTTTAAGACCAAGGGTTAGCGCCGCTCCAACACTTCCTATCATGCTTAATGTAGGAGTTGCAACCAAAAGCGTAATTAGCATATAAGGTATTTTATGTTCTATATGGAAAAACAAAGACAATAAAGGCGCCACCAAAACAATAGGCAAACCAGCAGTCAACCAATGCGAAAAGATTTTTGAAAGAACAATAAATTCTGGCAGATAGCCTTGCAAAAACAATTGCGCCAAACTACCATCTTCATAATCTTCATCGAAGATTAATGGCGCTGATAACAACGAGGTAAGCAAAGCACAAACACATATTACACCAACACCAATTTGTGCTAAAATATCATTATCAGGCCCAACTCCAAATGGAAATAAAACTGCCGAAACGACAAAAAACATGAGGTAATTTATAAATGCCCCACGTCCACGGAAAATAAGCCTAAAATCGCGTTTTATTATTGAAGAGAATAGTTTCATTTTTTTATTAAACAAACTCCTCTAAATTTATCTCACAAGCATTTGATATTAAAGAATCTTCATGCGTTGCAATTATAACAGAACCACCTTGCTCACATCTAGTATTTATCATACTTGCAAGTTTTAATTTTGTATCTTCATCCAAATTAGTAAATGGTTCATCAAGAAGCCATATTTCAGAACGGCAAGCCAGTAATTTTGCCAAAGCAACTTTCCTCTGCCAACCTGCTGATAGCTTACCACATTCAGTATTTTCAAATTCTTCCAGATCAAAAAAAGCGATGGCCGCATCAATTCTATCTTTGCAATCGCGCAAACCCGCCCAAAACTCGAGATTTTCTCTTACAGTGAGTTTAGGCTTTATAGCATTTTTATGGCCTAGATATTGCACCATCTCACAATATTCTTGCCAATGATCACCTTTAACATTTTCATTTGCGTATAGAACTTCGCCAGAATCGGGAGTAATAAAACCAGCGACAACATTAAGCAAAGTTGTTTTTCCCGAGCCATTGGGACCTTTCAAAAGCAACACACAGCAATCACCCAGGGTAAAGCCAAGGTTTTTGAACAACTGCCGCCCGCCGCGGCTACATGAAATATTATTAAGTGTCAGCATATAAAGAACTTCTTAAAGCAAGTTTTAAATAATTACAAAGAAAATTAAGTTTTTGCTTTTACAAATCAATCCTTTGGGGTAGATTGCACTTAGTTCCTGATTTAGGAGGATAGTTGGCATTAGGGTTCAACAAACTCGGTGTCATTCCCGCGAAGGCGGGAATCTATTGTTTTAATAAAATAAATACTCTTTAAATATAATGAAAGATTATTACGTTTACATTATGGCAAGTAGTAAAATGGGAACGTTGTATATAGGTGTTACATCTAATCTGGTAAAAAGAGTTTATGAGCATAAAAATAAACTTACAGATGGATTTACTTCAAAATATGATGTAGACAAACTTGTATATTATGAAGCCCATAATGACGTAAATGAAGCTATATTACGAGAAAAACAATTAAAAAAGTGGAATAGAAGCTGGAAGCAAAGAATAATTATAGATAAAAATCCTGAATGGGAGGATTTGTATTATAAAATTGCTTAATAAACAATGGATTCCCGCCTTCGCGGGAATGACAGTGTAACAATTTTTCTAAGGTATAGAGAATGAAAAACAAAAAACATGATAGCTTAAAAACTAGAAAAACCCTAAAGGTTGGCAATAAATCTTACGACTATTACAGCATAGTCGCCGCTGGCAAGGCTCTGAAAAAAGATTTTTCCAAGCTACCTTTTTCATTGAAAATATTGTTAGAAAATCTCTTACGTTTTGAAGATGGCGAAACTGTTAGCAGCGAAGATGTTAAAGCTTTTGATGGCTGGCTAAAGACAAAGAGATCGTCGCGTGAAATATCATTTTGCCCTTCCCGCGTTCTGATGCAGGATTTTACAGGCGTGCCTGCCGTGGTCGATTTGGCTGCCATGCGCGATGCAGTTAAAAAGCTAGGTGGTGATCCGAAAAAAATCAACCCGCTTGCTCCCGTTGATCTGGTGATTGACCATTCAGTACAGGTGGATAAATTTGGCGCGGCTAGCTCATTTAAAGAAAACGTAAAGCTTGAAATGGAACGTAACCTTGAGCGCTATGAATTCCTACGCTGGGGACAAAAAGCTTTCGATAATTTCCGCGTTGTGCCGCCTGGAACAGGCATATGCCACCAAGTTAACCTTGAATATTTAGCAAAAGTTGTGTGGACTAAAAAAGATGGCAAAAAAACCATTGCTTATCCAGACACTGTCGTAGGAACTGATTCCCACACCACAATGATAAACGGCCTTTCTGTTCTTGGCTGGGGTGTTGGTGGTATTGAAGCTGAAGCAGCAATGCTTGGGCAGCCATCTTCAATGTTAATTCCGGAAGTTATAGGCTTTAAATTCACCGGCAAAATAAAAGAAGGCACAACCGCAACTGATATAGTTTTAACAGTTACGCAAATGCTTCGTAAAAAAGGTGTGGTAGAAAAATTTGTTGAATTTTTTGGCCCAGGCATTGGCGAGCTTTCATTGGCTGACCGCGCAACAATCGCCAATATGGCGCCTGAATATGGTGCAACTTGCGGCTTTTTCCCAATCGATAAAGAAACTATAAAATACCTAAAACTTTCTGCGCGTGATACTCAGCAGATTAAATTGGTAGAAAAATATGCAAAAGCACAAGGTTTGTGGCATGATGAAAAATCACCAACTCCTGTTTTCACTGATGTTTTAGAACTTAATTTATCAACTGTTGAGCCTTGCATTTCAGGCCCTAGCCGCCCGCAGGATAAAGTTATTTTATCACAAGCTTCTGGCGAATTTGTTAAAGCAATGCCAACACTTGGCAAATCAGGCAAAGAGCGCATAAAAATTAAAGGCAAAAATTTTGATATCGGCAATGGCGATGTTGTTATCGCGGCAATCACAAGCTGCACCAACACATCCAATCCTTCTGTTATGATAGCAGCAGGCCTGCTTGCACGCAAAGCTGTTGAAAAAGGCTTGAAGGTTAAGCCTTGGGTGAAAACTTCGCTCGCACCTGGATCCAAAGTGGTTACTGAATATTTAAGCCAATCCGGCCTTGATAAAGATTTAGGCAAATTAGGTTTTAACCTTGTTGGTTATGGCTGCACAACTTGCATTGGCAATTCTGGCCCTCTCGCGCCAGAAATTGAATCAACCATCAAAGAAAATGATCTTACTGTGGTTTCTGCACTTTCGGGCAACAGAAACTTTGAGGGAAGAATACACGCATTGGTAAAAGCAAATTATCTTGCTTCGCCCCCACTTGTGGTTGCTTACGCAATTGCAGGCAGCATGTGCATTGATATAACCAAAGATGCTATAGGCACAGATAAAAAAGGCAAAAAAGTTTATTTGAAAGATATTTGGCCAAGCAATAAGGAAATCGCAAAATATGTAAAAAGCGATGTTTCGCCAAAAATGTTCAAAGCAAAATATGCCAATGTTTTTGCTGGCGATTCTGAATGGAAGAAAATTAAGGTTACTGGTGGCACAACTTATGGCTGGTCGAAAAGTACCTATATCAACAACCCGCCTTATTTCGTTGGAATGTCTAAAGGCGCTGAAAAATCTGCTGACATTAAAGGCGCAAGCATTTTAGGTTTGTTTGGCGACAGCATAACAACTGACCATATTTCACCTGCTGGCTCTATTGCAAAAGATGGCCCTGCGGCGAAATATCTTGCTGCTAACAAAGTTAAGGTTGAGGATTTCAATTCTTATGGTTCAAGGCGTGGCAACCATGAAGTTATGATGCGCGGAACATTTGCTAATATCAGAATAAAAAATGAAATGGCGCAAGGTAAAACCGGTGGCTATACAACCTATAATCCTGATAACAGTGTTGTTTCGATTTTTGATGCTTCTATGCAATATCAGAAAAGCAAAACCCCACTTATTGTGGTTGGTGGCAAGGATTATGGCATGGGCTCTTCGCGCGACTGGGCAGCAAAAGGCACTTTGTTATTAGGTGTTAAAGCCGTTATCGCTGAGAGTTTTGAACGTATTCACCGCTCCAACCTTGTGGGTATGGGAGTTCTACCGCTTTTATTTGAAAATGGTGTAAATAGAAAAACCCTGAAACTTGACGGCTCCGAGCAAATTGATCTAACAGGAATTTCCGGCAACATAAAACCGGGAATGAAAGTTGATTGTACAATTCGCCGCAAAAATGGCCAGAGCGATAAAATACAATTGGTCTGCAATTTAGATACCGAAACGGAAGTTAAATATTATATCAACGGCGGTATTTTGCATACGGTGATAAGGGATTTGATTTAAGGAGAATAAGCAAAGGCGCAAAAGTACAAAAGAGCAAAGGCGCAAAAGTGAAGTAATAAAAATTTTTTCTTTTTACTCTTACTTTTGCGCTTTTGTACTTTTGCGCTTGCTCACTAATAAAATATGAAACACACAGCAACCTGTCCATCCTGCAACAAGGAAATCAACATACTCCGCATTATGTTTGCGGTTACACCATTTAGTTTTAAATGTGGTCATTGCGGTGCTAGAATATTTGTCCGCAAAATAAAAATGCTAATTCTAAGTGTTATGAGTGTAATGGGAATGAGCACTATATTGCTTTTTGAATATATTTTTCGCACTGGCAAATATAGTAACAATCTTTATTTCCTGGCACCATTCAGCTTAGTAATGGCCATACAGATAATAACAGGACTACTAGTCTGCAATAAAGCAAAGCTGGAAACTAAAATAAATAAAAAAGATCAAGAATAATTACTTCTTATGAACCACACCATAAACAACAGGCTCCAGAACAGGCATAATATTTTGCGCTATAATTTTGGCACCTTGCTGGCTCGGGTGAACACCATCAGCATTTAGAAGCTTCTTGTCAGCAAATAATCCTTTCATTACATAAGGATAAAGCGGAATACTATATTGCTTTGCAAGATAAGCATACATCCCAGCAAATTTTTCTGAATATTCTTTTCTAAGCTTATAGCTCTCAATTTCTGATTTTGTCATTTTTGCTTTAGCCACTTCAATAGGAACTTCCATTCCTAACAGAATAACTTTAACCTTTTTTTCCTGCAATTTTTTGATAATTATATCCAGGCTTTGATATATCGATTGAACGCTACGCTTTTCTTTTACATCGTTAATACCTAGCTCTAGCACAACGACATCAGGCTTATGTCTCAGTGCATCCTCCAAACGGCGAAGACCATTATAGCTTGTTTCTCCAGCCTTTGATTCGTTATAAATCCTTACATTTTTATAATTTTTCACCCGCAATTGTTGTTCAAGAAGAGCTGGAACAGCATCATACTTACCAATACCAAAACCTGACATTAAACTATCACCAAAAACAACAATAGTGGCATCTCTGACGGGAGCTTTTGGCAAAAGATTTTGAGGCGTTTCAGTTACAGCTGGTTTAGCTTCTTTATTGTTAGTTACGAGCTTATCCGGACCACTTCCTATATCCGCATCAGGAATTTGAACCTCTTGCGCAAATGCTCCACACGATAGCACCATCAGCAATATTACTGCGCAAATTCTTAACAAAAATCTCATAAATTTTCTCTCATTTTGCAAATAGATAGCCATACTAACACATCAAAACTATATTTACATAAAATTCATCTATAATTTTGCATTTGCAAAATTGTCTTATCTAGTTTAGATACAAAATCTAAAATCAGAATTAACACAGAGGGTGTCGGTATGCGTATTACTAAAAAAGTGAAAAAAATTCTTAGCTGTTATGAAAGCGATAATGCTGGCACAAAAGCTAATCTCGCGCGCATTTTGATGAGCGGTAAGCTTGGTGGCACAGGAAATCTGGTTATTCTTCCTGTAGATCAGGGCTTTGAACATGGTCCAGCCAGGAGCTTTGCGCCTAACCCTACAGCATATGACCCTCATTACCATTTCCAATTAGCCATTGACGCAGGTCTAAGCGCTTATGCCGCTCCTCTTGGTATGATTGAAGCTGGTGCTGACAGCTTTGCCGGCGCCATACCAACAATTTTAAAAGTTAATAGCTGCAATTCTCTGGCTCCGGGAATAAAAGACCAGGCTATAACAGGATCTGTAAAAGATGCTTTACGTCTTGGTTGCTCTGCAATTGGTTTTACAATTTATCCAGGCTCTGAGCATGCTTTTGCAATGATGGAAGAAATCAGGGAAATGGCAGAAGAGGCAAAATCTTATGGTCTTGCTGTTGTGATGTGGTCTTACCCTAGAGGTAACGGCCTTTCAAAAGATGGTGAAACTGCAATTGATGTTACTGCCTATGCAGCTCACATGGCTACCTTGCTTGGCGCACACATAATCAAAGTAAAACCTCCTACAGCTCACCTAGAACA
Source organism: uncultured Rickettsiaceae bacterium (assembly GCA_964580525.1). Taxonomy (GTDB): domain Bacteria; phylum Pseudomonadota; class Alphaproteobacteria; order Rickettsiales; family UBA6187; genus CAZOKN01. Next base: position 13,467 of record CAZOKN010000010.1, read on the forward strand.
AGAAGAAGCAAAAAAGGTTTATCAAAAAAGCAATATTCCTATAAGCACACTTTCTGAACGTATAGCACATATTAAACAATCTTGCTTTGATGGCCGCAGGATAGTTGTATTTTCTGGTGGTGCCAGCAAAGATGTTGCAGGAGTTCTTGATGAAGTACGCGGCATACGCGATGGCGGTGGAAATGGTTCAATCATCGGCCGCAATACATTCCAGCGTCCACGCGAAGAAGCGTTGAAATTATTGAATGATATTATAAATATCTATTTGCAGAAATAATCATTAAAAATGCAAAATAATAATTGCCAACTCTACCTTATCAGCCCGGAATCTTTTGATATCAAAGAATTCAAAGATAACGTTTTGCAAGCTTTTGAAGGCGGTCAGATTGGCGCCTTCCAATTAAGAATGAAAAAATCTTCTGATGACGATATAAAAAGAGCTGCTGAAATCATAATGCCAATTTGCAAAAATAACGGCACGCAGTTTATATTAAATGACCGACCAGACTTAGCTGCAGCCCTTGGAGCTGACGGCGTCCACATTGGCGAAGAGCAAGACGGCACTTACGAAAGCGCCCGCAAAATTATAGGAAAAGATAAAGTTGTTGGAATAAGCTGCTATGGCTCAATTGACCGTGCTATTGATTTTTCTGAAAAAGGTGCTGATTACGTAGCATTTGGCGCATTTTATCCAACCACAACAAAAACTCCAAAGGCCAGACCTTCTAAAGAAATCTTAGAATGGTGGAGCAGAAATTCAGTAATTCCATGCGTTGCAATTGGCGGCATCAACGCAGAGAATTGCAGTCCATTAGTAGCTTCAGGAGCTGATTTTATTGCTGTTGTTTCAGCAATATGGACACACGCAAAAGGACCAAAAAAGGCTGTGAAAGAATTGCTAGATGCTATTGCAAGCGTATAATCATTTCTTCAAGAAAACCTTACAACAGACTTCATTACCATTACCAATATAACTTAATTCATCAAAACTAACAGACCTAGCCATAAGTATTCCACGTCCATTAGGATTCATTACCCTACCCGGCTTTATCTCTAAAAACTCTTCCCAGTTAAACCCATTACCTTCGTCTTTTATATTAACAACAACCTCTCGGTCATTTTTTGTAAAATGCAGCTTAGCTTTTTTCTTTGCATTGGCAGGAATTTTTTGTCGTTTAGCAATTTCTTCTATGAGATTACCATTAACCAGTAATTTGCCTTTTTCTTGGTAATTAATACCAAGATGGCCATGCTCTATAGCATTTATCATCACCTCCGATAAACCCAAAATCACACGCTCAGGATCGGGAAAACTATTCGCCAAAAAATAAGCCAAATCCTGCGCCTCTTCAACAGTAGAAAATTCAAAATATGCCTCCTGCAAAAGCCCAAGCATTTTTTTGTTTTTACGTACTTCATTGATTATCTCTGATTTATATCTGGAATCATTAGCAGCGGCATGAACAACCGACATCAGTATATCTTTTTTATACGGCTTGGTCAGATAATAATATGCACCGGAATCTATTCCTTCTACAATACTTGCAGTATCCGCAACAGCTGTTTGTAAAATAACAGGAATATCTTTTAAATTATCGTATGTTTTCATACGTTTGATAAATTCAATACCACCCATTTCTGGCATCATTCTGTCTAGCAACACCAGTGAAATTTTGCTATATTCTTTCTGCAATAACTCCCACCCAGCTTTACCATCGCTCGCCAATATGCTTTGTATACCTTCTTGTCCAAGATAGTCCTCCAATAGCTCTCTATTAATCAGCTCATCATCTACAACTAGAACCAGCAATATCAACCTACATTTAATTGTTTGTTTTCATGGTAAAAGAAAACTTAGCCCCACCACCAGAAACATTCTCTACCCATATTTCACCACCATGTGCCAAAACTATTTCCTTACAGATTGCTAATCCTAAACCGCTACCACCACTTCCCGGCTCGTTAGCGCTACTCTGAACAAATTTCTCAAAAATCTTTTCTTCTTCACCTTCTGGCACTCCAGAACCCTGATCTGTTATATTAATACATATTTTTTTACTGTCTTTCGCATAACGGTTAATTTCTAAAATTATCTGCTTATTTTCCGGACTAAACTTCAAAGCATTAGAAACAAGATTAATAACAACTTGTATTATATGTTGATAATCAAAAACCGCTATGGACTTAGATAAATTATTTTCTATTTTTATTCTGATCTTTTTCTTCTCCGCCAAGGATGAAATTTCTTTGATAGCGTCCTCGACACATTTGCCAATATCGTTATGAGTAAAATTAAAATTAGCCTTACCTAATTCCAGCTTTGTTAGATCTAACATTCCGTTTAATAACGAAAGAAGTCTTTCTGCACTTTCTTCTATACGCGAAAAATAAAGCAACAATTTATCCTTGTTAACTTCATTAATTCTACTTCTACCTATTTCGGCAAAATTTATAATTGCATGCATAGGTGTGCGCAATTCGTGTGAAATATTTATCAGAAAATCATTTTTGGCATTATTAGCTATTTCAGCACTATTTTTCTGTGATAACAGAGATTTATCACGATTTTCGACAATTTGAGTAAGGCTATACAATGCGTTCAAAAGAGCTGTTGATAACTCAAATTCTTTTTCCCGATTGCCTAAACCATCAGCAGAAGAAAAAGCAAATAATCCCTTCTTCATAAAAAATGATAGCAAAACAAAAATCACTACCCCGAAAAAAAGACCTACAGCAAAAATATAAGCCATATTATTTTGTTCGCTAACAACTTTTACTTCGCTAAACGGACTTGCACCTGCGTAATTTATAAAATGAAAAGAGACTAAATATAAGATGACAGCACGCTCCCACAACCTGGGAAAAGCCTTATTTTCCTTATAAAAAACCAACCGAAATAAGTTATTACGAATCACAAAACAACCAAAGATATACGTTATCCAAACCTATACAATCATAAGTATGCACTAATTGCAACTACAAGATGTCTTATAATGATTTTTTAATGATCGATAGCTAACGCAAAATTTATACAGATATGTTGTAACTAATTTAGCCATTCAATTTATCAGAAACTAAATCTTTATGAGAATTGCTTTCGATATATTCGATAATTTTTCCTGCTATATCCATTCCTGTGGCAGCTTCTATTCCTTCAAGTCCTGGAGAAGAATTAACCTCCAAAACCAAAGGTCCTCTATTTGAACGCACTATATCAACACCGGCAACACCCAGCCCCATCGCGCGCGCAGCACGCAGAGCAGTTTTTCTTTCTTCCGCTGTAATAGTTATTTTTTCTGCCACACCACCACGATGCAAATTCGAACGAAAATCATCACCTTGCGCCTTACGCATCATAGCACCAACAACTTTATCACCCACAACAAAACAGCGTATATCTGCTCCCTTAGCTTCTTTGATAAATTCTTGCACCAAGAAAAATGCATTAAGCCCCCTAAAAGCTTCTATAACACTCTCCGCAGCTTTTTTTGTATCGGCTAATATAACGCCCTTACCTTGAGTTCCTTCAAGCAATTTAATCACTAGAGGTGCGCCGCCAACGAGATCTATTAAATCTTTAGTATTACTTGGTGAATGGGCAAATCCTGTGATTGGCATCCCAATACCTTTACGAGAAAAAAGTTGATGTGCACGCAATTTATCACGAGAGCGTGTAATTGGTGTAGACTCATTAACTGTATAAACCCCAGCCATTTCAAATTGTCTTAAAACAGCGCAGCCATAGAAAGTTATCGATGCCCCTATACGTGGGATAATAGCATTAAAATCACTCAGAATTTCATCTTTATAATGCACTGTCGGTTTGTTCGAAGTTATGTTCATGTAGCACTTAAGAGGATCAACCACCCTCACCTCATGCCCACGCTCCTTAGAGGCCTCAACCAATCTCATAGTTGAATATATACTCGATTTACGTGATAATATACCTATCTTCACAAACTTCCTTTATTTTAAATACTTATTTTTAGCCTGTATTTCACTCATCTTTCCATGTAGATAAGCTGTACCAGAATTTATCAAAACTTTCTTAGCAAGCGCCTGCCTTCCGAGCAGCATTCTAAAACCCATATAATCACGGTTAGTGAGATTTAGTTCAATCTCCCACAATTCATTTCCTAAAACAATATTGGTTTTCACAACCGGGCGCTCTTCACACTCACCACCAGAACTCCTAACCACTCTTCTATCTACAACTGGCAACTCACAAAGCCTTTTCACAGTTTTGTTTCCTTGTATAGGATGCACTTCAAAACGTACAAACTCTTTACCTGATTTTTTAAACTCGTGAATTTTATAGGCGTGAATGGATGAAGTCCTCGCGCCAGTATCAATCTTTGCGCGTATAGCCGGAACATCAAGGTCAGGAAGTGCGACCCACTCTTGCCAACCTATTATAAGACTGGGAAAACTCATATAACAAAACCCCCTAGCAACACAAGCCAGCAAAAAGATGGCCATAAAATCTAATACACCAGAGGTTTTAATCTGTAAATAAGATAGCTGAAACTAAAGAAGTATTTTTATTATAGATATTCAATCATATGGTTAGAGAAACCTATTAAGCCTATATCTAACCTTCTAACATCTCTTTCAAGAACACATTAACTTCCTGATTCAAATGCTCGGCTTCTTTGGACAGCATCCTAGCTGCATCGAGAACTTGAGAAGCTGAAGTGCTAGCTGTGTCCGTACCTGTCCTAACAGTTTCTATATCCGTTGTTATATTAGAAGTTCCTTTAGCAGCCGTATTCATATTGCTGGCAATTTCTTTAGTTGTTGCATTCTGCTCTTCAACTGCAGCTGAAATTGCAGAAGAATATTCATCAACATTTTTTATAGAAGATTGAATCAAAGAAAGTGCTGATATAACCTGCTTCGCAACATCTTGTATGCTATTAATATGGCTAGTAATTTGCTCAGTAGCTTTAGTTGTTTCGCCAGCAAGATTTTTCACTTCCGATGCAACCACAGCAAAGCCTTTTCCTGCCTCACCCGCCCTAGCTGATTCTATAGTTGCATTCAAGGCAAGTAAATTTATCTGCTCAGCTATATCCTGAATAATTTCTACTATGCTACCAATTTTATTAGCAGCATCACCTAAAGTGTTAGATGTTTCGCTAGCACTTTCAACTTCCTTAACAGCATTTTTTACTACTTGGCTTGATTTGCTAACTTGTGTTGTTATTTCACGCACTGATGCAGACATTTCTTCTGCAGCCGAAGCAACATTATTTACGTTTGAAGAAGCCTGCTTCGACGAATCTGCAACATTGGAAGCTTTACTGCTCAAATTAGCTATAACAGCGCTCATAGATTCGGAAGTATGATAAAGCTCTGTTGATGCAGAAGAAAAAGTTTGCATTATACTTTGAACCCTTGAACGGAACCTATCTGCCAAAGCATGCATCGCCTTACGCTTATCTTCTTTCACTTGAATTTCAGCTTTTTTCTGATCTTCTTGTAACTTCAATTTTTCTATAGCATTTGCTTTAAAAATATTAACTGCATGTGCCATTTGACCAATTTCATCAGTACGCTCAAGTCCCTCAACATCAACGTTCAGATTACTTTTGGTTAGATTATCCATTGTGTCTATAAGCTTATTTTGCGGAACAAATATAGCTTTCCAAGCATAAAAAGGAACAAAAATAGATATTAATAAAGCAAGGCCAGAAATTAAATATGTTACTTCAACCAACTCCACAACCTTTCTATCGCCTTCAACATTTTCTTGCTCAACCCACTTTGCCAAATGGTCGGAAATAGAACCCATAAATTCTTCCAACGCAGAAAATTTAAGCTTAAAATCATCCATCTCTTGACTATGATCACTACCTTTTTTCATAGTTTCAAAAACTTTTAGAGCGGACAAATTATATTCGTCAACAGACTTAAAAGTAGATTTAAATTCATTCATTATTTCCGGCGGTAACTGCTCTTTACTATTCTTTGTTAAATTATCTAGGAAAACTTTATAATGCTCCTTCAAATCACTTTCGGCATTTTCTATTCCAACAATATCATTAACCTGCAAAGCTGCTATCCCTGCAAAAACATCTCCTCGCATAGCATCATGCATCATATCCGATTGCATATGCCTCTGAGTAACATCCGCACCTCTCGATAAAACATCCGCCTGATCTGACGAGGCCACCGCCATCATATGAGTTGTAAAAACCGAGGCGGTCAAGCTTAAAGCAGATATGATTCCTATAATAATAAACTTAGTTTGCAAACGTAATGACATGTTTATACCTTAAACTGATTATATGAACGATAAAATGCTATAATCGCTACAAAACAACTATAGCTGCTTTATCCTACTTTTAATTGTAATACCCGATCAAATAAAAATCAATGGTATTATAAAAAAAACCTTGAATTATAAATATAAAAAAGGCCACCACTCAACCAAGAGAGGTGGCCTTTAAAAAATTTTATTTAATTATTCCTTAGGTTCAGCATCTTTAACATCAACATTCTTACCCTTCATCGACTCACGATGATTCTTCATTTCTTCCTTAGAAATTTTTCCATCTTTATCCGCATCCATTTCATTAAATCTTTCTTCCTGCTTTGCTTCCATTTCTTTTTTACGCTGCTCACGCTCAGCTTTTTTTGCCTCTTGGAATTTTTGCATTTCGGTTTCTGTCACCTTACCATCTTTATTTGCATCCATTTCAGCGAATCTCTTGTTTGAATCAGCAATAAACTCTTCTTTTGAAACCACACCATCGCCATTAGTATCAACAGCTTTCATCATACCACGCATTTTACCCATGCGCTCACCACCTTCTTTAACTTCATCAGTGCCACTTTGCGCATTAGCAAGGAATACAGCACCTGCAACGCATATTATAGAAGCCACAACTAAAACAACTTTTTTCATAATAAAACCCTATCTGAATTAAATTTATATATTTTTAAAAAGCCAGCAATACCCAACATTCGCGCACAACCAGCAATAGAACATTATAAAATACATATAACGCTAACATAGAAAAAGCAAGTACAACTGCTTGGATGCGCTCAGATAAATAAGACTTGAATATATAACCGATTATTGATAGAAGCCCTTTCACAAATATGGGGCCGTAGCTCAGTAGGATAGAGCGAGTGATTCCTAATCACTAGGTCGTACGTTCGAATCGTATCGGTCCCACCACTTTTTGTGCTAGCATAATAATATTATGCCTTTTACAATATCCTAAGCACTAATCTTTTCCAAAACTTCAAAACCAGGAATGCACGCTTTTTCAAGTGCCTTTTTTTCTTCCAAAGGAAGATTTTCCCAAGAAGAGCTAGGCTGTCTTATAGAGGCTGAAACCTCAGATATAAATTTATTATCGATATTAGTGATATTCATGAACTCAAATAACTTTGAGATATTTTCTTTCGGCTGCTTTAGTAATTGATCATACTTAATAGTAAGCAATCGCTCATCTGAAAAATTCTTTAAAGTCTCAGCGGCTGCCATAAGTTCTCCGCTCCAATAGTGACCGTAGATAGATAACGGAATATCGTAATTTATAAATGCATTACGATCAAAATGCTCGGGCAGTAAAGGATAAAGCTCATCAGGCAAATCACTTGCAAAACCGCGATCATTATCTTCATAAGGATCAAGACCTAATATCTCAATCATTTGGAAAGCAGTAATAACCATTCTAAAGCCATAATGCTTACTCATAGAGATAGCACAATCTCTACCGTCACGTACGATATGTACGAATTTTGCAGTTGGGAACATATCCTTCAAACGATGTATAACTCGCAAGGAACCGCCAGACCGCTCCACCCATAATTTATTGTTGAAAACAGTTTGCAGATAATTAAATAGAACCAAATAATGATCTTTTATAGGCTGTTCTTTTTGTGCCAGAATAAAATCACGAATTTGTATAAAAAGCTCATCACATTTATCGGTCATATGCGGCAATGTTGTCTGCAATATAGCAGGCACACCGGTTTTATCATTATACTTATAGCGCAAATCTTTCCAGGGATATAAAACTTCATCCATAGCAACATCGTTGGCTATCATGATATTTTGTTTCTTATGACAACTTCCTATCAGATTCCAAAAATATTCTGCTGATACAGATCCGTCAGCAAACACTTCTCCAATCTTCGTTCCCAAATCACTTACAAAGGAAAAAAACTCGGAAATACTTAGAATATCTGGATGCTTGTTTATAATGGAAGATAGCAAAGTAGAGCCGCACCTTCCAGTACCTACAATAAATATAGGAGAGTATCGATCGTTACTCATAACTAACGCATTACAGGAATTTTTGCCGCACGCTCAACTTTCAAAGTTTCCAGATACCAGCCAAGATATTTTATAAGGTCTTGTTTACCTACAGCAAAGTTTTTTAAATTTCTTTCACCAAGTATTTTAGCGCTATTGTTCCTACTAAATTGCTTAAAACCCCTTAAGTAAGACGAATAGAAATCTACTTTATCATTAAATTTTTTATCTATATCAGAAAACAAACTTTCACTTTCGACATATTCTGGCGGAGTAACTCCAACAGCTTCAAATACAGCATCAACTGCTTCTCTGGCCGTTAACTCATTAGAATTACAAATATGGAAAAAAGGAAGCGATGTATCAGATAGGCCTATCTCTACAATCTCTTTGGCAACCATATCTACCGGAACAAAATTAATAGGAACACCAGCATCAACGGCCATTTTAACTCTTTCCGTGTTTAAAAAACCTTCCTTCACACGATTCATAATACCATTGAATTGCACAAGGCGCCTGGTGAAGCCATATAAACCGCTAAATGTTAAAACACCAAGTGTTTCGCTATGCCCTACAACAATGCTTGGACGAAAAATTCTGGTTTTAACACCAGTAGAGCCATTTACCATTTTTTCACCAAGTATCTTGCTTGCTTCATATGTATTATTTGGCTTTTCAACTTCTGTCAGTATTTCTTCGATATTTCCCTTGTTACTTCCAGCAACGTAAGCTGTACTAACATGGTTAAAATATTCTGCTCCCAATTTTTTTGCTAGCTCTAATGCTCTCTTTGTACCACCAACATTAATACTGTGAATTTGTTCAGCAAAACGCTCTTCATAATCTAAAGAAGCAGCAGAGTGCCAAAAATATTGTACTGGAGATTCAATTTGTTTTTCTATAGAGGTCACATCTTCAGTAAGATCTCCCTCGACAGCCAAACAGCGATTATCAATTTCTTTATGAAGAGTTTGAGGAAGTTTGTACAAATTAACCAGATTATGAAGTGTTCTAAGTAATCTTGCTTGCGAAGATTCATTTTGTTTAGATCGCACAATGCACACAACATTATTTTGCGTTTCTTGCAAAAGTTCCAAAACTATAGCAGAACCAACAAAACCTGTTGCACCAGTTACCAAATGAACGTTATTCATAACTTTAATTCCATTTTTAAATAAATGAGAAAATATCTGTTTTTACTAATATGGCATAATTGCGCAATTAATATACTCTAAATTGCGTAATTACAACCGACGATAAATTTAAGTTGAGTTAATATATAACATCCTAAAATGAAACTTTACCCGCCAGGATACCAATAAGTATAAGCAAACCAAAATATTTATTGGAAGCAAATTTTTCCATACAGTTTTTTGGATCTTCTATGTTTAAGGTTTTTATCTGCCAGAACAATTGGAATGCGCCTAACATCAAAAAAACATGGTATAAAACGCCTATACTCATTGTAAGACCATTAAGCCAAAGTAGAGAAATTGTTATGCCATAAAAGAAATAAAGATATTTTTTAGTATTTCTTCCTAACTTTATTGCTGCCGATTTTATTCCAGCAATCATATCATCTTCTTTATCCTGGTGAGCATATATAGTGTCGTAACCAAGAGTCCAGAATATACACGCGATATAAATCATAACTGTGTGAACATTAATATTGTCTTTAATCGCCGCCCATCCCATAAGCGCGCCCCAGTTTATGGTAAATGCCAAAAAAATCTGCGGCCAATATGTGATACGTTTCATAAATGGATAAATAAAAACCGGGATAGCAATTATATAACCCAATATAATAGCTGTAGTTGGCAATCTAAATAACAGGACTAGTGATATAAGAAGGAGAAGAAACAACAGTAAAACTGCATCCTGAACTTTCAATTCTCCCTTTGGCAAAGGTCTGTTTTTAGTTCTAGAAACTTTTGAATCAACCTTGCGGTCAATAATATCATTTACAATACATCCGGCACTGCGCATTATCAAAGCGCCAGCTATAAATAATGCATAAAGAAAAAATGGAACTTTGTCCTGAAAAGCAAAACTCAAACTCCACATTGCTGGCCAAAGCAGCAAAAAACTTCCTGTCATATTATCCAAGCGCATAATTTTCAGATACGGTCTTACACTTGAAAATTTAGGATTATCTATCCAACTCATACTTTACCGTTTTGCTTAAAAAATTATTCTAATAACCAGTATTACTATAAACACTAAACTAACAACTTTTTCAATAAATCTTTTTTATTCTTTAATTCAAAAATGCAACATCAGATTGATAAATATAAATTCTTTTTCAATACCACTATACAACATCTAAAATTATAGCTATTAGTGAATCCACGGATTAATTTATCTTATAAAAATGGAGAGTAATTATGAATAAAAATAAATTTTTGGCTTCTGCTGCTTTAGGTTTAGCTGTGGTTGCATTAACATTTGCTGCTAATGCAGCTTCTACAACTCCAGCTGCTGCTGCAAAAACTGCTGCTCCTGTTGCTGCTGCCGCTTCTGCTGTTAAAGCTGCTCCGGCTGCTGCCGCTGCTGCTGCAACTTCTGCAGCTGCAACAACTGCTACTGCCGCAGCTCCTGCTGCCGCCTCTGATGCTATGGCAACTGCTACTGGCAAAGAAAAATGCTATGGCGTTGTAAAAGCTAGCAAAAATGATTGCGCTTCTAAAGCAGGTGGACATTCTTGCGCTGGTCATGCAGCAGCTGATGCTTCTGCTAACGAATTCGTAGTTGTGCCTGCTGGCCTTTGCGAAAAATTAGCTAACGGTTCTACAACTGAGCCAAAAAGCGTTAATTAATGCAATTTAAATTTGATGAAAAACCAATTCCGGTAAAAGCTGGAATTGGTTTTCGTTATCCACACTACAAAGAAATTCTTACAAACAAGCCGCCAATCGAATGGCTTGAACTTCACTCTGAAAATTTTTTTTCAGAAGGTGGTATAGTTTTAGAAATATTAAAAGATGCGCGTGAAATTTATCCTTTTAGTTTCCATGGCGTTGGATTGTCACTAGGCTCCGCAGAAGGTTTAAAAGAACCACATTTAAAAAAACTCAAAACTCTCGTTGATAATTTTAATCCAGGTTTGGTTTCAGAACATATTTCCTGGGGTGCGGCAGTTGGGGTTTATTTGAACGATTTGCTTCCCCTGCCCTACACAAAAGAATCATTAGAAATCCTCGTACAAAATATTAAGCACACACAAGATTATATCGGCAGACAAATTCTTGTCGAAAACCCATCAACCTATCTGCAATTTAAAAATTCAGAAATGTCTGAATATGAATTTATTGCTGAAGTATGTGAGAAAAGCGGTTGTGGTTTGTTGCTAGATGTAAATAATGTTTATGTAAGCGCGCAAAATCATAAATTTGATGCGCATGATTATATACGCCAAATTCCTACAAAATTTGTGCAGGAAATTCATCTGGCTGGACATTCAAAATGCGAAGTACAGGAACAAACCATTCTCATAGATAATCATGGCGATTATGTAGCAGATCAAGTTTGGGATTTATATAAATTCACCTTAAAACATATTGGTAAAGTACCAACATTAATAGAATGGGACACCAACATTCCAAGCTTAAGTAAATTATTAAAAGAAGCTCATAAGATCCAGATAATCATAGATAATTTAGGTGAAGAAAGTGTCGCAGCTTAAAAAGATACAAGCTAGTTTTGCTGACTATATATATGCGAATAATGATTCTTCCATATTGCCGGAAATCATCGCAGATGGCGTAAATGAAAAAGCCAGGCTGCAGATTTATAAAGATAATGTACTTATAAATTTAACCGAATCGTTAAAATCAAAATACCCTGTTATTTGCAAATTAGTCAGTGAAAAATTTTTTAACTATGCCGCCAGTGAATTTATAAAAAAACACCCACCCATTACAGGCAATGTTGAAGAACATGGTGAAAAATTTTCTGATTTTTTAATTAGTTTTGAGCCAGTAAAAAACTTAGCATATCTTCCCGATATTGCAAAAATTGAATGGGCACGGCACGTGATTTATTTTGCATCTAATTCACCAGCAGAATATGTTTTTTCTTCGGAATACCCGCTCGATAAAATTTTTGATTTTGTCGAAAATTATTCAGAGGATAAGCAGCCACCCGCTATCACAAAAACTTCAATGATAGTAAAAATCAGCAGACCTGGATTTAAGGTAGAGACAAAATTTCTATAAACATAAAAATTTACGTCATATTATAATTAAAAGATCAACTCTAAAAATCTAACTCTTACATTATGGTAATTTCGATAATTGTATAAATTTGACGTTTTCCAAATACTTTCTATAATGAAATAGTATAAAATGGTGGGTAAAAATGCTTGAGTTAAAGAATTTTATAACGAACACATTAGTCGACATTATAGAAGGTGTTCATGATGCAAAATTAAAAATTTCATCCGACAAAGGATATGTGACGCCTCCTAGTAGTCAATTAGATACGGCATATATCAGGGAAAATATTGATTTTGATATAGCCGTCCAAGTACAGGAATCAGCTTCTTCTGAAAATAAACTTGCAGGCAAAGCTGATTTGGGTGGAAAAATAATAGTTGTTAGCGCAAAGAGCCAAATTGCCGGTGAAAAAACCACTCAAGAAGAAATAGGCAAAGAGAGCATTAGTAGAATAAAATTTTCCGTACGTATTGGCTTTAAACCTTCAATTCCAGAGTAATCTTATAAAATCACTCCCACTCAATAGTTCCCGGTGGCTTTGAAGTAACATCATAAACAATTCTGTTTATGCCTTTAACATTATTTATTATGCGTGTGGAAACATTGCGTAAGAACTCATGTGGAAAATCGTAAAAATCTGCTGTCATGCCATCAGTTGAAGTCACAGCACGTAAAGCACACACATATTCATAAGTACGTGCATCACCCATAACACCAACTGTTTTCACAGGTAATAATACAGCAAATGCTTGCCATATCTGATCATACAAGCCAGCTTTTTTTATCTCATCAATATATATAGCATCTGCTTCTTGCAAAATGCTGATTTTTTCTTTTGTAATTTCGCCAGGAATACGAATAGCAAGTCCAGGTCCAGGGAAAGGATGGCGTTTAATCAACTCATCATCCATACCAAGCTCGCGACCCAATGCCCTCACCTCATCTTTAAAAAGTTCGCGCACAGGCTCTACCAGCTTTAATTTCATATAATCAGGCAAGCCACCAACATTATGGTGAGATTTTATTGTAACCGCTGCGTCACCATGCACAGAAACTGATTCTATCACATCAGGATAAAGCGTGCCTTGTGCCAAAAATTCCGCACCATCAACTTTTTTCGCTTCAGCTTCAAAAACATCTATGAAAGTTTTACCGATAATTTTGCGTTTCTTTTCAGGATCATCAACACCAACCATTTGCGATAATAACTGCTCAGAAGCATCTATAGAAACTATAGGAATATGAAATTTATTTTTAAAGCGATCTTCAACTTCCTTACGTTCATTTTTACGCAAAATTCCAAGATCAACGAAAATGCATGTTAGCTGATCACCAATGGCTTTATGAATTAAAGCCGCCACAACGCTGGAATCAACGCCACCGCTCACTCCACATATAACTCTTTTATTTCCAACTTGTTCCTTGATTTTTTTCACTTCCGTTTCAAGGAAAGATGACATGCTCCACTCGCTTTTGCAGCCACAAATTTTATGGACGAAATTGCTAAGTATTTTTGCTCCCTCAGGAGTATGAGTCACTTCCGGATGAAACTGCATTGCATAAATTTTTTTCTTTTCGTTAGCCACCGCTGCACAAGGCGCACCTTCAGACACAGCAATAACTTCAAAACCATCCGGCAATTTTTCTACTCTATCACCATGACTCATCCACACCTGATAATCTTTTCCTTTTTGCCAAACACCAGAAAACAAATGCGAATCAGTTTTAATATTTATGTAGGCACGGCCAAATTCACGATGTTTAGAACTTTCAACCTTACCACCCAACATTTCGCACATAAGCTGCTGGCCATAGCAAATGCCAAATAACGGAACTCCATAATCAAACACCACCTTATCAACTCGCGGCGAATGGCCTTCAGTTACCGAAGATGGACCACCGGAAAGAATTATTCCCTTAGGAGCAAATTTATCCAAAAATGCAGCGTTGATTTTGTTGTATGGATGGATTTCACAATAAACTTTTGCCTCGCGAACCCTACGGGCAATTAGCTGTGTTACTTGCGAACCGAAATCTATTATGAGTATTTTTTCCATGTGGCTGTCTTTATAAGATTGCTTTTTATGCGGGCTTTATACCGCTAAAACAGCATATTATCAAGCCTTTCCAAAACTTTTTTGCCCTTGTGGAAAATATGGTGTATAAGAGACATTATATAAACACTTATGCGTGTATTATCATGATAATTATTCCGCCAATAATTCCAGGCAATAACCACTCGATTAAAGAGCCTCACGTTGCAGAGAAAGACCCGCATCATGAACAAAACAAACGAAAGAAAGAGCAAAAACAAGAAAGCGAAATAGAAGATACTATTGATATCTCACACGAGGAAGAAAAACAGCCGCAAAAACCACACAGACAGCCAATATCGCCGCTAGAAGGCCATATTGATATTGATGCCTAGTGTTTCCAGAAATAAACCGTTTTACATTGCTCTGGCAACTCAACACCCTTTGGTTTTTTCTGCTTAGATTCTTCTAAAGTTTTTTTGGCATCATCGCTAAACCACCACTCTAAAGTCTCGTCACAACCATCTTTTTTCTCTATTTCAGCCTGTGAAATACAATGCTTACTGCCTTTCGGACATTTCAGCCTAACGTGATAATGGTCGCTATGCGCCCACCAAGGACGGATTTTGCTGAGCCATGCCTGCCCTTTATATTCAGAGCATAGTTCTTTCTTAATGTAAGGATTTACAAAAATTCTATCCACTTCCGGGAAAGAACTAGCTGCCTGCAAAACTCTTGGATCAAAATCTACCCAGCTATTTTTATCGATAGATTTACCATCAGATTTTAGTAATTCAAGAGGCTTCGCATCTTTTGTTTTTCCATACCACAAATCAACATCAAGACCTATTTGATGCGTGCCATGACCGCTCACTATCGGTCCGCCCCTGGCTTGCGCCATATCGCCAACATAAATCGTCTGGTTATATTCTTTGTGAACTTTATAGGCATAGGCTTTTAAAAAAGTAACCAATGCAGGCTGACCATAAAAGCGGTTACGATCCTTATTTTCAATTTCATAGTCCTGACCACTTTCTACAAGTGCAACCCCGCCATCCATGCAGCCGGAAGAATATGTACCATAAACCTCTGGAGATTTTTGCGTAGGATTTTTTATACTCCCCCAGAAATTCCCCGCTTTATCTTCCGCTGCCAAAGCTTGTGCAGAAAACAAAATAAAGCATGAAATTATAAAAATCCTAAGCCGCATTGCTACTCTCATCAGCAAATTCCAAACGACCATCTTCAGTTTTTCCGGAGACGGCTTTGTCCAAATTTGCATTGCCTAAAACAATGCGTGCAGAGCTGGTTACATTCTTCAAATCTTCAGCCAATTTGCCAATAATTTTTTCAACATTTTCACCAGAAACCACAATCACATTCAGTGGCCATTTGATGGAAACATTGCGCTCAGCTTTTAATTTACGTACAGCATTTAAAACAGCAACGCATGCAATACCAGATTCTTCTGCCGCTTCATCAACTGGATAATCCTCTGATTTTAACCATGATCCACGTGCATGGACTGACCCACCAATTTTTTCAATTTTATCGTCAAAAATATGGCTATATAATTCCTCTGTCACATGCGGAACTATTGGCGCGAACAAACGCAATATACCATCCAGACAATGATAAATAGTATGCACCGCGCTCATCTGGCCAGCCTTGCTTGAACCTTCCACCTCACCATAAACACGCACTTTAACCAATTCCAAATAATTATCGCAAAAATCATTCCAGAAGAAATCTTCTGCAGCAGCACGAGCATTGCAATATTCATATTTTTCAAATTCTTGTGTAGCCTTCTTTATAGCTTTATTTAATCTTGTTAGTATCCATAAATCCAGCGGCTCATTGATAACACCGCTTGCCACATCAGCTTTGGCAACACCTGGAACATTTTGTAATTTATTCAAATGAATGGCCGCAAATTTTGTTGCATTCCAAAGCTTTGTTACAAGCTTTTGACCTATCTTAAGAACATCTTCAGAATAAGCAGTATCCGCGCCAAGTCTTGATGTAGATGCCCAAAAACGCACAACATCCGAACCTTTAGTTTCCACCAGATCAACTGGCGTCACAACATTGCCTTTGGACTTACTCATCTTACTTTTATCAGCAGCCAGGCACCAACCAGATATCATCAGATTTTTCCATGGTATTGTATCTTCGTGCAAATGCGCCTTCACAATTGTATAAAACGCCCATGTACGAATAATTTCATGCGCTTGCGGACGCAAATCCGCCGGGAAAAGTTTTTTGTGGCGTTCAAGATCAACTGCATATTTATCATTTATGCCTTTAGAGCTTAGCTGCGGCGAAACGGAAGATGTCGCCCATGTATCCATAACGTCGGCTTCAGCAACAACTTCATCACGGCTATAGCCTTTTGGCAAATCAACCAAAGGATTTACCGGCAATTGATCAGCTTCCGCAATAATAATTTTGCCTTCTTCCCCTGCCCTTTTTGAATACCAAACCGGGAACGGCACACCAAAATATCTCTGGCGCGATATACACCAATCCCAAGATAAACCATCAATCCACTGATCCATGCGCACTTTCATATATTCAGGATACCAAGTACACTGCGCAGCTTTGCCTTTTAACTCTTCTTTCTGATCAAGAATTTTAACGAACCACTGGTATGTAGGTAAAATTTCTAAAGCCGCGCCAGAACGCTCAGCACATTTCACTGCATGTACAATATCTTTTTGTCCAACAATAACAGCAGCATCATTGAGCAACGCCAAAGTTATTTCGCGTGCACCAGGATTTTTTGGATCAGGATTGGAAGTTTTTTTACCTTCGATTGCTTTAAAAATTTCTAATGCTTTAGCAAAATCAACAGTATTGCTAGCATTTAGAACGGCTTTCTCATCACCAGCTAAAAAATTTAGTGTAGTAGCATCGGCAGTAAATCTGATTTTACCATATTTATCCAAAAGCAAACGGCTTGGCAAATTATGCGTCCGCCACCATTTAATGTCCGTTTCATCACCGAAAGTACAACACATAACAAGGCCAGTGCCTTTTTCCATCTGCACATATTCATCTGCCAAAATCGGCACCTTAACACCAAATAAAGCAGTAACAGCATGCTTACCTTTTAGATGTTTATAGCGCTCATCATCAGGATGATAAAAAACAGCAACACATGCCCCAATCAATTCAGGACGCGTTGTTGCAATAACAACATCTTCACCAGTCTCTGCGCAACTAAAGCGAATATCTGTCATTTTAGATGGCATTTCTTTATCTTCAATTTCCGCTTGGGCAATTGCAGTTTGGTCAACAGGATCCCAAATCATGGGCTGTAATTTACGATAAGCCCTATCCTTATTAAACAAATCCAAAAACGACATTTGGGAAATTTTGCGACTATCTTCGCTTATG
>CAZOKN010000010.1:31394-34723 GCA_964580525.1 uncultured Rickettsiaceae bacterium
GGTGTGATATCCCTGCGCCCAATCAACGCTAAGCGCAATCGATTCAAATAACTCGCGGAATTCTTTCCGTGCTTCACCAGTCACTTCTTCACACAACTTAATAAAATCCTCACGACTCATATCAGTAGCGCGGACTTTTTTTACCTTCTCAACAAGGCGTTCAGTCGGCAAACCATTATCATCAAAACCCATAGGGTAAAAAACATTCTTGCCGGACATACGCTGGTAACGCGCAATAAAATCCGCCTGTGTATAAGAAAACACGTGCCCCATGTGAAGCAAGCCAGAAACCGTCGGCGGCGGAGTGTCTATAACATAGCTGTTTTCGCGGGTTTCATTCTCATCCCAGGCAAATACTTTTTTCTCTTCCCAGCTTTTCTGCCATTTTTTTTCTGTTTGTTTATGGTCGTATCTCTCCGGTAATGGCTTCATTCTTATGGTCCTTGAATTTTAATGTCAGCGTTTTGTATCTTTTTTACTGATTTTTATCAACAAAAATTAGCTGGCAAGTTTATTTATTGCTTCCTGAAAGCCCTGTTCTGCAGCCTTGCCAAACCATTTATTAGCTTCAGCATCATCTCTTTTAACGCCACTTGTGTCAGTGCTATACATCTTGCCCAAATAATATTGAGCCTTAGGATGACCTTTTTCAGCAGCTTTTTTATACCACTTTTCGGCTTCTCTCGGATTATGTTTCACTCCACGTCCGCTATCAAACAGCAAAGCTAGAATATATTCTGCCTCCGTAACACCTTTTTCAGCGTCAACTTTAACCTGATCAACATCAGCATTTGTCAGTTCATTTTCTAAAAATGATAAATCGTTTAAAACATGTACAACCATTTTTTTTCCTTTTGTTAGTTATTAATCATAAGTGCGAGTAAGAAATTAAGAGAATTAAGAAATATAGCGGAAAAGAAAGTTTTTAAATCCCCTCATTATCTTTAACTCTTTTTTGCTCACACTAACCACTCACACTCTCACTATTTTTTAGCCGGAACAACCCTTCCCATCTCTAATGAAATTTCTTCTTTATCTTCAATATCTTCGTGAACGAATATTTCAGCATGCGGGAATATTTTCAATATTTTTCCTTCTATTTCATCAGAAATTTCATGAGCAGCAAAAAGACTTATATCCTTATCCATTTCCAAATGAAATTGAATAAAAGTGGTAGATCCAGAAAGCCTGGTTCTCAAATCATGCATGCCTTTAATTTTCGGATGTGAAAAGATGGCCTCAGTGATCTTTTTTCTGTCATCATCCCCCATTTCCTTATCCATTAATTTATCAAAAGCTTCCTTACCAACACCCCAAGCGCTTTTAAATATATATATGGCAATAAATGATGCTATCAACGTATCCGCTTGGTAATATTTAGAATACATAACTATTACAAGCGATGCCACGACCATGGCGTTAACTAATAAATCCATTTTATAGTGAATAGAATCGGCTTTAACCGCTACAGACCTTGTTTTTTTAACAACGTAAGATTGAAAAAGAACCAAGAAAACTGTCAAAAAGCTGACGACAATCATTAACCAAACGCCCCAGCTTTCGTTAACTATAGGTTGTGGCTGAGTAAATCTGTGAATTGCCTCAATAACGATAAACACACCCGAACCCATAATAAAGGCACTTTGTGCAAAAGCAGCTATATCTTCAGCCTTTCCATGCCCAAATCTGTGGTCATCATCTGCCGGACGCAAAGCATATCTGACCGCAAAAAAGTTAACCATAGACGCAATAACGTCCAAAGAAGAATCAACCAATGATGATAAAATACTTAGTGAATCGGTCAAAATCCATATGGCAAGCTTGGCTATCACAATAAAACTCGCCAACACAACCGAAAACAAAGTTGCTGATTTTACTAGCTTTTCTGCCGCTATCTTCTCCATATACCACCCTCGTAACACATAAGTTTCATAAACATGTCGATTTCCCTTTCCTTTTCCAAAAAAATAGTGTATCTACCTATAACGAAACTGTTATATAAAACTAAACCAGTGATTTAGTATACCAGTATCTTTGTTATTTTTGCTTGATATTTAATTGTGCAATTAACTTAATATATTACGAAGGAACAATAAAATGAATTTTAAAAAAATTACTACATCTTTAGTGATGGTATTAGCTCTATGTTCTTGTCAAAATAATGGAGCCGGAAATGGTGGCAGCTTGCTAACAAAGGAAAATATCGGTGCTGTAACAGGTGCTGTTGGTGGCGCATGGCTTGGTTCAAACGTTGGTAAAGGTAAAGGCAATATCGCTGCAATCGCTGCTGGAACATTGCTTGGTGGTTACCTTGGTAAATCTGTAGGTGCATCTTTAGACAGAGCCGACATGGAACGTTACAATCAAACTTCACAACAAGCTCTTGAAACTGCTAAAGTTGGTACAACTTCAAGCTGGAGCAATCCTGATAGCGGAAATTCAGGAACTATAACTCCTACTAAGACTTACCAGTCTCCTCAAGGCTCTTACTGCCGCGAATACAAACAGACTGTGAAAATTGGTGGAAAAACAGAGGAAGCTTACGGAACTGCCTGCCGTCAACCAGACGGAAGCTGGCAGATTACTCAGTAGGTTTTGTGTAATTATAACTATGGCTGCAGAAAAAATGTTATCAGAAGAAAATCGTTCTATACCTAAAGGTAATTTAATGAAGGGTAAGCGCGGTTTAATTATGGGCGTTGCCAACAATAAGTCACTTGCCTGGGGAATCTCTCAAGCTGTGGCGGCTCAAGGCGCAGAACTTGCTTTCACCTATCAGGGAGATGCGCTGAAAAAACGTGTTGTTCCATTGGCTGAAGAAATCGGTTCTGATATAGTTCTTCCTTGCGATGTTACTGATGCAGGAAGTGTTGATGCCGTATTTGATGAGATTGGCAAAAAATGGGGCAACATTGATTTCGTTGTTCACGCTATTGCTTATTCAGATAAGAATGAACTAACAGGTCGATATGTTGATACAAGCAGGGAAAATTTCCTGATGAGTATGGATATATCATGCTTCTCTTTTACAGCAGTTGCAAAAAGAGCTGCTGAGTTGATGCCTAATGGCGGCAGCCTTATTACATTGACTTACTCTGGCGCTGAACGCGTTATGCCACATTATAACGTAATGGGTGTTGCAAAGGCCGCTTTGGAAGCCAGCGTAAAATATATGGCTGTTGACCTTGGTAAAGATAATATTCGTGTTAATGCTATTTCTGCAGGCCCTATCAGAACTTTGGCCGCATCTGGCATAGGCGATTTCCGATATATACTGAAGTGGAACGAGTATAATTCGCCGCTGCGCCGCAACGTCACCATCGACGAGG
>CAZOKN010000010.1:34733-52278 GCA_964580525.1 uncultured Rickettsiaceae bacterium
TGAAGATGTTGGTGGTGCGGGTGTTTACCTTCTAAGCGATCTTGGAAGCGGCACCACAGGTGAAGTTCTTCATGTAGATTCAGGATATCATGTTGTTGGTATGAAGGCGATTGACGCTCCAGACATAACAACTGTTTAATAAAAAAGCGTTCCTGCTTTTTACTGGCGCTGAGATAGTGTGTCGGTAAAAATTAGAAATGCTACAATTAATAACCCGTTAACAAAAGGACTAATAAAATGACAGAAAGAAAAATTAATAAAGATATAGAGACTCTGAAGAATGCAGATGTTGCTATTGCTTATTTGCAAAAAGCTCTTGAAAAATTTGCTGAAGATGGCGATGCAAAGACATTCCTTGCGGCACTTCGCAAACTTACAAAAGCACAAGGTGGTATGACTTCTCTTTCTAGAAGAACAAGCATCAACAGGCAAAATCTTTACAGAACTTTTGCAAGCACTGGAAATCCAAAATTCAAGTCTCTTGGCTCGATTTTGAAAGGCCTTGGCTATCAGCTTGCTATTCAACCAATTAAGCCTGATGAGCAAATTAAGAAAGAGATCGATATAACTATCGAGAAAATCATTGCTAATACTGCAAAAGAAGAAGTAGCTTAGTATATAGCTTTAGTACAAATTATTAGTGCAAGCTATTGAGCCTATTTGTTATTTTCTGGCTTCTTCTTGCACTGACAGGCTTGCACTAACAATCTAAGAAGGCTAATTAAGCCGAAAGAGACAATTAATGTCTACCAACAGTTTTGGTAAATTATTTACTTTCACGACATGGGGTGAGAGCCACGGTGAGGCTATCGGGTGTGTTATTGACGGGGTTCCCCCACTCATCCCATTGTCGGAGAAAGATATCCAACCTTATCTTGACAAGCGTAAACCTGGACAATCATCTTTTACGACTCAAAGACAGGAAAGCGATACCGTAAAAATTCTCTCAGGCGTTTTTGAAGGAAAAACAACAGGAACTCCTATTAGCCTTATCATATATAATGAAGATCAAAAGTCGAAGGACTACGGCGATATTAAAGACAAATTCCGCCCTGGCCACGCTGATTACACATATTTCAAGAAGTACGGCATTCGCGATTATCGCGGCGGTGGACGCTCCAGTGCACGCGAAACAGCTATGCGAGTTGCAGCTGGTGCCGTTGCTCGAAAAATACTCACTAACTCGATAAAAATCCGCGCTGCTCTGGTACAAATCGGAACAAAAAAAATCAATCGCGATAATTGGGACTGGAAAGAAGTAGAAAAAAATCCTTTCTTCTGTCCTGATAAAAAAGCTGCCCAAGATTGGGAAAATTATTTAAAAAAAATCCGTAAAGATGGCTCTTCTATTGGCGCTATAGTAGAAATCGTAGCTGAAGGTGTTCCTGTTGGCTGGGGTTCACCTATGTATAACAAATTAGATGCCGATATCGCTTCTGCAATGATGAGCATAAATGCCGTTAAAGCCGTTGAGATTGGCGATGGAATGAAAGTTGCCGAATTGCGTGGCGAAGATAACGCAGATGAAATATTGGTTGGCAAAAACAAAAAAGTGAATTTTGCTTCAAACCATGCCGGCGGCATACTTGGCGGTATTTCAAGCGGTCAGGACGTAGTTGTAAGATTTGCCATAAAGCCAACAAGTTCAATTCTAATTCCAAAGAAAACCATCGATACTTCTGGCAAGGCTACAGAAATAATAACCAAAGGACGTCACGACCCTTGTGTTGGTATACGTGCCGTTCCAGTTGGTGAAGCAATGATGGCGTGCGTGCTAGCTGATCATAAATTGCTGCATAAGGCACAATGCGAGTAACTCGTTAATACTATTTTTTTCTCTCAGTAATATAAATCGCCAGCTCACGCAGCAAGTCAGCCTTTTTACCGAAAACATGCAAATGTCTTATAGCTTGATTGGCCAATATTTTTGCCTGTTCACGCGCTTTTTCAACACCCATTGCACTTACAAAAGTTGCTTTTCCAACAGACTTATCAACCCGCTTACCACTCTTTTTTGCACTAGCTTCTGCATCTAGAAGATCGTCGGTAATTTGGAATACCAAACCAATATCATGCGCATAACCGCGCACAAGATTACGCAAATTTGCTGAAGCATTACCAAGGACAGCACCACCTTCACACGAAACCGCAAAAAGCTCGCCAGTCTTTAATCTCTGCAAATGAATTATCTCATTAATGCTCATTGGCTTTTTATCGGAAACAATATCCATCATCTGTCCACCAACCATACCTCGTGAACCAGAAGCTTTAGCCACACATTTAACCAATTCGCATCTAACCGCCGCGCTGCTATGAGTTGATTTATCAGCCAAAATCTCAAACGCTAATGTGAGCAAAGCATCACCTGCCAGTATGGCAGTAGCTTCATCGAATTTTTTATGACAGCTCGGCTGTCCACGTCTAAAATCATCATCATCCATTGCAGGAAGATCGTCATGTATTAATGAGTATGTGTGAACAAATTCAATCGCTGCAGCTAATTGTAATGCAGAAGACTGGCTAACCCCGAATAAAGTTGCCGTAGTCACAGTTAAAAAAGGACGTAACCTTTTACCACCAGACAAAGATGAATAACGCATAGCTTCACAAAGACGCTTGTCGCCACACTCGCCAGCCTCTGGCAAAAGCTTATCCATCTTATCATAGAGGCTCTCAGAAATATCCTGTAAAACGCCTTCTAAATCAGCCACCATAACCTCCAAAAACTACTTTTTTTTCCTTACAACGAGAACAGATTTATCAGAATGTCTTACGACCTTGGCAGCATTAGGACCAAGCAAATAATCACTCAATTCCGGTCTGTGTGCAGACATAACTATAAGATCAGCACCAACATTTTTGGACACCTTAATTATACATTCGTAAACCGAACCTTTAATTACAATCTGCTCACCTTGAATTTCTTTTGGAATGTTGTTGGTCACAAAATCTTGTAAATCTTGTTTAGTTCTTTCCACAACTTTTTCTATGGAGCCTTGCGGAAAATATTGTTGAACAATGCTCATTCCATAATCTGAAACTACGGTAACTATATGCAATTTTGCTTTGAAAGCTTTTGCTTGATCAATAGCCACGGAAAGTGGATTCTTCCATGAATTTTCATCTTCTGTTATATCGACGGGAAATAATATATTTTTATACATAGAATACCTTCTAAAACTTAAGCTACTTTCGGCACAGAAATTTATTAAAAAAACTTCAGGAAAGTGATTATACTAAAAAAAACAAAGCAACGAAAGTGCTATTTGTTACATACAAAATTTTTATCACAATATTTAGCATTAACAAAAAAAATACGCCCCAAATGGGGCGTATTAAAAAAAACTAAAAAGAAACTATAGAAGACCTTTTTCTTTGAAGTAACGCTCAGCACCTTTATGTATAGGAGCTGCATTTCCTTCTTTAACCAATTTCTTAGGATCCAAGTTAACAAAAACAGGATGCAAAGTTTTAAAGTTATCAAAATTATCAAATACTGACTTAACAACTTGGTAAACAATTTCTTCATCTTCTTTTGCAGTAGTTACAAAAGTTGCCTTAACACCGAAAGTCTTCACATCGTTAGGATTACCGGCATACATACCGCCAGGTATCACAGTCATCGCATAGTAAGGGCTAGACTCAACAAGCTTTGCAATTTCAGGACCATCAACTGCTATAATCTTTACAGCGCAAGAAGTAGCAACTTCCTGAACAGCACCATTCGGATGACCAGCGTTGTAAACCATCGCATCAATCTTGTTATCGCACAAAGCTTGTGGTTGCTCAGAACCTTTTAGCTCCGCTGCAACTTTGAAAGTGTCTTTCGTCCAACCTTTAAGCTTCATCAACACTTCCATAGTAGCACGATTACCAGAACCTGCGTTACCGATGTTAACACGCTTACCAACAAGGTCATCAAGCTTTTTAATACCAGCATCATCCCTTACAACCAAAGTGAAAGCCTCTGTATGTAAAGAAAAAACAGATCTTAAATCTTTGAAAGAACCTCTATCAGCGAAAAGACCTGTACCGTTATAAGCATGGTACTGCCAGTCAGACTGAGAAACTGCGAAATCTAGACCACCGTCTCTTAAAGCATTTATATTATAAACAGAACCGCCTGTAGATTCAACAGAACAACGAATTCCGTGTTCTTTTCTACCTCTGTTAACAAGTCTGCAGATTGCGCCACCTGTAGGATAATAAACCCCGGTTACACCACCTGTACCGATAGTTATAAACTTATCAGCAGCAAAGGAAGGCACAGGAATAGCCGACAACGCACCAAAAAACAACGCAGCCGTCAAAGATAAAAACGTTATGGATTTGAATTTACCCATCGTAAAACCCCTTTTACAATTCATTATTTAACAAACTTAAAACAACCAAAAACTGCACAAAAATTATGCGCATCATTAATTACTAACATAATTTTTTTTTGCTAACAAGAGTATTTAATTATTTAACCTGATTCAAAAAATAAAAAACTTTTATACATCATATTTTCCAAGGCTTTACAGCCTTAAAAATATATTTTCTAAGCACCGTTTGCAACTTTTAACTGACCAGAAGCAACCCCATTACCTAACACTTTGGTAACTGCACGCTCAAATTTTTCAATTATTTCCTCAACATGCTTGTTATCAATTATAAAAGGAGGAGCAAACATTATATGATCGCCCAATCTTCCATCAATAGTTCCACCCATCGCATAACACATCAGGCCTTCCGCCATTGCAGCAGATTTGATTTTTACATTTATTTTTTCGGAAGGATCGAATGGCTCTTTTGTTTCTTTATCTTTCACAAATTCAAGACCGTAGAACAATCCCCTTCCCCTTATGTCACCAACATTAGGATGATTAGAGAATTTTTCATGCAAATATTTTTTGAGTAATTTTTCTTTTTCCAAAACATTTTTTAGCAAGCCTTGCTTCTCAATAACTTTCTGCACAGCAAGTGATGCCGCGCAAGCCGTAGCATGTCCTATATAAGTGTGGCCATGCTGGAAGAAACCGCTACCATTGGTTATGGCATCATATATTTTGCCGGAAACAAGCATCGCGCCAATTGGCTGATAGCCTGCACCCAAACCTTTTGCGACAGTTATAATATCTGCCGTAATGCCTTCTTGTTCGCAAGCAAATAGCGTTCCTGTACGACCCATGCCGCACATAACTTCATCAAGAATTAAAAGAACATTATGCTTTTCGCAGATTTGTTTTACTCTTTTGAAATATCCTTCAACAGCCGGAACACAGCCGATAGTGGCACCCACAACAGGCTCGGCTATAAAGGCCATAACTTTTTCAGCACCCAATTCTTCTATTTGAGTTTCAAGCTCGTTTGCAACTCTTTGGCCATATTCATATGCTGTTTCATTTTCTTTTTTACCACGATATTCGTAGCAAGGAGAAATATGACGCATTTCAACAAGCAATGGTTCATACTGAGTACGGCGCCATTTGTTACCACCTGCTGATAACGCACCTATAGTGTTGCCATGATAGCTCTGCCAACGCGCGATAACATATCTTTTTTCAGGTTGGTTTTTCTCAAGGAAATATTGTCTTGTTAGTTTTATTGCCGCCTCTATTGCCTCAGAACCACCGGAAACAAAATAAACTCTTTCAATGCCTTCAGGTGCGCGTTCAATAAGGAAATCTGCAAGTTCCTCCATAGGCTCCGTGGTGAAGAAGCCGCTATGAGCAAATGCTATATTTGAAATTTGATCCTTGATAGCCTCACGCACTTCCTCATTGCTATGACCAAGGCAGGAGACAGCAGCACCACAGCAACCATCAAAATATTTTTTTCCTTCTTTATCAAAGATGTAAACACCCTCACCTTTTACAGCTACAGGATATTTCCCCAAATTACTGCGATGAAAAACATGCGACATAACAATAAACTCCGTTTAAAACCCATTTTATGGACAAGGAATTATCATTATTTAAGCCTAATATCAAATATTATAATTTAACGGAATAGCCGTCGACATAAACTAAGCAACTCTACTGTTTTTATTCTCGCGCCTATTAGCCGGATAAAAATAAGGCTCAACATAAGAGAATTTTATGCCTTCAGGATTTATAACCAGCTCATAAACTGCGCATATGGTTTCCTCAGCATGCTGCCAGTCAGATTTTTCCAAAGCGCCGTCATAAAGCTTTTTATAACCCTCAGTATCTTTATTTTGTTCATCAACAAATTTTGCCATATCTTTTATGCTGATAACAATATCCTGCTCATTTATCACTCCATGCAGAAGCCAGTTGCGCACAAACGCAGCTTTAATTCTCGCAGTAGCCCGGTCTTCCATCAAAGCCTCATCGCTAAGGTCTTTTACACCAGAACAACCAACACCCCTGCGCACCCAAGGCTCGGCATAAGCAATAAGTCCATGAATAGCAAAATCTAGATTTTCCTTTATCGATTTTTTATCAAGATTTTTTATATCAGCTGCCGGAAAATCGAACATATCCTCAATATTCACAAGCTGCATTTTCTTTTTATAATCAGCCTGCATCTGCCTTACATCACCAAAAATATGGAATGCAACGGCATGTATAACAGCAGCATTGGGGAAAGGCGACCAGCCTGTATCGGTGAGACCTTTAACTTGCGCTTCTTTGCTTTTAAGTAATCCTGCCATATTACCAATCGCCGGCCACATACCCGCACCAATTTGCGCCACACCCAAATCAAGGCTAACGTTAACATTATGCGTTTCATACGAAGTTTTATATAATTTAGCCGGCAAGTCGCGATATGGCGCTATCGCACCTTTATGCATCATCAAATCAATAAAACTGCCTGTGTAATCCAAAAAGCCGGTATTGGTAAAAAACACAATATCCTTAGCTGCCAAAACTGCATCTCGCAATTGCGCATTCATGCGCAACTCTTCGTTCATGATACCAATTTTATTGGCATTCTGCGGCAATCCTTGTGCTTTATTTATAGCATTCCACAATTCTACACTATATTTAACTTCCTCTGCTCCATGCATTTTTGGCGCAACGTGATAACGCATGCCTATCAGGCTGGTGATAAAACAATCGACAATTTTCTCAGAAATTTCCAAACCATCTATTGCTATAATATTTTCATCGAGAATCATATGAGGTCCAACATCCCGCACCAATGGCAAAGAACTTCTTTGTAATATTTTTTTCTCCAAGGTTTTAGGATCAAGATATGATGTATCTAAATGCATTTTGCGTTTCTGCCCACGCACATCGCATTCCAATTTTCCATCAACTATGCCTTTTATAATCCTATAAGATTCATATTTATTTTCAGGCGCAGAGATTGAAGCATCCTCAAGGTCAATTATGTAGGTTAGCGCCGACTCAAGCAAAACATCTTTAATTGCGGATTTTTCATCAAGAATAATTTCAATTTTCAGGTTATTATTTTGCAAAATAAAATTTACCAAATTACCTGATTCATTAAAATTTACGCCTATTAATTTATCAGCATCCTTTAATAAAACCTTGTCGCCATTTTTTGTTTCAGCGATAAGTTTTTTTTCCTCTTTAACAAAAGAAAATTTTGCAACATCTTGCCATTTTTTTCCATTTTCAAAACTAATTATTTTATTCAGAAAATTATTAGTATATTCAATAACGGCAACTTTTCTTTCTGCATCATCTTTTATTTCAGGCGCTATAATGTTTGACGCATATAGAGAGTTATAAAAACTTCCCCAACGCGCATTTGAGGCATTTAAAACCATATTAACCTTATCTGCAGGAACAACCAGCTGTGGACCTGCCATAGGATTTATTTCTTCATCAATTGCTTTAGTTTCTACCAAACAATTTTGGCCACTATCTTTTATATAACCAATCTCTTTTAGTTTTGCGACAACCCGGGAACTAGAAGCGCCCTTTCCCTCAGCTTGAAAAAACTCGTCTATTTGATTTTGTATTTCATCCCGCTTTTGCAAAAGGGCAGAATTTTTTCCATTAAAATCTTTTATTATACCAATTAGACTTTCTAATATTTGAGCGGTATTACGCTTTTGCTTAAGGCAAACATCCTCAATAAATTTATATAATTCGTTAGATATTTTTACGCCATTGCTGAGATGTTTCATTATTATGAACCTTGTATTTATTAATTATTGCGGCCAAGAATACACCAATATCCTAATATGCCAATATCCACTTTACTATTTACACATTTTATTATATTAACCTTACAGGATTTCACTATTTGTTTAGGTATTAAAATGAAAAATTTAGAAACAAACAAAATAGCCGCGGCAATTCTCGTAGCTGGTCTTATAGCCTTGGTTTCAGGCAAAATCGCTGAAGCTTTATATCACCCTGAAGAAAATGTAGAAAAACGCGGGTTTTCTGTTGAGGTTGCAAGCAGTGGCTCTTCCGAATCAGGCGCTCCAGCAAAGGATGAACCTGTTTTAGTTGGTAAATTAATGGCTGAAGCAAATGCTGAAGAAGGCGCTAAAATCTTCAAAAAATGTGGTTCTTGCCATAATGCAGAAAAAGGTGGCGCAAATAAAGTTGGCCCTAACTTGGCTGGTGTTGTTGGAGCAAATAAAGGCACGCACCCTGGCTTTACTTATTCTGACGGTATGAAATCACATCCTGGTAAATGGAGCTATGAAGATTTGTTTGCTTTCATACACAAACCATCAGCCCTTATTCCTGGCACAAAAATGACGTTTGCTGGCCTAAGCAATCCTAAAGATATAGCAAATGTTGTTGCGTTCCTTAGAACTACAGGAGATAACCCTCCTGCCCTTCCTCCGGTAGAGAAATAGCATAATGATTAGTAGGGCAGTTTTTGATTTTTTTAGAAATAAAAAACTGCCTTCCAATGCAATAAAAATATTATTTATCAGCACTTTACTTTCCATTCTTCCTACAAAAAATTCTACAGCTGAAGAAATAACAACCAGCCATGGCATATCCATTTTTGGCGATTTAAAATATCCAAAAGATTTTAAACATTTTGAATATGTAAATGCCAACGCACCAAAAGGCGGCACAGCAAAATTGGGAGTGACTGGCACTTTTGACAGCCTAAATCCATTTATATTAAAAGGCGTTTCTGATTCAAATATTGATCTTACATACGATAAATTAATGGAAAGCGCGGCTGATGAATCAGCCTCAGAATATGGGCTTCTAGCCGCAAGCGTTGAGATGCCGAAAAGCAAAGAATGGATAATTTTTAATCTACGCCCAGAAGCAAAATGGAATGACGGCACAAAAATCACTGCCGATGATGTTATTTTTTCTTTGAATATATTGCGGGAAAAAGGGCATCCACAGTATAAAACACTTTACCGTGACGTTAAAAGCGTTGAGAAACTTTCCCCGACAAGGGTTAAATTTAGCTTTTCCTCTACAGAAAACAGGGAGCTGCCACTAATTGTCGGACAGCTGCCAATCCTGCCAAAAGCCTATTACGAAAAAAATGAATTTGATAAAACCACCCTCACCCCACCACTCAGCAGCGGGCCATATATCATTAAAAAAATAGAACCAGGCAGATCAATAACTTATGAGCGTAATAAAAACTACTGGGCAAAGAATTTACCAGTAAATATCGGACGCTATAATTTCGATATTGTAAATATAGATTACTATCTTGATGAAACAGTAACTATCGAAGCTTTGAAGGCTGGTGAATATGATTTTAGGCGTGAAAATATTTCAAAAAGCTGGATAAAAAATTACAATATCCCGCAAGTTGAAGATGGCCGTATGGTAAAAGAAAACCTGCCTGACGGTACGCCAACTGGTATGCAATGCTTTGCTTTTAACATCCGCAGGCCAAATTTTCAAAATGCAAAAATTCGCGAAGCTCTTGCATATGCTTATGATTTTGAATGGGCTAATAAACAATTATTTTATGGCGCATATACCCGCAACACAAGCTATTTTGGCAATTCTGAATTTGCCTCTTCGAGCCTGCCTTCAAAAGCCGAACTGACCTTGCTAGAGCCATATAGAAACCAGCTACCTTCTGAGGTTTTCACAAAAGAATATCAGCCTCCAGTAACAACAGGCGACGGCGATTCTCGCGCCAATCTGCTGAAAGCACAACAGCTTATAAAAGAATCCGGCTGGCCTTTACGCGATATGAAGCTGATCAATCCGGAAACCAACAAACCCGTTGAAATAGAATTTTTACTCGTTTCACCTACATTTGAAAGGATTGTTGCACCATTTATAAAAAATCTCAAAAAGCTTGGCATAGAAAGCACAATCCGCACAGTTGATTCATCTCAATATATAAAACGCCAACAAAATTTTGATTTTGATGTTATAGTAAATTGGTTCACACAAGGTCCATCGCCTGGTAATGAGCAAATAAATTATTGGACTTCAGCCAAAGCTGATGAAATTGGCAGCCAAAATATTATAGGTATAAAAAATCCTGCTGTTGATTTCTTAGTAGAAAAAATTGTTTCTGCTAAGGATAAAGCTGGCCTAAAAGCTGCAACTAGCGCTCTTGATAGAGTTTTGCTATGGAATTTTTATGCTATACCCCAATGGTATTCACGCAGCCATAGAGTTATATATTGGAATAAGTTTGGCCGCCCACAAATAACTCCACCTTATGCTTTAGGCTTTGTGGATACTTGGTGGGTGAAATAGTGTGAGTTGTTAGTGCGAGTGCTAGTATAATATTGAAAAAACTTTTACTTCTAATAAAATACCCACACTCGCACTAACAATTCACACTATTTTGGACAAATATGATAAAAATCGCCACATGGAACGTAAACTCAGTTAAAAGCCGCCTCACTCATCTGCTGGAATATATCCGCAGTGACGACGCACCTGATATACTTTTATTGCAGGAATTGAAATGCGTAACCGAACAATTCCCTTATATGGAAATTGAAGATGCAGGTTATAATGTGGCAGTCCATGGCCAAAAAACCTATAATGGCGTTGCTATACTTTCAAAATTCCCAATTGATGACGTAGTAAAAAAACTACCTGGCGACGATAGCGACGAGCAGGCACGTTACATCGAAGCTGTTATCTCACTAAAAGACAAAGCCATACGTGTTGCCAGCGTTTATGTGCCAAACGGTCAAAGTCCTGATTCTGATAAATTTCAATATAAACTGAAATTTTTTGACCGCTTGCAAGATCACCTGAAAACACTTTTGCAATATGAAGAAATAATGGTGATTGGTGGTGATTATAACGTTGCGCCAGAACCTATTGATGTTTTTGATGCCAAAGCACTAGACGGCACAACATGTTATCATCCGCTTGAGCGTAAAAAATTCCGCTCTCTTTTAGGACTCGGTTTTAAAGATGCTTATAGAATTGCCAATGATAATATCCAAAAATTCAGCTGGTGGGATTATCGCGCCGGAGCCTGGCAGCAAAACAAAGGCATGCGCATAGATCACTTACTATTATCACCAGAAGCTGCTGATTTTACTACATCTTCCGATGTCGAACAAAGCTTGAGAAACAAAGAGCAACCTTCAGATCATGCGCCAGTTTGGTGTAGGCTTAAGGTTTAAACTAAACAGCCTCTTCACCAATCTTAGCAGCATAAAACTGTTCGCCGATTTTAATTTTTTCACGACCATTTTGTTCGCGCCAAGAATTGGTATCGCGTAAGGAATAAATGCATCCACAATATTCTTGCTGGTAAAAATTCTCACGCTTGGCAATTTTGTACATACGCTCAGAACCGCCACCTTTGCGCCAGTTATAAGTCCAATATTCAACGCCTTCAAAAAGCGATGCCGCTCTTATGCCTGAATCATTTATCTGATCCATATTCTTCCAACGCGAAATTCCTAAAGAACTGGTAATCACCTTAAAGCCATTTTCCTTGGCATATTTAGCCGTTTCCACAAAACGCATGTCAAAACACATAGTACATCTTGCGCCACGCTCAGGCTCATTCTCCATGCCTTTGGCACTATGGAACCAGTCCTGCACGTTATAATCAGCATCAACAAATGGTATGCCCATTTTTTCAGCAAACCTGATATTTTCGTTTTTACGGATTTCATATTCTTTTTTAGGGTGAATGTTAGGATTATGAAAAAATATTGTCAGTTCAATACCATTTTCCACCATAACTTCCATTAGCTCGCCAGCGCAAGGAGCGCAGCAGCTATGCATAAGAACCTTTTTCTCATTGCCAGGAACTTCTAAATTTATATTTCGTCTAAAACCTTCCGGTAAAACTTTTGTGTCCGGAACACTATTATCTATTAACATCCTGATCTTTCTTAACTATATCTTGCACATTAGTGTTTAACATTTTCAATGTTTTATCCTCAACTTTGTATAACCAATGACTCGCAACAGAATTTAAAGCATCTGCCTCAACTTTTGTATTATCACCAGTACCAACAGCAGAAACTTTAACTAAATACTCACCATCAGCTTTAACCAATTCCAAAGTCACTTACAATCCATCGAAAGTTTTAAAAACAACTTTAGAACCTCCAACAGCATCTTGAGGAGCTGGTTCAGCGGTTTCCGTAACAACTGCGTCTTGTTTGCGTACATCTAATATTACAAAACTATCACTAAGTAAAGTGGCCAAATTATTTATTCCTACAGGATCAGCAGAAACAGCGTCTTTTGGACTTTCTATTTTGAAATCTTTTTCATAAGAATCTCTCGCCAAAACAAAGCCTTTTTCGCCTTCGCCACCATGATATACTGTTTCTTTTATACGGCTGCCTTTCACCCTGAATGAGTTTGGCCTTAAGAATGTGTCTAAATCCAATCCAGCCTCAAAGCCACCACGTACCAACCACGCTTGATTCTCGCCATTTTTACGAACATATATGGCATTTGCGGTGCTAACATTACCACTCTTACGATTATTACCTTTTATAAAATCAGCGTAAATCTCTGTCTCACCGGCATTGAGCAAAACTATCCTATAAGCTTCCGACTTTTGATCTTTTGGATCTTCCAAAGCCAAAGCGGGCAACCCTTCTACAGAATCAGTTTTTTTCTCTATAATTTCAAGATCAGCCACTTTTGCTACTAAATCTCTAATTTTATCAATCGCAACAGGATAGTCATTTTTATCGACCATTGCCCAGGTTTCACTCTGTTTTTTTATCTTAAACTGCTGACCTTTATGCTGGATTATCACAGTGCCAACATTGTCCATGTTAGCCTGTAATTCTTTAACAAATTTTCCAAAATCCTGCTCTTTATTAGCAGCTTTTTGTTGCGTCACCATAAACGCTATAAAAACAAATATAGCTGTTACAACTAATAAAAATACAAATCTGTTATTGCGAACCAAAGACATAAGACCCCTTCAATGTTTATTTTTTTATTAAATTGTTTTTCCTGAAAAAGAAAAACATAGCAAACAATGTTATAAATATTGGCATTAGCCATATATTTATAAATTTCAATATGCTACCAAGTTTTTCCATACTTTTGCGCAATTCAAGCTGAACTGATCGCAATTCTTTTTTAATCTCAACTGCTTCAGCACTAAAACGTTTTATTTCCTGTTGCTGCATAACCTGAAAAGCTAATTCATTTCCTGCTTGAGCTTTTGCAGCGCTTTGTAGTTGCGCTAGCTTTTTCTCAGTGTCCGCCAATTTATCTTTCAGTTCTTTTTCTTTTGATAAATAACGCTCCTCGGCCTCATGCGTCACTTCCTTAACTTTTGTAAAAGGCCTGCTAATTGCTCCCCTTCCCCGCAGATTTATCAAATCACTGCTACCAGAAAGATTATCTAAAGCATTTACAATAAACGCAGCATTATCTGCATTAGTCACAACAACCTTATATCCTTGATAATCCTGAGCTTTCGCCCAAGTATCGTCCCGAAGTATATCTGTATCCGCAACAACTATAACATTTATATTTTCTTTAGAATCAATACCAGTTATGGCAGAAGCCTTACCAGAAAGCCGCACAGCCATGACATGCTCTTTACCATCAGGAATAAATTCCAAGAGGATTTTATTAGGATCAAAACCTTCTCTTATTTTTTGGACAGGTATCAATGCAGATTTATCGCTAGATTTCAAAAGCGGAGTAACTTCAATTCCCTCTTTTTTACTAATTTCTATATTGCCGGGAGTAGCCAAGTTTATTGTTCTAAGCTGGCTCGTTACAACATCAGAATCATTTATATTAGTATCACGCAAACCCAACCAACCTACATAATCAACATATTTCCATTTTTCATCTGCAAATGCACCATTATCATATTTTCGCGCAGCAACCTTATCGCCAATAAATTCAGAATTGCTTATGTTAAGCCCCCACGAATTTAGCAAAGTATTAAATGATATAGAAAAACTTCTGTCTGCAGGATTTCCGCTTCCAGCACCTTCTTTATTTGGATCAATAAAAAATATTGCCTTACCACCAGTTAAAACATATTTTTCTATAGACCTCATCATCTCAGAACTTATTGCCTTCGGCTGTACAACCATCAAAACATCAATTCCTTCCGGAATTTCAACTGCACTTTCTTCTATTTTTTTCATATCAAAAGTTTGCGATATCTGATCAACCACAAACCATGGTGCGCCGCCAAAACCAGGGATACCCATCATAGGTCCAGTACCCATCTCGATAGAACTTATAACCCCAACAACTTTACGCTTTTTGTTAGAGAGGTCGTAAACCATGCGAGTTAATTCGTACTCAAGAAATTTCTCACGCTCAAACGCAAAAAGAGGAATCACTTTTGTATTATCAACTGAGTTTGTAGCAACCATACCAAGATATGCCTTAGAACCGTTTTGATCTATATCAACACCCTTCAAACCATAGGAAACAGCTTTATCCTCTTCGTCAGAAAAAGGCTCAGGATCAATGACTTCTAATTTTATTTTTCCGCCAGACTCTTGAACATACTGTTCCATCATTCCCCTGATTCTGGTATAGAAAGCTTTAACAGTGGGAATACCATTTGTTAGCTTATCAGAATAAAATAGTTTAAAAGTTATAGGCTCATCGCTTTTTTCCAAAACATCTTCTGAAGCTTTAGAAAGCGTAAAAATTTTGTCCTCAGTCATGTCTATATGGTATCTATTAAAAGCCAGACTGCTTATTACATTTACAGAAAAAAATAAAACAAATGCAACAGCAACGTATGCAGCTACTTTCATCTTTTCTTGCCCTTGCATAAACAACCTCAAAATTAATTAACTAAGCACGCTTAGTTTCCAAAATAACCACGTTTAAAAACAACCAAAAAACTATCAATGATGAGAAAAATACAAAATTCTTCAAACTCAAAAGACCTTTTGTAATATCGCCAAAATTAGTCAAAAAACTAAATGAGCTCACAGTAGAAACAATAATTTGTGGAAAGCCCAAGCTAGTGAAAAAATCCAGCATCATGGACAAACCACTAACAATAAATAAAAAACATACAGTAACGCTTACCACGAAAGATATAACTTGATTTTTCGTCATGGCAGAAACGCATGAGCCAATTGCCAAAAAAGCTCCAGCCATAATTATACTACCAACATAACTCAAAAAAATAATTCCATTATCAGGATCACCTAGATAAGAAACGGTGAGCCATATAGGAAATGTGAGCAATAAAGTTATCGAAGAAAAACACCATGCCGCAAAATATTTTCCTAAAACAGCTTCAAGAGTTGTGATTGGTAAAGTCATTAATAACTCAACAGTACCAGATTTTTTTTCTTCCGCCCATAAACGCATAGACACAGCAGGAATTAAAAATAAATAAAGCCATATTTGCCATATAAAAAATGACTGCAAATCAGCCTGGCCAGATTCGTAGAATTGACCTACGTAAAATGTAAATATTCCTGAAAGCAGCAAAAACACTACTATCAAAACATACGCTACCGGAGTTTCAAAATATCCAGAAAGTTCTCTTTTAAAAACTGCAAGTATATTGTCCATAATCTAACTCTTGGGTTTTTTCTTTTTTCTTGGATTTGTTAAAATTCTAAATGCTTCATCAAGCTGACCGGTCTTTTCATAGATCTCTTCAAGCGCAAGATTTTTCTTACGAATCACATCTCCAACATCGCTCAATATAACTTTGCCTTTTTTAGGTATCACAAGAATCGAATCATCCTTTTCAACATTCACCCGCTCAACATTTTTTATCTGTAAAATATCATTTATAACAGTATCCGGCTGAACTTTACGCAACCTTACAACAACAGCATGATGACCTTCCGCTTGATTGGCAAGTTCATCAGGTGTTCCCCTAGCAACTATATTTCCTTCAGAAATAATTATCGCATTGGAACAAATGGCCGCCACTTCTTCCAATATATGCGTGGAAATAATTATAGCTTTATCCCTGGACATTGATGAGATCAACTCCCTCACCTCATGTTTTTGGTTAGGATCAAGACCGTCTGTTGGCTCGTCCATAATAAGAACTTGTGGATCGTGCAAAATAGCTTGTGCCATAGCAACACGACGCCGATAACCCTTGGATAAATTATCTATAGTTTTATAAAAAACATCATCGATACTTAGCTTATCAACAACAAAATCAATTCTGTTTTTTAATTCTTTGCCTTTAAGACCGCGCACTTCACCTATAAATTCCAGAAAAGACGCCGGTGTCATATCATTATATAAAGGACCGCCTTCAGGGAGATAACCTATTTTTTTCTGAGCTTGTATTTTATTTTCGGATATATCAAAACCGCAAACGGAAACACTGCCGCTTGTTATAGGAAGATATCCCGTTATCATTCTCATTGTTGTAGTTTTGCCAGCACCATTGGGGCCAAGAAAGCCAAGAACTTCGCCTTTGCCAACCGAAAATGAAACATCATTAACCGCAACAAACGAGCCGAAACTCTTGCTCAGATTTTTTATTGAAACCAAACTTTCCATAGGCTTACATCTCCTACAGCAAAATTAGACCTTAGTCTAAATCTACTAACTGTAGATTGATTTATATAATCAAAAAGTAATTGGTGCAATAGATTAAAATTTCATTATTTAATCGCCACCACTTCCTCAATCGATAAACCATATCCTTCAAGGCCAACTATCGCCCTATCAGAATTGGTAAGAAGTTTCATTCTCTTAACACCCAAATCAAGTAATATTTGTGCACCTATACCATAATCTCTAAGCATCTGACTTTTTTTACCACCTGTGCTTATTTTTTTATCGATAATTTTTGACAATATATCTCGCTGAGGCTCCCTCAAAATAACAACAATACCCGAACCTTCTTTATCTATAATTTCCATAGAACGCTGCAATTCGCCATCTTTGCCGTTATAGGTATCTCCAAGAACATCCGTGAGCAAATTGATCGCATGCATTCGAACCAAAACCGGTTTATCTTGATTTATTTTGCCTTTCACTAAAACCAAATGTTCCGCATATTCAATTTTATTAATGTATGTATACATCTTAAATTCGCCAGCAAAACGACTGTTTATTTTAGACTCTTGCGTTTTTTCAACAAGCTTGTCATTTCTTCTGCGATAGGCAATAAGATCAGCAATTGTAGCTATTTTCAAATTATGATGTTTAGCAAATTTTACAAGATCAGGCATTCTAGCCAT
>CAZOKN010000011.1:0-43652 GCA_964580525.1 uncultured Rickettsiaceae bacterium
AGCCATCGTGCCGTCATCATTCATAATTTCACAAATCACGCCAGCAGGCTTTAAACCCGCAAGCTTTGATATATCAACCGCAGCTTCCGTATGCCCGGCACGTACCAAAACACCACCTTCCCTAGCCTCAAGCGGAAAAATATGTCCTGGAGTTGCAATATCACGCGAAGTTTTTTGTGGATCAATTGCAACTGATATGGTTTTTGCACGATCTGCTGCGGAAATTCCAGTAGTAACACCTTCTTTTGATTCAATAGAAACCGTGAAAGCCGTTTGATGTCTACCACTATTATGTTTTGCCATATGTGGCAAACCAAGCTCCTGAACACGCTCACCAGTTAAGGCCAGACAAATCAAACCGCGTCCATATTTAGCCATAAAATTTACAGCCTTATCGTCTGCCATTTCAGCGGGAATAACCAAATCGCCTTCATTTTCGCGATCCTCATCATCCACGAGTATAAACATCCTACCATTATAGGCGTCATCTATTATATCTTTTATTGGTGACAGAAAACTTTTATCGGGCATTTTTATCTACTTTTGATTAAGTCTTGCAACATAACGCGCAAGCATATCGACTTCTATATTCACTTTTTCGCTTATTTTCAAACTATTTAACGTAGTTTGCTGCCATGTATGGGGAATTATATTAACCGTAAATTCATTATCCTCAACCAAATTAACCGTGAGTGATATACCATCTATCGCAACTGAACCCTTAGCTGCTATATAATATTTGAGACTATCTGGAACACTAATAACAAATTTATAAGATTCATCGGTTTTTGTTATTTCCCTAACAACGCCAAGCCCATCAACATGACCGGAAACAATATGCCCTCCAAGTTCATCTCCCAGCTTCAAAGCCCTTTCAAGATTTATTTTTTTTCCGGCTTTCCATTCCGCAATGGTTGTACATGCAAGAGTCTCACCTGAAACATCTACCAAGAACCATCCCTTACCTTTTTTCACGACTGTAAGACATACACCAGAACAGGCTATCGAGGCGCCCATACTTATTTCAGAAGTATTATATTTTGTAGATATTTTTAAGCGTAGACCTTCCTGTTTTTCAGCAGAGACTATTTCGCCTATATCTGTAATTATACCTGTGAACACTGTTTACTCTCAATCCCAATCATACGCAAATTGCATCTGGCAATTATATGCGTTTTTATTTCCTGCCACTGCCGTGTCATAAGTTGAAGTGGCCCCAGTACCCGAATAACATCCTGTAGCCGCATAAGCAGCGCCCGTATAACTTCCACTTCCACCTACAAACCCATAATCAGGTATGCCATCATCAATTTTCGTATCTATATTATTTGCTTCTATAGGAGTTACTATACCAGCTCTATAATCGTTATTTGTCGTATATATCGAAAAAATATTCACATAATTGTTAAAACTGATAGTTCTTGCATAATCTGTGCTACTACAACATTTTATATAAATCATGGCGCCGGCACGACCCGTAGAAGAAACGGGTATATTTCCTGAAAGTGTTGCAGTAGAAGGAGTAAATCCAGTTCCCCAAGTTCCGGTAAAATTACCATCAATCAATCCTGCAAGTTGCATTTCTTGCATTGCGCTAAAAGGCTCATTAGAAGTTTCAGCATCTATTGTACTATCGCCATCACCATCTGCCGCAGATGCCCAATATGTTGTAGCTCCAACCATATCACCAGGTAAATATTTATAAATATCTTTGAATGTAGTAACTGCTGCCTTGTATTCGTTCACTTCCGATACAAATGCTTTAAGCTCAGAGTTTTTTAAAAGCTCAGAACCTTTGAAAACCCCACCTATAATTAAACCTATGATCACGATAACAATCGATAGCTCAACTAGCGTAAATCCTTTATCAACACCTATTTTCATAAATACCTTGTAAATTAAGGAAAAAAACAGTACCTAAACTTGCTGCTATGATTTATAGCATAATATGTATTATTAGTAAAATAGCATATTAGCACATTGGCGTATTAGTTAAGCCAATATGCTAATGCACCAATACGCTATATAGGAAAAAACATGTACATCTTCAATAACGTTCTTATCATCGGACTTGGCCTTGTTGGTAGCTCTTTAGCCAGAGTTATGAAAGCAAATAACATTGCAAAGTCTATATGCGGATATGATCAGCTAGTAACAACTATTCAAACCGGTTTTAGCTTGCAAATCATCGATGAAAGCATCCTAACGCTCGATAACCAAGTTGAAAAATATGATTTAATTATTTTGTGCACGCCTGTTAATTCATATGGTGAAATTGTTAAAAAGCTCAAAAAACATATTAGTAAAGATGCCATTATTACTGATGTTGGCTCAGTTAAGGAAAGTGTTATTTCTACAATTAAAAAAGGTCTCGGCGAAGATTTAAGCCATCTTTATATTCCTTCTCATCCAATTGCTGGTTCAGAAAAATCAGGCATTGATGCCGGAAGTGATGATTTATTCAATAACAAGAAAATTATCCTTACTCCAACTGAAAAAAATAAACCGGAAGCAATCGAAAAAATCAAAACCTTCTGGAAAATGTGTGGTGGTAAAATCGAAATAATGGAAGCAAAAAAGCATGATGAAATATATGCTTCTGTATCCCACATAATACACTGCATATGCTATTCTTATGCTATGTACATAAAGAAAAATCACGCTGCAAAATTTAATGAAATAGCGGCTGATATACAGGAAGATTTCAAAACCTTTGTAAGACTTGGTGGCTCAGACATACACATGTGGCAAGATATTTTGTTGAGCAATCAAAAAGCTATTTTGCATAGTGCTGATAATTTAATGAAGAATCTTAACTCTATTATAAAAGAGCTTGAAAGTAAAACCAAAAAGATCTCTCCTCGCTTAGTTGCTGCAAAAACTAAGAGGAATGTAATTGATAAAGGTAATTATAATTTTGTGAAGAAAACAAAACTTTCCTATAGCAGCGAAAGTTACGTTCTATTACAAATAATTCCTAAAATAATTGCCTGCGTAATCATGGAATCTACAAATAAGGATTTAGTACAATATGCAGGAAGAGGGTTTTATTCTACAACTGAGACTTTGCTAAAAATGCCAGCCAATATTGAAGATACAATCCAAATGCATAAAGATAAAACAACAACTTATCTTAAGAATTTTATAAAAGATCTTAAGTCATTTTTTGATGTAATAGAACAAGGCGGCGAAGAAAAAGTCCACATTCATCTTGAAAATTGTCTTTCTGCTTATAACAAACTTACACAAGCAAATTAGAAGAGTTACACCAATCAACTCTTCTAATTATGCGGAAAATCTAGCAGGATCAGCCAAATAAACACCCAAAACATTCACTTTTTTACAGAAGAATCCCAATTCTTCTATAGCAAGCTGAACGTTACGCTCGTCTGGATGGCCTTCAAAACTGATGAAAAACTGAGCAGTTTTGGAGGCGCCGCTTGGTATATAGCTTTCGATTTTCAATAAATTCACGTGATTAGTGGCAAAGCCGCCTAGGGCTTTATATAAAGCCGCGGGAATATTGCGTGCCTCAAAGAAAAGACTGGTTATCACCCTGCCCTCTTTGGCATCCGGATGATGGGCTTCCCTACCCATTACAATAAATATAGTGGTGTTATCCTTCGCGTCTTCAAAATTTGGCTTAATTACATCCAAGCCATAAAGCTCCGCCGCCAGCTTGGAAGCAATTGCAGCCTTTGTTGGATCACCCCAAGCCGCAACATCTTTTGCAGCCACCGCAGTATTAGAATATTCCTTACATTCAACACCCAGTTTTTTTAAATTATCCTTACATTGCATCAAAGCCTGTGGATGTGAATAAACAGTTTTTATATCCTTTAATTTTGTGCCTTTAGGCGCCAGAAGAAATTGCTCAACTCTTAGGAAATATTCAGATACTACATGAAGCTCCGTCTTTGGCAGAAGATTATGCATTTCAGCCACACGTCCCGCCTTTGAATTTTCAATCGGAATCATGCACAAATCAGCTTTTCCAGCCTCAACTGCCTTCATAGCGTCTTCAAAAGAATGGCAAGCCATAGTCTGTAAATATGGATAAGCCTGCCTGCAAGCCATATCCGAATGTGCCCCAACAACCCCTTGGAATGCTATAATTTTATTTTTTCTGACCATAATTTATAAAAACCTTTTTTTAAAAGCATAAAAGTCATATAGCGTAAAAGCACAAAAGTATAAAAGAAAAAATAAGTGTACCTTGTACCCTTGCGCTTTTGCGCTTTTGCGCTATTGTACTTGCTGCGCGCAAAAAAGAAGATTAACGAGGTTTTATGAGTAGTAAAGCAAAAACTAATAATAACTGGAAAATTGATTCCTGGAGAGGGCTACCCATAAAACAACAACCTGTTTATAATAATAAAGCAGAGCTTGAAAAGGTTGAAAGCGATCTTGCTAAACGCCCGCCACTGGTTCAGCCCAGCGAGATCAGGGATTTAAAGAAAAAACTGGCTGCCGTTTCCGCTGGTGAAGCTTTTCTTTTACAAGGTGGCGATTGTGCCGAAAGCTTTGCTGAATTTAGCGACGCTAATTTAAAAAGCTATTTTCGGGTTATGCTGCAAATGACTGTAGCCTTAATGTATGGCGCAGGCAAGCCGGTAGTTAAAGTTGGACGTATTGCCGGACAATTTTCAAAACCTCGTTCAGACGCTATGGAAACAGTGGAAGGAAAATCACTACCATCTTATCGTGGCGACATGGTAAATGGCATTGAGTTTGAAGAATCCGCGCGTGAACCTGACCCAAAGAGGCTTGTAAAATCATACGAACAATCAGCAGAAACTCTGAACTACTTGCGCTCGCTGGCAAAAGGGGGATATGCCTCTTTACGCAACGTCAATAAGTGGAATCAGGAATTTGCTTCTGAATCAGCACAAGGAAAACTTTTCAAAGACCTGGTTGCTCGTATAAATGAGAGTCTTTCTTTTATGGAAGCCTTTGGTCTTGATCTTGAAAACATGGGCGAAATTCACGAAGCTGAATTTTTCACATCACATGAAGGACTGCTTCTAAACTACGAAGAATCCTTAACAAAACTGGATGAAGACTCCAATGAATTTTATGATTGTTCGGCTCACATGCTTTGGATTGGAGATAGAACAAGAGATTTAAACGAAGCACATATTGAATTTATGCGCGGCATTGCCAATCCTATTGGAATGAAAGTAGGGCCTTCCATGAAGGAAGATGACCTAATAAAACTTATCGACAAATTAAACCCAAGCAACGAAGCTGGCAAACTTACACTAATATCACGCATGGGCGCTGAAAAAGTTGAGAGCTTATTACCATCACTCGTTCGCCTTGTAAAAACTGAAGGTAGAAATGTCATTTGGTCGTGCGACCCTATGCACGGTAACACTATAAAATCACCAAACGGCTACAAAACAAGACCTTTTAACCAAATATTGTCAGAAGTACGCAGCGTGTTTGACATACACAAAAGTGAAGGCACTTACGCAGGCGGAATCCATATCGAAATGACAGGACAA
The DNA here is from genome assembly GCA_964580525.1 of uncultured Rickettsiaceae bacterium. Lineage (GTDB taxonomy): Bacteria > Pseudomonadota > Alphaproteobacteria > Rickettsiales > UBA6187 > CAZOKN01. The sequence continues at coordinate 5,508 of CAZOKN010000011.1, forward strand.
GATGTTACCGAATGTGTAGGTGGAGCACAGGCAATATCAGAAGTTAACCTAAAAGATAGATATCACACACATTGCGACCCAAGGCTTAATGCATCACAAAGTGTGGAGTTGGCATTCTTGCTTGCATCTGAAATAAGAGAAAACCAAGGGTAAGATCACGATCATTAGAGAGCGGCGAGTTACTTATTGTCTTTAACAACTTAGATAACTCAAAAATACTTACACCGCTAACCCATCACCGTTTTTTACGACGGTGTTTGGTAGTTGCCTTCTTGTTGGGGAGAGTTCGCTTTCAGCACGGGAACTGGTGCCTTATCCCATTGAACACTTGATTGATCCGAAGTGGATGAATCATCAGGTGAAGAAACATCATCCTCTATATCATCTTTTACCTTTTGCTGAGAACCCACAGAAGATTTGCTTGATACGGAAGATTTTCCAGAACGAGTACTATTAGCAACTTTGTAAAAAGCCTGATCAAGCAAAGAGATCATTTTCTTATCCCTTGAAGCAGCGGTATTTCCGCCCATAACAACACCTATAAGCCTTCTTCCAGAACGCGTAGCTGATGTTACAAGATTAAATCCTGAATCTCTGATATAACCGGTTTTTAAGCCGTCAGCACCTTTATATCCTTTTGTGACACGATTATGAGAGTTCACAACGTGCCCCTGAAATGCAAAACTAGGCTTAGCAAATAAATAATAATATTGAGGATGATCCCGACGCAAAGCTATAGCCACACGAGCAAGATCATAAGCAGTAGTTTTTTGTCTTCTGTCTGGCAGACCGCTAGAATTCTGGAAATGCGTATGGTTCATACCCAGTCTCCTCGCCATTCTATTCATCATAGAAACAAATTGCCACTCGTTACCACCAACAGCCTCCGCCAAAACAACCGCAGCATCATTTGCAGATTTTATTATTACGCCATTTACAGCGTCACTAACCGTTATATAATCGCCCATTCTCAAGCCCAATTTACTTGGAGCCTGCATCTCAGCCTTTGCAGAAACCCTGATTTTCTGATCCATTGAAAGTTTGCCATTTTCTATAGCTTGGAAAACCATGTATATGGTCATCATTTTAACAAGAGAGGCTGGGTATCTATACTCCCCTGCATTTTCCTGATGAAGAACAACACCTGTATCAGCATCAATTATTAATGCAGCGTATTTCTCAGCAGCTTGAGCTGAAGTTGCAGCAACTAAAGCAACACCAGAAACTAAACAAACTGCGATCTTTTTTCTTAAATTCAAAAGAATCCCCACGAAAATCCCCTTCTACCTGAATAAATTTGCCAAAACGCCCAGATTGGTCAAATTTCAAGAGAAAAGGAGACCAACAATTATAAAAAAACCTTCAAACATGGGCTATAATTAAATTATATAATCAATCCAATTTTTTTAAAAGGAATTAGTTATATATTTTTCATTTTTTTTCTATCCCCAGATATTTGAAAGTTTTGAGCATATGATCACTCAAATCTGCAACAAATTGTTTGCCTTTTCCACCGGCAATTGGCAACGCCAATTTTCTGGCATGTAGATGTAATTTATTACTTAAACCTTCAACAAAGGCAGCCTTACCACCATATTTTCCATCGCCAAGAATAGGAGTTCCCATCTCAGCCATATGCACACGCAGCTGGTGAGTCCGACCAGTTATTGGCATCAACTCAACAAATGCCATTTTCTCCGCAAATCTCTCTAACACTCTAAAATAAGTGACAGCTTTCTGTCCATTTTCTCTATCAACAACTATTTTTTCTTTATCTTCACCAACTTCCCTTTTTATGATCGGTAAATCAATTTTGCCTTCATTTTCTCTTGGACTACCAACAACTATAGCCCAATAAACTTTTTCCATATTTTTATTGCGGAAAGCTTCTCCAAGCTTAGAAGCGACAGCTGTTTTTCTAGCCAAAACCAACAAACCACTGGTATCCTTATCAAGCCTGTGAACAAGCTTCGGACGATCTTCACTTTCAAATTTTAGATAATCAAGTAATGAATCAACGCTAATTTTAATTCCCGTTCCACCCTGTGTAGCAAGACCATGCGGCTTATTTATGACAATAATATCTTTATCTTTATATACGACGCTTTTCTGTATTTGACTAACCATAACATGATCAGCACCTATTTCATATTTTTTTGGCTTATCAGAAGGCAATTCCCTTTTACTGGTATCAAATGGCGGCACTCTAATAATCTGCCCAGCTTCAACATGCTGACCAGCTTTTGCCTTCTTGCCATCAACCCTTATTTGCCCTTTACGCAAGGCTTTTTCTATAGCAACATGGCCAACATCAGGATAGTTTCTTTTAAACCACCTATCTAACCTTATACCACTATCTTCACGTATCACTTCAACTTGCTTTACTTTTGTCACGCCAAACTTCTCACCATATAAACACCCAAAAAGATGGCTAATATAGACAGAATTACGGAAAATAATACATAAAAGAATGTATTTATATAGTCACCCTTCTCAAAAAGCGTCAAAACATCAAGAGAAAATGCAGAAAAAGTTGTAAAGCCACCCAATATACCAGTGGCAACGAATGCCCGCATTTCCATACTATGCGGTAATGTTTTAGCTAAATAACCAATAAACAAACCCATAAGCAAAGAGCCAACGACATTCACTGACATCGTTCCATAAGGAAAACCAAAGCCCGTAGCAAATGATATTTTATTTAAAACAAAATATCTAAAAACCGAACCAATCGCCCCACCAATTGCAACATAAAGAGCTATCATGATTTTTTCTCCCTAAGTTTATTCCAATATTCTAGCCTTTTAATCAAATCACGCTCAAAACCACGACTGACTGGCTCATAATATATTTTTCTTGCCATTCCGTCAGGAAAATAATTCTGTCCGGAAAAACCTTCTGGCGTACTATGGTCATATATATAACCTTCTTTATAACCAAGTTCTTTCATTAGTTTTGTTGGTGCATTCATTATATGCTTTGGCGGCTGCAGGGAACCAAAACTTGCAGCATCTCTCATAGCCGCAGAAAATGCTGAATATCCTGCATTAGATTTTGGTGCAGTTGCTAAATATATAACTGCCTGTGCCACAGCCAAATCACCTTCGGGAGAACCAAGCATAAGATATGCGTCTTTGGCAGCATTGGCCTGAAGCAAAGCGTTCGGATCAGCCAAACCAATATCCTCCACTGCAAATCTTATCAGTCTCCTTACTATGTATAAAGGATCTTCGCCACCATCAATCATGCGGCTAAACCAATAAAGAGACGCATCAACATCAGAACCACGCAGAGATTTATGCAATGCACTGATTAAATTATAATGTCCGTCCTGACTTTTATCATATAGCGGTAATTTTTTTCTTATAACTTCTGCAAGATTAGCTAAATTAATTTCTTCCTTATTTTCTAGAGCAAATAATTCTTCACAAATCCCAAGCAAATATCTACCGTCACCATCTGCCGCATCGCATAATGCTTCCATAGCATCAGAAGAAATTTGTAATTTTTTATCATAATATTTTTCAGCTTTTTCTATTAGTAGCTTCAATGCATCATTATCTAACCTTTGCAAAACTAAAACTTTACAACGTGAAAGCAATGCCGAGTTAAGTTCAAAAGATGGGTTTTCTGTCGTAGCTCCAACAAGCGTAACCGTGCCATCTTCTACGTAAGGTAAAAATAAATCCTGTTGTGAACGATTAAAACGATGAATTTCATCGACCATTAATAATGTATTAATACCACTTTCCCTTTTATCCTGCGCCTGCTGAAAAACTTTTTTTAAATCAGCCACACCGCTCGTTACTGCCGAAATTATTTCAAAGTGATAACCGATTTCTCCTGCAAGAAGTTTTGCTATAGTAGTTTTTCCACATCCCGGTGGCCCCCATAATATTAGGCTTGGCACTTTTCCGGTTTTAAACATTTTTGATAATGAACCAGATTCAGAAAGTAAATGCCCCTGCCCCACAACTTCAGAAAGTTTTGCAGGTCTGAGCATATCAGCCAAAGGCCTATATACTTTTTCTTTATTGATAGAGAATAATGAATTCATGTTGCTTACTTAATATAGTACGATATTGAAAGTTGTTAGTGTGAGTAAGATTACTAACAACTCACGCCAACTATCCATTCCAAATTATATTAAGCAGTCTACTACCTCTTTGCACTATAATTTTCCACTGCGATGTGTTTTTGTCTTTCAACATAGTTTCAATTTCTTGTGTTGAAGAAACATCAACACCATTAACTTTCTTTATTACATCCTTCGATCTAAATCCAGATCCAGCAGAATCACCTAATCCCATATCCATAATTATAACGCCAGAAAGCATTTCACTAATTCCCAATTCGCCCGCAAGTGCTGGTGACATATTAGCTATAGTAGCACCACTAAGAGGATTTTTTCCTTTTATTGCTTTCAAATCACGCGAAGGATTTTCCGGTGGCGAAACCATACGCACAGGCACAACCATCTTACTTTTATCACGCACAAGTTTGAAAAAAGCTTCATCACCAAGTTGGTGAGAAGTTACTCTAAAATAAACAGCACCTTGATCAAATACCTCACGACCATCTACTTCTAAAACTATATCGCCTATTTTCAAACCAGCTTTCTCTGCCGGACCACCAGGATAAAGACCTGATAAAACAGCACCAACAGGCCTATCCAGTCCAGCAAGTTGAGATGTTTTTTGATCTACAGATTTAAATTCAGCACCCAACCAAGGCCTAACAACTCTGTCCTCATCGCTTCGCACAAGAGATGAAACCATATTAGACGGAACAGCAAAACTTATGCTCTGTACCCCACCTGACTGGGAAAGAACAGATGTGTTTATTCCAACAAGGTTACCTTGCATATTTATTAATGCACCACCCGAATTTCCAGGATTTGTAGCAGCATCAGTTTTTATAAAAAAATCATAACTAGACGCACCAACAGTATTTTTTGCCAAAGCCGAAACTATACCATTAGTAACATTTTGCCCAACACCAAAAGGATTTCCTAATGCAATAACTATATCACCAACTTCAACTTTGTCAGAATCAGCGATATCAATAAAAGGAAAATTATCTTTATCGGTAGCCTCAATTTTTAAAAGAGCTAAATCAGTTCTTTCATCTTTGTTTATAATTTTTGCTTTGAATTCCCTGCTATCAGATAAAACAACTGTTATATCTGTATTGCCGCCAATAACATGTTTGTTGGTAACAACGATGCCATCTTCACTTACTATAACACCAGAACCAAGTGAATTTGAAATTTTTTCTGCGTTTGTATCGTCTGCATTATCCGCAAAGAATCTTTGTAGTACAGGGTCATTTAAAAAAGTCACAAGACCACTTTTCACAGAAACTTTCTTTTTTGTGTATATATTCACTATCGCCGGAGAGGCTTTTTTAACCAATGGTGCAAAGGATAACATCACTTGCTGTTTAGAAGTAGGAACTTTCTTTTCTACATTTCCCTCTGCAAATGCTTGTGAAAACAAACCGCATACCAAAAACACAGAAACAATATTTCTAAAAAAAACGCTCTTCATAGAAAACCCAAAAAAAGAAACTAAAAATTGCATCAGAGGTCAATATATGGATTGTTTTATAATATTCAACTATTGCATAAAAATATCCACAATATATACTCACTTTAATTTTTGGTATGGCTATATATAGCTAATTTTTCTACAAGATAAATATAAGGTAATGCACAGATGACAAAAAATAAAAAGATATTATTTTGCACCTTAGCTCTCCTTATAGCAAACTGCACGCCATTGCAAAGTAATTCTCAAGATTCAATATCTTACGATCAAAAACTTTTCCGTACATGGCTTGTTGATTTTGCAAAAGATGCAGAAAAAAGTGGTATAAGTGAAAATACTATATACAGCTTTTTACGTTCTGTAGAATTTCTACCAAAAGTTATAGAGCTAGACAGGAAGCAGCCTGATTCAACAAAAACATTTAACGAATACATAAAAATCGTAGCCCCTAGTTATAAGGTTAAAGAAGCAAAACAAAAACTAAAAGAAAATGAAAAAATTCTAAATAAAGTCAGCAAAAAATATAAAGTTCAACCAAGATTTATAGTTGCTCTTTGGGCGATAGAAAGTGATTTCGGAAAGAACATGGGTAATTTCAATGTTACAAACGCATTGGCAACACTTGCTTTTGAAGGCAGACGTTCAGAACTTTTCAGGAAAGAACTTATAGATGCACTAAAAATTATAGATGAAGATGGTATTGCACAATCTGAAATGAAAGGCTCCTGGGCAGGCGCCATGGGACAAACACAATTTATGCCATCAAGCTTTCTAAAATTAGCCGTAGATGGCAATAAAGACGGTAAAAAGGACATATGGAATACTAAAGAAGATGTATTTTCTTCTATAGCAAATTATCTATCAACTCATGGCTGGGATCAAAACAAAACCTGGGGACGCGAAGTTAAGTTGCCAAAAGATTTTAACAAGACTTTAATTGGTCGTGATACAGAAAAAACTCTTTCTCAGTGGAGTAAGCTAGGTGTTAAAACTGCTGATGGCAAAGAAATTCCAGTTAAAGGCCACCTCAAAGCATCAATAATAAAACCCGAAGCTGACAAAGATAGAGCATATTTAATATATTCAAACTACAAAACTGTTTTAAAATGGAATCGCTCGTTGTATTTTGCTACAGCGGTCGGAATATTATCTGACGAAATGTCTAATTGAGGTATTGCGAATGCAAATAAAATTTAAGAATTTATTATGTTTAACGTTTGCAATTTTTGCAATATCTGCCTGCTCCAGCTTTAAGAGTGGAAAGGTTAATACAGGTAATTTCAAAGGCTATTATAAAGTGGGAGAACCATATCAAATAGACGGCCAATGGTATTATCCTAAAGAACAGCCCGATTATGATGAAACCGGTTTAGCATCTTGGTATGGCCCTGATTTTCATGGAAAAAAAACTGCTAATGGCGATACTTTCGACGCGAATTCTTTAACCGCAGCCCACAACACCCTGCCTTTACCTAGCATGGTGCGCGTGACAAACCTTGAAAATAATAAAACTGTTGTCCTAATGGTTAATGATCGCGGTCCTTTTTCTAAAGGACGCGTAATTGACGTTTCAAAAAGAGCTGCTGAAATTCTTGGTTTCAAAGATAAAGGAACAGCGAAGGTTCGTGTACAATTTTTGAGAGGTTATACACAACGTTTGTTATCTGATATTCCAAAATCACCTAATAACAAAAGCTCAACAAATGTCAAAGAAGCTTCATATTTAGAAAAAGAACCTGTAGCCAGTTCAACAAAACGTGATGTTCAAGTATCTGATAACTTCGTTGATACCAGCGCTAACACACCTGTTGATCTTTCAGCAAAACCAGCCGTATCTACTTCTGCCGCAGAACCAGCAGAAACTAGCAAAGAAAAAACTGTTAAAGATTCAAAGCCGGCAAAAAAAGCAGCAGCTCGTAAAACTGCAAAGACTTATGTAGAAAAAAGAGAAACAGTACCCGTTACAGCAGCTAAGGCTGTTGTTGCAGCTAAAAAACCATTAGAATCGGTAGTTAAAGTAGAATCTTCATCATCGGCTGAGGAAGAAAAAATTACTTATCTTGATGAGAAAAAAGTAACTAAAAAAACTTCCGAGAAAAAGTTGGAAGAATATAAAGCTCCTTTTCATGAGAGCTTTATTCAAGCCGGAACCTACAGCGTAAAAGCTAATGCTGAACATGCTCAAGAAAGCCTAAGGGCATTGGGTGATGTCTCAATAGTTCCTGTATCACGTAATGGTCAGACCTTATATAAAGTAAAAGTTGGACCAATAGGTGATGAAAAAATAGCTAGAGTTGCATTAGAAAAAGTTATAAAGATGGGGCACCATGATGCCATATTGGTTCCTAGTAACTAGGCTATCTAATAAATTTTTTCAAATAGTACTTAAAAATGTCCATCTATAAAAAAATAATCTACACTTGTTTTCTGTCGTTTTTATTTATAACGCCTGCAGAATTTTCTTTCGCACAAAATACAAAACTCTCAACATGGCAACAAACTAATTTTTCTGAAGCACTTATAGATATAAATAATGTCGTTTCTATTTGCGATAAAGATCACATACAATCTATAGAAACACCAAGTTTCATGCCAGCTTCAGAAGAAAAATATGTTCCCAAAAGTGAGCCAGTGATTAGCTTAAATATCAATGGAGTCGCAAGAGCATATCCTTTGAGATTCTTGTTATGGCATGAAGTTGTAAACGATACAATCGGCGGTGTACCTGTTGCAATAACCTATTCACCATTTTCAAACACTTCTATAGTTTTTGACAGAACATTAAACAACGAGGTTTTAGATTTTGGTGTATCAGGAGAATTATATTTTTCTAATACCTTGCTCTACGACAAAAAAACTGAAAGCTGGTGGCAACAATATACGGGCCAAGCTGTGGCAGGACAAATGAAGGGAAATAATCTGCAAGTAATCAATTCTCGTGTTGAATCTTTTGCCGTTTTTAAAAAACGCTTTCCCAAAGGACAAATTTTAATGCCCTATGATTTTACTAAGCCATACGGCACAACTCCCTATCCCGTATATGATAGCTTTTTTCCCTTTCTTTACAAAGGTTCTGCTTATGCCGGCAAACTATCGCCAATGACATATGTTGTTGTGGCGGAAGGAAAAGCCTGGCCACTTGATTTTATAATGAACTACGGAAAAATAGAAGCAGATGATTTGCGCATAGCCTGGACACCGGTCCAAAATTCGGTGTTAGATGCAGCAGAAATATTGCTAGGTAAAGATTTAGGGAATATAGGCGTACAGAAAAAAACAGACAGCGGAGAATATGTAGACATTCCTTATAAAATAACTTTCGCTTTTGTATATGACGCGTTTGAGCATGGAACAATTCACGGCGAATAACTTTACTGTTTATATCTGTAATACAAACCCATAATCTCGCTTTTTTTCTGTTCAAATTTATATTTCATAGGATAGTAAACCTCATTCATATAATGATCATACATACCGGGAACATCAGTTTTATGGGTGCTATAACCACAGATAAAAACTACAAGTAAAACAGAAAGTATATTAGATAAGCGATTGAAAATAGATGGCTTAATAACTCCATCCCGAGCTTCAACTTTCTGTACATAATTAATTCTACTTTGCGTTCCTGGATGAGTAGAGAAAATTGTAAAATAACTTCCCTTCCCTAACATTCCCAGCGCCAACGCCATGCTTTCACCACCGAAAGCATAAGAAGATTCTCTATCACAACGATATTCAACAGAGCGTCCAAGCCATTTTTGAATAAAATCATAAACCGGCATAAAGAAGCATTTAAAGAAAAAATTAACTATAAAATTCAATATATTATAAATATATATTATCAGATTATATAAAGTTCTTCCAACCACAGGAATCAGTCTAAAGCAATTCGCAAAAATCAAAAATATAACTCTAAGAATTTTTGAAACATGCCTATTCGCCGCCTCATTAGCAGAAGTTAATATCCCAGGCAGATAGTCCTTATTAGCCAGATGCGACATTTCATGCCCCATTATCGCCCTAACAGCATTAACATATTGCGTATGATTTTCGGATTTAGTTTTCAAAAGCTCTATCAAACCCATAGTTATAGTAACGCTTTTTCCACGCATACTACCAACCGCATAAGCATTAACCTCATCAAATCGAGGTCCAATAAAAAGCCTAACATTTGGCAAATTAAATTTTTTCTTAAGCCATTTAAAATTCGAATCTATATCTTCATAACCATAAACTGATTGTGCTTTTTCAATTGGTATATTTCCTCTATTTATTCTGCGTGCAGTAAACCCAAATAGAAAATCTAGAATCATATATCCTATCATTATGAAACTAATCCTCGATACGAGAAAGAAAAAGAGATTAGGCCCTATTTTTACAAACAAAGTTTGCAGAAAAATAAACAAAGGAAAAGCCATCACAGCAATTGGTATAAGCAAAACGATAAAATTAACTATACTCAAAGTAAACGTGAGAAGAAATATGAGTGGTTTTGTCAGCACAGATTAAAACGCCTCTTCCTTCATTTCCATAACAGACTTAGAGCCATTAGCAATTGATGCTAATAATCCGTAGCTATAAGGCAAAATTTTATTCATATAAAATCTTGCTGTTGAAAGCTTAGCTTCATAAAAATCTTTTTCCGAAGGATTTTCTTCCATTCTTCGTAAAGAAACTTCTGCCATTTGCGCCCACATATAAGCAAAAACCACCAAAGCCATCAAACGTAGATAGTCCACAGAACCAGCCGCTGCCTCATCAGGATTGCCCATGCCATTTGCCGCAATCCATAAAGACGCCTGTTGTGCTGTTCCCAATCCTTTATAAAGATGCTTTGTAAACTCAGACATTTTTGGATTATCTTTATGTTTCTCAACAAATTGTGATGCAGGGTGGAAAAATGACCTTAAATATTTACCTGTATTTTTTGGTAATTTTCTTCCCACCAAATCCAGAGCCTGAATACCATTAGCACCTTCATAAATTTGTGCTATACGCGCATCCCTTACATACTGCTCCACGCCATATTCCCGAATATATCCATGTCCACCAAAAATCTGCATTGCCATATTTGTAGATTCAAAACCAGCATCAGTGAAATAAGCCTTCAATATAGGTGTTATAAGCTGCACAAAATCATCCGCATTTTTTTGCACCTTTTCGTCAGAATGCTTTTTGGCAATATCCATCTGCAATGCTGTATATGTAGAAAGCGCACGTGCTCCTTCAGTAAAACTTCTTATAGTCAAAAGCATACGACGGACGTCAGCATGAACAACCAAAGGATCAGCGGCTTTTTCAGAATATTTAGCACCTTTGAGCGCCCTGCCCTGCAATCTTTCTTTTGCATAAGCTGCACCATTTTGATAAGCAACTTCAGCTAAACCAAGACCTTGTACACCAACATAAAGACGTGCTTCATTCATCATCGTAAACATCGCTCTTAGGCCTTTATGTGGTTCACCCACTAAATAGCCAATGGCTCCATCATAATTCATCACGCAAGTAGGTGACGCGTGGATTCCCATTTTATGCTCTATGGAACCGCAAGTAACACTGTTTTCTTTACCTAAAGAGCCATCATCTCCAACCATAATTTTCGGTACAATGAATAAGCTTATACCCTTCACACCTTCTGGCGCATCAGGTAATTTCGCCAATACCAGATGAATAATATTTTCAGTAATATCTTGCTCACCTGCAGATATAAATATTTTTGAACCACTAATTTTGTATGAACCTTTCTCAGCAGGTTTTGCCGTGGTCTTTATTAATCCAAGATCAGTACCACACTGAGGCTCAGTCAAACACATAACTCCAGTCCATGTGCCATCTACCATCTTAGGCAGAAATTTTCTTTTCAATTCGTCGGATGCATGCTTATGAACTGCGTTATATGCACCATGGGTCAGCCCGGGAGTTATACCAAAAGACAAATTCGCCGAGCATATCATTTCACTAACAGGCATATTAAGAACATCAGGCAATCCCTGTCCACCATATTCAGTGTCGCATGTAAAACTCGTCCATCCCGACTGCACATATGTTTGATAAGCTTCTTTAAAACCCTTTGGTACTTTTACTTTTCCCTTATCAAAAGTAACTCCTTCTTTGTCACCAGATTGATTTAGAGGGAATAAAACTTCTTCGCAAAGTTTTGCCCCCTGATCTAGAAGAGCAGTTATAAGATTATTATCTATCTCACCAAAACCTTTTAAATCTTTGTACTTTTCAATGTTCCAAAGTTCTTTAAGTACAAATTCAAAATCTCTTATTGGCGCTTTATATTGCGGCATATTATAGTGCTCCCAAATCTAAATATTACTATTTTCCGGTAACATAAATTTTAAATTAGTTATTACAGGATAATGGTCAGACCCCAAATCAGGCCCCAACTCTTTATGCTCAACTTTTATATTATTAGAGATAAGCATATTATCTATATTAACACCGAAAAATTTATTAAAAACTGTAGGCCATGTGCCATTGATATGGCCAAGACCTATGTTGCTGTCATTAAGACCGGAAATTTTTTCCATCTTTTTAAACCACGGCGAAAATGCCGTACTATTAAAATCAGCAATTAAAATCTTATGATCCTGCTTTTCCACCGCAATGCTTTCAGCCGCAGCTACAAGTAAATCATTTCTCTTTTTAGCATAGCTAGGCAAAACAGGAGGAGAAGGATGTATGCCATAAATCACAAAAGGCACTTCGTTTTTTACAGTCGCTCCTCTTAAAACTAACGCAGGTTGTTGTTCATCGGCCAAATATTTAACTTCAATATCATCAACATATAATTTGCTGAAAATAGCCATCTGCCTGCCACCACGCATATCTTTGCTAACATAATAAGGATATGCCCATCTTATTCTTCTTATAGAATCTTCCCATTTAGCATTAACTTCTAAAAGCACAACAATATCAGCATTCTCAGCGTTTGATATTATCCACCTGGTTGTATCTTCAACATCATTATTATTTCTGTCGACATTATACTGAATAATATTTACTTCCTCATATTTTTTGGAATCATCCTTATCACCAGGAATAACATATGGAATAACCTGATATGCCTGCGATGAAAAAATTAGCAACGCCAACAATGCCAGCCAATATCTATGAGTAAAGAAAAATACAAGAAAAAGTATAACAGCCAGCATTGCATACTGAACTACAAAGTGCGAAAACAAATCCAGAAACCAGCTCTTGTCTGAAAAGAAATCTGCAACAACGGCAAAAGAAAGAGCTACCGTCACCCAAGTAAGATAGGAAAACAGATCGAAAGTTTTTTTATTAATCTTCCTTTTTCTCGTCTTTGCCATTTTGCTACCTGCATATTTGGTTGTTATTAGTTTCTTAAAGGCTTCCCAGTCTCCAACATAGATTCCAGCCTGTCCATAGTGCCCTCATTTTTCACAAGCTCCATAAACACATCTAGTTCAAGATCAAGTAGGTCCTGTTCTGTTAATTCTTTAGTTATATCTGTGCTACCGCCACTTAAAACTTTAGCGAGAGCCTTAGAAACCACAGAATCGTAAGGTGTGGCTTTGCCGTTTTTTACAAAACTGTCGATCGCCATATTCAGAGCTGCTTTAGCAGTTCTACCAGGTAAGCTGATTTTTCTAGATTCAGGAACTTTATAATTCTCAGCCAGTTTCAAACATTTTTTCTTAGCATCGCTCAACAATCTTTCGCGATTCATAGTTATGCCATCCTTCTCCAACAGCACAAGCATGTCCTTTGCTTCTTCAGCTGATTTTGAAACTTTTGCCATAGCGATAGTTTCAAAAGCACGTGATATAGCAGGCATTGAATTAGCAGTTCTAACCAAACTAATACCACCAAACATCCTACCCATTTTTGCAGTGACAGTTTGCTCTTTCAAACGCACATCAATATTACGCATTATTATTTCTTTGCAGCCGCCCCAGCCAGGAATGATACCAACACCAACTTCGACAAGACCAGTGTACGTTTCGATATGAGCCTGAACAGCATCTGAATGTAATAATATTTCACAACCACCACCAAGAGCCATACCGCTAACCGCAGTAACAACTGGGAATGGTGCATATTTCAGCCCCATATAAACATCTTGACCTTGCTTGATAATCTCTCTGATTTGTTTCCATGCAGCAACATTTGCACCAAAAAGCAATACGCCGATATTGGCACCAACGCAGAAATTATCCGAATCATTCCCGATCACTAAACCTTTATAACTTGTTTTTACAAGTTCAGTCGTCTTCGCGATCATTTCCAAAGTCATAGGATCAACACTGTTCATCTTGGAAGTATACTCAAGACAAACAATTCCATCACCGATATCCCAAACACTCGCAGAAGGATTTTTCAATATTGGCTTTTTACCAAGCTTTTTATCCGCCAACATCCATATATCAGGCGATTGTTTTCTTTCTTTATATTCACCACTAGTATTGATATAGAATTTTTTATTGTCAGATATTTTGTAGAATGGCCTATCGCCCGCCTGCAACAATATTGGCGGAACTTCTTTTCCTTCATTTTTCAACTGCTCAGCAAACCATTTTGGCCCAGCGCAAGCTTCATCACCAAATTTATCAATCAATTCAAATGGGCCATATTTCCAATTATAGCCAAGCTTCATCGCTTGATCGACAGATGCAATATCATCGGCAATTTCCGGAACTAAAGACGCAGAATAAGCCAAAGTTTTAAACAAAACTTCTCTGGCATACTTGCCACCAATATCTGAATGTTCAACTAAAAATCTCAGACCTTTTTTTGAACCATCAACACTGGCAAGTTTAGGTCTTGCAGCTTCCTGATATTCCCCTGTTTTTAAATCAATAACTTCTTTTACTTTCTTACCACCGTCAGTATTTAAGCGATAAAAACCACCCTTACCTTTACGTCCTGTGTAGCCATCTTTTATCATCCTATCTACAAGAGCAGGCTCTTTATATATTTTCAGGAATTCATCTTCTGGCGGCAGAGTTTTTTTAAGCTCTTTCGCAATCAACGGCATTAAGTCAATTCCTATCAAATCAAGAAGACCGAAAACCCCAGTCTTAGGAATACCAACAGGTTTGCCCATAACAATATCTGCTTGTTCAACAGTAACGCCAAATTTCATGGCATCCAAAACACCAGCAGTCATCCAAAAACAACCAATTCTGTTTGCAATAAACCCAGGCGTATCCTTACAATCAACAACACCTTTCCCCAGATTAACATCAGCAAATTCCCTTATAACCTCTGGCACATATGAACTGGTTTCTTCGCTAACCACGAGTTCAAATAAACGCATATAGCGTGGGGGATTAAAGAAGTGCGTAATTATAAAATGCTTACGGAACTCAGTCGACAAATCACTAATCAAATGATTCAAAGGAATCGTAGAAGTGTTTGAAGAAACAATAGTTTTCGGCCTTCTGACCGAGTTAATCATTTTATATAAATTTTTCTTTATTTCTAAATCTTCAAGAACTGCTTCGATAATCCAATCAGCATCTTCAAGCAATTTCAAATCATCTTCCAGATTGCCCGGAGTAATATTTTTCGCTTTACGCTTATGTGTGAAAGGCGCAGGATCAGTTTTCAACAATTTTTCAATTGCGTTTTTTGCCAGTTGGCTTCTATCCTTCGCATCTTTTGGAACAATATCAAGCAAAACAACAGGCGTACCACTATTTGCAATATGGGCAGCAATCGCACTTCCCATAACACCAGAACCAATAACAGCAACTTTTTTTATTACAGAACTCATCTTACACAGCCTCCAAAACCGTTGCTATACCCTGACCACCACCAATACACATCGTAGCAAGAGCATATTTAACTCTATGACGTTTCAGCAAACTAGCTGCCTTACCTGTGATTCTTCCCCCTGATGCACCAAGAGGGTGTCCAAGTGCAATTGCACCACCATCAATATTTAATTTTGATGTATCTATTTTCAAATCTTTTATAACAGCCAAAGCTTGCGCAGAGAATGCTTCGTTTAACTCTACGATATCAATATCATCTATAGTTAAACCCGCACGTTCCAATGCTTTTTTAGAAGCTCCAATTGGACCAAGTCCCATAATTTCAGGAGCACAACCTGAAACCGCAAAACTTTTTATTCTGGCTAATGGATCAAGACCATTTTTAGCAGCATATCCTTCTGAACAAATAAGCAAAGCAACCGCTCCATCTGTTAAAGGAGAAGAAGTTCCCGCAGTAACACTACCTTTATTTAAAAAGGCAGGCTTTAGTTCCGCCAATTTTTCAGGAGTTGTTTCAGGGCGTATGCAACCATCTTTATCAATAGTGCGCGTGCCATCTATTATAGGAACAATTTCTTCAACAAAATATCCTTTATCTCTGGCCTTAGAAGCTTTCTGATGACTAAGAACAGCAAATTCTTCCTGATCTTTGCGCTTTATTTTATATTTATCAGCCACATTTTCGGCAGTAATCCCCATACTTTCATAAGCCTCAGGATAACGCTCATATAAATCAGGATGCGGTAGAGGGTTAAAGCCAGTCATAGGAACACGGCTCATAGATTCAACACCACCTGCTATAAATAATTCGCCTGCACCACAAGCAATATTACCAGCCGCAATATGAACTGATTGCATAGACGAACCACAAAAACGGTTTACTGTTTGCGCTGCAACCGAAAGAGGCAACTCACCAATAAATGAAATTATGCGCGCAACGTTTAAACCTTGCTCACCCTCTGGGAAAGCACAGCCCAGAACTAAATCTTCAATATCTTTTGCTTTTATGCCGGATTTTTCCACAAGTTTTTTTATAACTTGAGCGGCAATTTCGTCAGGCCTAACAGTTGCCAACTCTCCCCTACCAGCAGGGGTGAATGGCGATCTCGCATAGCCGACTATAACTGCATTATTCATAATTCCTCAACTACCTGTTAAACTCTACCCATTAAACGCCGACAAAACAAAAAATTCAATTGTTATTTCGAATTCTTCGTCTTCTTTTTAACATTATTACCTTTAGCTTTTGCTACACCTTTTTTAGACGAAGATTTTACAGCTTTAGATTTTGATTGTGATTTTTTTTCAGTTTTTTTCATATCTTTAGATAAATTATGATTATCAACCTTCTTTTCATTTTTAACTAAATTCTTTTTAGACACCTTACCTATAATTGTTTTTGGCAATTCATTTACAAATTCAACTTGGGTAGGAAGTTTATATTTTGCTAACTTGCCTCTTAAAAAATCTACTACTCTGTCTGCCGTTAATTCTTCACCCAATCTAAGTTTTATAAATGCTTTGACATCCTGCCCTTTATAATCATTCAAAACACCAACTACAGCAACTTCTTCAATAGAAGTATGTTTGTATAATTCTTCTTCAATTTCTCTAGGATAAACATTAAAGCCATTACAGATAATCATATCCTTTAGTCTATCTACAATGAAAATATAACCTTCTTCATCCATGTAACCCAAATCACCAGTATGTAATCTCTTACCTTGCAAAACATTATTTGTTTCAGATTCATTATTATAATATCCCTGCATAACCTGCGGACCAGTGATACAAACCTCACCAACTTTATCCTTGGGCATCAAAGAATTTTTTCCTTCCATATCCCTTATTTCTACAATAGTTCCAGGCAGAGGAATTCCTATAGAACCTTCTTTATTAACTCCGAACAAAGGATTGGCAACTGCTACAGGCGAAGTTTCACTTAAACCATATCCTTCAACCAACTTACAGCCTGTTATTTCTTCAAAAGTTTTTCTTATTTCCAAAGGCAATGGCGCTCCACCTGAAAAGCAGAATTTTAGAGATGAAATATCGGTCTTTTTATTTCTGACAAAATTATTTATTGCGGCAAATAAAGTTGGCACTCCTGGCAATAATGTAATTCTTTTCTTGTTTATGTCTTTCAAAACTGCATTTATATCAAATCTAGAATGTATAAAAATCTCACAAGCTTTATATACACTAAGATTCATAACTACCGTCATAGCAAAAACATGGAAAAACGGTAATATACCTAACATTCTCTCATTGCCTTCTTCTAAACCATCAAACCACATTCCCGTCTGCACAACGTTTGCATATAGATTAGCATGAGTAAGTATTGCACCTTTTGGTACACCTGTTGTTCCACCAGTATATTGCAAAACTGCGCTATCCTTTTCAGGAACTATTTTAGGATCTTTATAACGACCATCATTATCAAGCAAATCATCTGCTGATATGTTAATCCTACCAAATGACACGCTGGCGATTTCGCTACCTTTTGTCCAACTAAAAATCAAACCTTTATGAAGTGGCAAAGCTTCTTTAAAATTAAATACTATCACTTTATCAAGAGGAGTTGTTTGCAAAAGGTTTGAAGTTTTCTCATACAAAACTGTCAAATCTATAGTCATCATAATCTTAGTATCAGAGTCCTGAACCTGATGTACAAGTTCATGAATTGTGTACAGAGGATTATAATTTACAACTATCCCACCAGCTTTAAGAATACCGAAATAAGCAAAAATAAACTGCGGACAATTTGGCATAAATATGCCAACCTTAGTTCCCTTAGAAACACCATTCTCCTGCAAACCTTTGGCTATTCTATTGCAGGTATCAAGCACCTCTGCGTAAGTATATTTTTTGCCGTAATAATCAATACAAACATTATCTGGATACTTCGCTGCTGAATTATCAAGTATAGAATACAAGCTACCTACCGGAATATTAGAATTCCATTTGATATTTTTAGGGTAGTGCTTTTCCCAAGGATATTCTTTTTTTGTAGTTGTCATGTTGTATTTTTTTCAGTTTCCGTTTATATCTTACTCTATTATTATTTTTTGTTAACTAAAAGTTTTTTCTTTAACCACTCTTTTACTTATAAGTTGCAGTATATGTCAAATATTCATTCTACTGATATAGTTATTATAGGCGCAGGCCCTGTTGGATTATTTACAATTTTTGAAGCAGGAATGCTAAAAATGAAGTGCCATGTCATTGATTCTCTTGATTTTATCGGGGGGCAATGTGCAGCTTTATATCCTGAAAAACCAATTTATGATATTCCCGGCCATCCTGCAATTTTAGCAGAAGATCTAATTAAAAATTTGGAAAAACAATATTCTCCTTTCAAACCTGTTTTCCACCTTGGGCAAAATGCCACTGCTTTAAAAAAAGATGGTAATGAGTGGTTAGTCACCACATCAAAAAATATTACTATACGTACAAAAGCTATAATAATTGCAGCAGGCTGCGGCGCTTTTGGACCAAACCGTCCTCCAATGGAAGGGTTAGAAGAGTTTGAAAACAAAAGTATTTTTTATATGGTGAGAAAAAAAGAAGACTTCCGTGATAAAAAAATAGTTATTGCAGGCGGTGGTGACTCCGCTGTTGATTGGGCGATTGATTTATGCGGCATAGCAAAACATATTTATCTTGTACACAGAAGACCAAAATTCCGCTGCGCTCCCGAAAGCCAAGATAAGCTAAACAAACTTTCTGCCGAAGGAAAAATCGAAATGGTGATTCCATATCAGCTTGATTCCTTAAAAGGTAATGGTGGAAAGCTAGATGCTGTTGTTGTTAGCACGCTCGAAGGCGAAAAAAAAGAATTACAGGCTGATATATTATTGCCATTCTTCGGCCTTGCTATGGAACTTGGGCCAATTGCAGAATGGGGATTAAACCTGCATAATAAGAATATCGAAGTTGATAAAATCACAATGCAGACAAATGTTGAAGGTATTTTTGCGGTAGGAGATATAATAACTTATCCAAATAAATTAAAACTGATCCTAAACGGTTTTGCAGAAGCAGCAACTGCCTGCCATTCTGCAAGAAAAGTCGTTTATCCAAACGAAGAATTTCATTTTGAATATTCAACAACACAAGGCGTTCCAGCATGACAAAAGCAAAAATAATTGACGGCAAAGCATTTGCTGAAAAACTGCGTGAAAAAATAAAAAAGCAGGTTACAACTTTAAAAAACAAAAATGGCATAACTCCTGGCCTTGCTGTTGTTCTTGTTGGAGAAGATCCTGCCAGTCAGGTTTATGTTCGCAATAAGGGCAAACAGACTGTTGATGTCGGTATGAATTCTTTTGAATTTAAAATGCCAGCCACAATCACACAGGCCGATTTGATAAAAAAAGTTGAAGAATTAAACAATGACAAAAAAGTAAATGGTATATTGGTACAACTTCCTCTTCCTTCTCATATAGAAGAAAAGGCAGTTATAAATTCCATTTCTCCTGCAAAAGATGTTGATGGATTCCACGTTATAAATGCCGGCATGCTTGCCACTGGGCAAGAAGCTGCTGTACCATGCACACCACTTGGCTGCCTAATATTATTAAAAGATACGCTTGGAGATTTATCAGGACTAAAAGCCGTTGTTATTGGCCGCTCAAATATAGTTGGCAAACCAATGGCACAATTATTATTACGTGAGAACTGCACTGTAACAATGGCGCACTCACGCACTAAAGATCTCGCAGCAGAATGTCGCAAGGCTGATATTGTTGTTTCTGCTGTTGGCGTTGAAGAGATAGTACGTGGGGAATGGATAAAGCCTGGCGCGACTGTTATTGACGTTGGAATCAACCGGGTTGCCACCAGCGATGGCGGTTCCAAACTTGTTGGTGATGTTAATTTTAATGAAGTTTCAAAGGTAGCAGGATATATAACTCCAGTACCTGGTGGAGTTGGTCCAATGACAATTGCCTGCTTGCTTAAAAACACTTTGGATATAACCTGCAAACAGAATAATGTTGCTGTACCTGATGCATAATAATCTAACCGCAGATGTCACAATAGTTGGAGCCGGCCTAAACGGCATCACCCTCGCCTGCTCATTAGCACAAAATGGCGTTTCGGTTATTGTTCTTGAAAGCGGTGATTTAAGCCTAATAAATAACAAAGAATCTGATGGGCGCACCAGCGCGCTCTCCTCACGCTCAGTGGAAATATTCCAAGAAATCAGCGCGTGGGACAATATGAAGAATCATGCCGGGGCAATTTTAGATATCAGAGTTACAGACGGCAATTCACCATTATTTTTACATTACGATCATAGCATGGTCGGCGACAACCCAATGGGTTATATAGTTGAGAATTTTTATATAAGAAGCGCCTTATTTATTCTTGCAGAAAAATCCAGTAATATCAGTATATTAGATAAATCTTCTTATGAAAAAATTGAATATTTTGATAGCAAAGCTGAAATCACATTAAGTAATAAAACAAAAATTACATCCTCACTCATAATCGGTGCTGACGGACGTAATTCATCCATCAGAAAAAATGCTGGAATAAAAGCAACCGAGTGGCCATATCACCAATCAGGAATTGTTTTCACCGTCAAACATGAAAAAACTCATAATGGCGTTGCTTATGAACGTTTTCTCCCAGCTGGCCCTTTTGCCATCTTGCCTATGGCAGACTCTTACCATTCATCCATTGTATGGACTGAAAAAAGCCATTTAGCACCACTATTTATGAAAATGCAGGACGCGGAATTTCTGGAACAATTATATATCCGCTTCGGCCATCATCTTGGTAAATTAGAAGTTGTCAGCAAACGCTTTGCATACCCTCTGGAGCTTGTTTACGCAAATAAATATACCGCCAACCGCCTTGCTTTAATTGGTGATGCCGCTCATGCAATGCATCCAATTGCCGGCCAAGGCTTTAATCTTGGCTTACGGGATATTCCTGTTTTGACAAAATTAATTTCAGAAGCAAAAAAACTTGGACAGGATGTTGGCAGTGAACAAATTCTTCTGCAATATGAAGAGCAACGCAAGTTTGACAACGTTTCACTTTTAGCTATAACAGATTTACTTACTCGCTTGTTTTCTAACGATATTATGCCAATAAAAACCGCAAGGAGAATTGGCCTTGCCGCGGTAAATAAAATGCCTTCGCTAAAGAAAGTTTTTATAAAACATGCTATGGGAAAAACTAGGTATTTGTAAAAATATATTGTTTGTAGAAATATATTGATAGCATGGACATAAAATGTATTATCCACTGAAAAAATAATGCTGAGAAATTATGCGCTTATCGATAGTAATCCCCGTATATAACGAAAAAGAAAACATAAAGCCAATGCTGGAGGAGCTTGAAAAAGCCTTAAATTCGGTTGAGCATGAAATTATATTTGTCGACGATGGTTCAAACGACGGCACGCCAAATGTTATAAATGAGTCTGCAAAGAAGAATGTTAGGCTGGTGCAATTCGCCCGTAATTTTGGTCAAACTTCAGCTATGGCGGCTGGTATTGGCGCAGCACGCGGAGAATTTATTGCAACACTTGATGGTGACTTACAAAATGACCCTTCTGATATCTTGATGATGTTAGACAAGCTGGAAAAAGAATCTTTAGATATAGTTGCTGGTCGCAGAAAAAAACGTAAAGATGGTATGTATTTACGTAAAATACCAAGCAAAATAGCCAACAAACTGATTCGTAAATTGACGAAAGTTTATATCAGTGATTATGGCTGCACTTTAAAAGTTTTCCGCTCTTCAATTGCAAAAAAACTCGATTTATATGGCGAATTGCACAGATTCATACCAATTTTGGGAAGTATAGAAGGCGCAAAAATTGCAGAAGTTGATGTTAAGCACCATGCCCGTAAATTCGGCACTTCCAAATATGGATTGGGAAGAACTTTCAGAGTTATAAGCGATTTGCTGCTAATGGTTTTCTTCCTAAAATATCGCCAGAAACCAATGCACCTCTTCGGAACACTTGGCACTTCGATGTTGATGGCAGGTGGTTTGATAGAGTTCTATCTTCTTGTTCTAAAAGTTTTCGGCGAAGATATTGGTGGCAGACCGTTATTTTATGTTGGCATACTTCTTCTTATCACCGGAGTACAACTTATAACAACAGGATTCGTAGCTGAACTCTTAATGCGTACTTATTATGGCTCGCAAGGTAAAAAACCTTACAACATAAAACAAACTTTTATCGGCGGAAAAGCAGAGGATGCTACTCAAAAAGAAATACATACTATTGATAATTAAGATTTGTGTAATAGTTGCAGCATTTGCTTTAATTTTTCATAAAGCAGATACTGAAGAACTGTTACATTATTTAAAATCTGCCAATCCTTTATCATTAATTGCTGCGTATGTATTTCTAACTTTTGCACAAATAATTAGTGCATATAGAACAAGATTTTATTTTGCATCATCAGGCCTTAACTTTAATAATAAATTTGCCGTAGGATTATATTTCGTTGGCATGTTTTTGAATAATATCTTGCCTGGAGGAATTGGTGGCGATGCCTATAAAATTTATATTATAGGAAAGCTTAGTGACTTCCCCCGCCTTACTTCGTTACGCCTGTTAATTTCCGAACGTGCAAGCGGCCTTCTCCTTCTAATATTGCTTTCTGTCTTTTTTGCATTTTTTAGCAATCTCGGGAATGTAATGCCTCACGTAAATTTATTTTTATTGTTAATAGTTATTATAACAATTCCTTGTTATTTCATAAGCATACAAGTACTTCTTAAAGAAAAACCCACAACTGCTTTACGTGCATCTACATATTCATTTTTTGTGCAAATTGCCGGCGCGTTTATAATAACAGCAATCCTCTACGGCCTTGGTAAAGATATAACAAATATTTCCGATACTTCCGGCTATATAATGTTATTTTTAATTTCGTCAGTTATAGCAATCCTGCCGATTTCAATTGGCGGCGCTGGAGTGCGCGAACTAACTTTCATGTATGGCGGCAAGCTACTTGGCCTCGATCCAGAAATAGGAATTGCAATAGCAATGATATATTTTTTAGTAAGCATCATTTGTTCATTGAACGGCTTTATTTTTTGGCATAAGCTTGAGAAATTATATAAGGAGTAAACATGGCTGCACTACAAACACCTGAAGCAGAAATAGGTATGATAGCACCGGATTTCAGTCTTAAGGGAACTGATGGAAAAATATATTCACTACAAAACGTACATGGTGAAAATGGCCTGCTGGTTATGTTCATCTGCAACCATTGTCCTTATGTGAAAGCTATAATTGACAAAATTATCAGAGATACTAAAGAGCTAAAAAATTATGGCATAAATTCTATTGCCATAATGTCGAACAGCACGAGTGAATATCCTGAGGATTCTTTTGAAAATATGCAAAAACTGGCGCAGGAAAAACAACTTCCATTTCCTTATGTGATTGATGAAACACAGCAAATTGCCAAAGCATATCGCGCTGTTTGCACGCCTGATTTTTTTGGCTTCAATAGAAATTTAGAATTGCAATATCGCGGCAGGTTGGATAGCTCAGGCCGCGAAAACAATCCCTCAGCCGAGCGTGATCTTTTCAACGCCATGATGCAAATCTCACAATTAGACAAAGGCCCAAGAGTGCAAAAATCAAGCATTGGCTGCTCGATAAAGTGGAAGGGGTTGGTGGATTAATAAAAATCCGCCCCAATCAAATGCTTTCCCCCATCCAGTGCAAGAATCTGGCCAGTCATGGAATGAGATGAGAGTATAAACCTCACAGCGTTACAAATTTCTTCAACATCAGCGCCATTTTGCAATGGCGTTTTTTTCCTGGCTCTGTCAAAAGTTTCTTTTGTTTCCCTGTCATTTGGTAAAGTGTGACCAGGGCCAATGCCATTAACCCGCACACTTGGCGCAAGCTGACGCGCCAGCATTTGCGTTGCCACCCAAAGGCCATTTTTACTGATAGCATAAGACAAAAATTTATCCGGCAAATTGAGTACACAATAATCCAGCATGTTGATTATATTGCCTTTATTTTTGCCAAGTTGATCAGCAAATTGTTGTGCCAAAACAATGGGTGCATAGAGATTTATATCAATATGTTTTTTCCAACTTTCGCTGCTTAATTTTTTGATATCATCATTATAAAAAACTGAGGCATTATTTATTAGGCAGGTAATTTTTTTGAATGTTTTATTAGCATCCAGAAATATTTTTCTAACCTGTTTTTCATCTGACAAATCAGCTTTTACAGATATAGCTTTTCTGCCAAGTTTATTTATTTTTTTACACAGCAAATCTGCATCTTTTTTTGAGGTGTTATAATGTACAACAACATCCCAACCATCTTTGGCCATAGAGAGCGATAATGC
The DNA here is from genome assembly GCA_964580525.1 of uncultured Rickettsiaceae bacterium. Taxonomy (GTDB): domain Bacteria; phylum Pseudomonadota; class Alphaproteobacteria; order Rickettsiales; family UBA6187; genus CAZOKN01. Next base: position 30,162 of record CAZOKN010000011.1, read on the forward strand.
CTCCCCTATTCTCTTTGCCGCACCTGTAATTAGAACTACTTTCTCGCTCATAAAAAACCATTTAAATTATGTTTTTATGTAAATATAAATTTATAACAAAAATACCAAGTAAAAATCCTTATACTTTACACTTATACTCTAGACTAATATAACTTTTATATATCAAGCTTCAAGGAATTATAAATGGAACATGTAGGTTACCTACCACAGATAGTTGTTTTACTTTCAGCAGCAGTTTTTGTGGTTACCATATTTAAGCGCCTAAATCTAAGCCCAGTGCTCGGCTATTTAGTCGCTGGCGCTATGATTGGCGAACATGGTTTCGGCTACATACAATCCTCTGATTTACAAGTTATGGGCGAGCTTGGAATAGTATTTCTATTATTTGCTATTGGCCTGGAGCTTACAACCGAACGTCTTATGGCCATGCGTATACATGTTTTCGGTTTCGGTACACTACAAGTTGTTTTAACCGCAACATTAATTGGAACAATATGTTGGCTGGTTGGAATAAAAATAGAAACGGCAATAATAATCGGCGGATCGCTCGCACTTTCTTCAACAGCAATCGTTTTACGTGTTATTGCTGACTCAAACAGCCAAGCAACACAGGTGGGAAGGCTTGCCCTTGCTAATTTATTATTGCAGGACTTGGCCGTTGTGCCGCTACTTGTTCTGGTTCCTTTATTAGCATCTGGAACTCAGGACATTTTATCAGCACTTGCAACAGTTTCGCTAAAAGCAGCACTTGCGTTAGTTATAATCTTCTTCCTTGGCAGAATGCTTATAAGACCACTTTTCAAATCAATCGCGTCTATAAAAAGCAGTGACCTTTTCGTTGCCGCAACTTTGCTGGTTGTTCTTGGTGCATCACTAGCTACAAAATATATGGGTTTATCGCTTGCAATGGGTGCTTTTATAGCAGGCTTGCTAGTTGCTGAAACACAATATCAAAATCAGGTGGAAGATAATATTATGCAGTTTAAAGGATTGCTAATGGGATTATTTTTCATGACAGTTGGCATGACAATAAATCCTGCCACAATCTATAGTAAATTGATTCTTATTTTCGTGCTTTCTTTTGCTGTTATAGTTCTTAAAGCTACGATCATATTTGTTTTATCACGAATATTCCGCTTTCCGCTCGGGCCATCAATTCAGGCGGGACTGCTACTTTCTCAAGGTAGTGAGTTTGCTTTCATCTTGTTTGGCATAGCATCCCGCTCTGATATGAATCTTATAACTCCTGAAACTGCAGAAATATTACTTACCGTGGTTACGATCACAATGGCTTTCACTCCTATGCTTTCTAAGTTGGGTGACATAGTTGTCAAAAAAACCGAAACAACACACCGAGAACCAGAAAATAATAAAAAACACCGCGAAGATACTGCTCATGAGGTTTCAGACCTAAATCGCCATGTTGTTATAGCTGGTTTTGGTCGCGTGGGTGAAATGGTTGCCCGCCTGCTTTCAGCAAAGAAAGTAAATTATGTAGTGCTTGAAGTCGATTCAAAGCGCGTAAAGAAAGGGCGTGACAAGGGATTTCCGGTTTATCGTGGCGATGCCAGCAAACTGCATGACCTACGAACTGTAGGTATAGAGAGAGCAAAAGCAGTAATTATTACCATAAATGAAACAACTTACTTGAAAAAATCAGTAAAAGTGATTAATAGAGTATTCCCTGATATGCCAATAGTTATAAGGGCGGCAGACCTCAGCAATCTAAAAACGCTTGAAAAAATCGGTGCCACTGTTGTTGTACCTGAAAAATATGAAGCAGGTTTGCAGATGGCAGGAGCACTACTCAAAGCCATTGGCGTTACTGAATTTGAAGTAAGCAGGTTAAAAAACCAGTTCAGGGCTGGAAATTATAAACAGGCAAAGGAAACAATGCCTATAGACAGCGAAAGTTAAAATTAATTATATGTTTGGAGATAACCCTATTCGCCCTCCTAAAAAGGGAGATGGTGACCTGTTAGACGTAAAAAATATCTTTGCCACCTTCCAGGGCGAAGGTATTTATACTGGATGGCCCGCAGTTTTTGTGCGCCTTGGCGGCTGCAATCTGGCTTGCGATTTCTGCGATACTGATTTTGAAGATTACAAAGAAATTTCCCTACCCGACATATTGGAGAAAATCAACGAATTATCCGGAAAGAAATCTGGGAATTTCACACATAAGCTTATTGTAATCACTGGTGGTGAACCTTTACGCCAACCCATTGAAAAACTTTGCGAAAAATTAATTATATCTGGCTACAAAGTACAAATTGAAACCAACGGCACATTGTTTCGTGATCTTGACAAAAATGTCGATATTATCTGCTCACCAAAAAATACAGGCAATGGCTATAGCTCTATACGTGACGACCTGTTACAGCGCCTTAACGCCATAAAATTTATCGTATCTGCTCATAATCCATTATATAAAAATGTTGCAAATATTGGTCAAAACACGTACAACACACCTGTTTATATCCAGCCTATGGATGAGTGTGATGCAAAAAAAAATAAGCAAAACACTATTTTGGCTTTAAAAATAGCTTCCGAAAATGGCTATAGGATTTCTGTGCAGACGCATAAAGTTTTGGAAATAGAATGAAAAAAGCAATAATACTACTAAGCGGAGGCCTAGACTCCACAACGACTGCAGCCATTGCCAAAGCAGAAGGATACGAACTTTATGCCTTGTCGTTTAAATATGGTCAACGACATTCTGTAGAATTAGCCTCGGCAAAAAAAGTAGCTGAGCACTTAAAAATAAAAGAACACAAAATTGCCGAAATAGACCTCAGACTTTTTGGAGGATCTGCACTTACTGATGATATCTCAGTACCTAAAGATCGCGACACCAGCAATAACGATGTTCCTGTAACTTATGTTCCCGCGCGTAACACGATATTTCTTTCATTCGCCCTCGCCTATGCTGAGGTAACGGGAGCATTCGATATTTTTATTGGCGCTAATATCCTTGATTACAGCGGCTATCCTGATTGCAGACCGGAATATTTGCAGGCTTTTGAAAATATGGCAAATCTTGCCACAGCAGCAACTTTAAACAGTGAAAATAAATTTAAAATACACGCACCTTTGCTAAAAATGACTAAGAGTGAAATAATAAAAAAAGGTCTTGAGCTCGGCATTGATTATTCAATAACAATCAGTTGCTACGACCCAACTCCAGAAGGAAAACCTTGCGGCCATTGTGATTCATGCCAGTTGCGTAATAAAGGCTTTGCTGAAAATAGAATGAACGACCCGGCAGCTTAAACCTTGCTTTTTCAGCATTTTTAGCTTAATTATCTCTTCTGCTTATATAAATTTTATGGTTTTTAGTGATGAATCCGGAATCTATTTTTGAAGCATTTCCTTCAATACACGTAAATGACGAATATATTTTACGTCAGATCAGCTATAATGATATTGAAGATTATTTTGCTTATATGCAGGAAGAAGATGTAATAAAATATGTTCCTGAAGAATGTATCCCGCGCACAATAGAACGTGCAAAGGAAGAAATAGATTATAATCTTGATTTATATCGGTATAGGCGCAGCATTTATTGGGCACTGGCGCGTAAAGATAATAATAAACTGATTGGCTCTTGCGGTTTTAATTACTGGAATCGCGACCATAAAAGAACAGAAATCAGCTATGATTTAAACAAAAAATACTGGGGCAAGGGTATCATGACTAGCACTGTGAAAGCTGTTTTGGCTTTTGCATTCACCCGCATGGATTTACATAGAGTGGAAGCAACTGTTACCCCTACAAATCAGGCCTCTCTTGGAGTTTTAAAAAAGATGGGCTTTCAAAAAGAAGGTATTTTACGCGAGCAAAAACTCCTACATGGCAAATTTTATGATGCTATTATATTGTCGTTATTGCAAAAAGAATATTTGAAGTTTTAGTATGGCAAAAAAAGATATTTATAAATCACTTTCGCAGCTTGGCGGAAAATCTTCTATCGCCGCTTCTCCTGAGGAAAGTGTTATAGAAAAAGTAAAGAATCCTAAAGACGGCGTAAAGTATGTGGTTAGGTTTGCCTGCCCTGAATTTACCTCAATCTGCCCAATAACTGGTCAGCCTGATTTTGCTCATTTGGTTATAGATTATGTTCCTGGTAAATGGCTGGTAGAAAGCAAATCGCTAAAATTATACCTAGCCTCTTTCCGCAATCATGGAGCTTTTCATGAAGATTGCACAACCAGCATTGCTCTGCGCTTGGTTGAGGAATTAAAACCAGTATGGCTGCGCATTGGTGGATATTGGTATCCACGTGGCGGCATACCTATCGATGTTTTTTATCAGACTGGCAAACCACCAGCAGATGTGTGGGTGCCTGATCAAGGCGTACCGCCTTATAGAGGAAGATAATGTATTCACAATCAACAAAATCCATAATGGTATCTGTGGTACCTGAATATGAGGATGACCGCTCAGCTCCCAGCGAGGGATATTATGTTTGGTCATATCGTGTAAACATTGCCAATAAAAGTGAGCAAACTGTAAGGCTGCTAAATCGCCATTGGATTATTGTTGATGAAGCCGGACAAGTGCAAGAAGTCCGCGGCACTGGCGTTGTTGGCGTACAGCCGCTTCTAAAACCAGGCGAAGAATTTGAATATTCCAGCACAACACACCTAAACAGCTCATCCGGACTTATGATGGGAAGCTATGAGATGCGCACAGAAGACCAGGATGTCATCGAAGTAAAAATCCCAGCCTTCTCATTGGATTGCCCGCACACACGGAAAAATGTGAATTAGGTGAATAAAAAAAATTTTCTTATAAAAACTTTTCTGAAACTAGATCGCTTTATCCAGATTCTTCTTCACCGCAGCAATATATTGCTTAGTTGTTAGACTTTTAACCTTAGCTTTTTTCGAAGAAGCCGTAACAATCAGCGCCAAATCCTTAGTCATATTATTGCTTTCTACTGCATCGATACATGCTTTTTCAATAGCATTAGCAAATTTTTCCAAAGCTTTATTTTTATCTTTACGCGCCAAATGCACCAATCCTTGCGTCCAGGCAAAAATCGACGCAATTGGGTTTGTGTGAGTATCTTTACCCTGCTGATGTAGACGATAATGGCGTGTTACAGTGCCATGTGCAGCCTCAGTTAACACATTTCCATCCGGAGCAAGTAGAGTCGAGGTCATAAGACCAAGTGAGCCAAACCCTTGTGCCACCATGTCCGACATCACGTCACCATCATAGTTTTTGCAAGCCCAAACATATTTACCTTCTGATTTAACCGCATATGCAACCATGTCGTCTATCAGGCGGTGCTCGTAGCTAATTCCAGCTTTTTCAAACTGTTTTTTAAAACCTTCTTTGTTATAAATTTCTTCAAACAAATCTTTGAATTTGCCGTCATAGGCTTTCAATATGGTGTTTTTGCTGGAAAAATATAGTGGCCAGCCTTTGTTCAGCGCATATTTAAAGCTCGCGCGTGCGAAATCTTTGATTGATTCATCAGTATTGAAAATTCCCATGCCAACACCTGAGCCTTTAAAATCATGAACTTCATATTCCTTAACTTCTCCACCATCTTTCGGCGTGAAGCGCATAGTAAGTTTTCCAGCTTTTTCAATTTTGAAATTTTGCGATTTATATTGATCGCCGAAAGCATGACGACCTATAGCAATAGGGAATTTCCAGCCCCCAACCAGCCTAGGCACATTTGTACAAATTATGGGCTCACGAAATATTGTGCCACCCAAAATATTACGTACAGTACCATTTGGCGACAACCACATTTTCTTTAGGTTAAATTCCTTTACCCGCGCTTCATCCGGCGTTATCGTAGCGCACTTAACCCCTACACCAAATTTCTTTACAGCAGCAGCGGCATCATTCGTCACCTTATCTGCCGTCTTATCGCGATTTGGTAAGCCGAGATCAAAATATTTTATGTCGATATCAAGATATGGCAATATCAACTGCTCTTTTATCATAGCCCACATAACACGAGCCATTTCATCACCATCCATCTCAACAATAGGACTTTTTACCTTTATTTTTTTGAAACCTGCCATTGAAATACAACTCCTATTAATCGCGTTAGGGTATTTACATTATTATCAAAAACATCTAACAACAAGCATAATTATGCTTACGGGTAACTTTTTCGAAATATAGCGTTTCAAACCGCGTGTAAAATTGACTTTTAGGTACCAATCTGGTATAAACTACAACCTTGCTCAAAAAATGGGAGAATATAAAAATGACCACGCCAGCTATTGTTACCGTTGCGATTACAGGTAACGTTACAACTAAAAATGAAAATCCTGCAGTTCCTATTACTATAGCTGAACAGGTTGAAAGCACACAGGAAGCTTTTGAAGCTGGTGCAACAGTTGCACACGTACATGTTAGAAACGATGAAGGCCGTCCTTGTTCTGATGCCGATCGTTTTGGTAAATTGCAAGAAGGTTTGAACAAACACTGCCCTGGTATGATTGTACAATTTTCAACCGGAGCTCGCGGTGGTAAGGGCAATGAGCGTGCAGCGAGCATGATCCACCGCCCTGAAATGGCTTCATTATCAACAGGCTCTGTAAATCTGGTAAAAGTTATATATGATAACGAACCTGCTTTGATTGATCAGATTGCCAACGAACTTTTAAAATATAACGTAAAGCCTGAAGTTGAAGTATTTGATTTAGCACATCTTTATAACGCTGTTGATCTTATAAAACGCGGCCTTGTGAAAGAACCTGCACATGTTCAGTTTGTTATGGGTATTCCTGGTGCTATGCCTGCAAAAGAATCCGTATTCAAATTTTTGCTTTCTGAATTAAGAGAATTATTACCAACTGCTACGTGGACTGCAGCAGGCACTGGCCGCTTCAGCTTCATTTGCAATAAATGGTCTTTGGCAAATGGTGGCCATGTTAGAACTGGCTTGGAAGATAACGTAATGATCGACAAAGGCGTTCTTGCAAAAAGCAATGCTGAGCTGGTGCAAAAAACCGTTAGCTTCATGCCTGAATTTAATCGCCACGCCGCAAGCGTTTCTGAAGCTCGTCAGATTCTTGGCTTGCCAGAATTTAAAACTACGCAAAAAGCCGCTTAATTATAGTGCGAGTGTGAGTTATTAGTGTGGGTAAGATTGTCAACTCATTCTATTTTTCCTTGCTCGCACTCGCACTAACCACTCACACTAGGTTAAGGTTATAACATGGGAAGTCTACTCGACAAACTCCTTGCTAATGCCGAAAAAGCAAAAAAAGAAAATGATTTTCTTGAGGATTGCCTATTGGATTTAGAAAAGATAAAATCCGATACTCAGCAAAAACTAGATGAATTAAATAAAGAAAAAAAAGGTGAATAACAATGTATGATATTATCAATAAATCCACAGAATTCAGCCGCGATTTTGAAGTTGATCCAAAACTTAAAGATGGTGTAGATGGCAAAACATTGCTTAATAAGACTATCGATTTTCTAAGCGAAGAACTAAACGAAACCAAAAATGCCATTGCAGAAAATGACCTAGAAGAAATTATCGATGGTTTTGGCGATGTTGCATTCGTTGCACTTAATGGAATATATAAAACTTTCCGTTTTCAAGGCGAAAATCACGAATCAGCAAAAGCCAAGGCAAATGAAGTTATGAAACGTATTTGCGAAGCCAATCTTGGTAAAAAACAATCTGACGGCACAATATTATATGTAAATGGCAAAGTACAAAAACCTGCTGGTTGGACAGCACCACAATATAAGGATTTAGTTGCCGCATGAGTAGCAAAACTGCAATTATGTACGGCATAAAAAATTGCGACACCATAAAAAAAGCTAGGCAATGGCTAGAGGATAATGGTGTTGAGTACAACTTTCATGATTATAAAAAAGAAGGCATATCTCCAGAAAAACTAATTGCCTGGATTGATAATTTTGGCTGGGAAAATGTTGTAAATCGTAAAGGAACAAGCTGGCGATCATTATCAGAAGAGTTGCGAAATAGCGCTGATAAAAATTCCGCCATTCAACTAATGATAGAAAATCCATCCCTAATAAAAAGACCAATAATTGAAACAAGTGGGGAAAATATTATTGGATTCAATCCATCAGAATATAAAGAGATTTTTACTCTATAGAGTATTAGATTTATATTTATCACTTGCCTTTTCGTAACAAATATGTATAATGCATCCGCGGTATAAAAAGGCAAAAAAATACCGCTATAGGTTAGTTAAATGAATTTTTTGAAAACATTAGCGATTCTTGCCATTCCACTCGTAAGTGGCTGTAATAACAGCATTTCCGAGATGTATTATCATGAATTTCCTCCAAAACCTGACCCCGCTTATAAAAACGAAAAGCGCATACCAATCGCCCAGAACGTTAGGTTCGAAATGATCCCGGTTAAGTGCGTATATGGCTATGGCTATGAAATTGATGGCGAATTAGTGTGCGGGAAGTACTAAAACCCGCTAAAAACGCCAAGAAAGCCTAATTTGTAATAAATTCTTAACCTTCATATAATATAATAAAAGTTATAGGAGATTATATAACTTTAGTAAGTTTATGAAAAGAAATAGAACCGAAACAAGCACAAGAAAGCTTAACAGAATGGCTGGTATGGGATTTAGCCAAATGATTGGTGCTATTGTGTCTGATGCTCAGGCTCCTATAAAGATAGCCCTCGAAAAAGCTGTTAAAAATTTATCCGAAAATTCAACTCCAGAAGAACAAAAACTCTTTTTAGAATTTGTTGAAAATACTGCTATTCCTATTGTTTTCAATCCAAGTGGACATGGTAGAAAAGTCCAATCTCCTTTTAGAAAATTTGAAGAAAATAAAGAACTACAGAAAAAAATCTTGCCTAAGCATATCTCTGCATGGAAACAAGCAATTTCTGTTTTGGAATATGATCTAGAAAATAGTCATAAGAAAGTCGCTAATGCCTTAGCACCAGGATATAAAGAAAATAAAAAAGATATAGTTAGCTATACAAGAGAAGAATTAGATCCTGTTGTGGATTCTATAATAAGCAAAGTTACAGATAGATATAAATTATCCTTTACTGAAAAACAAAAAAATATAATAAAAAATCTCGCTTGGGATAATAAGGGATTTATTGATCTTGGAAACTTATCTGAAGTTCAGAAACATCAGAAAAAAATTGACCACGAATTAAACAACAAAGAATTTAAAAAAATACCAAAAGAAGCAATAACGGAAATATGGAAGACTGTTGATAGTATAACCACTCACGTAGATCCTGTAAAATTCCCTATACTTCCTGAAATGCTTAGTATATTCGGAACAGAAGTTGACGTTATTAGGGCAATAGAACTCTTTTCTAAAATGCCATTAGAAGATCACCAGGAATTATGCAAAAAAAGTTTCAAATCCCTAGAAGAGTTTGCTCAAGTATCATTAGCGGAAATACGAAACAATTTGCCCGAATGCAAAGAAAAAGTAGAAGAAGTTGCGCCACCTATAGAACAAAAAAAATCGAATTCAGATAAAGAAAATAACTTTTCTCCTGTAACTTCTAGTCATTCGGCTCCAAATAAAACTAAACAAAACAATATTACCAAAGAAAGGCCTAAAGCTCCTATATCAAATGCTGATCTTGTAATATCCTATCTTATGGATTCAAAATACCATGACAGTAATGGAGCTTCACACAGCCTTTTTCCTTCCGGAAATGAAATCAAGCTTCTTTCTGATAAAGATAAAAAACAATTAATCGACGAACAAAAACAAACAATTCAGAATGCAAAACTGAAAGGCCGTGAATTCATCAGTGGCGGATCTCATATAGATCCTTTAAGCGGTATAACAACATATATATGGTACCACCCGGACCATTTAAAAGAGGGAAAAGATCGCGATGCCAATAAAATTATATATAAGGTAAAACCAGATGGAACAACCGATGTTCTTTTTGGCAACAGCGTATCAAACAGCCTTGTAATATCTGAAGCTAACGAAAAGCAAGGTATAGGATCAAAAATAATGAGCATAAATCAAGGTAAAGTCACTATAATAGGCGATGAAAACAACAAACAGCTCAACAAATCAGAAGCTATAGACAAAAGCTTTGTTCACCAGATTACAAGGGACCGTGGACCACTTCAAAGATAATTTAAATTCTTAACCCACCTTCTTATAAAGCTGGCCACCTTCATTATTAAACTTTTGCGCCATTTCTTTCATGCCTTCAGCTTTTTCACGTTCAGATTTAGCATAATCACGCACATCCTGTGTGATCTTCATTGAACAGAATTTCGGCCCACACATAGAACAGAAATGAGCAACCTTCGCACCTTGCGCCGGCAGAGTTTCATCATGGAATTCACGCGCACGATAAGGATCTAGAGAAAGGTTAAATTGATCTTCCCAACGGAATTCAAAACGCGCCCGTGATAGAGCGTCATCACGATACTGCGCTGCCGGATGGCCTTTGGCTAAATCTGCAGCATGTGCCGCTATTTTATAAGCTATAACACCATCTCGCACATCGTTTTTATTTGGTAATCCCAAATGCTCTTTTGGCGTCACATAGCACAACATTGCCGTACCAAACCAACCAATCATCGCCGCACCGATTGCAGAAGTAATATGATCATAAGCCGGAGCAATATCAGTTGTTAGTGGCCCAAGTGTATAGAAAGGAGCCTCGTGGCAAACTTCTAGCTGTTTATCCATATTTTCTTTTATTTTATGCATCGGAACATGACCAGGACCTTCAATCATCACCTGCACATCATGCTTCCAGGCTATTTGTGTAAGCTCACCCAAAGTTTCAAGTTCAGCAAACTGTGCTGCATCATTAGCATCTGCAATAGAACCTGGACGAAGGCCATCACCAAGAGAAAAGCTTACATCATAAGCCTTCATGATTTCACATATTTCTTCAAAATTTGTATATAGGAAATTTTCTTTATGATGCGACATGCACCACTTAGCCATGATAGAACCACCACGCGAAACAATTCCAGTAACCCTATGTTCTGTAAGAGGAATATATGACAAACGAACACCAGCATGAATAGTAAAATAATCAACGCCCTGCTCTGCCTGTTCTATCAAAGTATCACGGAAAATTTCCCAGGTTAAATCTTCAGCTACACCACCAACTTTTTCCAATGCCTGATAAATCGGCACAGTTCCAACCGGAACCGGGCAATTTCTTATAATCCATTCACGTGTATTGTGGATGTTATTTCCGGTAGACAAATCCATCAAGGTATCGCCACCCCAACGGCAAGACCAAACCATTTTTTCTACCTCTTCTTCAATCGAAGAAGTCACTGCTGAATTACCAATATTTGTATTTATTTTTACTAGAAAATTACGGCCAATAATCATCGGCTCAGCTTCAGGATGATTTATATTTGCAGGAATAATGGCACGGCCACGCGCAATCTCATCACGCACAAATTCCGGAGTAATTAATTGTTGCATATTCGCACCAAAAGATTCGCCGTTTTTCACAGCATCAGCACGCAATTGTGCCCTGCCCTGATTTTCACGAATAGCAATATATTCCATTTCTTTAGTGATTATGCCCTGTTTGGCATAATACATTTGAGTCACATTTCCGCCAGCTTTCGCGCGCAGCGGCCTCACATTAGGAAATTTAAATTCTTCAACTTTTCCAATGGCTTTATCACCAACTTTAAAACCATTATCTTCAGGTTTAATCTGCCTGCCTTCGTAACGTTCAACGTCTTGTCTGCCTTCAATCCAGTTCTCACGAATTTTTTCAATGCCTTTTCTAATATCTACATTTTTGCTGGAGTCAGTATATGGGCCAGATGTATCATAAACAATAACTGCTGGTTCTTTTGCAGTTGCGCTTAGATTGATTTTACGCATGGCAACATTAACGTCAGAAAATCTTTCGCTTTTTACGTAAAATTTTTCCGAAGCCGGAAAAGGCTCTTTTGAAATATCTACCTTGTTTTTATTTTCTGCCATGATGCCCCCAAAACCTTTGAATAAACTGGATAGATGGGATAGCATACTAAATAAGTAAAGTAAATTATTTCAATGCAAATCCCAAAACTTCTGCATTGCCAGATATGTAAATGAAACTGACCAGCCTATTAAAACCAGACCATTTAACACTTCAACACCTGTCAACAAGCGCAAAACACCTGTTGGATAAACATCCCCAAAACCGAGGGAAGAATAGGTAACCACAGAAAAATATATATAGCTAAAAAATCCTTCATGAATAGCGCCGCCCAAACCTCCTAGTCCAGCCATTTCCGATAAAAGCCAATAGCTTATTCCATAAACCCAAACTATTAATGTATGTCCAAAAAATATAGCTATCACTATTGCTATTATTCTCTTGCGCGGAGCTATTTTGAATTTTGGCAATTTTTTCCAAGTTATACGTAGAACTTCATAATAAATAATTGTGGAGACGATTACTAAAACAACACTCAGAATAGCCGATATAAAAAATTCATTCATAATTTGCCACTGGAAAAAATTATCTTTTTTTATTTTATATTGTGGATGTTAACTGTAAAGTGCATTCAATATAGTAAAGTAAAAAGCTTAAAGATAAAATTATGCTAACACCGAAAAAAATAGGCAAATGTTTTTATCAGGCACTGGTTGATACCATCAATCACGATGGCATTGAGCATGCCGGCTATCTGGCATTTTTGGCTATATTATCAATATTTCCGTTTATCGTATTTTTCTTTGCCATCGCAGGGTTTTTAGGTCAGACAGAAGTGGGGCTAAAACTCATACATATAATTCTTGAAAATAAATTGATACCACAATCAATACTAGCCGGGCTTGAACCAAGAATAAAAGAAATCGAATCCGGCCCACCACAAGGCTTATTAACTTTATCAATACTTGGTTCTATCTGGACAGCATCCTCAATGGTGGAAGGTCTTCGTACAATTTTAAACAGGGCATATAGGGTAGGTACACCACCTGCTTACATATGGCGCAGAATGATGAGTATCTTACAATATTTAATAATTATAGCTGTTTCGATATTTGCTGTTTTCGTATTGATCTTAGGACCAAAAATTTGGGAAGATTTAAAAGACTTACTACAATTGGAAAAACTAGATTATTTCCTCACCATTCAAAATATCCGCTTCAGTCCCGCATGGCACTGGGCAAGATATTTTATAACTTCTGTAACCTTATTTTTAGCTGTTTCCACATCTTATTTTATAATTCCAAACATAAAACAAAGCTGGAAAAGCGTCTCTCCCGGCGCTGTTGTGGTAGTGGTATTATGGTTTATAAGTGGATCGCTTTTTTCATCTTATTTAAGCAACTTCCATCAGGTACATGTAATATATGGCAGCCTTGGCAGCTTGATCGCTTCAATGCTATTCTTTTATATAACTGCAATGATTTTTGTCTATGGCGCAGAATTTAACTACCTGCTGGAAAAAGCTTTAGGACATACCATTGAAGAAAAAGAATATGTGGAAGTTAAACCAAATCAGAACATTGATTGAAAAATAAATTAGGCTT
>CAZOKN010000012.1:0-32140 GCA_964580525.1 uncultured Rickettsiaceae bacterium
GTTGATTTATGGCTTCTCAGGAACAACAGATTTTGCAGTTTTGAAAACTCTTTATGCGCAAGGTGGCACTTTGCCAATAGGAGTTTTGATAGGTGTGATTTTTGTGATCACTGGCATTTGTTTCAAGGTTTCAGCCGTGCCTTTCCACATGTGGACACCAGATGTTTATGAAGGTTCTCCAACTCCGGTGACAACATTTTTTGCTATTGCTCCAAAAATTGCGGCACTGGCAATTTTCATAAGATTTGTTATGCAGCCTTTTGGCGAAATGGTTGGTCAGTGGCAACAAGTTATAATTTTTGTTTCTGCTGCTTCAATGATTGTTGGTGCTTTAGGCGCTATGATGCAAACTAATATTAAACGCCTTATAGCATATAGCTCAATTGGTCATGTCGGCTATATTTTAGTTGGCCTTGCAGCGGCGAGCCAGGAAGGTGTGAAAGCAATTTTGCTTTATCTGGTTATATATATGACGCTCAGTCTTGGCATGTTTGCTTGCATAATGCTTATAAGACGTAAAGAGGGCAAATCGGAGGATTTGATGTCCTTTTCCGGCCTGTCAAAAACTAAGCCTTTTATTGCTATAATTATATCTATCATCATGCTGTCAATGGCGGGTATTCCTCCATTTGCAGGATTCTTTGGAAAATTCTTTGTGTTCTTTGCTGCTATAAAACAAGGTTTATATGGTTTGGCAGTTATCGGCGTTCTTTCGAGCGTTCTGGCGGCTTTCTACTATCTTAAAATTATCAAGATCATGTATTTTGATGAAACGACTGTGCCACTTGATAAAAATGTACAGTATGAGCTTAAAGTGGTGGCAGGTGCTGCGGCCTTGTTTAATCTACTATTCTTTATAGCGTTTACGCCTTTTGTTGAGGCGGCTTCTAGAGCTGCGGGGTTTGTTTTTAATTAGTGAATTGGTGAAAAGACTAATATGCTAAATAAATATAAACTCTTCGAATTTGAAACAATCGACAGTACTAATGAAGAGGCTAAGCGCCTTATAGCCAGTGGTCAGGTGGATTTTTCCTTTGCCGTCATATGGTCTAAATCCCAAAGCAAGGGGAGGGGAAGAACCGGAAAACAGTGGCTTTCTCCGGCTGGCAATCTTTATGTATCATTATTGATGAAAATAGATTATAATGTACGCACTGCCTCGCAAATATCCTTTATTGCGGCGCATGCGCTAGGAGAGGTTATATCTCCACTGCTTGCTGCTGGCTATAAACTCCATTACAAATGGCCTAATGACGTTCTAATAGATGGTAAAAAGCTTGCCGGTATTCTGCTTGAGTCTGTTGTTGGAGCGAAGGAAAAAAATCGTCTTGAATGGCTGATTGTTGGGGTTGGAGTTAATATTGAAGAAATTCCCAAAGATTTGCCAATTCCGGCTACAAGCCTAGAAAATTGTGGAATAACAGGTGTTTCTGCAAAAGATTTGTTGACGAAATTTGTTGATAGCTTTAATAGTGAGCGTTCAATTTGGGAAAATCAAGGGTTTTCCTCCGTTAAAGCCGCCTGGCTGGATAGGGCATATAAGATTGGTGAGCCTATAAAAATAAAGTTGGGTGCTAACGAATTTTCAGGTATATTCCATGGAATTAACGATGGCGGCGATCTTGAATTGCTCGTTGATGGAAAAACAAAATTGATTTCCTCGGGAGAGGTGTTTTTTTAATTAGCTTATTGGCGCATTAGTAAATTAGCATATTGGTATTTTTTATCTAATGCGCTAATACGCCATTTAGCTAATATGCTTGATTGAAAAGAGGTTAAATGCTTTTAGCAATAGATGCCGGTAACACAAACACAGTATTTGCAGTCTTCGATGGGAAAAAAATCGTGGGCAGTTGCAGGCTTTCGGCCAATCGTAAACGTACGGCGGATGAATATGCCATATCGCTTGTACAATTTTTTCAGCTTAATTCTATAGAATATAAAAATATAGATTCGGTTATTATTTCCAGCGTAGTGCCGCAAAGTATTTTTGCTATGAAAACTTTCTGCAAAAATTATATAGGCGTTGAACCTCTTATAATAGGTGAGGGGAATGTTGAACTCGGCCTGGGTGTTAAGGTTGATAGGCCTAGTGAAGTTGGTGCTGATAGATTGGTGAATTCTGTTGCTGCTTATAAAAAATTTGGTGGCAATGTGATTATTATAGATTTTGGCACTGCGACAACTTTTGACGTTATAGATGAAAGTGGAAATTATATTGGCGGAGTTATTTCTCCAGGTATAAATCTTTCTTTGGAAGCGTTGCATGTTGCTGCCGCGAAATTGCCAGAAATAGATGTTAAAAGACCAGAAAATGTGATTGGAAAATCAACGATATCGGCAATGCAGTCAGGAATTTATTGGGGATATGTTGGACTGATTGAAGGGATTGTAAGTAGAATAAAAAATGAGAGAGCTGTGGCGATGAAGGTTGTTGCCACTGGCGGGTTGGCGCCTTTGTTCTTTAAGGCCACTAATGTTATAGAAGAACTGGAGTCTGATTTAACAATTGAAGGATTGAAACAGATTTTTGAGATGAATCGGTAGTTTTTCGTCATTCCGGAAGTTAGAGCGCTTTGAAAAATCTCTTGTTTTTCTAAGCGGTCTTACTATCCGGAATCCATGGTTAAAAGAAAACGGTCTTATCATTTAGATACGTAGCTTTGCAAGATGGATTCCGGATAACAACAAAACCTAAGAATTTGTGAAGTGCAAATTCAAGGTTTTTTAGTTTCCGGAATGACGTGTACTAGCAAGCATAAAATATGGATATTTTTTATTTAAAGAAAAGAAGAAAAAATTATGAAGATGAAGTCGAATATAAAATTTAATTTAAAAAAACATAGAGACGATTTGCTATTTATTCCACTGGGTGGATCTGGCGAAATCGGGATGAACCTGAATGTTTATCATCTAGATGGCAAATTATTATTGGTAGATTTTGGTGCCGGATTTGCAGAAGATTATCTTCCTGGTGTTGATATGATTGTGTCTGATACGTCTTTTTTAGATGAACATAAAAGCGATATTGTGGGATTGGTTTTAACACATGCGCATGAAGACCATTTGGGCGCAATTCCTTATCTTTGGGAGGAATATTCAAATATCCCAATTTATGCAACGCCGTTCACGGCAGCATTCCTGAAGGAAAAATTGAACGATAGCAGAATGGGAAAAGTTAACGCGAATATCAAAATAGTGAAGCCTGGTAGCAGCTTTAAAGTTGGACCATTTGATCTTGAGATGGTTGAGATAACTCACTCTATTCCTGAAATGAATGGAGTGTTCATTAAGACAAAACATGGCAATATTTTTCACTCGGGCGATTGGAAGTTAGATCCTAGACCAATGGCTGGAAAGGTTACTGACGAAAATAAATTGAAAAAATATGGCGATGCCGGCGTGCTTGCTATGGTTAGTGATTCCACTAACGTTTTCAGCAAAGGCCATTCTTGTTCTGAAGGTGATTTGCGCGAAAGTCTGGTTAATCTTGTGGCATCTTGCGACAAGATGGTGGTGGTTACAACTTTTGCTTCGAATATTGCGAGAATTGAAAGTATTGCCGAAGCAGCAAGACGTAACGACAGGAAGGTTATTCTGGCTGGACGTTCTTTATGGCGACTTGTGAGGGCGGCAAAAGAAACCGGATATTTACAAGATGCTCCAGATTTTCTGGAAGACGATCATATTAAAAAATATCCGCGTGAGAAACTTCTTGTGATATCAACTGGCTGTCAGGGTGAGCCTTTAGCAGCGACCAATAAAATTGCTACTGGCACGCATAGGAATATTGTGGTGCGTCCGGGAGATTCAATTATTTTCTCATCAAAAATTATTCCTGGTAACGATAAAAGAATATTCAGGCTATTTAATAACTTTATCAAATTGGGTACGGAAGTTTTGACCGAGCGCGATCATTTCGTGCATGTTTCCGGCCATCCGAATGTTGAAGAAGTTAAAAAAATGTATGAGATGATAAGGCCGCAGGTTGCCATACCTGTGCATGGCGAGCATATTCATTTGCATGAACAATGCCGTTTGGCAAGATCATGGGGTGTGCCTGAAACTATCCAAGTTGAAAATGGCGTAGTAGTTAAACTTGCGCCGGGAACTCCGGAAAAAGTGACCATGGTGCAGGCTGGTGAAATGGCAATTGATGGCAATCTTTTGCTTGCGCCTGATAGCCAGATCATGAAAATGCGTCGCAAATTAACACGTGAAGGCATTGTAATTGTTACTTTGATATTGAAGCACAGCAAGCTTTTGGTGCGCCCTGTGATATCTACTCCGGGAGTGCTGGATTCTAAACAAGATAAAGATATTATCGATGCGCTTGTTTATGAAATTGAAGATGTTCTGGAAGAATATTTCCATTCATCTAAAAAACATAGCTCTGATGAAAGAATTGAAAATCTAACACGTTCTGCAGTGCGTAGGGTAATTAAAACTGAGTGCGCTAAAAATCCTCCAATTGAGGTTAATATTGAGAGGGTGGGATGAGGAGTTTATCTTCTGTCATTCACGCAAATGCAGAATCTAATGTTTAATAAAAACTATAATAGCTAAGGAAATAAGTAATATGCCTAAAACAAATTTACAAGAGATCCTAGAAATTCTTGATGAAATTAGTGGATATAAAAATCATTCTAGATTCGATTTTGTGACCCTTCAAAAGGAAGAAGAAATTGAAAATCTTCTTAAAAATATAGATAAAAGAGGTTTAGAAGTATTATTAGGAAATCAATCACACAATTCGAAAGATTATTTTTTACCTGTAGTTAAAGAAGTTATAAGAAGAAATAATCTAGATCTTTTGAAAATTTGGACAGAAAGTTCTATCACTGAAAAGAATAAAATGTTCGGCTCTCATATGCACGAAGATGCTATTAATTTTGCATACTCGAACGAAAAGTATGACATGGCGTGTGAAATTTTAGAGCAGTGTAAAGAGCAAGAGGTTAAACTGCCATTGTGGAGATTAGATTTTGGAGTTGTAACAGAAAGTGTTGATGAAGTAATCGACTCACTCAAAGATCGTCACTCAAAAAAATCTCTTGCTGAAAAGAAATCAAAAAAAGATATTGCTCCAAAAGAAAAAGTTGCAGACTTAAGAAGTGAATCAACAAGTAATCAAAGAGCTGTTGGTTCTGCGATGTTTTTGGATTTTTTTCCTTCAGGTTTAAGAGAAAAACCAGAGCCTAAACCGGAACCTAAAAAACCGGAGAAGAAATCTGATTTTTCTCAAAATCCAAGAAACCAAAAAAAGCAACCTTATATTATTAGATCGAAAGAACAGCCTGAAAATTCTGTTGGTATCGCAGCAAAAATTCCTGCAGTAGAAGAAAAAAAAGAATCTGTTGCTAAAATTATTAAAATGAAAGAGCCTAAGCCGGCTTCACAAAAACTTCAGCCTAAACCTTCTAGTAATAGGTTTGCACTTCTGGCTGATGAAGGTAGATTTTAGTTTAATTAACAGGAGTTAAAAATTGATAACCTGCACCCGCTTGATACATTTTGATGCTGCGCATAGAATCGTTAATCACGAGAGTAAGTGCCGTTTTGTGCATGGTCATCGCTATGTTGTGGAAGCGACTTTTGCCGCTAAAAAACTTGATGATCTGGGACGGGTTATTGATTTTGGTGAAATAAAAGAAAAGCTGGGGCAGTGGATAGACACTAACTGGGATCATAACGCGATTCTCTGGGATGAAGATAAAAAGCTGGGTGCTAGCATCGAAAAATCTACCGGGCAGAAAATTTTCTATATGCCCAATAATCCAACAGCTGAAAATATGGCGGAATATCTGCTGAAAAAAGTCTGTCCAAAATTATTCAAAAATAGCGCTGTTGCTTGCACAAAAATCAAACTTTCTGAAACGCCGAATTGCTACGCGGAAGTGGTTTAAAAATAAAATAATTTTATTTTTTACGCTCTCTTGTGCCATTTTCTTTCCCTCTAGAAGATCCTACAAGCTCTGTGAAGGAATTTCTTCTTTCTAACGGAGCTTTAAGAGATCTGGAGCTATGGCTTCTGAGCCTTGTGAGAAAAGGGGTGCTTATTCTTTTTAATGTTGAAGTATCCTGCTCACCTGTAGTTTTCCTTTCAGGTGCCTGTCTTTTTTTCTCAGGAGACCGGTGTACTCCATCCTCATCATCATGACTCGTGAAGGAGGAACTTTTTGAAAGAGATTGTGCAGTTATATGTCTTCTTTTCGTCTCAGGAGAAGGAGTTTTGCTATGTATTCCATCCTCATCATCAGTACTGGTGAGGGAAGAACCTGACATAGATTTTGCAGTTATATGTCTTCGATGAGTGTTGGGAGAGGGAGGCTTTATATGGACTCCATCTTCATCATCAATAATTTCAGGCTTTCTCTCGCGATGCTTCCTCTTACTATAAATAATAGGGGAAGAATTTTTACTATCACTGCGGGTTTTATCGTCGCTTGTTTTAGTTGTGGAAGATTGTTTTGATTCAGAATTTTCTAGGAGTTCTTTTTTCTTGGTTTCGTTTATTTCTTCTTGTTTATTTTTTTCAGCAGCGGCCTGTTGCTCATTAATTTTTTGTTGCTGTGCAGCGGCTTCTTGTTGTTCCTTTTCCGCTTCTTTTATTTTTTCATGCATTTTGTAATATAATTTATCGTTTCTCCAAGTAACTATAGATTCATCCCGTAAAGCAAAGCCAGATTCAGGTATTTTTCCGGCAGCTTCACAAAAGCTTTGGGCATGTTTTTCTTTTTTGAAATATAAAATAAACTCAAATTTTACCTTACTTACATATAAGGATTCTGCTTTTCTAAATTTTTTATGAATCGTCTTTGGATCGTTAATTTTTACAAGATCATTTTTATTAAATTCTTCTTTCTTAGAAATCTTGATTGTTTCATCTAAACTTTTTGGCATAAAAATTATCTCATCTTAAAGTTATTGTACTGTTTTAATATTTCGTAAATGTTTGTCAAATGATGCTTATATTTATTTATGTCTTACTTTTACTTTCTTCTATAGCTATTTATTTTTTAAATATTTTTGCTTTTAATAATGAGGTGGTTTAACTAATTGGATTCTTTTTCACGAAGTCTAAACAGAGTTACTACGATCTCTCATTATTACTTGAAATCCTGGCAGAAAAATTAGTTTCTTTTCCAGGTTTGATTTTTTTAAGTAAAGAGTCATGTCTAAAAACAGCTTTTTCTTTTTCTGGTACGCATAATACTCCGAAAGTTGGTTCACAGTTTAATCTTGCAGAAAAATTTTTTGCATCTTCTTCTGTTTTAAATTCCGCAATAAAATTACCATTTTTTTTTAATTTTATTGATTCTGGTTGTCTTTCATTTTCTTTAAAAAAAGAAGTTGCTTGAACCAAATTTTTAACCTGAATACCTTGTGACATAGTCTTTCCTTATTACTTTAAATTTCATTTGTTAAAGAAATTTGGTTTTGATTTTTTTATTCTCACAGATCTAATATCTGATGAATCTAAAACATGTTCTGTAGGTATTATATATGGTGGTGTTAAAAGTGGTGGATTATAATTAAATTCTTGGCTGGTTGATTTTGGTATTGGTGCCGGCTTTGCCCGTCTGGTTATGGTTAATCTTTCTTCTGATGAACAAGATTTTTCCTCTGTCTTTTCTTTAATCCTTCTTATATGAGAAATTGATGGGTCGGATAATAAATCTTTTGACATGATTACCTATCTTAATATGAAATTTACGTTCTGGTTGCCGCTCTGTGAGCAGTTCTATCGGTTCTTCTGGTTTTTAAAGCATCTATTAACTCAGCGCTGGTGCATGTGAATAAATTTTCTCCATTGGTATAGTTTTCCTTTTTTATTGGGTTGTTTTTTAGAGTGTCTATATCACCAGGCGAAAGAGCGATGTAGTGCTGATTATCATATCTAAAGCTGCTTCCATAAATTATCCCTATAGTTGGTAATTTCTTCAATGCAAAATCGAAAGCAATATCGCCATTAAATTTAATTTTAATAAATTCTGATTTTGTTAAACCTAATTTTAATACTTTGTAACGATCGTTATCAATTAGAAAATTTATATCTTTTTTGAATTTTGTAATAATGGCTTGTTGATTTGGATTGCGCTCTGGTTTTGTGTCATCGATTTTTTTTGAATGGAAACGCCCAACATGTGTGTCAGCAGATTTTGATAATGAACTACTCATCCGAGGTGTTTTTGTAGAAAATTTTCTTGAATGTTGAAAATCGCCAAGTGACTTGGATAATTGTTCAGAGGAAGTTGATAATGAGCTGGAAAGGCTGCTGCTAGTTATATCTTCTGAATCTGAAAGAACTGGCCTTTCTCTAGCTATATCTCTTGCTTGCGATGTTGATCGCGTTATTGGGTAGTCTAAATAAGAATCTGATGGTTCTGAAGGAGATTTTTCTACAACTTCTTCTTCCGAGCTTGATTCTCCAGGCATTCTAAAAAATTTAGATATAAACGATTTTTCTTCTGGCGACATAACATCATCTCTCAATTTTCTAACTATATAAAAAGATAACAACAATTTATAAAAGTTTTATTGCAGAGTCATGTTTAATTATGAACTATCTGCAAAATTTATGAAATTATATAGAGTGATATTGGATAAGTAATTAAATCGATTCTTTCAAAGTTAAAATAACTCTTTGCAGGTGATTAACACGCACATCGCCAGGATGAATTGGATCGCCACATTTGACAACAATTTTGCCGCGAAAGCCTTTTGGTATCCAGCGGAATTTTGATTTTCTATATTTGCGGCTGAACATACTGTTCCACAAACCTTTGATAGCGATTGGATAAATAGGCACTGGGTCGCGCTCAATAATCCATTCTATACCTGGTTTGAAACGACCGAGATTTCCTGTGTATGTCAATTGGCCTTCCGGAAAAATTCCGACAGCATCGCCAGCTTCCAAGCCTTTTGATATTTCATTCAAAGCTTGCTCAACACTTTCCTTTTTGGCAAGGATGGGAATGGCTTTTGTGAAGCTCATAAAATAATTAACGCCGGGAAGGTTATAAATATACTGGTCAATCATGAAGCGAATATTGCGCTTGCAGCCAACTTGCATCACAAGTCCATCAACATAAGAAACGTGATTGGCAATGATTATTATAGGGCCTGTCTTGGGGATTTTGTCGAAATCGATATATTCTATGTTATAGAATGTCCTGGTTAGGACCTTCGCAAGAAAACGATATATAGGTTCAGGACTAAACTTTTTCAAGCTGGTTTCCAGATAAAATTACTATACAATAATACGAATCTACATTGATATTATTATAAGTAAAAATAAAAATTAATAAAAAGTGAAATTTTATATTTTTATGGGTTGATATTTTGAAAACAAATCTTTATAAGAATGCCCTATTCGAATTTGCATTCGTTTTGCCGGCTTAGCTCAATTGGTAGAGCAACTGATTTGTAATCAGTAGGTTGAGGGTTCAAGTCCTTTAGCCGGCACCAGCCTACGCTCTTCGAGCTTCGGCTGGCTTACGCCAGTAAGGCAGAGGAAGCGAGATTAGAGCGGAGGTCTGCGCTACGAAGCTTGAAGCGGAGCGAAAGCGAAGGAGGGCTTCTAAGGATGTATTATGTTTACTTGCTTCGCAGCATAAATTTTCCTGATCAAGTATATAAAGGGTTTACCAAGGATCTAAAAACTCGTTTTAAAAACCATAACTTAGGTAAATCCAAACACACATCTAAATATGCCCCTTGGGAAATCGTAAGTTATCATGCTTTTGCGAATGAACAAAAAGCCAGAGAATTTGAGTATTATTTAAAAACAGGATCAGGTAAAGCCTTCGCCAACAAGAGATTTTGGTAGTGATATTTACAGTAGTTATTAGAAAATTTAGGAGTATTAAAAATGAGTTTTTCCCCATTACTTGCTATTTTCTTTACAGTTTTCTTTGCCGAACTTGGTGATAAAACCCAGCTTGCTACTGTCTTGTTTGCCACTGAAGGTCAGCGTAGCCCTTGGTTTGTATTTGCTGCTGCATCGCTAGCTTTAGTTGCATCGACTGCTATGGCTGTGTTACTTGGCACTTATGCGGCAAAATATATGGAAATGGTTCCACTTAAGCTCATCGCCGGCATTGGTTTTATCGCTATTGGAAGCTGGACTATATTCGAGCATTTTAAGAGTTAAACATCTTATCAATTTATGTCTTGTAATTTATTCGGTTTTTATATATAAGCCGCTGAGTTGTCCTTTTTGCTTCTACATGATGTAGAGTTTATAATATCAGAGAGTGTGGATTTTAATGTTGCGTAATATATTTGTGCGCCTGGTGATTTTGGTTGGTACATTTGTTTTGCTTTGTAAGCCATTGCTTGCTGACGAGCATGCTAAAAAATTGCCTATTTTAGTATATCACCAAATCAGTGTTCCTGGCGATGGGTTGGAGGATGGTGAACTTACTACCCCGTTAGCAAAATTTATCCAGGAAATGCAGTATCTCCATGATCATGGTTACACAACCCTAAATATGGACGAGGTTGTTCAATTTATCAAAGGTAAGTCTTTTCCAGAAAAGGTGGTGGCTATTCATTTTGATGATGGTTGGAAAACATCAAAACATGCATTGCCTGTGCTTGAGAAATTCGGATTTAAAGCTACTTTTTGGATAATAGCTGATGTTGACGATAAAGATTTAGGTGATACCCATATGAAGTGGGATGAAATTTTAGAATTAGCAAAAAAGCCATATATAGAAATTCAATCGCATACCATGACACATCCTTGGAAAGAGCGCGACACTCTTGTCGAGTGGGTGGAGGATAAAACTCCCGGCAGAAATAAAAATGATGCTGAATGGGAATTAAATGAATCTAAGCGTTTATTAGAAGAAAAGCTTGGCAAGCCGGTTTCGTATCTGGCATGGCCTGCTGGCTATTATAATAAAACTCTCGTAACAATGGCAAAAAAAGCTGGATATAAGGCTTTATTAACTATTGATTCTGGCTTTAACCATCCTGGTGATAGGCTTATGTATCTTAAGCGCGATATGGTTGATGGTAGATGCGGCTTAGATGTATTTCAAAATATTCTGCAAGAGGGAGTTAATAAAAATTGCTGTCCTGAATAAAGACTCCACAAATAAATAGCTTAAGGATATAACTTGCAAGACTCGAAGAAAATTTTATTAAAAATAGTTTTGGTTATTATGTCTATTACAGCTATTGTGTGCGCAGAAGATTATTATCTATCAGGTCAAAAAAATATGGCACAGCCACTTCTGGTTCTCGATACAAAAACTAATGACCAACTGCCGAGAAATTTTCGTACCATGCATGATAAATTTGATAGCTCAGTTTCCAAAGCGGGGCTGGATAGACTTCATGTTTCAGGCAGCGCCGCCTTTTCTGTTTCACAATTGGAAAAAGTTAAAGAACATCTGAAAGAAAAAAAGATAATTGTTGTGGATTTACGCCAGGAATCGCATGGCTATGTTAATGGCGAATCTGTTAGTTGGTATGCCGATGCTAATGCGGCAAACAGAGATAAAACATATGAGCAAATTCTTGATGATGAAAAAAATAAGCTGGCTAAGATTTTATCGTTAAAGAATAAGTCTGTGCTAGAAGTTGCTGATGTTAAAGAGAAATCTGAAGGTGTTATAAGAAGGTCTGTGCCTGTTGCTTTTACAGTGCAGACTGCTCAGAGCGAAGAAGAGGTCGTTAGAGCTCTTGGCATGGATTATAAAAGATTTACCGTGCGCGATCATACAAGACCATCTGATGAGCAGGTGGATGAATATGTTAAATTGATACGTGATTTAACTTCTGATGAGTGGATACACGCGCATTGCCGGGCAGGGAAGGGGCGCACCACGACGTTTATTGCCATATATGATATGATGAAAAATGCCAAAACTGTGGGTCTGGAAGATATACTGAAGAGACAGTATGATATTGGCGGTTCTGACCTTATGAATGGTGACGGTGAAGCCTTTAAACAAAAAGATTCTGACGAGCGTGCGGCTTTTATCAAGAAATTCTACCAATATGCTAAGGAAAATAACGATGGCTTCAAAACTCTATGGAGCCAATGGCTTTCCGGGCAATAAAAAAACCCTGGAACCTACATGTATTTCCAGGGCTTTAAGTCTTTAGGATTCTTTTTAGTCTACATGACTCCCGGCCTACATGGCCCAAAACTAATGACCGATTCCAGGAAGAGAGAATCAATAATATAAATTTAGCACCTTTTAGTTAACAAAAGGTTAATATAAGCAACTTTTTGGATAATGTGCGGCCAAAAGGCTATTTTTCAATATTTAAACAGCTTCTACACTACAGTTCACTTCCTCAACGGCCACGCTTTCCCAGGGAATTAGAACGGTGATAGCCACTTTGTCGGCGGCGATGGAGGTTATGATTGAGCAGTTATTAAGCTCCGAAAGGAAATTTAATATGTGCAATTTGCCGCGGGCGAGCATGTTGTTGAAATCAACGATTAGTTTATTGCCCGAATCAGTAATGTTTTCAGAGTTCTTTAATATATCGAGCAGCTTGGAAAGTTTCAGGTTATTAAAGTTATCATTGATATATTTACGGTTATCGCCTTCCTTTTGAAGTTCGACATATAGACGTAGCGAATTTTGGTTGCACTGCATCTTTGAAGAATCTAATTTTATACTATAAGTATTGCCGTTATTATGCTGTAAACTAATGATAAATAGCGCAAATATATTCTCTAAAAATAAGTTTATCATGTTATAGCAAAACAACGTTTCTGATACGTCGGAAGTGTTTTTTACAAATTTTATATTTTTATTATCATCGAGATATTCGGCGTGGAGTTTGCTGATAACATCGTCAATTTTTGATGATTTTTTTGCCTCGCCATAAATTTCCATCTGGATTTTATATAAATCCATAACTTTATTTACTGCCGAATATAGCTCAACATCTGCCGAGCAGACATCATTAAAATATTCGATGTAAACCGGGTTAACCGGACCGAAAACTTGCTTTTCCAACATCACGCGGAAACTATTTGCAGCGTTGAAAGGATTTTTAAATTCTTTATTGATATATTCTTTTACCAATAATGATTGCTTAGAAAATACTTCCATCTTTTGCGATTTTTCAAAAAAGTCTTTATTCTTACTTTCGCGCTCTTCCAGAATTTTATTAAATTTATCAATGATGCCGCCCAACTCGTCAGCGTATAATTTTTTCACCCGCGCAGAATAATCGCCCAGCTCGGTGATTGAATTTGCATCCTCAAGAAATTTTATTATCGGGCGATGAATTACTCTCTGTAGTTTTACTGCAAGCGTGTAAGAAATTAATACGATGGAGCAAATAATTATCAGCATTGATATAAGCATATAATGCTCATATTCCTGAATGCCCTTCAAATCAGATTCTATATAAATCTTGCCAATAATTTTTCCTTTTTTAATTACCTCATGCATGATGATTAAACTATTGCTGGTGAAACCTTTCATCTGGCCTTTTGGAAAAGGGCAGGCGCCAGGCTTTAGTTTGTTCCTGCTATAAATGGCAAAAATTTCGCCACTATCTTTATAAATACAAGCAACATTTATATTGGTGTTGGCGCTGAAAATAGAAAAATCAACATTTACAGATTTAAATTCGTCAAACAAAAGTGCGGCAGCATTTCTTTCACCCAAAGCCGATGCAAATAATTCAATATCGGCTTTCATATTATTTTTCATTCTGTAAATACCTGATGATATAAACGCAGTGGTTGCGATGCACACTGACACAATTGAGGCCAGCATGATTATCAGAATCAGCTTGTTCCTTATGGAGAGCTGATGCAGCGAATTTAACATTTTTTCTTTTAACCTTCTAATAGACATGAAGGGCTACCTCCAATAAATTTGGATCGATTTTAAAATTAGCTTTTTCCAAAGCTTTTAAATTTATTTCAATCTGTATAGTGCTATTGAAATTTGTGAGGCCTATCATGCCGCCATTTTTAGCGAACTGTTGAATGTCACTGACAACCAAGAGAGGTTGTGATTGATAAGGCGCAATTATTTTTTTGAAATTTGCTTTATAATTCTGGCTTAAAAATAAAATATTACAGTTGCCAGTTTTTATTTTTTCCTCAGAGGTTTTTATAATTTTTATTTTTTTGCCCTCGACTTCGCGTGATTCAAGATTTTTTTGAAAGGGTAAAAAAACTTCATCATCCAACACGCAGATATTTAAATTTTCGGAAGTTTGGGATGTTTTGAAATCGACAAAAAATAAAATTTTATAAAGAAGCGCGGCTTTTATGTCGGTGTCTTTGTAGTTGGTGGCATGAGAAGTTTGAGCACTAATTAGACATAATAAAACTGAAAGGATTTTTATTTTTTGTAGTGCGTTCTTTGTCATTCCCGCGAAGGCGGGAATCCAGTGTTTTAAGAAATAATTTCTAATAAAAGAAATAAGATATTTTTTGTTTAAACAGTAGATTCCCGCCTTCGCGGGAATGACAGATATTAGACTTAAGATAGTTATAAAAACTAATACCGCCATGCAACCTTCCCAAACACACTTCTGCCAACTTCGGTTGCCGAAGAAAATAAAGCGCCGGTAAATTCAGGATGGCTTTCATCAAAAAGATTTTGGCCGATTAGAGAGATTTCCATATTGTCAGATGTTAGCCAGGCAATGCGAGTATCAAAACGTGTGTAGCCAGGAATTCTTCTGGTTGATAAATTATCGACATAATATAGCGTGTTATCGAATTGGAAATGTTTGCCAATGTTATAACGTGATGCAAAGGTGAAACGGTTTTTCGGAGAATTGCCTTCCATTGTTTGCAAGGATGTATCTGTGCTGCCAGCGTCTAAATGCAAATCGAGCGTGAAAAAAGTGTAGCCAGCAGTTAAGCGCCAATTTTTTGCAACATCATAATTGGCAGAAGTTTCAATACCATATGATTCGCCATAGCCTTTATTTTGAAGAGGAAAAGA
The DNA here is from genome assembly GCA_964580525.1 of uncultured Rickettsiaceae bacterium. Taxonomy (GTDB): domain Bacteria; phylum Pseudomonadota; class Alphaproteobacteria; order Rickettsiales; family UBA6187; genus CAZOKN01. Next base: position 14,952 of record CAZOKN010000012.1, read on the forward strand.
CATGGCTGTTGTTGTAGTTGGGAATATTGCTCCACGCTCTGCAGTGCGCAAATTTTTATAGTCATTAAAAAATCCGGTGATGTCGAATAAAAGATTATTTTGCGGTCTTATTCTATAGCCAATTTCGTAAGCAACCACTTCTTCTGATTCCAAATCATCATTGCCATGCCAAACATAATAACCGCTAGGTACTGCCTTTCTTGAACCAACTACTAAATCTATATCTTCTTCGGAACGGCTTGGCATTCTCACAGCACGTGATACTGCGCTCCAAATAGTTTGCTTATCATCAACGCTCCATTCCAGTTTGGCGCTGGGTTCATATTCAAAACCGGTGAAAGTATTAACTTCAAATTTCGAACCAAGAGTCAGGAACAATGTATCTGGAAGGAGAGATATTTTATCCTGCAAAAATATATTTTGAATATTGTAGTATTTATGGTCGTTCTGATAATTAAAATAAACACTGCCATCGCTGCGTTCCATGTTATAGCGGCTGCCGCCACCCCAAACTATCTGGTTGATGTCGTTAGGTTTAAACGAATGTTGGAAATCAAAATCGAAAGTCTGCACAAGAACGCTTTGCACTATATAATCGCGGCGGGCATTGTCGTAATAAAATTTAACTTGTAAATCAGAATCTTTATCAAGATTTTTATTCCATGTTGTAGTGATATTGCCGCCGCCAACATCGCCGCCTTCAGCATCTTGAATGCTTTGGCTATATGGCGCTGTTAGAGTTGGGTAGGTTGCGATGCGGCCTTTATTTTCATTGCCTTCATATATATCGCCTTGCACAGTGATAGAATCGCTTGGCGATTTTTGCACGTCAACGCGGAAGCCACTACGATTCATAAACCAGCCATCATTGGCACTGGCGCCATTGGCTTGCTCTGTGTCATCAACCTTCAGGAATTTTGCATAGCTGCGATAAGAAATGGAATCGCCGATGCTGCCACCATAGCGGCCTTCTGTTATATTCTGAACATTATTGCCAACGCCGCTGGAAATATATGTGCCTTGCGTATCTTTAGTGTGTTTTGTAATTATATTAATCACACCATTGACGGCATTTGCGCCCCATAGTGCTGCACCTGGCCCGCGGATTACTTCAATGCGTTCGATGTCATCTAATATAGTATCTTGCACATCCCAATAAACACCGGAAAAATGCGGAGTGTAAACACTGCGGCCATCAATTAAAACCAGCAATTTATTAGAGAGTTGATCTGTAAAGCCGCGTGCGGATATTGCCCATTTGTTGGCGCTGATCTCTGCAACGTCAACACCGGGAACTTGACGCAATAATTCAGGTATAGAAGTTGCACCCGAACGTTGGATCTCTTCAGAAGTTATAACAAAAACCGAAGCCGGTGAGCGAAACGATTCTTCAGAAACCTTTGATACAGAAGTTATTTTTACTTTTGTCAGCTCGTCGAGTGATTTATCAAACAGGTCAGACTGTGCTTCTGCAGCAGCAACAGTGGAGGACGAAAAAACCGCTAATAGCAACGCTAATGGCGTGATATACCTTATCTTAAACATATGCTCCCGAGCATTGGAGTTACTTCGTGTAACTTATTGGTGAAAGTAGTTAACTGATAAATTTCCTTACTTCAAGAGGAATTAAGAGTTTTTAATGTAGTAGATGAAGTAGGGTGAAAAAAGCTTATCACCGACGCCATAATTTATCGGAGGCTTAAAGCCATATAAAAGAGATTATAATCTGGGGTTAATAAGCCATCAACTCAACCACATTGCTCATTTTTTCCTGGAAGACAAAATTTCTCTCAGGTTTTAAATCGAGCATTATCAGACATTCTACAATGCCGGAATATTTCGACCGCACAGATTCAGGAATATCGACGCTGCTGATAATTTCAACATTATAGCCAAGCTTGCGGTAGCTGCGCATATAGCGGCGGGCATGAACTTTGTCGGTGATGACAAATATATAGCGTATGCCATGCTGCTTGGCTTTTTTATTTAGCGCTGCATACATTTTCTCAGCGATTTTGCTATTGCGATATTCCGACAAAAGAACCAGACGAGAAAATTCTGCGTAAGAATTTTTCTTGAGGTTGAGATGTGGAAGTAGGTTGTACAACCTGAAATCTTCATTTTCAAATGGCAATATATTGCGGGAATTGGGAGTGCATATTGTGAGCCTGCAACCGCCAACACATTTTTGTTTTTTGCGTACAACAAGAGTTTCGCTTATCGAGTCTATATGGTCCTTATAATCAGGTATACTAATGCCAAGATCTACATTATATATTATCTTCCGCAGGCGATAATATTGGCGTAAAAATTTGGGGTTAGTGGTGAACTGATAAGTTAATTTTTGTCTCATTTTCTAAATTCCCATATAAAACTTAAAGTTTAACAACCATAATAAACAGATACTATTGATTGTCCCAATGTAAGTAAACACACTTATAACGTGTAATTAATTAACAAATGGTTAACAAAATCCTGTATTTTAACAAGAAAAACGAGGTTGGATGCAGTTTTGTCAAACCATAGGTTGATGATTGCGATTTCAATTCTACTGTTGTTAATTATTAACAAAATTTTTCCAGGAAAAAATAACAGTGAAATTTTTTTTATGATGATTGGTAAGATGGGGAAATTAGCTATAGCATCATCTGTGCTAGTCATGATTTTGGTGGACAGTAAAATCCAAATAAAGACAAAATGGTCAGGTCATTCCGGAAGCTGTAGTCATTTTACTTAAGAATTCCACATTGTTGTCATTCCCGCGCAGGCGGGAATCCATTGCTCTAAAAAAACAACTCTTTAAATCGACTAAGTATTTTTTATTTAAACAGTGGATTCCCGTCTGCACGGGAATGACAAGATGAATTTAATTCTCCTTTGTGGAAGCATGGATCCCACATAGCTTATTTTGTAAAGGCGTAAAAACGCCTGACAAAATATAGCTTCTGGGATGACGTTCCTTATTAAAAATGTCAGATGAAGTTTGAATTATTACATATAATAACTACCTCTGTATCACAATAAACATCGAGCTATCGCCTCTTGTTATATTAATCAGCAGAGTTTTTTTGCTGGCTTTTGCAGCTTTGATAACATCTTCCGGTGATGTCACTTTTTGTTTGTTAACGGAAGTTATTATATCGCCAACTTTCAAGCCAACAGATGCCGCCGGGCTGTTATCTTCGATAGCTTTAACAAGCACGCCTTCGGTTTTGCTGCCATCTGCAACTGAACTTAAGGTTATGCCTTTCAGCAAAGGTGCATCTGCTTCAACAGCGGCGCCGGAAACTTGTTTTGTTTTACCTATTGTGGCTGTGAGGGTTTTGCTTTTGCCGTCACGCATAACTTCCATGGTCACTTTTTGGCCGATTGCAAGCATGCCGACTTTGTTTTTTAAATCGCTTGAGCCGCCAATGGCTTCGCCGTTAAATTTAATCACGACATCGCCTTCTTTAAAGCCGGCTTTTTCAGCAGATGAATCTTTTTCGATTTTAGAAACTAATGCGCCTTCATTCACCGAAATTCCCATAGCTTCGGAAATTTCAGGCGTTACATCCTGAATGTGTATGCCAAGCTGGCCACGTTCTATTGATCCATGGTCAATCAGCTGGTTCATCACTTGTGATGCCATTGATACCGGAATGGCAAATCCTATTCCAACGTTGCCACCGGATTTCGATAAGATTGCAGTGTTTATGCCAACAAGCTCACCTTTTAGATTAATTAGCGCGCCGCCGGAATTGCCTGGATTGATGGAGGCATCTGTCTGAATAAAATTCTCATAGCCTTCTATGCCAAGGCCATTTCTGCCCAAAGCGCTGACTATACCAGACGTTACAGTTTGGCCAATACCAAATGGATTGCCTATCGCCAAAACAAAGTCGCCAACTTCAGGCAAGCCACTAGCTAATTTTATAGCGGTTAGATTGCCGGAATCGATTTTTAAAACTGCAATGTCGGTTGCTTCATCAGTGCCGACAAGTTTTGCCTTCAGGCGTCTTTTATCTTTTAGCGACACATAAATTTCGTCTGCGCCTTTGATAACATGGTTGTTGGTTAGGACATAGCCTTTGCCAGCGTCGATTATAACGCCAGAACCCGCGCTTTGCACTTCACGTTGTTGTTTTTGCTGGGGTTGTTGCTGTTGCATTTGCGGGATGTTGAAAAACTGATTAAAAAACGGATCGTTGAACATTGGATTTATTGCTGCGACTTCCACCTTGCTTTTTGTAGAGATATTTACAACTGCCGGAGTGACTTCTTTAAGTATAGGCGCAAGTGTTGGCATGCCTTGCTGCGGAGTGCTTTCTGCGCTGAAGAAAGGGATGGCTGCTTCAGAGTTTTTTACAACCAATGCCGAGCTGCATAGCAAGCCAAGCGCCAAAGGATAGATAATTCTTTTTTTCATAATGATAATCCTCGATTTTGAGTTATTTTATAATATAGCTGATTGACTTTATGTCTGGACGTTGTCGCTGCGGAATATTCGCGTGCCCACCTACGTTTAAATAGGCTCCGCTCGCTTGGTATCCCGCGCTCCTAGTTCAGCCATAAATTGAATCAGCTATAGCTTTTCAATTCAAAGCGCTGTTATTTAGCGTTTATTATGTATGCCATAACGAACCTAATATTTTATTTGGCTATAAATTAATTTTTTGCAAGGTGGGGGCAGGGGATTTTTTTATACAGAGAATTACAAAGTTGCTTTTTCAGCAACTTCTATCAGCCGCTCCTTACGATCCTTATGGATGACATACATTGAGCTGGAGAAGATTATAAGTGCGCCTATGGCCGTCCATAGATCGATGACTTCGTTGAAGAATATATAAGCGATGATGCTTATGAAAACCAGACGGGAAAAGTCAAACGGCTGCACAACATTTACATCGGTTTTTGTATAGGCGGTTATCATGCAGTTTTGTGCCTGATTGGAAGCTACCCCCAGCGCAAACAGCCATAGAAGCTGATGCATATCAGGTGTTTTCCACACATAGATTGCAACCGGCAAAGACACCGGTACCATCAAAATAGCCATGATGAAAATTATGGTTTGTGGATGGTCGGCATCTGTCATCTTTTTAATTATTATATTAGACATCGCCCAACATATGGTTGTTGCAACAACCAGCAGTGAATAATAGTGAAACGAATTGGAGCCGGGACGCAAAATAACCAAAACACCCACAAAACCTATAAACATAGCTGTCCAACGATGAAAGCCGACTTTTTCACCCAGGAATAATATGGCAAATAAAGTTGTTATCAGTGGCACTGTGAAAGTGAGTGCGATTGCTTGCGGTGCGGGGATGACCGATAGCGCATAAAATAGGAGATACATGCCGCCAATGCCGGAGATTGTGCGGTAAAAATATAGATCCCAGCTTTGTGGTTTTTTCGATAGCGCACCCGCCCGAATTGCCCATGGAATAGAGCATAGCAGCGCAAAAACATTGCGAATGAAAACCATTTCAAACGGATTCATGTGTGGTGTTAAATAGCGGATTATCGCCGCCATAACCGCAAACCAAAAACACGATAGCAGCATCCAAAGAATGCCTTGCGTGTTGCTTGAGAAGTTTAAGTTTGTGCGCATTGGTTTTTTATTTTTCTGAGTACGTCATTCCGGAACCTATAAAACCTTGGCGAACGATAGAGAGTCCTTAGGTTTTTTTGGTATCCGGAATCCATATTGCAAAGAAAATGTACTATATTATTAGATTCAGTATCTTTGAATTATGGATTCCGGATAGTAAGATCGCCTAGAAAAACAAAATGTGTTTTTCAAGACGCTCTAACTTCCGGAATGACGTACTTTGTTAAATCCCGAAAATTGTTTATATTTTTTATTATATCTATGAAAACTAAAATAATTATTAACAAAATATTTTTTATTAGAGCAGTGGATTCCCGCCTACGCGGGAATGACAAGAAGCCTACTTTGCTACTTTAACAACTTTATTACCAAACAATTTCACAGCAACCTTCGCGATATCATCAGCGTTTAAGCCTGCTTCGTCATACATAGCCTGCTGGGTGTTTTGTTCAATAAAAGTATCAGGAAGGCACATAGCATGAACTTTCAGGCCATTGCTGATGAGGTTTTTATCTGTCAAAAATTGCAGGACGTGCGAGCCGAAACCGCCGACGCTGCCTTCTTCGATTGTGATTAGCACGCTATGATTTTTTGCTAGTTTGGTAATTAATTCATGATCGAGAGGTTTTGCAAAACGCGCATCTGCTATTGTGGCGGAGATGCCTTTTTTCTCAAGAATTTCTGCTGCTTTTTCAGTTTCTTGCAATCTGGTTCCGAAAGATAAGAAAGCAACGTCTTTGCCTTTTTTCACAATGCGGCCTTTGCCGATTTCCAGCGGCTCAACATTTTCTGGCAACTCAAGCCCTGTGGCATTGCCGCGTGGATAGCGGAAAGCGCAAGGTTGGTCGTTTATTGCAGCGGCGGTTTTTACCATGCGTGCAAGCTCAAGCTCGTCAGATGGAGCCATAACCACAAAATTTGGCAGGCAAGCCAAATAGGCGATGTCGAAAGATCCGGCATGAGTAGGGCCATCTGCACCTACTAGGCCAGCCCTGTCGATAGCAAAGCGCACCGGCAAATTTTGTACAGAAACATCATGCACTATCTGATCATATGCTCTTTGCAGGAATGTTGAATATATGGCACAGAATGGTTTAAAACCCTCGCAGGCCATTCCGGCGGCGAAAGTGACTGCATGTTGTTCTGCTATTGCCACGTCAAACATGCGAGTAGGGAATTTTTCCTCGAATTTATCAAGTCCAGTTCCAGATGGCATAGCTGCAGTTATTGCAACTATCTTCTCATCATTTTCTGCTTCTTTTATCAAATACTTAGAGAAGATATTTGTATAAGAAGGTGAAGTTTCTTTTGTTGGCGAAAATTTGCCGGTGTCGGCATCGAAAGTGCCAACTGCGTGCAAAGTTTGGTCTTTAGCTTCCGGCAGTTCATAGCCATAGCCTTTCTCGGTTACCACATGCACCAGGATTGGGCGCTTTATGCTGGTATCGTTTTTCACATTGCGCAAAATTGGTACTAAATGTCCAAGATCATGGCCATCTATCGGCCCAACATAATAAAAGCCCATTTCTTCAAAATAATTGCCGCCAGACCAAAAATCTTTTGTGTATTGCTCGGCTTTTTTCGCTACTTTCTCGATAGCTTGCGGCAAATGGCTGGCAACTTGTTTGGCAACATGGCGCATGGTTAGATATGGCTTTGATGAGATTAGTCTTGATAAATAGCCGCTCATGGCGCCGACAGCAGGAGCTATCGACATTTTATTATCGTTTAATATAACGATCATGCGGGTGTGCATTGCCCCGGCGTTGTTCATAGCTTCATAGGCCATTCCCGCGCTGATGGCGCCATCGCCAATGACGGCGATAGTTTCAAAATGTTGGCCTGATAAATCGCGTGCAACGGCCATGCCGAGTGCAGCGGAGATTGAAGTTGAGCTGTGGCCGGCGCCGAACGGATCAAACTCGCTTTCTTTTCTTTTTGTAAAACCTGATAAGCCGCCAGGTTTGCGTAAGGTTTCCATAAGCTTTCTGCGGCCTGTGAGGATTTTGTGCGGGTAGCTTTGATGACCGACATCCCAGATTACTTTGTCGTTTGGAGTATCAAAAACATGGTGCAGGGCGACTGTAAGTTCAACAACACCAAGGCCAGCACCAAGATGGCCGCCGGTTTTCGAAACTGATTTTATGGTTTCCTGCCTAACATCGTCAGCCAGCTTTTCCAACTCTTTGAGAGTTAGATTTCGAATATCAGCCGTGCTTTTTATTTTGTCTAAACAGGATTCTTCCATGTTGACTTTCGCAGAAAATATTGTTGAAAATTGTAAGAACGATATACAACAACGCGGGAGTTATTTCTAGAAAAAAATTTTTCTAAAATTTATCTTTTATCCAAATAAAACAGCAATCGGCAAGAATAATAATTATCATAAACATATGCTGTATTGCTGGTTGTGCCTGTGGTCATATTCTGATTTACGCAGCTAGTGTCATAAGGAGCAGCGCTGGATGTATCACGGTTTTGAATGAATTGTCCGCCGGCCGGGTTGCCATCATCTATTTTTACATCAATGGATTGTGCTTCTCTTCCTGTCATAACTCCGCCAGTGTGCCTGGCTGTTGCAGGTGCGGTGGAATAAGGATATCTAAACCCTCCCAGGTTTAGCATGTTGCCCGTGTAAGTTGAGCCATATCTAGGTACCGGAGCTGCGAAAATCGTCCAGCCCATATAGGTGCTCATTAGGCTTGTTGTTGGAGCGTTAACACCATAAGCAAAATTTGTGCTAGCACCTGTGCCTGTATAGGTGCCTGATATTAACCCTGCTCTAGCTAAGTGCAGCCATGCTTGTAGGCATTCTGCATCGGCACCGGCATATTCTATAAAGCCATTGCCGTTGCCGCTCAATGCGCCGCTAAAATAAGAAGATGCATTTAGCAAATCACCCGGCAAGCCGTTATATTCGAGTTTAAATGTATTTAGTGCTGAGACATATTTGTCTTTATCTGTGATAACAGCGCGAATTTTTGACGAACGAACAAGGCTTTGCCCGACAGTTATGCCGGCAACAATTAGGCCGATGATCACTATAACCAGAGAAAGTTCGATAAGTGTGAAGCCCGATTGTCTGCGGAATGACATTAATTTAAAGCCTAATTAAATTATTAAATCAAAAATTTACCTTTTATTCAAAAAGAACAGCAATCGGCAGGAATAATAATTATCATAAACATATGACGTATTGCTGGTTGTGCCTGTGCCAATATTTTGATCGACGCAGCTAGTATCATAAGGAGCTGCGCTACCCGTGTCACGTTGCTGAATAAATTGTCCGCCGGCGGGGTTGCCATCATCTATTTTTACATCAATGGATTGGCCTTCTCTTGCTGTCATAGTTCCGCCAACATGCCTAGCCGTTGCAGGTGTAGTAGAATAAGGATATCTGTATCCTCCCAGGTTTAGAATATTTCCAGTAAAAGTTAAGCCATAGTAAGATGCGGCACTTTGTGCATAAATAACCCAGCCCATATAAGTGCTGGTTAGGTTGGTTATTGGGGCGTTAGTGCCATAAGCAAAATTTAAACTTGCGCCTGTGCCTGTATAAGTGCCTGATATTAACCCTGCTCTAGCTAAATGCACCCATGCTTGTAGGCTTTCTGCGTTGGCACCGGTATAATCTATCAAGCCATTGCCGTTGCCGTTTAATGAGCCGCTAAAATAAGAAGATGCAGTTTGCAAATCACCCGGCAGGGCGTTATATTCAAGTTTGAAAGTATTTATTGCTGCCACATATTTGTCTTTGTCTGTGATAACACTGCGCAGTTTTGACGAACGAACAAGGCTTTGTCCGGCAGTTACGCCCGCTACAATAAGGCCGATTATCACTATAACCAGAGAAAGCTCTATAAGTGTGAAACCTGATTGTTTGCGGAATGACATTAATTTATAGCCTGACTAAGAAGATTTTTGTTACATAATAATATTATAACATAACTTTTGTGTTTGGCTAAAGTTTTGTTCTTTGGGTTGAAAATATATTATTTTTACCAACTTTAGGTGGGGGAGTGGCTAATTTATCTTAAATAACAATCATTTACAAAAAAATGTATCATTGGTTATTTTTGTTGTATATAATGCAACCGATTTTATATTGTTTTGATTTTAAAGATAGGTATATCTGCGATGTTTCAAAGGCTTATATCAGTTCTAGCTTTATTTTGTGTCACTGCCTGTGCCTCCAGTCTTAAGGAGCTGCAAACTACTGTTCCTATAGGCACTCCTTTTCAAACTTTTATGGCGAAAGAATATCTTGATTTTGCTGAAGCAGAAGCCGATCAATATGACTGGTTTCAGTCAGCCCATTTTGCCAAAAAAGGTTTGAAATTTTCCAAGGGAATAGAAGTTCCACCTGAGCTTGTAGAAAATTATGACGTGCAGGACGATGTTTTACCTGTTCTTAAACAAGCGCGAGAAACTTTGCTTAATATTCTAACGCCGGAAAACAAAATGCAGCATCCAAAGGAAACTGCGCGGGCGCAGTTTATGTTTGATTGCTGGATTGAGCAACAGGAAGAAGGATGGCAGAGTGAGCATATTTCTTATTGTCGTGAGAATTTTTATGCCATCGTCGATAGTCTTTATGCTTCTAATTTTGCGCCATTGCCGGAGACGGCTGCGGCTCCACCGCCACCAGCTCCAGAAGCTCCGGTGGCTGATGTTGCAGATGAAAAAAATGCCGAGAAAAAACGGATTTATTTCAAAAATGACGGCTTTGCCCTGGATGATAAAGCTAGACGCAGTTTGAGCGGTTTAGTTTCCAGACTTAAAGATGTCAAAAAATATGAAATAACTGTCAATGGTTATGCCGACCGCGTGGGTGGCGAGGATCACAATATGAAACTTTCGCGCAAACGTGCGCAGGCTGTGAAAAAGATGTTGGTGGATTCTGGCATAACGCCGGGTTCTATAACTATCTTTGCTTTTGGCGAAACTCATAATCTTGTTCAAACAGAAGATAACAAACCTGAACAGGAAAATCGCTCGGTGGAAATTGTGTTGGGGATGTAGGGTTAAGTGATGTTGTGTTGTTGAGCCCAGCAAAGATTTAATTTACTTTAGCTTTTGACGCTATATCTTTTCATGGTGGATAAATTTTATTATTGGCAACGCTATGGAACATCCTCTGCTAAGTACAATTATAGCTAGTATTGTTAGCGCATTCGTTTTTGGAATGATTGCAAAAAAGCTGAAACTGCCAGCTATTTTTGGTTATATCATTGCTGGCGTAGCCATAGGGCCATACACTCCTGGCTTTGTTGGCCACACTTCATTTGCAAAAGAATTGGCAGAAATTGGCGTTATACTTTTGATGTTTGGTGTGGGATTGCATTTCTCACTGCGCGATTTATTAGATAGCAGAAAAATTGCACTTCCTGGTGCCATCATTCAAATTTTATTTGCAACGATAATAGGATTTTTATTGAGCATTTGTCTTGGTTATGACATTGTCGCATCAATTATTTTTGGCTTTTCGCTTTCTGTTGCCAGCACTATAGTTTTGCTGCGTACGCTAGATCACAAAAATCTTTTGGATAGTCAGGGCGGAAAAATTGCAATTGGCTGGCTTATCTTTGAAGATATTTTCATGGTGTTGGCATTGGTGATGATTCCCGTGGTGGCTGAAATTGTGAATGGAGATAAGATTGCTTCGTTTAATCTTATCGTTAGCACCATAATGGCGGTGTTTTTTAAAGTGGGTGGGTTTTTTGCATTTATGTGGTTTTTTGGCAGAAGATTTTTGCCATGGCTGCTTGTGAATATTGCCAAAATGGATTCGCCGGAGCTAAATACTTTGGGAACGCTGGCAATTGCCCTGGGCTTTGCTTCAATTGCGCTGATAGTGTTTGATGCTTCGCTGGCGCTGGGAGCTTTCCTTGCCGGCGTAGTTTTGAATGAAAGTGAAATTGGCCGCAAATCGGCAGATAGCTCACTGCCGATGCGCGATGCTTTTGCAGTATTATTTTTTGTGTCTGTGGGGATGTTATTCAATCCGATGGTTATAGCCAACCAGCCCATCGCCACGCTGATGACTTTTATGATAATTGTATTTGCTAAAGGCTTTGTGGCATTTTTTATTACGCGCGTGTTTAAGCAATCGCCGGAAGTTAGCTACACGGTTTCTATAGGCCTTGCCCAAATTGGTGAATTTTCTTTTATCCTTGGCAGCCTGGCTTTGTCCAAAGGACTTATATCGCAAGATCTCTACAATTTAATCCTCGCCGGAGCGATGCTTTCCATCGTTGCAAATCCTTTCTTGTTTAGGATTTATAGGGCGAAGTTGCGGGGGTGATGTTTTGAGTTTGCTGAACCAGCCCGCCTACGCCAAGAGGGCTACGTCGGGCACTTGATTTTCTAAACTCGCGAAGAGGCTCATTAAGAAAATCTAAGTGGTGGAGCCTAGGAGGGTCGAACTCCTGACCTCAACACTGCCAGCGTTGCGCTCTACCAACTGAGCTAAGACCCCACACATCTAGTGTTTCCAGTTTAGAATTGGAAAACTATTGCAATGCTATTTAACGTCTTTGTAATTTAAATCAAGAAAAATTTGCAGCAGTAAGCCCTCACCACCAATATTTCGGATAGTGTTTATCCCTGGAAAAATTGTTGGTTATAACTCCGCATAAAACCAGAATTATTGCTCCGGCGAGGACGGGAATAAAAATAAAGCTCCAGGAGGCATGGCTGGTGATAATCACCAATGGGTTTGCGCCGGCAGGAGGGTGAAGTGTGCGGGTTAGCTGCATAACAGCTATCACAGTGCCCACGCCAAGTGCCACCACCCACCAGCTATTGCCAAACATCTGCACCAGCGCAACAGAGATTGTTGCTGCAATGACGTGTCCGGCAATTACGTTGCGTGGCTGCGCCAATGGGCTGTCCGGTGCACCGAAAACAAGAACGCATGTTGCGCCAAATGGTGCCATAACAAGAATCGAATGGGAATAATCAGACATGGCATATAGCATGCTGATGGCCAGCATGGCGCAGATCCATGTTGCGAAAATGTAGGAAAGCTTTGGCCTTGGCGGAGTTGGATGGCCGCCACGCATTTTGGGAAAATAATGCTTTTTGCTGGCATGATAAACTTTAGTAGAGGCGTGTATGGGCAGCGCGGCTATCTTTTTGCTAGCGTGGATTTTCTTTGCCCGAGACAGTCTTTTTTTTCTTATTTCCGAGACCAACTAAAATACCTTTCTAAAGTAGTGCTTGAGAAAACTATCTAAACCTTCTTCAAAAAGCAAGTTTTCAAAACTAAACCTTTAACTTTTTCGGCATTACATTCAATTGTTTCGCCATCTTCTTCATCTTCATACTCGCTTTCGGGAACATGGATGTTTTTGATGACTGTGCCACGCTTAAGCGTTACAGAAGTGCCTTTCACCGGGAGGTCTTTTATTACCATAACTGAGTCGCCGGTTTTGAGCGCTGTGCCGTTAGAATCTTTCACTGCCATGGTTTTTAGTCCTTTTTTTAGTTAAAATTTATGGTGCTAGCAATATCAGAAAGCTTAGAGTTTGGCAAATTTTGCTAAGGATTGACAGCCGCAAATATCAACCTTGAGTAGCGAAAAAAATCAACATTTTTATACAATAGGTTGATTTTGTTTGCAAAGTTGCAGGAAGCATAGTAATATCAACCTAGGTTAATTAATTTATTTTTCAATCACTTAACAAGTAGTTAGGGTATGTCTTATGTTTTTCAATCGTAATTCCAACGCGGAAGCGGTGGTTCAAGCTATCAACAGATCACAAGCTGTTATTGAATTTAATCTCGATGGTACAATTATAACTGCAAATCCGGCTTTCCTGAATGCTATGGGTTATAGCCTGGATGAAATTAAGGGCGAACATCACCGCATGTTTGTTGACCCTGAATATGCAAGAAGCAAAGAATATGAAGAGTTTTGGCAGCAACTGAGAAAAGGCGAGTTTTATTCACGTGAATATAGACGACTTGCCAAGGGTGGCAGAGAAGTTTGGATTCAAGCTTCATATAACCCTATATTAGATAGTTCGGGCAAGCCTGTTAAAGTTATAAAATTTGCTACAGATATTACTCAGCAAAAGATGAAAAATACTGAGTTTGAAGGCAAAATCAACGCTATTGAAAAATCACAAGCTGTTATTGAATTTAATCTCGATGGCATAATTACCTCTGCAAATCCAAATTTTTTGGGTGCTGTGGGATATAGCCTTGATGAAATCAAGGGCAAGCATCATCGCATGTTTGTTTCTCCAAGCTACGCAGAGAGCCAGGAATATAAAGAATTTTGGAATAAATTGCGTCGTGGTGAATATTCAGCTGGTGAATATCAGCGCTTTGGCAAAGGTGGCAAAGAAATTTGGATTCAAGCGAGCTATAACCCAATTTTTGATGCGAATGGCAAGCCTTTTAAAGTAGTTAAATATGCTACAGATATCACGCAAGAAAAATTGAGAAATGCTGATTATGCCGGTCAAATAGCCGCTATTGGAAGATCACAAGCAGTGATTGAGTTTACTGTTGGTGGAATTATTTTGAATGCTAATGCGAATTTCCTTGGAGCGGTGGGCTATAGCCTTGAAGAAATAAAAGGTCAGCATCACCAAATTTTCGTTGCTCCGGATTATGTAAAAACTGATGAGTATAAACAATTTTGGGCACAACTTGCGGAAGGCAAATTCTTTGTTGCTGAATATAAGCGTTTTGGCAAAGGTAATAAAGAAATTTGGATTCAGGCGAGCTATAACCCGATCTTTGATATGAATGGCAAGGCTTTTAAAGTAGTAAAATATGCTACAGATATTACTAGCCAGGTGAATGCCAGAATTGAATCTGGAAAACTTACGCAAGAAATGTCTCGTAATATTGCTTCGGTTGCAGCAGCGGCCGAGCAAATGACGGCGGCGGTGGCAGAGATAAGCAAAAATATGTCGCGCTCAAAAGCTGCGGTGGATGGCATTGCTAGTAAAACCAAATATGCCGATGAGATGATGGCTAAACTTAGCGACACAGCAAAATCAATGGAAGCAATCGTTGAGCTGATTCGTAACGTTTCGGGACAGGTTAATCTTTTGGCACTTAATGCCACGATTGAAGCTGCGCGCGCAGGCGAGGCAGGCAAGGGGTTTGCGGTTGTTGCGTCGGAAGTGAAAAATCTGGCAACACAAACCAGCAAAGCTACTGACGAAATTGCTATGCAAATTTCAGCTCTGCAATCTGCTGCATCGGAAGCAACACAAAGTACTGTTGCTATTAATCAGGCAGCGAGCTCTGTGAGCGAATCTGTAAACGGAGTTGCTTCGGCTATTGAAGAGCAAAGCGCGGTTACTAAAGAAATCGCAGTGAGCATGAACAAAGCATCTGATGGTATTGCCAATATCAGCGAATGCATTAAGCGTATTGCGAAGAGTGCTTAAGTGGGTGGGGAGGGTGTTATAGCCCTCCTTTGTTTTTGTTTTGCCTCAGGTTTTGCGCGTCGAGTCGATCATAATAATCTTGCATAAAAATTAATAAAAATATTCCAGATTCCTCTTGCTAATAACAGCATGAGAGTTTAGATTGCACCTCCATATTTTGGAATTGCCCGCGTGGCGGAATCGGTAGACGCTGCAGACTTAAAATCTGTTGTTCGTAAGGACGTGGAGGTTCAAGTCCTCTCGTGGGCACCAGGCTTCGCTCTTACGAGCTATGCCTGGCGTAGCCAGAAGTGTTCGTTAGAGCGAAGCCTGCCCGGCGAAGCTTTTAGCGTAGCGGGGCTGGAGTAACTAGATATGTATAATCAGAAGCATTAATTTTCGAGACAAAAATATATTACCGCTAGCGAAGACTTAGTATTGTCAAAAGCCCTGATGGCTTGGAGTTATGGTAATATTCCTGTAATTGTTAAGTTTTCCTTTTTTTCTTTGCTATAACAATCTTTTTCTCTATAGCTTCTAGCTCCCTTAATTCTTCCGTTGCTTCCGCCTCTGCCTCTAGTTTTTCCTGCTGGCGGCGGTCAGTATCAAAAGTTTCATATCGCTCATGGACAATTTTTTCTGCCTTTTCATGGCTAATACTACCAGCATTGTTTAATATTTTACGCTCATTGAACCGCAGGAATTCATCTAACCTCTGCTCCCAATCTTGCATGTGCATAGTCTGCCGACGTTTTGCTGTGTCTTCAGCGGTATCGAGGAACATTGTAACAATACGGTTTAATTCACTAATCTCATCCTTCTGCAAATAGTTTTTTGCAGTTATCACATCGCCTTTGCGAACCTTACCGGATTTTGAACTGGTAAGACCCATGCCAGGCAATTTCGGGTTTGAACGATTTACGATTAGCTCAGCCGCCGTAGCCCCAGTTACCGCATAAAGCATTTTATTTTGTACAGTTTTAAAAAATAGCTTAGCTTGGTCTGACTTAGGATTGTAATCTACACTATTGATATAAATATCTTTTACCTTTTGATAAAATAATTTTTCACTTGCGCGTATTTCGCGTATGCGCTCCAATAGTTCTTCAAAATACACCATGGTGCCAGCAATATCTGGATTTTTGAGGCGTTCATCATTTATGACAAAACCTTTTACCAGGTATTCGCGCAAGGTAGTCGTGGCCCAGATACGGAATTGTGTACCACGGCTAGATCTTATTCTGTACCCAACAGCAAGAATAACATCCAGATTATAGTGCTTTAACTCGCGTTCTATTTGCCTTTGGCCCTCAGTTCGAACTTGTAAGTATTCCTTACAAGTTGCTTGCTGATGCAATTCTCCTTCTTCATAAATTGATTTTATGTGTAAGGTAATATTTTGCGGGGAAGTCTGGAAAAGTTCAGCCATTTCTGCTTGTGTTAACCATACTGTTCCATCTTCTGCCCGTAATTGCAGAGTGGTTACGCCATCATCAGTAGTATAAAGAATAAGATCGCTCATAACATGTCTCTAAAATAATATCCGGCTACAATACTATTCGTTTTGATAATTCGCAATTTAATAGCCCTTCACAATATGAAGAAATATTATTTGAAGTCTGGTTCAGGAAAAGCAATTTCTAACAAAAGACTTTGGTAAAAAACAGAACTATTTTTTGGCTATAAAAGGTTCAGATAGCGTCCACTAAGGAGAATCAACTATCAATATGTTTCCTTCTTCTGGGCTCTATCCCAACCAAGCAGGAATATTATCTCTGGCAATTATATTTTCGTAAGTTTCTTTTTTGCGCACCACAGAGTATTGTCCGTCTTTCACCAAAACTTCTTGGGTTAAGGGGCGGGTGTTGTATTCTGAAGACATAACCGCGCCATAAGCGCCGCATGAGCGCAAGGCAACCAGCTCGCCTTCTTGCAATTCCGGCAGTTTGCGATTTTTGCCGAACACATCTCCTGTTTCACATATGGGTCCTACGACATCAATTGAAATATCTTCTCTATCAGTTTGTTTTACAGGAATTATTTCGTGATATGCTTCGTAAAGAGTTGGACGTATAAGATCGTTCATTCCGGCATCAATTATCAGGAAATTTTTATGACCGGTTTTTTTCAAATAGGTAACTTTAGAAACCAATATGCCGGCATTGCCGCAGATCAACCTGCCTGGCTCAAAAATTAAAGTACAG
>CAZOKN010000012.1:32150-40771 GCA_964580525.1 uncultured Rickettsiaceae bacterium
CTTCGCATAGTCAGCAGGTGAGGGAATTTCTTGCTGTTTATAGGGAATTCCAAGTCCGCCACCCAAATCCAAATGTGTGATTTTATGGCCTTGCTTTTTCAAATCTTTCACCAGCCCGGTGATTTTTGTGAAAGCTTTTTGGAACGGCACAAGGTCTGTCAATTGCGAGCCTATATGCGTGGCCACACCTTGCACTTTTATAAATTCCAAAGATGCAGCTTTTTTGTAAATATCAATTGCTTGCTCCCAAGCTATGCCGAACTTATCTTCTTTGCGGCCTGTGGAGATTTTATCATGCGAGCCGGCATCCACATCAGGGTTAACCCTAAACGCGATTGGAGCCTTTTTATTCAAAGACTTAGCGACTTCATTTAATGCATAAAGTTCAGATTCTGATTCGACATTTATCTGTAAAATATTTTGTGATAAAGCAAAAGCCATTTCTTCACGTGTTTTGCCAACGCCGGAAAAAACAATTTTATTGGATGGAACGCCACTGGCCAGACATCTTCTGATTTCACCTTCGGAAACGCAATCACCGCCAGCACCAAGATTGGCAAGGGTTTTAATTACTGCCAAATTAGAATTTGATTTAATAGCAAAACATATAACGGCATTAACTGAACTAAATGCCTCGGCAAAAACCTGATAATGGCGCGTTAGAGTGGCGCTGGAATAGCAATAAAATGGTGTACCGATTTCTGCCGCAATCTTCTCTATGGCAACATTTTCAGCATGTAGGCTATTATTTTTATAGGTAAAATGATCCATTTTTCTTACTTTTCTTTTTTATCTTTATTAACATCATAAATGGTTTGCGATTTATTATGCTCTGTGCCTTTACCATGAGTTGGATCATCAGGCAAATAAAGATTGCCGCGCACGCCGCAGCCAGCCACGGATAATATTACAAAAAAACATGCGATAAATTTTCTAAAGGTCATATTTTCTCTTTGCCTCTTTAATTGCTCTTTTTACATTCTCAGGCGCAGTACCGCCAATACTGGTGCGGCTGGCAACTGATTTCTCCAAGCTCAACACGTTATATATTTTATTGGTAATGCGTGGCTCAATTTTTTGCATTTCTTCAAGTGGAACTTCCGCCAGAGTGCAGCCAATTTCCTCAGCCATTCTAACGATACGGCCGGAAATGGAATGGCATTGCCTGAAAGGAATTCCCAAATTTTGCACTAACCAATCAGCCAAATCTGTTGCTGTTGAATAGCCACGACCTGCGGCTTCTAACATTTTTCCTTGATTGGCTTTGAGATCAATCAACATGCCTGTCATAGCTGTGATGGCAATTGAGAGGTTATCAACGGCATCAAAAACCGGCTCTTTATCTTCCTGCATGTCTTTACTATATGTAAGCGGCAAGCCTTTCATGACTGTTAGCAATGTAACCAGCGAGCCATAAATTCGTCCGGTTTTGGCACGCACAAGCTCGGCTGCGTCGGGATTTCTTTTTTGTGGCATTATAGAGCTGCCACTAGTGAAAGCATCTGATAATTTTATCAAGCCAAAATCAGCAGTGCACCATATAACGATCTCTTCTGCTAAGCGTGAAAGATGCATCGATATAATTGATGCGGCGCTTAAAAATTCTATAGCAAAATCACGATCAGAAACTGAGTCGATTGAATTGGCTGTTGGCTCATCAAAATCGAGCAACTTTGCTGTTATTCTTCTATCGGTTGGAAAGGATGTTCCTGCTAAAGCTGCTGCTCCAAGTGGACATTCATTCATACGTTTGCGTGCGTCTTTGAGGCGTGATCTATCGCGGCCAAACATTTCCACATAAGCCATAAGATGATGGCCAAAAGTTATAGGCTGCGCAGTTTGCATGTGGGTGAAGCCAGGCATGATTGTGTCATAATGTTGCGTGGCTTTACCCACCAAGGCAGCCTGCAATTTTTGTAGGGCTTTATCGGTTTTATCCAAAGCGGAACGAACATATAGCCTGAAATCTGTTGCTACCTGATCGTTACGCGAACGGGCAGTGTGCAACTTGCCTGCAACATCGCCAATCAATTCCTGCAGACGTGCTTCGACATTCATGTGGATGTCTTCAAGCTCGGTTTTGAAAACAAACTTGCCGCGGAATATTTCCTTGCGAACTTGCTCGAGCCCTTTAATGATTTCCTTGCCTTCTTTTGGCGAGAGGATTCTCTTTTTTACTAACATTCGGCAATGGGCAACTGAGCCAGTTATGTCATAATCATAAAGTTTTTTATCGAAGCTGATGGACTGATTTATCTGCTCCATTATTTCAGAAGGACCTTTTTCAAAATGTCCTCCCCACATGGGATTGGCTGATTTTTCTCTGTTTTCTGTAACCATTGTTTTTTGTCCTTCTTAATAATGGCGTTTTATTTTCTTTTGCTAATATGACAATATGCTAATATGCTGACCCAAACATATAACCAAGCGGGCAATATGAGAAATCTTTTTTTGCAAATAGCGGCTATAATTTTATTTTCTGCTTCAATAGCTTCGGCTGCTGATATTAAAACTTTTGTAAATAGTCAACCACAGCCTATGAAAAATATAAATTTTTCTGATGAATCGGCCAATATAATTAGTTTGAGCGATTTAAAAGGGAAGGTGATTGTGCTCAATTTTTGGGCTACATGGTGCACTCCATGTGTGCATGAAATGCCGGCTTTATCTAAGCTGCAGGCCGATTTGGAAAGAGAAGGAATAAAGGTTATTACTGTCTCTATAGATTATGAAGGGATAAAGGCTGTTAAGGATTTTTATGCTGAGCAAGGAATAGAAAATCTGCCGGCTTATATTGATAATAAAGGCTCTTCATTTAAAGCATTGCAGCTTAATGCTTTGCCAATTACTTTTATCATCAACAAAAAAGGCGAACAAGTTGCCAAAATTCCTGGTGAAATTGATTGGAACAGCCACGAAGTTAAAGACTATTTGATTTTTCTTGCAAAGGAAATGCGAGGGAAATAGTGATTTGGGAAATTCTTGTAATGGATTCCCGGATCAAGTTTTAACTTATCCGGGATGTTTCCATCGATATTATTTTTTATTCACCAGTTCTACCGCCGCGGCCGCCTTTTGGAAAGCGCTCGCTGAAGCTACGTGGTTCAGTAGGATTTGGTGACGGATTTGGACTTGGATCTGCTTTTGGAGCCGGAGTCTTTTTACCTAAGATGCGTGAAAAAGGATTATGAGATTTTGGTTCAGCTGGAACTGGCGCTGCAACCACTTCTTCTTTAGCTGCTTCTACTTTTTTAACAGGTTCTTTATAGTAGCATTCTAAGAAATCGCTCTCATTTCGGCCAATTTCATTAAAATAAACACCCGCTCTTTCGGTGAATCTATTAACATCTCCTTTTAGAGACAGAAGTTCGACAAATTCTTTCGCATCGTTTGCGGTTGGAAAAGAGATAGCCAACTCTGCTGCTCCATCTTGAGCATAGTAACAGCCATATTTTTTATTATCGGGAGCATCTCTACCCTCAGAAGCGCGAATTAGTATATTATTGGGAGATCTTTGATAATTAACCTTATCTTTAAGGAAAGCTTCTATTCCATTTAAAACATCTGCGTTTGCGTCCATTATAGTTAAAGTAGTTTCTTCTTTATTCCTAAGGGCCATAAGAGTAACTTTATTTTTATCAGCAAAGCGTTCTATTTTAGGTTCTGCAGGTTTTTTTTCAACAATCTTTGCTATAGATTTTGTGAATTTGTTTGCTATTTTTTTATTAGGAGTTGCTAGAAATTCAATTGCAGCAACTTTAACATCGTCATCTTGAAGGCTTTTTATATCTCTAACATAGTCGGATATTTTAGACTTTTCATCTTCTTTAGGATTTTGGGATTCTTTAACTTTAGGCAATAGTTTCTCTATTCTTCTATCATTAAGAAACTTTTTAACTTTATATATCTTATATCTATTTTTCTGTTCTATCCGTTCTTCTGCTTTATCAATAGTATCGACAGCTTCTTCCTGGGATGTTGACTGCGAATCTTTAGGTTCTTCATCAAAAAAATCTCCTTCAGATATATTATTCCCAGAAATAGGTGGGATAAAGTCAGGGTGGCGAGCTTTTGTAAGGTCAATATCGTCTCTAGATTTTTGCTCTTCTATTGCTTTAGCTGCTTGCAAAATTTCTCTAGCTTTTTTATCTGCTTCTCTTGCTTCCTTCAAGGCTTCAGAAATGCTTTTTTCAGTTTTTTTCTCTGCTTTTTCCACTGTTGGTGCAGCTATATTTTCTTCTGTTGGTACAAAGTTTTCTAAATCCAAAATACCATATTTTTTTTCGCTAGACATATTAAATACTCCCTTTTTTGTCGTGGCAACATAACATAAGTTAAAATATTAAGCAATAGGGATGTTACTATTGTGTTAATGGGGTGAGGGAGGGTAATGTGGAGGTTTTTAACGATATTCTGGTATGTTACCAAATAAACTCTGGTAGAACTCCTTTAGGGATTGTACCTTCTTTGTTGCATACGGCCAGGAGTTTTTCTGCTGCAGGGAGTTGTCCATGCTTTATGCCAAGTTCTTCGCCGAGAATGCCACCGGCTATGAGATATGAATCGATACCGGCGGCGTTTGCGCCAGCGATGTCGGTTTTAAGACTGTCGCCAATAGCGGCGATGCGAGCTTTTGGAGTGCCTGCTAGGTCGGAGAATATTTTGTTATAAACTTCGCCATATGGCTTGCCGAATTGTTTGATTTTTCCGCCCATTTTGGCGTATTCCTCGGCCATAACACCAGCGCATAAAGCCCGTACACCGGTTTGGCGTACAATAACTAAATCCGGATTTGCGCATATAAGAGGTAAATTGTGCTTTTTAAGCTCTTGTAATAATGGGATTTTTTCTTCCAATGTTGAGGAATCTTCTTCAAAGCCGGTGATGATGCCGAAATTAGCCTCAGCCGGATTTTCTACACGCTGATAATCTAAATCG
The DNA here is from genome assembly GCA_964580525.1 of uncultured Rickettsiaceae bacterium. GTDB lineage: Bacteria > Pseudomonadota > Alphaproteobacteria > Rickettsiales > UBA6187 > CAZOKN01. Next base: position 37,089 of record CAZOKN010000012.1, read on the forward strand.
CTTATTAGCCCGGCATCGCGCTCAGGGCCGATTATTATGTATTTTTTACCAAAATTGCCAGCGCCGGATTTGATATATTCATAAGATACTTCGCCGGAAGTTAAAACTTTGTCATATAAATGTGCAGGAACGCCGACTTTCTCCAGCCCGGTAATGGCCAAAGCCGCGCGCCTTGGCGCATTTGAAAGGAAAATTATGGTTTTGCCGGCTTTTTTCAAGTTGGCCAGACAGTCATTAACCCCGGGATAAGCCACAACGCCGTCATGTATAACGCCCCAAAGATCTACGACAAACACATCATATTTTTCGGCGATAGAACGGACATTTTCATATGGTTTTATTTGCATTTGGGCTTTTTATAGCAATTTTGTGGCGGTGTCTAATGGATTTTGTTGTAAAATTGGGGATAAATTGACTTATATACCAATATATATTATTATATAATATAGCTTATTAAGGAGTGTTTTCTATGGGTAAAAATACTAGTGTAACGCTTGGCAGTCATTTTGATGAATTTATTGCGCAGCAGTTATCTACTGGTCGCTTTGGCTCTGCAAGCGAGGTAATTCGCGCTGGTTTACGAATTCTAGAAGAAGAGGAAAGCAAGCTTGAAGCCTTGAAAGCAGCTCTTAAGGCTGGTGAAAAAAGTGGTTTTTCTGAGAATTATTCTATTAATTCCATCATCCAGCAATTGGGCAAAGAATAGTGCAAAAATTTCGTATTTCTAATGCCGCTGTTGCGGATATGCTTGATATTGGACGTTATACCAATAAAAAATGGGGCATAGAGCAGACGGAAATGTATTTAAAGCGTCTGGATAAAGCTTTTTACACATTGGCAGAACAGCCAGGCTTGGGTAGATCGTGCGATGAAATAAGCTATGGTTATAAAAAATATGCGGAAGGAAAGCACGTAATATTCTACCGTATTGCAGATGATATTGTTATAGAAATAATCAGGATACTTCACCAAATGATGGATGTTTCAATCCACATTCTCGCGCCTACTAACAATTAATTTATTTACCAATCAAAATGCAACATAATTGACACAGTAACTATTTTGTGATATATTCTTCGCGCGATTAAAAAAACACGATGGAGATAAAAATGCCGGTTAATGAAGGTCAAAAACAACTAATTTTACCTGAAATTGCTTCTGTTACAAATGATATTTACGAAGCAGAAGACGTTACACAGTTGCAAGGGTGCATTGATGATTTAAATTCAGCTTTATCAAATGCTTCGCAAAGCACATATTATAAATGTTTGCCGAGTTTGTTTTCCTCAGAAAATAAGGAATGGATATATGAACTTGGAGAAGTTGAAGAAAATGGCCTGCCTTCCGAAGTTGACCTGCCTGCCATAGAGGCTTTTATACTTGATGAACTTGATGCTGCTATCAAAGAAAAAGCAGCTGAATTTAAAACAACTGCATTTGACTTAGGCTGGGATAAAGCTTCTTGCGCGGTTTTAAATGGAACGGTTTTATCAGGAAACCAAAGAAAACAAGATATCGAATCTGTCTTATATGAAATTGATTTTTCTGATGTAAAAAGCGCAGAATCTTTACAAAAACAAATACAAAAAATCACCAATGTTTTATCAGGTTATGATGATGAAGAATATCACGCTGTTTCAAAGTTGTTTGAAGAACCTACTATAATAAATGATATTGAAAATCATGGAACACATCCAACCACTATTGGTGCCGTACGCCAATATATTTTAATGTATGCCAATAATGCAATTGAAAAAAAAGCAGCGGAATTAAGAATAAATGCTGCAGAATTGGGTTGGAACAAAGATGCTTTGTTAGAAAAAATAGCAGAGAGATCGGATTCTGATAAAACATTAAAAACGCACGGCACTGCATGGAATTATGGACAAAATAATAATGATTGGGACGGAGTTTACGACAATTATAACGTTGAGGATGAATTAGAACAAAATCCACGCGTGCTTGAAGCCGGTATAAGTGTCGATGACATAAGAGATTTTGAATATAACGAATTTCAAAGGTTAGTTACAAAGCTTGAAGACCAAGAAAATTTTGAATTGGTGCAGGCTAAAATTTTACAGCCCCACAATCTGGCCGCTTGGAATGATCAACAACTTGATCTTTTTAAAGCTAGAGCGATGGCCAATGAAGGGTTTTTCGATTTACTTGCAAACGGTATATTGAAACCGAGTTTTCTTGTTGGCTGGAGTGCAGAAGAATTGGCTCTTTTCCAAACCAGATTGGCGAATTCAGACGTTGGGCGATTGGTTCAGAAAAGGATTTTGGATGCGTCTATTTTAATCACCGATGATGAAAAATTTGAACTCGTAAAAAGGAGATTGGCTCATCCAAATATAAGGGGATTGGTGACGGGTGGATTTTTGGATGCGAGCAATTTGGTTGCTTGGAGTGATGAGCAGCTAATGTTTATACAAGCTATTGTTGTGGAAGCATTAGCACTATCTAAAGGCGAACAAGAGCTGTTGGAGAGAGTTAGAACCAGGGTGACGAATCCAAACCTGATGCAGTTTGTTAAGGACAAGGTTTTAAGCTCTGCTGATTTGGTGAAATTGAATGATAATGAGATTGAGAGTTTTTACAATGTAGCATCTGAAGTTTATCAACGTACGCAAGGTAATTATGAAATCTTTAATCGCACTAAGGCTAGATTGGCGGATGAAGGTTTAAAGCAATTGGTTATAAATAGAATTTTAAAAACTAATGATTTATTACAGTTAGATGATCTGGAACTTAGATATTTAAACGATGTTATTGATCAAGCTTATCAACTTACCGGAGGTAATGAGACGAAACGCGATCAATTGACGACCAGATTGAGGGATGAGAACATTGAGGATTTTAGCAATCCATCTTATATTTATAATTTGTCTATCAGAGTCTTCATCAATAATGGAATGTTAGATGCTGAAAATCTTGTCGATTGGAGCGATGAAGAACTTAAGAATTTTAGAGTCACAGTAAATAAAACTTTTTCCCTTACTAAAATTGAAGAGCATGATAAGCGCGAAGAAATCCTTATCAGCTTGATTGATAAGAATATTAGGGAATTGGTGAAAGATGGTGTTTTTGATAATGTACATCTGCTTAGGGTTTCTGATGAAAATATCAGAAAATTATTTAAGGACGGCTTATTGGATAAGCTATATCTGACAGAGCATATTCTTGACGAAGATTTTAGCCGCTTTCAGACTGCAATAAACAATGCAGATGTAAGATTTTTGGTTGAGAATAAAGCAGTGCTGCCAAGTATTTTATTCAACTGGAATGATAATCAATATAAAAATTTTCAAGCCGCGATAGCAAATAAAAAGATCATGCAATTGATGCAGGATAAGGTTGTGAATGCTACCTCTTTGTCTGACTTAAATTCTGATGAATTAAAACTTTTTTTATCTAGGTTGGAGAACAAAAATATTGAACAGTTATTGCGGGAGAAGGTTTTATTTTTATACAGTATAACTTCCTGGGATGACGAGCAGTTGCAAAACTTTCAAACCAGATGGATTGATAAAGAGAACCAAAAATTGGTAGAAGAGAAGATTTTGAGTTCTAGAAATCTAGCCTACTGGGATGACGAACAATTGACTTTATTCAGAACCAGAGTGAGTGATCCAAACATTAGGCGATGTCTGCAGATTAGCAGCTCTCTGAGGCGTGGTTTT
>CAZOKN010000013.1:0-1823 GCA_964580525.1 uncultured Rickettsiaceae bacterium
TTATGTTTGTTAGAAGTTATGACTAACTTCTCAAATTCTTTTTTAGCTGTTTTATAAGTTGTATAGACAACACTATACTTGGCATCAGGATTCTTTGCCCAAAGACCAAGCCTTGTTTTATCGCCATGTTTTATTTTTTGTGGATCTGTTTCTTTGTTATCTATGTCGCCAAAAATCTTGTTAGAATATTTGAATAAATCACCTGAAGTATTTTCATTAATAATTCGTAATTGTATAAAATTATTATCTATCAAAGAAAATTCTACTATGGCTTTTTCTGGCAATCCTTCGCACACTTCTGGCGCACCCGCAACTATAGTAGCCTCACCTGTAGCGGAAACATCCGGGGTATCCAATTTAGCCTTTTCTTTTAATTGTTCCTGGCTAATTCCAAAATCCAAATTTTTGAAATCACAATAACCAGCCTTTGCACCTGTAGCTATAAAGGCAAACAAAGCAGCTGTAGCAACTATATATAATTTTTTATCAATACCTTTTTTCATAACAATCTCCTAATATTCTACAGATATTATTGTGTTTACCACCTTAGAAGCATTTTTTGGACCGCTACCAGTAGAAACTATTTGATAATAATCTTTAGGCACAGTACCGCCGCCACCATATTCCCCACCGCTATTACCAATCTGTTCCCCAGATACATTACTGCTAGTGCCATTTTTACTCGTGATATATGTTGTCACACAGCTATAGCTATAGCCATCAAGCTTATTCAACTCTTTTTGAGTTTCATCACCGCTAAGCATGAAATCAAGATTTTGCTGCGATACATCATCAACGGTAGTAGGTTTAACTGTCAAACTTTCAAATGAAAGCATAACATCATGTGCGCAAGTATCTGTTATATGGAAAACTTCTGAATCTATAGACTTAAGGGAAGCAACGTTATATTCACGCGCAGAAGACTGCATAAGACCAGCACCTAGAAGACACATTGTCACCAATATGAGCAACGATGCTACGAGTATATTACCTTTCTGCGACTGCGTTTTCATCACCCCAACTCCTTAGAAAAGGCATTAGAACGATTAGCAGAAACTGTTTCAAGACTCCTCCCCAAAGGGTAAAGAGGCTTGAAACAATCCCTCAAGCCATTAACATCTATTATTATACTCCTAAATATCGCTTTTGTAAAATAATAGATACACATAGTTTATTGTCTCAAATTCTTTATATTAACTGTCATTGTAAACACATCTCTGTGATATTTATCATTAAAATCAAAATTATAGTTTCCTATAACCTGATCAGGCCTTGTATATTCAGTATCCACCCCTAATGAACTCTTACTTCTCAACACAACAGCAACATCCACAATCATTGGATTGCCATTGGCATCATCATCAGAGCCTTCAAGTTGAAAATCATCCACATAATCAGATACTAAAGACTGGCTAACCGAAGAATCCCAGGATGCTCCATCCCAAAGATCAATATCCATATAAAGTGCTGTCCTGGTAGGATTAGTACGTGCACCCGTATAGTACGTTACTTTACGACGTTCAGTGCTACTTTTATCGTATATTATCTCAACAGTATCACAACAAGCATCGCCACTATCCGTAATTGTAATCGGAGTAGTTATAGTACCAAAGACAGAATCAAGGTCAGAGTCCAACGCTTCCCTGCCCGCCATGCGTAAATCTCTGGCTATAAGCTGAATAGTCGGCATACCAGCTTGCTGCACTTCGGCAAACGCGCGCACTCTTTCATTCTGCTTAGAAATAACTATATATGAAGAATAAGCCCCAGCCAGCACAACACCGCCTACAGCAGTTGCAAGCAACATTTCCAACATTGTGTAA
>CAZOKN010000013.1:1833-19352 GCA_964580525.1 uncultured Rickettsiaceae bacterium
AATATACTAATGATTGCTATAACACTAATAAAATTTCTCATTTTCAAAATATTTCTAATCATATTTTTACTCTGTAAACGCTCTTTTCATGATTATCTGTACCTTTTCACTGCTACCTTCCAGTAAAACGGTCACAACCTTCATTCCATCAGCCAGAGTAGTCACAGTGATGGTTCTATCATCATTAGCTTTAGCCGCGCCAAGCTCAGCTGCAAGTCTTACACACCATTCATAACCTCTAAGAACATATTGATTTGTTTCACCTCCGGCTGGAGTAGTGCAAGTGCCAAGATCCATATCGTAAGAATTTATATTTGTGATATCAGTCTCTATAACATCAAGAATCTGATTGGCTATCATTTGAGTTTTTTGTTTTTGTATAGAATAAGACATAAGCTTATTTGACGAACTAACAATGGTATAAACTCCGAGGAAACCTATACCCATAACCGCGGTTGCGACCATAGCTTCCACCAACGAGAAACCTTTTACATTATTGGAAAATACAAATCTTCTAATTTTCTGTAACATCTATATAACCTGTCGCAACTGCTATTGTTATATCGTATGATGGTAAGCTGGAATCACCGTCCACAGGTTCAACTGTGTAAGTTCCTCCAGATGCGCTGCTGTCACGATAAAAGCATGTATTGGCCATTGCATTACCAACCACTTCATATTGGCCATTCACTTGCAATGTTTTAGACGATATTAGAATCCATGTTCCACCGCCGCTAGTACAGGTGGTAGTAGGCGCGGAGGAATAATAAGTATTGATAGTATAGGTACCGCTGTTATTTGTAAGCACCATACGTGTTGTGGTGCTGCGGCTTAATGATTCATTTTTGATTTTTGTTAATTCGTCTTCCAAAGAGTTAACAATATTTTTTGCGGCTTTCTTTGTTTCATTAGTATCAAGACCAGATTGAGCAACAACTGTAAACAATGCACCAACGATACCAATGGTAACAAGCATTTCCAGTAAACTATAGCCGCTCTGGTTACGCATTTTAATGCCCCTCTTCAAGAGCCTCTTTTGTTATTATACCACGTTGTAACAGATCTTGCACGCAATCTGCCATAAGCATGTTGCCTTGGGCCTTTCCGGTCTGCATAGTCTGCTCAATTTGGAAGATTTTGCCTTCCCGTATCAGGTTTGCAATAGCGGTATTTGTAACCATAACTTCAAATGCTGCCACACGACCTGCACCATCCGCTTTTTTTATCAAGCGCTGCGTTACAACCAGTCTAAGTGATTGCGATAATTGCGACCTGGCTTGCGCTTGTTGTGCTGGTGGGAATACGTCCAATATACGGTTGATGGAATTTGGGGCACCGTTAGTGTGCAAAGTTCCAAATACTAAGTGACCTGTTTCTGCGGCCGTAAGCGCCAAGCTTACAGTTTCAAGATCGCGCATTTCACCAAGTAATATAACATCCGGGTCTTCACGTAATGATGCTTTTAGTGCACTACCAAATGAAGCCGCATCTTTTCCAACTTCACGCTGAGAAATAATTGCAGTTTTACTTTGGTGCACAAATTCGATTGGGTCTTCGATAGTGATAATATTTGTTTTTCTGGTTTCATTTATTTTTTTGATAATTGATGCCAGAGTTGTTGATTTACCTGAACCTGTTGGACCTGTAACCAACACCAAGCCATTTCTTTGAGTTGTGATCCCATAAACTGCAGGCGGCAAATTTAATTTTTCAATATCTGGTGCTTCGCTTTCAATTTTACGCAAGACCATAGCAGGACCACGCATAGTGTTATACGCGTTAACACGGAAACGCATATCTTCACCCATAATGGCAAGGTCAATATCTCTCTGTTTTTTAAAATGTGCTTTCTGCTCATCATCCAATATAGAATGTATAAAATCAGCCACTTGTTGCTGGGTAATAAAGTCTTCTCTCTGCACTTCTACAGAGCCATGCACTCGCAATGCTATAGGTTCATCTGAATGGATGTGAATATCTGATAATTTAAAGTTTTTTGCGTAATAAACTATCTTATCCAACATCGGCATATTTTTTAAATCAACATTAAGCCTTGGCGTAGCTGGCTGAGTAGCAACCGGTGTTTCAGTCTTTGGAGCCTGCACCGATGATTCTTGCGGTGATGTAGGCTGCACAGATCCCTGCGCTGCCGGTTGTGCTGCTGGTTGTGCTTTTGGCTGTACTTGCATCAAATAAACTCCCTGTTTTTCAATCCATTAGAGTATTAGACACTCCAGTATGAACGGGATTTATTAAGAAAGGGTTAATAGGGGCAGAAACACTAATACTAATAAGCTAATACCCATACAACGAAATATACCAGCTAAGTATCGCATCACCCCAGCATAAACTAACAAGACCCGCGATAGCCAATGATGGGCCAAACGGCGTTGGTGCGGAGATATCTTTTTCAGCAAGCTTTGTACCGGCAACAGCAACGAATATGCCTATAACAGAAGACATTAATATCATCAGAGGCAGATATTGATAACCAACCCAGGCCCCCATCGCCGCAAGTAATTTAAAGTCGCCATAGCCCATACCATCTTTTTTTCGAGCTAATTTGAACAATGTATTTATTGTCCACAGAATACCATATCCAAGCACCGCACCTAAAACAGCAGATTTTAAATCCGCAAATACAGAAAAATACCCTTGTACTAACCCAACTACTATAAGAGGCTTAGTGACATAGTCTGGCAACATTTGGGTTTTAGCATCAACAAAAGTTAGAACTATCAGAGAATATGAAAAAACTAGAGCTAATATTCCCTTAATATTAAACCCAAAAAAATTTATCATAAATAAAGTTATAACGACCGTAATAATTCCTAGCGAGATATAATAAATAAGAAAATATTTTTTATTATTTCGGAATTCGGAAAAAATAAAAAACATATATTCCTTAAAATATTTATTTTTAAAAAAGCTATTCACAGAATTCTTATATTTCTCATCAATATTTTTTTGATAATCTTTTTTTTCTTCTACAAACAAACTTGAAAGAAAATAAATAGAAAAACTGAGTATATCTGTGACAATTAGTCCCGCTAAGATACAAATTATTACTGAAGCCATATACGTTCCCAAAAATAGACTTAATTTATTTAATAATCACCCAACCGATTAACAGAAATTAATAACTTGTTAATAATTACAATGTTAAAATAAAAGTGTGGTAATTAAAAAATATCGTGTTATACAGGTCTGGCTAATTACTATCCTTTCCTGTCAAATTCTTCAAGAATATTAAGTTGCACGATAAAAACTATATTTCTATTGACAGTTACCATAGGTAATGTCATAGAGTTTATTGATTAACTATTTTTTTCCACTTTCTTGCACTTTAACTTATGGAGTTTTTTATGACTACTAAATTACAAAAAGGTTTCACATTGATCGAATTGTTGATCGTTGTAGCCATTCTTGGTATTTTGGCAGCAGTTGCTATCCCACAATATCAAGGATATCAAGCTCAAGCTAAAATAAATGCTACTAAATCTAATCATCAAACAGTTTCAAATTTCGTAGCTTCTACTTTCGCTCAGTGCTCTTCTGGCGCTTCTGATGCCACTTTAGGTGCCACTGCAGTTGCTTGCACTAGCACAGCTGCTGAATTTGCTGATGCTTTCGTTACATATTTCGATTCACAAGACATGAACAACCCTTACGAAGTTGCTAACAGCGCTGTAAGCGTTGGTGGCGCTCCTGCGGGCGATGGCTACACTGTTCTTAGCGTTGCTGGTTCTACTGTAACTGTTATAACTACAGTTGACGGCGCTGACATTTCTACTCCTATAACTAAAGAGTAGTAATTAGCTAATTTTTAGGCGGGGAAAATTCCCCGCCTAATTTTTTTAAGGGTGATTTATGAAACATAGTTGCATAAATAAAGGCTTTACCCTCATAGAATTACTGATAGTGGTTGCTATCATGGGCATACTCTCTGCCGTCGCGGTTCCAACATATGTTGGTTATGTAGAAAATTCCCGCGCTTCTGTTGCAAAAAACAATCTTAGAAACATATACCTGCAACAACAACAATATTACGAAGAAAATAATGCTTATTACAGCACAGGTGCATCATGCACCAATAGCGCAACAGCTATAAACACAAATTTATTTGCCGGTAAAACCATCCTTACAGATGACTATTTTAATTATTGCATTCTGCAGTCAGACTCGGATCATTTTATCGCCCATGCAGACCAACAAAGTGGCAGCGATGATTTTACAATCAATCAGGATAATACAGCTAATTTTTCAAATTAATTGAGCGCATTTTACAGAGAATAGAATTATGGCTAAGAAGAATAAAAAATTATCCATCCTTCTGATAGAAGATAACGGCATGTTTTTAAGCATTGCCTCTGAGATGTTATCAGATCATAAAATATTATGCGCCAAAACAGCTAAAGACGGCCTTCTGCTTTACAAAAAAGAAAAGCCAGACATTACCCTACTCGACATATCATTACCCGATGGAAACGGCCATGATGTCTTAAAAAAGATAAAGAAAACTAATCAAAATGCCTATGTAGTTATGATGACGGCCAGCAGACTAAAAGATGATGTTTTAAAGTCTATGGATGCTGGAGCAGAAGGTTATATAATGAAGCCTTTTTCCAGCGATATTCTCAATGAATGTGTAAAAGAATATCACGAGTATAAAGAACGCCAGCAAAAGGCTTCAGGCTTCACCCTGATAGAGCTTTTAATCGTAGTAGCAATACTTGGAATACTGGCCGCAATAGCAGTCCCACAATACCAAGGCTATCAAACACAAGCAAAAATAAATGCCACCCGGTCTAACCATGAGCAGGTTACAAACCTAGTTCAAGGCACTTTTGCTAATTGCTCTTCCGGAACAGTCAACGTCACCCTTGGCTCTACAAGCGTTGCATGCAGTGAAACACTTGATAATTTTGCGACAGATTTTAAAGATTATCTTGAGTCTATGGGTATGAGAAATCCTTATGATTCCACTTCTGATCCAATAGAGATTAGCGCCGCAGGAACAACCCAAGGAACAACGTATTTAACCATAGCCTCTCCTCTTATAACCATCACCACTATTGTGGATGGCAGCACAACATTAGCCTCTTATATCTACAAAGAGTAATTAACTAATTCTTAATCCTTTCCTGATAACATAAAATCTCAACTCATGTATGAGGAGAATTGCTAGGATATGTCTGACGATTATATGGGACAAAAGTATGAGCTTAGCGAAGAAGATATTCAAAAGCTTATAAAAAGCCCATTCGAAAAGAAAATAGATATAACCAAGAAAATTGCTGACTACTACCAGAAAGGTGGTTTTGACCAGCAACAAATGCTTATCGCCGCACGTATATTCGGAACACTAGTAAAAGATGCTGAGGTTAATGTTAGAAAAACTTTAGCTGAGGCAATTAAAGATCATCCAGATGTTCCACGCGAAGTAATATTAAGCCTTGCCAATGATGTGCATGAAGTTTCTCTACCAGTTCTTGAATTTTCAGAAGTTCTAACTGATGCCGATCTTATTGAAATCGTAACTAGTTCAGAAGACGCAGAAAAACAAAAATCGATTTCAAAGAGACAAAATGTTTCTGAGTCAGTTTCTGGAGCCTTAATAGAAACAAACAACGAGGACGTTGTAGGTACATTGCTTGAAAATAATTCTGCAAATTTATCTGAGAAAAGCTACGATAAAATCGTGAAAGACTTTGGCGATAGGGAAAATATCATGGAAGCCATGATTGAACGTGAAACTCTTCCTGTTTCCATCGTAGAAAACCTTACTAATAAAATTTCCGAAACAATTTATAAGAAATTGCAGGAAAAGCATAAAGATGCGTTCGTACGCATGGATGAGGTCATCAAGAAAAGTAAAGAAATGGCCACTATGAAGGTCATAGGACTACGTAGTACAGATTCTGAATATTACCACTTCTGTAAATTAATGGAAAAACTAAAAATCCAGGATGATTTGTCGCCGATATATGCCTTATGTATGGGCAATATGAATATTTTCGAGGTAAAAATCGCCCGCCTTACACAAACTCCGGTTTTGAATATAAGAATGTTAATTCAAGATAATAGCAACAAGGGGTTCAGGGTTCTTTATAAACGCGCCAATTTACCTAAAGATCTTTTTGAAGCCACAGAAATATTGATCACTGCTTTAAGAGAGCTAGACAACGAACACAAAAACGAAGCCAATGATCCTGATGTGACCAGAAAAATTGTTGGAGAATTAGCTGCCTGCATAACTAAAAAAGTAAAATACATCGAAGACATAAAAAACTTGGATTATATCCTATCCCTTGTAAGCCATTATTCTTCTATGGATGACAATATCCTTCCAAGCTCTTAAGCTCGTCTAAGCCATATATTCCGGCAAAACTTTTTCATTCAAAACTTTAAGTTCACTTATTTTCAAAGACTTACCTTGAAGTTTTATTTCATTACCACCAGTTACACCAATCTCTTGTATGAAAATGCTCTTTTTGCCAGAAGATGCAATTATTTCCGCCACATCCGATTTTTTAGCTACAACAACATATCGCGCCTGATCTTCACCAAAAAGATAAGCAAATAGAGGAGCTTGTGTTTCAATTTTTAAGTCAGCTCCTATACCACTTGCCATAGCCATTTCAGCAACAGCAACATATAAACCACCATCTGAAATGTCGTGGCAAGCTGTAACTTTGCCTTGCTCTATAAGCGAGCGCACAAAATCACCATTTTTGCGTTCTGTTGCCAGATCAACATGCGGAGGAGTTCCCTCTTCCCTGCCCTCAATTTCTCGCAAGTAAATAGAAGAACCAAGATGGCCTTTAGTTTCACCAATTACTAGAATAACTTCATCTTCTTTCTTAAAAGAATTACCAACTCTTTTATCAAGATTTTTAATAACACCAACGCCACCAATAGCCGGAGTAGGCAGAATCGCTTCACCATTTGTTTCATTATATAAAGAAACGTTACCGGAAATGATTGGATAATCCAGTGCTCTGCAAGCCTCAGACATTCCTTCCAAACAGCCAACTATCTGTCCCATAATATTAGGTTTTTCAGGGTTACCGAAGTTCAGGCAGTTTGTAATAGCCAGTGGCAAACCGCCAGTAGCAGTTATATTTCTCCACGTCTCAGCCACAGCCTGCCTTCCGCCTTCAACAGGGTCTGCATAGCAATAGCGCGGCGTACAGTCAGTCGTAATAGCCAAACCTTTATTTGTGTTATGCACACGCACAACAGACGCATCGCCACCTGAAAGCGCAACAGTGTCGTTCATAACCTGACTGTCGTATTGCTCCCATATCCAGCGTTTGCTGGCCAAATCAGGAGTAGACAACAATTTCTTCAAAACTTCATTCACATCCGCAGGAGCTTTCAAATCATCTGCAACAATTTCATTCCTCGCAGGAGTAGGCTTATGAGGTCTATCATATAGCGGAGCCTGATCAGAAAGAGGATCAACAGGCAAATCAGCAACAACCTTTCCACCTTGTTTTAAAACCATTCTACCCGTATCAGTAATTTTTCCAATTACTGCATAAGGCACTTCCCATTTATCAAATATTTTCGCCGCAACTTCTTCTTTCTCAGGCTTAATAACCATAAGCATACGCTCCTGGCTTTCAGAAAGCATCATTTCATAAGCTGTCATGCCTTCTTCACGAGTTGGCACTTTATCCATATCAAGCTCAATACCTGTACCACCCTTGCCTGCCATCTCTAGCGATGAACAAGTAAGTCCTGCCGCTCCCATATCTTGAATAGAAAGAATTGCATCAGTTGCCATCAGCTCAAGGCAAGCTTCGAGCACTAGTTTTTCAGTGAATGGGTCGCCAACTTGCACAGTTGGACGCTTTTCTTCAGATGCATCGTCAAATTCTGCCGAAGCCATAGTAGCGCCATGAATACCATCACGACCAGTTTTAGCCCCGAAGTAAACCACAGGACTGCCAACACTTGATGCAGCCGAATAGAAAATTTTATCCGCATCCGCCAAACCAACGCACATTGCGTTTACAAGAATATTACCATTGTAAGATTTATGGAAATTACATTCCCCCCCAATGGTCGGCACGCCAACACAATTTCCATAACCACCAATTCCAGCCACAACGCCAGACATCAAATGCTTAGTTTTAGGATTTTTCAATTCACCGAAACGGAGTGCATTCATATTAGCAATCGGACGCGCACCCATCGTGAAAATATCGCGCAAAATTCCACCAACTCCCGTCGCAGCTCCCTGATAAGGCTCAATAAAAGATGGGTGATTATGACTTTCCATTTTGAATATAACCGCTTGGCCATCACCAATATCAATAACACCGGCATTTTCACCCGGCCCACATATAACCCATGGCGCCTGAGTTGGCAGCTTTTTCAAATGGATACGAGTTGATTTATAAGAGCAATGCTCACTCCACATGACCGAGAATATCCCAAGCTCGGTATAATTCGGTTCACGCCCCATTATGTGAAGAATTTTCTGATATTCTTCATGTGTTAGGCCAAATTGTTTGGCGATTTCAGGGGTTACTGTTGGTTCATGCAAAGCCTGTTGTTTCATAATAAATACTAACCTAAATTTCTAAGCAAAGTTTCAAAAAGCGCAGCACCATCAACGCTACCGGTTTTTTCATCAGCAGCCCTTTCCGGGTGCGGCATCATACCAAGGACACGTTTATTTGCGCTAAACACCCCAGCAATGCTGTTGATTGAACCGTTAGGATTTTCACCGCTATAACGGAAAGCCACTTGGCCATTATCTTCAAGGCTTTGAAGCGTTTCAGCATCAGCAAAATAATTACCATCATGGTGCGCCACTGGAACTTTTATTTTCTGGCCTTTATCATATCCTTTTGTAAAAACTGAATCATTATTGGCCACTTCCAGCCCAACAGTTCTGCAAATGAATTTCAAACCGCTATTTCTAAGCAAGGTGCCAGGTAACAAGCCTGATTCAGTAAGTATCTGGAAGCCATTACACACACCAAGAACATACATTCCATCCTTAGCTTTTTTTATAACTTCCTGCATAATCGGAGATTTTGCAGACATAGCGCCAGAGCGCAAATAATCCCCATAAGAAAACCCACCCGGAAGAGCTATAAAATCAAGGCCAGTCGGCAGGCTTGTATCCGCATGCCAAATACGATGAACCTTATTGCCGGAAATATTTTCCAGCGTTTCATACATATCCCTATCGCAATTGGAGCCAGGGAAAGTTATTACGCCTATTTTCATATTATTCCACTATCTCAAAGCTGTAATTTTCAACAACAGTGTTAGCCAGAAGCTTTTCACACATTTCTTTAACAGACTGTTCGGCTGCTTTTTTATCGGATTTTTTTAACTTAACCTCGATAAATTTGCCTTGCCTAACACCATCAACTCCATCAAAACCAAGGTGACCAAGCGCGTTTTGTATTGCCTTGCCTTGTGGATCTAAAACACCATTTTTCAAAGTAATATAGATTTTTGCTTTCATTGTTTTCTTCTTAATTTTGGTTATTTTCTTCGTTATTTTCTTCATTTTTGATATTATCAATCAAGATTCCAAGCCTTTTGGCAACTTCCTGATAGGCTTCGGCAACGCCACCCATATCGCGTCTGAATCTGTCTTTATCAAGCTTTTCATTAGTTTTATAATCCCAAAGCCTGCAAGAATCAGGGCTAATTTCATCAGCAAGTACAATTTCGTTATACTCACCATGATTTAAACGGCCAAATTCCAACTTAAAATCAACAAGGCGTATTCCAACAGCTGCAAACATGCCATATAGTACATCATTAACTCTGTAAGCAATGTTTTTTATTTCTTCAATTTCCAAAGGATCAGCCCAGCCAAAGGTCAAAATATGCTCTTCGCTGATAAGCGGATCATCAAGCTCATCTTTTTTGTAGCAAAACTCAATCAAAGTTCTATTAAGCTTGGTACCTTCAGCAATACCCAGCCTTTTTGAAACGCTGCCAGCTGCTATATTCCTAATGATAACCTCTAGCGGTACAATCTGCACTTGCTTAACCAACTGCTCGCGCATATTGAGGGTTTTTATGAAATGCGTAGGAATACCAAGCTCATTAAGGCGAGTCATAATGAATTCAGATATCCTGTTATTCAAAACCCCTTTACCAGAAATAACGTCCTTTTTTTTATTATTAAAGGCCGTAGCATCATCTTTGAAGTATTGTATTATTGTTCCAGGCTCCGGTCCTTCAAACAGAATCTTAGCTTTTCCTTCATAAATTTGTTTTCTTGCACGCTTAGGAGTCATTTTACTGTACCAAAATTCATTATTGATTTATACTAAACAACAAGGCATATATACACCTGGTTATATTTTGAGCATATAACTATAACAAACACATTAAAATTCAATCACTAAAAGCAATTTTAGTAAGAAAATAGGAAAAAACTACTATGACTACGTTCGATCAAAGAGAAAAAGGCTACGAAAGCAAGTTTGCTCATGACCAAGAATTGGACTTTAAGATAAGAGCGCATGCTAATAAATTGCTGGGACAATGGGTTGCTGAAAAGATTGGCCTAAAAGGTGATGAAGCAGAGGATTATACAAATTCTGTTGTTAGCGACACTGTAGACAAAAAGCACCAGGATGATGTGTTGGCAAGGGTTATAGAGGATTTAAGGAATAATGGCGTCGAGATAAGCGAACAAGAAGTCCATACAAAAATGGACCATTTGTTTGAGGTATCAAGGAAAGATTTTATGTAGAATATGGGTTGGGCTTTTTGCCCAACTCTTAATTTTTATAGCGGGACAAGATGTCTGTAGAACAGAGATATCTGAAAAGGGGACGACGTGAGAGGGTTATAGCCAAGAGAGAGGCAGCCTTAAGCAAAAAACTCCCCCAACGTTACGATAACGCCACACAAATAACCTTTACGTTCTATGTAATCGCTATAGCTGCCAAACTAGCGCGCATTGATTCGGCAAAAACCACAATAGAAAGCGAAATAGACTCCTTTAAGGAAATATTCTCTATACCTGAGAATGAGCATAGCAAAATTGAGGGTTTTTATCGCGATGCAGCTAATGACCACGTTCCGGCTTCACACTACGCTAAACAGCTAACTAATCTGTTCCCAAATAACAGAATGTTGCTCGAGGAACTAATAGATGATCTTTTTATCTTTGCTGATGCTGATAGCAGCTTAACTCCTAACAAAGTTAAATTTTTGAAAGAAGTCGTTTTATCGCTGCGCTTCAATGAAAATTATTTTGGCAGAATGCTCCGAAAACACCTTATAAAATCTTCGTCAGATCCATTTGAATTATTGGGTGTAACAGAAGCAGTAACTTATGTTGATTTAAAAAAATCTTATAGAACCTCTATTCGCGACTGTCATCCTGATAAGTTCTCGCATGAAAATATCATGCCGGAACTCAAAGAAATCGCAAAAGAACAGTTTAATTATTATACACAAGCTTATGAAGCCATAATGATGAAAAAAGGTTTCAATAAAAAACTAAATAACGAATAAATTATATGCTGCCCATACATGTAGTATTAGCTGTAGCAATTTCCCTTATATGGGGCGTTAATTTTGTTGCCGCAAAAATATGCGTTGCTTATTTTCCGGCATTTTTTCTTCTCGCTATAAGACTTAGTATAGTAGCCATAGTTCTTTCCCCATTCATGCGAAAAAGACAGCTCCCACTTAAAGACTTATTTAAAATCTCTGTCGTTCTTTCTGTTTTCCATTTTGGTTTGATGTTTTTAGCTCTGCAACATGGCCTTGATTCCTCTGTGGCCGTTGTTATTGACCAATTAAGAGTACCTTTTGCCGCAACACTAGGTTACTTCATGTTTGGTGAAGTAGTTGAGAAAAAAGGCATTTTTGGCATTGCCACTGCCATACTAGGAACTTTTGTTATAGTAGGAACACCCAATGTTATACAAAATTATCATTCCTTCTGGATGCTCATAGCCTGCTCAGCAGCTTGGGCTTACTACAATACACAAGTCAAAAAACTCGGCCAGCTTGATGTTTTACCGTTTATAGGATGGATATCATTTTTTGGTGCACCTCAATTATTTTTAATATCGTTTTTGTTAGAAGGTAACCAGCTTTCCTTAATTCCCAACACACCTCATGTAGTTACATTTTCATTAATTTACATGTCAGTAATCACAACTATAGCCGCACATGGCGGATGGTATTTCCTCCTAAAGAAATATCCCATAAACCGTGTTGTACCATATTCTCTTTTAGTACCGGTTTTTGGAATGATAGCAGGAGTTATGTTTCTTAATGAAGTAATAACCTGGCAAATAATTGTAGGTGGCGTTCTAACTGTTGTTGGAGTTGCCATAATTGTTATAAAAAAACCTCTCGCCGCAGAAAGTGGGGATACTGTATGAACTATATAAAGTCACCAAATTTTGATGACAGACCTAAGGGTACAAATATCAACATGCTTGTCATGCATTATACCGGCATGCAGACGGGTGAAGCAGCCCAAAAACATATGTGCGACCCGATAGCAAAAGTAAGTGCTCACTACATGATAAATGAAGATGGCAGCATAATTAACTTAGTTCCCGAAGCAAAAAGGGCCTGGCACGCAGGCATAAGCTGTTGGCGTGGCATATCTTCTCTTAATGACACATCGGTTGGTATTGAAATAGTCAATCCAGGACATGAATTTGGCTATCGTCCTTTTCCAAAAGCACAGATGGAAGCGGTGCTTGGTTTATCGAAAGAGATTATAGAACGACACTCAATTGAAGCCCGCAACGTGATTGGCCATTCTGATATAGCGCCAAATCGAAAACAAGATCCAGGTGAATTCTTTGACTGGAAAATGCTCGCTTCAGAAGGAGTTGGACTATGGCCGAATGTTAAAAAAATGTGGAAAAGTAGCGATATGATTATACGCCCAGGGGAGGAATCAGTATCTACTGCCAGCGTTCAAAAAATGCTTTCTGATTATGGCTATCACATTCGTGTTGATGGCTTTTACGGCCCAAAAACTGAAGATATTATCCGCGCATTTAAGCGCCATTTTGTTCCAGAACAGCTTAATGCTTTTTGGGATAAATTAGCAGACGAAAGAATTAAAGCATTATTGAAGATAATTTAATTAATTTATCACAGTAATTGCATTATTCAGCCTATAAAATAGGCCTGATTTTAGCTCATCTTCTTTTTCCAAATACTCAAATTCTCCTTTAATGGTGATAGTGTCGTAGGTGAATTCTATAGGTTTATCCATCCATACTTCCACAAGTTCAGAAGGTCCAGCAGGAAGGCAATATGGACAGCTTGGCGGATATGGACTTAGCAAGAAATGAGTTTGTTTTCCCGATTGTTCGAGCGGAAATATAAAACCTCGGATAGAAATATTTTTATGACTAAGCAGTTTTATAGCATCGCTATATTTTGGTGCAGCCATGGCCTGGCCGTTTTTGTGTGCAAAATCCATTTGTACTTCTGCTAACATTTTCCACGGTAAGATATCATCTGAAGATATAACAGGCGATGTAACATTATCTCTGGAATTCAACTCTTCCTGAGTTAAACCTTCACTAAAAGAATCATCATCAGAAAGAAAGGAATGAATTTCAGAAAGACGCATTTGTAAAATATGCCTGAAATAAATCACCCCCTCATAACAGCCATATAACGCAACGCATATTACTAAGGTATAAAATAATAAGGCCGGAAATGCTTTTTTCTTCATGACATCACTCAATCTTGGCATTTCTTATTTGAAAAAACATCCCTAATTTTTGGTCATTTACAAATTCAAATTTACCTTTTACTTTCACAAGATGATCGTCCCACTTAACCGGCTCATCTGTCCACACATCCACAATTTCATTGGGTTTTCCTGGAGGACAAAAAGCGCAAGTTGGAGTACGTTTAGACAAAATAAAATGTTTAAATTTTTCAGTTGGTTCCAGTGGCAACATAAAGCCAGAAATTTCAATTTCTTTCCCTCTTATTGCTTGAATTTCAGGTGTATAATTAATACCATAGAGATAAACATCATTTTTTTTATCTTCCTTGGAAGTAATTTTACATTTACTAAATTCTGCCCACAGGCTGTCCTTGGCTTGTGGTAAAGCATTTTGCGCGTCCCTTTCATCAATAGGCTGACCAAAACCATTATCATTCGTATCGCCTACCATTTTGAATCCTGTCAGAGCAAGCATGCAAAATATAATCAAATATTTTGATAAATTGGCTGCAGAGAAACTCTGCAGCCTTTTTTGAATAAACATAATTAAATTCCTTTAGATAAAATTTTACTAACATTAACCCTATAGGCAATGATCGCAGGTATTATCGACGATAAGGCACTTATCAAAAGAGCCATTATCACCAAATATATTTCATAAGGATGAAAGCCAATATGGTTTAAAAGCATATGCTTTGTCTGCTCAATCCAGATTTGTGCTAACAATGCAAGCCCATGACCAAGTGCAATACCAAGCGCTGTGCCAACTGAGCCAATCACCATGCCTTCAGTTAATACAAAAGCAAAAATCTTGCCTCTGGTGGCCCCTAAGCTGCGCATTAATGCAATGTCATAGCGGCGATCGTTTATAGCACTAAATAAGGTTACGAAAAAACTAAACGCAGCAATAACGATTAGGATAATTGCAAAGACAGTAATAGCATCACTACCTACACCAACTATTTTCATTAATCGTGCCATTTCAAAAGCCGGGCTGGCAGCCTGCAATGAGCTATTCTTATTTATCTCACGCGGCAAACTAACAGCGGCCATTGGTGTGCTATAAGTAATCAGCAAAGAAGTTATTTCATTGCCAGGATGCTCTTTTTTATAAGCTACTTCCTCAGGATCATCCTCGTCAGGATGCTCATGTACACGCCAAACACTTTCTACTGGCGTTAGAACTAGCCTGTCCAGCACACTTCCCGTTGGTTTTAATATACCAACGACTTCATAAGGAAAATCATTATGTAAATCGTCGCTATTAGCCAGTCCATGTGCACCAATGATTTTATCACCGATTTTTGAAATATTTATAGCTGCAACTTCACTACCTAAAATAACTTCCATAGGTTTTGAGAAAATCTTACCTGCGGCAATCTGGCCATCATAATGATTTAGATAGTCGATATTAGTGCCGACGATACGAAAACCATTATAATTATCACCCAGAGCAACCGGAATAGCTGATTTTATCAACGGATTTTTTTGTAGCTTTTCAGCTTCTTCCAAAGGAATATTTCCATTTGGAATATCAAGATGAAAAACACTAGAAAGTATCAGCTGGATAGGGCTACCTTTAGCGCCTACTACCAGATTAATGCCCTCCAAATCTCGTGTGAAACGCTGCTCCACTTGCTGACTTATATGCAGAAGCGTTATAATAATTGCAATTCCCAAAGCTAGTACCAGAGAATTTAATAGGCTACTTGCTGCACGAAAACGCAAATTAGCAAAACTTATTTTTATAATATTCATCGCTTATTCTCCAATCTTTATAATATTGGTAAAGTGCTCTTTTACCCTGGTATCGTGCGTAGAAATTACAAGACTAGCACCACTATCTTTAGCAGCCTGTTTAATAAGTCCTATAACGTCAGAACAGTTTTTATCATCAAGGCTGGAGGTGGGTTCATCCGCTAATATTAATTTTGGCTTATTAATAACAGCTCTAGCAATCGCCACGCGCTGTGCTTGGCCTTGGCTAAGCTCATTGGGCATAGAATCACTTTTATCAGCAATGCCTATTTTTTCTAACATTGAAATCACCTGATTTTGGCTCTGGGGGTTTCCTGAAAGATATGAGGCAAGTAATAAATTATCTAACACAGACAGGCTTTTTACTAAATGTAATGTTTGGAAAATTATTCCGATATTTTTACCGCGAAAATTGTCCATCTGCGCTTCTGAAAGCGAATTAATTTCAACGCCGTTGATACTAATTTTGCCTTTGATTAAAGGGTTTAAGCCAGCAATGGCATAAAGAAGGGTTGTTTTGCCAGAGCCTGAAGGACCTGACAACAAACACTGGCCAGATTTTTCCAAATCCAAGCCTTTAAATTCAAGTATGGTTTTTCCACCATAGCCGAGTGTTGCTTGTGAAATATTCAACATGTTTTCATCCATTTATTTATTTTTCTTATGAATTAAAATCCATAAAACTAAGCATTTTTTATGCAAAAAAATCACTTAAATTTATGGTTATTTATGCATGAAAAATAAATGGCGGAGCACGAGGATTAGCAGCATAATAAGCTGCTGGTTCAGATATAATGGAATTATATGAGGTGTTTTTAACAATGAAAAAACTTAAGGGAGAATTATCTATTGTTTTTGATTGCGAAGTGGCTTTACTTTTATCAAACACAAAAGCAATATCACAATTTTTGCCATTATGAGTGTGATTGCAAAAGGCGTGCTCAGCCATATGCCAAACACTAAGTATTTGGACTGTAAGCAAAAATACAGCTACGAATAGGCCTATTTTTTTGTTCATATGACTTTTATGTTATTTAAAATTGCTATTATAACATACGTGTCAAGGGGGTATTTTACCCTCCAAAAACATCCTTCAAAAACTTCTGACCAATTTTCATACCTTCCGGGTCAATACCATGGCCAAGATCTTCTCTTGAATAACCATGCACTGTAACGCCAGATTTTTGTAGAGCAGTCATAGCATCACCAAAAGCCTGGAATGGAACTATTTCATCGGCTTCGCCATGCACAAGGCAAACTTCAGGCTTAGATTTAATTTCATTTTTTAGCAAATGTGGCGCAACTAATGCACCTGAATATCCAAGAACTCCAGCCAAAGGCTTTTCCCTACGCGGCGCAGAATATAGAGAAAGCATTGTGCCTTGTGAAAAACCAATTAGAGCTACATCCTTTTCTTGCAGTCCAAATTCAGCAATCTTTTCATCAATAAATTGATTGAGGGTTGGAGTAACTTCTTTTATGCCGTTCAAAATATTTTCTTCGCTTCTATCGAGAAGGCTGAACCACTGATAACCAAAAGGCGCCATATCGCATTTATAGGGAGCATTAGGTGAAACAAAATAAGCATCTGGCAGAATTGATGAAAAATATGGCACTAGTCCAAATAAATCATCACCATTAGCACCAAGACCATGCAATAAAATCACTATCTGTTTTGGCTTTTTGCCTGATTGCGGCATTTGATCGGGACCGGAAAGTTTTGGTTGGGTCATATTTTTACCTATAAAAAGCATATTAGAAAGACTGCTAAAAAAATTCCAGACGGCCTATAAGCCGGGTTCTGTCGAGGGCGACTATTCATCTGGGATATATGTTACCATATACCTCAAGCAACCTACCCGAATATCTGGTGTGGAAAACACCTGCAAAGCGCAAGCGCTCTGCGCGATATCCCTATTTGGTCTTGCTCCCGGCGGGGTTTGCATATGCCGCGACATGTTACCATGCGCGCGGTGCGCTCTTACCGCACCTTTTCACCCTTACCCTTACAGGCGGTTATTTTCTGTGGCACTTTCCCTAAGGTCAC
>CAZOKN010000013.1:19362-29204 GCA_964580525.1 uncultured Rickettsiaceae bacterium
AGGCGCAGCAGGCCCAAGGGCTTGCCGCGCCGTAGCCTATTAGGGCGAAGGCGGGCGGTTATTCTCTGTGGCACTTTCCCTGGGATCTCTCCCGGCGGGCGTTACCCGCCACCGTTTTTCCATGGAGCCCGGACTTTCCTCTATATCCAAAAGGATACAGCAGCCACCTAGCCATCTGGAAGCGGCAATATGAACTATAATTAGGGTTTTGGCAAGGGATGAAGAGATGAAAAAATATTAGATCTGCTAAACAAATATAACATATTTTTCAATAAATAATCCTAAGCTCCATCCGGCAACACACGCACCGCGCCCATATCAGCGCTAGCAGCTAGCATTGCGTAATTACGTAATGCAGTAGAAATATGTCTTTCGCGGCCAATTGGTTTATAAGCATCTTTGCCTTTAGCCAATTCTTTTTTCTTGCGCTCCGCCATTTCCGAATCTGAAATTTTTAGGTTAATGCTGCGATTTGGAATATCGATTTCAATGATATCACCATTTTCGATAAGAGCTATATTGCCACCGCTTGCCGCTTCTGGCGATATATGGCCGATAGAAAGCCCAGATGTTCCGCCTGAAAAACGTCCGTCAGTTATAAGTGCACATTCCTTGCCCAAATGAATCGACTTTAAATATGAAGTTGGGTAAAGCATTTCCTGCATACCAGGTCCACCTTTTGGTCCCTCATAACGAATAACCACGATATCTCCGGCAACTATCTTGCCGTTTAGTATGGAATCGCACGCAGTATCTTGCGAATAGAAAACCTTAGCTTTGCCTGTAAATTTCCAAACACTTTTATCAACACCGGCTGTTTTCACAACACAGCCTTTTTCAGCTATATTGCCAAATAAAACGGCTAGTCCGCCATCTTTCGAATAGCAATGCTCTACACTGCGTATACAGCCGGATTTTCTGTCTATATCCAATTCTTTAAACATAGAACGCTGCGCACCCATAGTAATTATGCGTCCAGAATGAGCAGGCGATGATTTATAAACTTCAATTGCCTTATCGATAACAGTACTGCGTGCAATGTCGTATTTATCCAATGCTTCAGCTAATGTGTATCCATCAGCGCGGCTAACGGAAGTATCAAGCAGCCCTCCTCTGTCCAATTCACCGAGAATGGCCATGATTCCTCCAGCGCGATTAACATCTTCTATGTGATAATCTTTAGAGTTTGGCGCAACTTTGCACAGACAAGGAACTTTTCTTGAAAGCTCATCTATATCATGCATTTTAAAATCAACATTTGCCTCATGGGCAATCGCCAAAATATGCAGAATTGTGTTTGTTGAACCACCCATAGCAATATCCAGAGCCATAGCATTATTAAACGCTGCTTTAGTAGCTATATTCCTCGGCAATACAGACTCATCGCCGTTTTCATAATATTCTTTTGCCATTTCAACAATGCGTTCTGCGGCCTGTTCAAATAATTTGATACGGTTTTCATGGGTGGCAACGATTGTTCCATTGCCAGGCAATGCCAGACCAATTGCTTCATTTAAGCAATTCATAGAATTTGCTGTAAACATTCCTGAGCAGCTGCCACAAGTTGGGCAGGCATTATTTTCAACTTCTTTTAATCTTTCGTCAGAAACATCTTTATCAGCCGCCATAACCATTGCATCGATAAGATCAAGCTTTTCCTTACCAATAACCCCAGCTTCCATTGGTCCACCAGAAACAAATATAGTAGGGATATTAAGGCGCATAGCTGCCATTAGCATTCCAGGCGTAATTTTATCGCAGTTAGATATGCAAACCAGCGCATCAACCTTGTGGCCATTACACATATATTCAACAGAATCCGCTATCAAATCGCGCGAAGGCAGGGAATAGAGCATGCCATCATGTCCCATTGCGATACCATCATCCAGGGCAATTGTGTTAAATTCCGCCGCAAAGCAACCTTTAGATTCAATAATTTTCTTAACTCTTTGACCAATATCGTGCAAATGGACGTGTCCAGGGACAAACTGGGTGAAGGAATTGGCAATGGCGATTATAGGCTTACCAAAATGCTCATCTTTGGCTCCATTTGCTCTCCATAGGCTTCTTGCCCCTGCCATTTTTCGGCCTTGAGTGCTCTCGCTGCTACGTAATTTTATCTTATGTCCCATAATAAAACCCTAAAAATCAATAAAACAGAGGCCTTTATATAGCAAAAAAATATAAATATCAAAGAAACTTAAATCATTAATTATGTTAATAAATAATTAACTATCAGATATTACAATAAGTAGTTGATAAACATTAACAAAATATAGGCGGATTGCCATGGCAAGTAATAAAAAAAATGAGTCTATACAAACACACCACAGTATAGACGCAAAATTTATAAATAATTGCTATAAGCGCTATAAACAGACTGGAAATATTGATGATAAAAGCATCATCAATCACATCATGAACTGGCGTAAAGGTAATCATTTTTACCTAAATAAGCTTGAAAATGTATTAAAACATATTGATCTTAGAGATATAAGTCTGGAAGCTCTTGAAGAGCTCGATTTTAAAGGTATACCTTTAATCGGCCAAGTGGTTACACAAAAACAACTACCTATAATTCTTGAAAAATCACGTGGATTTTATCATCTGCCAACTATTTATTTAGAGGGCTTAAATTTTAGTGGTCTTGATTTTTCTGGATTAAAACTGGATGAGTTAAGCTTTAGAGATTGTAATTTTGAAAAGGCTAATTTTTCAAAATGCGTTTCAATGAATGGTACAATTTTTGAAGGAAATTCGAACTTTAGAGGCGCTAATTTCAGCAAGAAAACCCTTTCAAATGTCAGCTTTGGCACTTCTGAATATTGCGTTACTGATTTATCAAATGCAAAATTTACAGATTGCAAGCTAGTAAATGTTAATTTTGGCTTATTTCACAAATCAAAAACTATATTAACTAACGCCAATTTTACGAACAGCAAACTACACACTGTTCAATTCGGCGGCAATGTGATTATGCCAGACAAAAAACACTTAAAAGGCTGCCACATGGGTGGTTATACAAAGTTACCGAACTCAAAAATTATAACACAAAGTTATCTAAGATTAGCTAACAGACATAACCCTGTTGATGAATATTTACTTTTTGCTTTGCATTGAAAAATGGAGAGTTTATGCCAAAGAAACCTCAAATTACGGCAGAAACAATAAATGAATGGTATCACGGCGATCAAGCGAGGGGACAGTTATTTCCGCGTAATTTTCTTTTTGATAAAATAAGTAATTTCATTACTAAAAATAATATTTATGAAGATGATTTTCTAGAAGTGCTAAAAAATGTTGATGTGAGAGATATAAAAGGCCAAGTTTTTGCAAAAATGGATTTTTCACCACTTCCACAATTTCTAAGGGGAAAATCTTTAAATTCTCATCAATTTGGTATTCTAATAAAAAAAAGTATCCCAGAAGGAAGAATGCCTACAACATTCGAAGGATTAGATTTAACAAGTGTAGATTTCCGCGAGTTAGGCCCAGATATATCTATATCAGGTATAACATTTAGAAATTGTAATATGGAAAATGTCGACCTCTCTACATGCCTTTCCATCAATAATTGTCAATTTGTCGAAAAAACAAATCTAAAAGGCGCTAATTTCAGCGGCCAAAAACTAGAAAATATAGCTTTTGGTGAAGTTGACTTATCGAAAGCTAATTTCAGCAAAGTTTCTTTTGTTAACACAAAGTTCCAAGAAAATGCCAAATTACCAAAAAAAGAAAATTTCAAAGATTCAACTATGGACTATAGAAGCAAGGAACAGAGTAGTGCATTAAGAGATCACTTAAAAGGAAAAGAATCTGATATTTTAGGTAGCCCTTCCACAGGACGAAGAGATCGTTAGATAATCACTGCCCACCCATCTTTGATTTTTCTTCATCAGAAAAGAATGGTTTTGGAATTTTTTTAGGCTTTGCTTTCTCGGTCTGCTTTTCTTTTTTAGAAACTGTACCTTTACTTTCAACCTTTACATCCTCAGTCTTTTGAACCTCTTGTGCCGAAACTTCAGTGGCCTTTATTTTTTTAAGCTTGCTGGAAAGTATATTGCGCCTTATGGACTCACTTTCTATGGTCTGAGCTATATTGGCAAAACCCTTTGCAGTTGCAAGATTGGAAGCATTTTGCCCCATAGAGTCTTTATTTGATAAATCCGCCCCAGCATTAGCAAGCAAACCAGCCACCTGCTCACTACCAAAAAATGCTGAAAGCATGATTGGGGTATAGCCTTCAAAATTCCTTATGTCAGGATTTGCGCCTGTATTTAAGAGGGCATAAGCTATAGCAACGGCATCGTTTCTTGCAGCAAAATGTAGTGCCGTATTGCCATCTCGCATCTTCTTATCAACACTTGCACCACTATCTAAAAGAGCTTCTGCAATACCAACATTATTGCGTTCTGCCGCTAACATAAGTGGCGTTTTTCCTATTTTATCAGTAATGTCAGGATCTGCTCTTCGCTGCAATAAGCCTTCTACAAGATCCATTCGGGAAAGATAAGCAGCCGCATAAAGAGACGAGGTTCCAGCATAATTTTTAGCATCAACACCAGCCCCCATACCAAGCAATACAGTAGCACTTTTAATGTTACCAGCCATAACCGCATATAGAAGAGGAGTATTTCCTTCCATATCCCTCACTTCTGTTGTACCAAACTTTTCTATCATTGCTCGCATTACCTCCAGATTGCTCTGAAGAACACTCTGGAATAATATGTTTACGTATTCTTCTTCGTAAACCACAGATGGAAGATGCTGATTATCTTTTGAATACGTTTTTTTGCTTATTGAACTAGGTAACCTTTGAGTATCATAGCTCACTTTTGGCTTTCTTTCAGGGTTTAGGAAAGCACGTTCTTCACCCGATGATTCGTTTTGATTATCCGCTTCTTCTTTTCTTTTTAACTCTTCTTCATTTTTCTTTTTGAAATATTCTTTTCTTAAATTTTCCCAGTAAAGTGGACTAACGCCGGATGGCTGATTTTTCTTCTGAATTGAGGCTTCTTCCTCCTGGCGTCTTTGTAAAACTCCCGCAATTCCAGATCCACCTTGTTTATTATTATCTTTTGCGTCTGAATCCACATCAGGAGGTGGCAAAAGCTCTATAGGTTTTATATCCGTCGGCTCTTCCAAGGTTGGTGGTAAAACTTCTGGCTCTTTGTTATCAGTGTTTTTACTCTTGTCGGCAGGCCTACTATCAACAAGTGTTGCTTTATTATCTGATGACTTTTTTTCATCTTCAGGAGCTTTATCTTTGCCTTCTTCACCAGCCTTTAGATACACCCGCCTTCCATTTTGGCTAGCCTCGATCGTGCTTTCATAATCAACATCAGTGGAAAAAAAATCCTCTGCCAATAGATAAACTTTTCTTACCAGGCTATCAAAATTATTAACCTTAACCTTTGCGTTTCCACGCTGCACCTGCAGATAATCAGCACTGCCATCAGCATTTTTTGTTTTGGTAATAACTTGTTCAGAATAAGAAACACTGTAGCTCACCAGGAAGGCGAACAAAGAAAAACACGCTACTCTAATACCTTTAATTCGCATATAATCCGCATAGCTTTAGGTAGCTAAATCTATTGATCCTCGTCCTCACGTGGGACGAGCTTTTTAATTTCTTTAGTTACAATTTGCTTAACCAGCGTCGGAAGATTTTTATTCAACCATTCTGCCAAATATGGCTTCAAAGCTTCCACAACAAGATCTTCAAGACTTGTCCCACCCCTAGTATAAACAGATTCAACATGTGGTTTAGGAATGCTATTTACAAATTGCTTTAGTGAATCGCTAGATTTGTCGGCTACTTCATTTTTTATAAGGCGAGCGGCATTTTCAGATACGCTAGCGCTTCCAGACTCAGAAACTTGCTCTGATGCCAAGATATCATCTTCCTCTTCTACTGTTTGAGCTTGAGGAGCAGCTACAGGAGCAGGAGTTTCCACTTTCACTTCAGGAGTCGCTGCTACCGCTGCTGGGGCTTCATCTTTCTTCTCTGCCAAAGTTGCGTCAATCTCATCTAACACCGATTTTTCGCTAACTTCAGCAGCAGGAACCGCTGCTTTATCTGGAGTCTGTTCGTTGTTTTCAGCCATACCTTTACCACCTAAATCAACATTAGTTTTATTTTCAACGCTATCTGCGTTAAGTTCAGTTGCATCGGCTTCCGCCATTTCAGTAAGTTCAAGAATATCATCTTCAGCATGTTCTGCAGGAGCAGCAGTGTCACCCCCAGTAGCTGCCGGAGCACCTTCATCGCCAGATATAACGCCCCTTATCGATTTTAATATCTCTTCCATCGATGGAGTTTGTTCGCCCTTATCCTCACTTTTTTTTGCAGCATCTGCCATAAAAACTCTAAACTCTAAACAATACTCACAAAATCGGCAAAACTATCCCAACAAGCAAAGTATAACATTAATGAATTAAAATTAAAAAACAATAATTTACTGAAATAGAAAAAAACTAAATAGAAAAATTTGATATTAAAAAGAATTCAAAATCGGCAAACTAACATCAAACAGTTCTTTTTTAACAATTTTATCACCATTTTTAACAAACAAAATAGCCGCTCCGCTAACGGGAGAATTATTTATTACAACAACAAGACGTCCCCCTTCACTTAGCTGATCAAGGAGATTATTAGGGGTTTTTAGTATCGCACCATTAACAAAAATAACATTATAAGGACCACCCTCAGCCCAACCATGTGATAATTTTCCACTAACAATCTGAACTTTTTGAGCAGCGTGCTTAGTCACATTATGATTCAATCTCGCCATAAATTCAGAATCATTTTCTAAAGCTATAACTTTTTTGGCAAGTTTTGATAAAATTGTAGAGGAATAACCTGTTCCACAACCTATATCTAATACCGAATCAGATTCTGATATCTCAGCGCTTTCTGCCATTTTTGCAAAAACCATAGGTGGTAAAATATACCTATTATCATTTAAATTAAGTGCTTCGTCCGAATAAGCCAATAGCTTTAAATTATCCTGAACAAAATCCTGCCGCGGCAGCTCACACATCTCTTTTATGATATTTTTATCCTTTACTTTATTAGTCAAAATCTGACTCTTTACCATATTTTCACGAGCAGCAGCAAAGGCATCCATATGATTTTCCTGAAATTAATTAGAAATGCAAAAACATTATACAAATATAAGCATCCATTTATATAATTTTCCGTAAATGTTAAATAAAAAAACATAATTATTTCAATAAAATTTAATTTTTCATTGCTAATTAAGCTTTTTTTCTTATATTCGCCTTGCATTTGTTGCTATTATTCACACAACAAAAATTGGCCGGGTAGCAAAGTGGTAATGCAGGGGACTGCAAATCCTCTATTCGGGAGTTCGATTCTCCCCCTGGCCTCCATTTTTTATATCAAAAATACAACATTCGTGTTAATATTATTTATCATCTACCTCATATTAACTGACATAATGCCAATTCCTCCTTGCACAATTCGCCTGCTAACTATATATAAAAACCATGACAAAAGCCTCTTTTTGGAAAGAAAAATCAATCAATGAAATGACTCATGATGAATGGGAATCGTTGTGCGATGGCTGCGGTCTTTGCTGCTTGCAACGCCTGGAAGACGAGGATTCTGGTGATATTGTTATGACCAGCGTTTCCTGCCGTTATCTTGACCACAAGAGCTGTGCTTGCACAGATTATGCTAATCGCCAAACCAACGTCCCTGCTTGCCTTAAAGTAACCAAAGAAAATATACCACATTTGCATTGGATGCCTGAAACTTGCGCCTACCGCCTGGTGGCCAATGGCAGTGATCTGCCTAACTGGCACTATCTGGTTTGCGGTGATAAGGAGGCTGTCCATAGAGAAGGCATTTCTTTATCTGGCAAAATGATTTCTGAAGATGATGTGGACGATATAGAGGAATATGTTGTAGAGTAGTCGTTAAGCCATACGCAGGAAAACAAGATGCAAACATACAGAATCAATATTTCGCTCTTTCTTTTGATATTTAGCGTTAGCTCGCTATCTGCAGCATATATATCGCAATATGAATTTGGCCTGTTCCCATGTATGCTTTGCCTTTATCAAAGAATCCCTTTTTTCTTCGTAGCAATTGTCAGCGCATTATCTTTATTCATTAAAGGTAAATTAAAATTGATCTTGGTATCGTTATGTGGTTTAGCACTGCTTGTTGGTGCTGGTATTGCATTTTATCATGTTGGCGTGGAACAGGGAAAATTTGAGCTTTCTTCAGGTTGCGATTTAAATGATGCAATTCCTTCAACCATAGAAGAAATGACCCAGCAATTGCTTGGTAAGCCTCATGTTTCCTGTGATAAGCCGCAATTTGTTTTTATGGGCATATCAATGGCCGGATATAATTTTTTATTTTCAGCGATGGTTGGCTTCACAACATTACTGATGGTTTATAGATTTTGGCGCGATTCGCGTTACATAGGAAAAAGCAATGCCTACAAAAAAGACAGTGAATAATTTCCAGCCTGGAGATTTAACAGCCCGTCAGTTGATTGATCAAATCATCCGCGTTGATCATGCGGGAGAATATGGTGCTAAGCGTATCTATCAAGGACAAATGGCAGTTTTAAAAAACAAGCCTGCATATAAAATTGTTAAACACATGGCCGAACAGGAAGAAGCACATTTACAATATTTTTCTGAAGAAATCGGCAAAAGAAAAGTTAGACCAACTGCAATGATGCCTATATGGCATGTGGGTGCTTATGCTATGGGAGCACTTACAGCAATGCTTGGAGAAAAAGCCGCCATGGCCTGCACAGTGGCGGTTGAAGAAGTTATCGATGAACATTATCAGGAACAGTTGCAAAAATTGCAAGACGATGAGTTGGAATTGAAAAATAAAATCAAAAAATTTCGCGATGAGGAACTAGAGCATCGTGATATCGGTCTAAACAATAACGCCGAGCAAGCTCACGGTTACCCTCTCCTGCGTGGCATTGTGCGCGGTGCCACTAAATTTGCTATTACAGTTTCAAAACGAGTTTAAACTTTATATTTCGTAATTTTTCTATTTTTGTGCAGTAATATATTTCCCTAATATTCTTTGAAGATCAGTAAATCTTAAAGGCTTGGCGACATAATCTGTCATGCCTGCATCAAGACATTTTTTTCGGTCGTCGTTTAAAGCATTTGCAGTTACTGCTATAATTGGTATTTCTTTACCCCAAGTCTTTTCACGAATAATTTTTGTAGCTGCATAGCCATCTATTTTTGGCATTTGACAGTCCATTAATATTATATCAAACTTACTCTGATTTTCCTCTCCCAACTTGATGGCTTCTGCACCATTGTTAGCTATTAAAACACTACACCCCATTTGCTCAAGCATCTCTTGTAGAACGTAGCTATTATCCGGAATATCTTCTGCTACAAGTAAAGTGGCGTTAAATTGTGGTAGACCACTTCTAGAATTGTTCTTTTTCGTATCACTTGTATTTTCATAATGAATTGGTAGCTGTATTTCTATCCAAAAAGTTGAGCCAACGCCAACCTGGCTTTCAACACCTATAGACCCGCCCATCATTTTAATTAAAGTTTTACATATCGATAAACCGAGCCCAATACCACCAAATTTGCGTGTAGAAGAATTATCAACCTGTGTAAACTTCTCAAAAATATATTCCTGTTTGTCTTTAGCTATACCAATACCAGTATCTTCAACTTCAAACCTCAAAAGTGCATAATCTTTTGTTTTTACAGGATTTTTTATTCTAATTGTGACTTTACCATCATGGGTAAATTTTATGGCGTTGCTGACAAGATTTGAAATAACCTGACGTAAACGCATATAGTCCGCCATG
>CAZOKN010000013.1:29214-40259 GCA_964580525.1 uncultured Rickettsiaceae bacterium
CATGACTGAATATGGAATTTCATCAAAACAATATTCTATAGTAATATTGTTTTTTGCAGCTGTGTTTTCCATCATCCCAACAACTTCTGCAATTAATGTTTCTACTATAACCGGAACGTGGTTAAGTACCAATTCGCCAGCTTCAATGGTGGCAAAATCAAGAATTCCTTTGATAAGATCCAACATGTTATCGCCAGAACTTTGTATAGCAGTTGCGTATCTATCTTGTTTTGGTGTTAGTTCGGTTGTTAATAACAATTCAGACATTCCCAATATACTATTCATGGGAGTACGCAATTCATGGCTCATATTAGCAAGAAATTCACTCTTCGCTTTATTAGCAGCTTCTGCTGCTTCAGTCGCTTTTTGTAAACGAGAATTAGTTTCTTTCAGTTCTTCGTTTTGCAAATATAATTGTTTTAACAATTCAACCTTTTCGATAGCATTTTGTACTGATTTTTGCAAAATTTCAGAGGTTATTGTGCTTTTTGGAAGATAATCCTGAGCACCTTCTTTCATTGCATTAACTGCAACAGTAGTATCACCCTGCCCTGTCAACATAACTACAGCTATAAAAGGGTATTTATTACGAATACTTTTTAAAACTTCAACACCGCTTTGCCCAGGCATAGAATAGTCGAGCAGAATACAAGATGGCGCAGATTCAGGCAATTTTTGTAAACCTTCCTCTCCATTTGTAGCCTCAGCAATATTATATTTTATTTCCGAAGTTTTCTGTAAAGCACGACGATATAGCAATCTATCATCTTCACTATCATCAATAACAAATATATTTATTGGTTCAATCATGTTTACACTCCTTAGGTAAAAGCGCTATTTCAAACCAATATTCCTTGAGCTGCTTTATAGCAGAAATAAGACCATCAAAATCCACAGGTTTTTGTATATAGGTATTCGCACCAAGCTCATAACAAGCTTTTACATCGCGTTCATCATCTGAAGTAGTAAGAATTACTACAGGAATTTTCTTTAAATTCTGATGTTGTTTTATAATTTCCAGAGTTCTACGACCATCCAGACCTGGCATATTTAAATCAAGAAGGATAAGTCCGGGTTTGGCTTTTTGTTTATCTTTTAGATACTCTAAAGCTTGCTCTCCCGACATTGCATGCTCTATTGGGTTAACAAGGTTAGCCTTACCAAAAGCACGTTGCGTTGCGTTAAAATCATCCTCACTATCTTCTACAATTAGTATTGGCTGTGATTTATGTATTGACGGCTGTATCATATTTTTTTCCTTCCAATGTAAAATAAAAAGTAGTTCCTTTAGTAAATTCAGATTCTAACCACACTTTGCCGCCATGGCGTTCAATGATCTTTTTAACAAAAGTAAGTCCCACTCCCGTTCCTTCTTCTTCCTTACTTTTAGGGCTATGTAGACGCCTAAATATTCTAAATACTTCTTCATAGAATTCAGA
The DNA here is from genome assembly GCA_964580525.1 of uncultured Rickettsiaceae bacterium. Classification (GTDB taxonomy): domain Bacteria; phylum Pseudomonadota; class Alphaproteobacteria; order Rickettsiales; family UBA6187; genus CAZOKN01. The sequence goes on from CAZOKN010000013.1 coordinate 30,654, forward strand.
TTTAATACCGTTACCATCATCCTTTACATAGAATACTCTATTTATCTGCGTGCCATCTTTTGATGGATAGTTCTCTATAAAACCTATCTCAACATTTTTTATGTCTTTATCGTTATATTTAATCGCATTTGTAATTAGATTACGAAACACCTCAGTCACACGAGTTTTGTCGCAAGTAATTGTTGGAAGAGAATTTGGTATAGTGATTTTTGCATTACGTTCTTTTATGAACAAATCAATTGTACTTTCTATATCGCTAATCACTTCATTTAGGTCTGTAGATTGTATAGCAAATTCCTGACGACCAAGACGCGAAAAATAAAGTAGATCATTTACTAATCTTTCCATGCGCTGGCTTAAATAAATAAGCCTTCCCAGCCTATCTATGCTTTCTTTTTCTAGCTTATTTTCATTATCTTCAAGTAAAAATCTTGAATGATTATGAATACCGCGTAATGGCTCCTTCAAATCATGTGATGCTATATAAGCAAAATCATCAAGCTCTTTATTGCTTCGCTCAAGCTCCGCTGTATAACGTTGTAAATTTTCTTCGTTTTGTCTGCGCGCAGTTACATCATTTAATGTTCCAACTACCTCTTCAACCAAGCCCTCTTCATTTTTTAAAGCTACACCGCGAAAATACACATATCTATAACTACCATTTATAGCCCTTAGTCTATACTCAACTTCAAAATCCTTACCTTTTGTAGAAGAATTTTCCCACGCTTTTCCTGCACGTTCACGATCATCAGGATGCACCATTTTTAACCAACCAGAAGGCAACATTTCCTCTTTTGGCTGACCAGTTGTTTTTTCCCACCAAATTTTCAATGCATCAAGATCACCTTTTTCACCTGGTTTCCATGTCCATATAATTTGCGCGCTAGCTTCAACCAAAGCACGATAACGTTTATTACTTTGCTGCAAGGCAATTAAGATTTTTCCTAATTTGCCTATTTCATCATCTTTATTATAAACATTTTTGGAAATTGTGACTGTCTTGCCCGCCACAACTTTTAATAATTCTTCAACCATGTAATTGATCGGAGTGATCACTCTGAAAACCACAACCCAAAGGCTATAGAAACACAACGCGAAAGATAGAATCATAATTATTGCATTAACAATTATGCTTCTATTGGTTTTTTCTTCTAATTCATTTCTATAGCGCCTAGATTCTTTTACCGAAGCATCTTTAAGATCATATAAGGAATCTGTTGTTTGAGAAGAAAGCTCAAGCCATAACTCTAAACTTATAGGATATTTTTTAACAGCTTTTGCCCCAGGGATATAAAACATATCATGTATCATGCCAAATAATGCGGCATAATGGCTTTCCGTATCATTAAGATAAGGCATTATGACAACATCAAGACCACTTTGTATTGCCAGAGAATTAAGCCTTGCCCAACCCATTTCAACTGAGCCATGCCAGGTAAGTAAATTAGCCTGCTGTTCTGGTGTAATAGGAGAATTCTCGACCAGCAATCTACCAATAATTGCACGCTCTCTGCCATTATATTCCATGATAATGCCAAGAAAATGTTTAAAACGCATTTGTAGAGTAATTGCAGAATCTATATCACTAAAATGTTTTATAAATCCCATCCACATATCTTGTGTTTGCACTATAAAATATGTACCTTGCTGAAACCATTGTTCAGCCAATATCGCCTTTTGTTTATCTTCGTGATTTGTTATTGCATCCTGCAACTGCCTTCTAAGCATTTTTAATTTTACAAACGCCGCCTCATTTTCAATAATTTTTTTATCAAGATCTGGGAAATTATATTGTTTTAGTAAGCTAATATAATCCTGCCTGATATCATCAGCTTCTTTTCTTGTTTCTAATACTGTTGGCATTAGACTATTGACAGTATCTTCATCTACAGCATAAACCATTGAATTAGTTACATCTCTCACCATTGTATATTTTTCAACGGCTTCAAATAATTTATCATTAATTAAGGAAGCTTTTTTCAAAGACTGGATTTTTAATAACTTCTGACCCTCAATATAAACTTCTCTTATGGCAAGCGAGGCTATCAGCGTCGTAAGTAATATTATAGTAGATAGAAGTATTGTTCTGATAGATGGGGTTTTCATCTCATCTCCCCCCTTCTTTATTACCTGAAACAACAGTAGCAAGCTTTAACAGACGATCTTGTACAGAGAGTTTTGTTGTTTTTATAGCGCTCTGATTAAGTTTAATACTAACCCTTTCATCATTACGCGTAAATTCAATCATACCGCCATAAGATGTGAAACCGCTTATATCACTTACAGTCAAAATATTTTTACCCGATAAATATTCCCGTAATTTCGGCCAAGATGATTCTTCTTCAGAGTTAACAAACAACATATTACAATCTGCTAAGGCATTCAGAGAATTTACATTACGGATTTTAATAATACGCTGATTAACACTCCGCCCTTCCATAGGCTGCAGATAACCACTAAACGGATCTTCTCCAAAAATACATAATGACATTACATTAGATTCTGATGCCAAATTTTCGCTGGGCCAATTAGTATATTTTAAAAAATTATATAAAAGTCCGGCTTTAATTTCCTGCTCGTAAAGCCTTATAGAATCCTTAGATTGCGCCTGAGACGCAGAGAATAAAAATACTACCACCAGTATATATATCGCAAAAGATGACCTATGTTTTCTTAGAAACGCCATGTAACATTACCATAAATACTGCGGTTAATTTCTTCGGCAAACACGTGTGAATCTGTTGGTGAAACAAATTCGTGATGGGCATCATCCAAAAGATTTTGTCCAACCAGACTAAGCTCTAACCCCTTCATAGCTCTCCATGCTAAATGCATATCAAGGCGCGTGTAGTTATCAACAGTCAATGATGCCAGCTGGCTCACATAATAAACTGTAGTGTCAAAAGACACATTATCTGTAACATCCCATAACGCACGAACGTTAAATTGATTTTCTGGAGATTCTTTTTCTACAGCTTCAGAGCCCGAAACACTCGGCCCATTTACATACATATCAAGCAAGCTGAAAGATGCAGACAATTTTAAAGCATTCGAAGCTCTCCAATCGGCTGTCGTTTCAAAACCATAAACTTTTGCAGTTTGATTATTAACCGGCATAAATGGTACCACATAGCGTGGCGGCGGCACTCTAGTGCTTTGCAATGTATATGTTACCAGGCGATCATAATCGTTATAAAATGTTGCTATATCAAGTGCTAGATCATTAGTTAGCTGATTACGATAGCCAAGTTCATACGCAGTTAACCTTTCACTCTTCAAATAAGGATTGGCAACGGTATCTCCCGTTATTAATCCCAAAGGTGGAACTATTACTGCACTTTGAATTGCATTTAAATCATGCTCAAGCCGGCTTGGTGTACGCGCAGCACGTGACACAGAAGTCCACACCATTTGTGTTTCGGTTGGATGCCATTGCAGTCTCGCATTAGGCTGAAGTTCAAAACCGGTATAATAATTATGCTCTACTTTGGATCCCAAAGTTAGAAACCATTTTTCAGGCTGCAAAGTTATTTTATCCTGAATAAAACCACTTATAGTTTTTTCTTCGCTTCTTGATTGAGGAAACGTAACTAAAGATCCCTCTGTTTCATTCAGCCAATCAACACTATACCTATATTTAGCTCCAACTATAAATTTGTTACTATACCATTCTGGCAATTCATATTGACCATCTAAGTCATAAGTTACCCTATCATCATCAATCAAAGCCTGATTTCTTGATGTAAAATCTACATAACTCGCTATTGTTATGTTAGAATCCTTTTCTAAAGATTTATTCCATCTTCCAAGTATATTGCCCCCGCGCGCTAATATATCTTCCTGAATTATTTTTGAAAATGGTGCAGAAGTAGTAACTGCCATAGTGCGCATTTGACTATCTTGATTGTTATAAGCATCCCCTTGTAATGTGAAGGTAGATTTTTCTTCGTTATTTTTCCAGTCCGCTCTAAAACCTCCGCGATGTGCGCGCCAATCATCTCCAGAATCAACACCATTTAGATTTTGCTGATTATTTCTATAGGAAGATTTTTCATACATACGATAATAACTGTTATCACCTAATTTTCCACCATGCCTAACTGTTGTTAAAGCTTTTTCCTGATTACCTGTTGTGGCACTAACTAAATTGCCTTCAGTATCAAATGCACTTTTTGTAATAATGTTTATCACACCATTTACTGCGTTCGATCCCCACAAGCTTGCTCCTGGCCCCCGAATCACCTCAATGCGCTCAATATCTTCCAATGGGGTATCTTGAACATCCCAATAAACACCTGAAAATAGCGGATCGTAAACTTCACGACCATCAATTAAAACCAATAATTTATTAGTTAATGAGCCATTAAATCCACGCACACTAACAGCCCATCCGCTTGTGTTGATACGAGCAACGTTAACTCCTGGAACCATCCGCAAAGCTTCGGGAATTGAAGTAGCTCCGGAGCGTTTTATATCTTCATTAGTCACAACATAAATCGCAGCAGGAGCATTCATTATTTTTTCAGATTTTTTTGAAACTGACATCACGCTAGCACCAAGAAGTTGTTCAGGTGAAAGCTCAAAACTATCTAATTTTTCTGCAGAAAAAGAAAATTTGGGAAATAAGTAAGCAATTGCAAAAATTGCTAACATACACGCTTTGGCACAATATTTTTTTTGCATGTTTATAATGTTTATATAAGCATAAATACCCATAAATATAATACCTTACATTTTTAGTTAGATATACATCTATAGATAGAATAGCATAAATAAGTTTGCAACTAATTTATTCAATCGCCCAAAAGTAGCAAGATTTATCAAAAATTTGCAAGATTGTCTGACATGAATATTTGTATAGGAAATAAAAAATATAATTTTTATTTTTATATAGAGTCGTAAAGATGAATCTATAAAGGCTATCTTAAGAAGTTTAATTTTTCTTTCATATGCATTTACAAATATTTAGCAAAACCAGTAGCTTAATTTTTATAAACCTGATAAATAAAAAACTTCTATTTTTTATATCCGTCTCCGCATTGCTTTTTAGAAAGCTATTTGTTATTATGTTTTTGAGTCGGTTAGTATTTTTATTCTAGTTTTTTTTGCGTCCATTTTTGCCTAGATAAATGGATGTTTTTTGTGTTGGTGGAAATAATATATTAGTTTTTCAGGGGTAAAAATTGAGATTAAGACCTCTTTTTGTTCTTTTTTTTATATCCTTTCTTGCTTGGGCACAAAACTCTCATGGGTTTAGCTTCAATAACCCCCTTATTGACGCAGTTGACGAAGGTAATGAGAACAAAGTTCGTGCGCTTATAAAGTCCGGAATTTCACCTGATTCTGTAGGTGATTTTGGCGTCACACCTCTTATGCGAGCTTCATTTCGTGGCAATATTAAACTAATACAATTACTCCTAGAAAGTGGCGCATATATCAATGCTGCTGACGTTGGCGGTGATACTGCGTTGCATCTCGCAGCCAGAAATGGCCACAGTGCTGCTGTAGAAATGCTTCTCAGCTATGGAGCATTCATCGACGTAACCGACAAAGAAAAATGGACGCCACTAATGCGTGCCGTAATGGCAAAGAAACCTGATATTGCAAAGATTCTTATCGATCATGGTGCCAACCTTACTTCCGTCAATGACATGGGAGAATCTGTTCTTGTTCACGCTTCAATGATAGGAACTCCAGAGATTATGCAAATGATTCTCGGAAATCCAAATTCGAAAAAGATTTCTGAAGAACAAAGACTCACAGCAATGGAAGTTGCCGAAAAGAAAGGTGATGAAAAAATTGGACAGATGCTTGTTGCCTCTAATAAATCTAATAGTGGTGGCTCTGGTTCATATGCCAACAAATACGCAGTTAATATTCCCGAAACACCTTCTACTTCATCTTATAAAGATTCTAGTACAAAAAAATCTTATGAACTATCACCTTTGGATAGATCGCAGCAGGAAAGCAAATTTGCCTCTAACGCACCAGTTAGCAGTAAATATTCAGACAACTCCAATACACCTATAGATTTGTGGAATAAACAGCCCGTCCCTACTCTAAAAGCTAACCCAACTTCCACCAACACATCATCAACTAATGCCGGAAATTCTGGCTCTTGGGGTGAATGGGGAAATCAGCCAGCACAACCGACACCATCTACACAAAAACAAACTGCATCAAAATCTGGTGATAGCTACGCAGCAAACTCAAAAACTCCAAGCAATCTTGCTACAAAAATTACTCCTGTTTCATCTGATGAAAAAACAGGATCAAATCAGCTATATACCTTGTATTTAGGGTCATTTGAAAGTCCGGAAAAAGCTAATTTAGCATGGCAAAATTTAAGTCGCAAAAACCCTGATGTTCTTGCAAAGTTCTCTCCTAACGTTGCTACAAAAACCATTCCTGATAGAAACTCCACAATTTATAATCTGCAGGCCGGACAATTCAGCTGGAAAGATATTGCTGAATCAAATTGCTCAAGCCTTAGAACTAGGAATATTGAATGTTTCGTTATGCCTTTATCTCCTGACTCTACAACCTCTTACGCACAAAACACCCCTGCTACTTCCTATAGTCGTCAACCCGAGCAATATAATTCAAGCCAATATTCCAATACTAGCTCTTCAGGAGGCTACACAAAAGGAATCGACAACATGCCTTGGCTGAACGATCAGTCCCAAAATTATGCTTCTAATGACCAGCAACAATATGGCAACAAAGCTCCTGAGCATTACGAACAACAAAAAGAGTTTTTTAATAATTTAGTTGAAGGTGCAAAATCCGCTCCATCATCAAATCAGCCTATAGATATGAATAATAACGCACCAATTCCTCAGAAAAAATTAAGTGATGCTGATGTGCAAAAAGAAGTGCGCGAAATGACCAGAAAGCAATTCTTCAAGCAGCAAGGAGTGCAAGAGCCTGAAGTTAACAAAAATTATGTCGATTTCTATAAAGATCTCGACAAGAAAAATGATAAAAATGGTTCAGTATCCGAAGCAGTTCTGGTGCCTGACGAAACATATTTCTCCGGACAAAAATCTTCTGGTTCACATAGCGGTGGCAGAGCCTGGGTTACCATATCTACGTTTTCAGATAAAAAAAGCGCCGATGATTATAGCGAGCGTATGTTTAAATCTGATGAAAGCTTAAGTTCTCTGCAAATCATGTTGATTGACACACCAACTCCAAATGGCAGTATTTATTCTCTTAAAGTTGGCCCAGTGCCAGATTCTGGACAAGCATCCAACATATGCGGCATAGTAAAAAGTAGCGGCATGAATTGCAAAATAGATGGTAGCAATGAATCATCAGCATCGGCTTCCGCCTACACATCCACCTCCCCTTCTACCACATCTACTCAAAGCTCTTATAATAATGGAAGCAGTAGTTGGATAAATCTGGGCACCTTTGCTGATGAACCTGAGGCTGAATATTACTGGATGTTCCTACAAGAAGACCATGAAGATCTTCTAAAAAATATGCAATATGCAATGACTCCACCAGGCAAAAATAACTCTTTTGGCAAAAATGCTGTACAGCTGCGCGTGGGACCGTTCTACACAAAAAATCGAGCTGACCAGCTCTGCGGTATATTACGTTATAGAAACGTTGCCTGCCTCGTGCAGTAAAGTATAATTGACATTAATAGCGATTATACTCTTGTAAAATTTACTTAAAAACACTATGTTCTCGCCAAAATCAATATACTATTGCTGTTTAATTTTATCTAAACTAGTTAATCTAGTAAGTAACGTCTTATATTAAAATAAATCAAGGCTGATCCCTAAAATATGATACGTCTCACAGAAGTAAAATTACCACTCGATCATAAACCGCAAGCCATTACGGAAGCTGCTGTTTCGCGTTTGGGCATAAAAGCTGGTGATCTTATATCATGTACCGTATTTCGTCGCGCGCATGATGCACGCAAAAAATCTTCAATATTGCTTGTTTATAGTCTTGATGTTGAGGTGAAGAATGAGGCTGAAATTTTAAAGCGTTTTACCAAAGATAATCATATAAAACCAACTCCTGATACAGAATATCGCTTTGTTGCAAAAGCGCCGGAAAATCTCAAAAAACGTCCCTTGATTATTGGTGCAGGACCTTGCGGACTATTAGCTGCTCTTATTCTTGCACAAATGGGTTTCAAACCGATTATTTTAGAGCGTGGAAAGGTAGTACGTGAACGTACAAAAGATACATGGCAGTTATGGCGTAAATCAGTACTAACAACTGAATCTAACGTCCAATTTGGTGAAGGAGGTGCCGGAACTTTTTCAGATGGTAAACTTTATAGTCAGATAAAGGACCCACGTCATCTTGGCCGCAAAGTATTAACTGAATTTGTGAAAGCCGAAGCACCTCCAGAAATTCTTACAGAGGCACACCCACATATCGGAACATTCCGTTTGGTGAAAATGGTGGAAAATATTCGCAGCACAATTGAATCTCTCGGCGGGGAATATCGCTTCCAATCACGCGTCACAGATATTGATATTGAAACTGACAGCAATGGCATAAGACATGTACGTGGTGTTATGTTGGCAAATGGCGAACATATCGCGGCTGATCATATTGTTTTAGCCATTGGCCATAGCTCTCGCGACACCTTCCAAATGCTAGAAAATCGTGGTGTTTATATAGAGGCAAAACCATTTTCTATCGGCTTTCGAATAGAACACCCGCAGTCTCTAATTGATAGGGCGCGCTTTGGCTCTTTTGCCGGCAATAATATTCTTGGCGCAGCAGATTATAAACTTGTCCACCACGCATCTAATGGGCGTGATGTTTATAGTTTTTGTATGTGTCCTGGTGGGACAGTGGTTGCAGCTACTTCCGAAGAAAATCGCGTTGTTACTAACGGAATGAGTCAATATTCTCGCGCAGAACGCAATGCCAATGCAGGAATTGTGGTTGGTATTACACCTGAAGATTATCCAGGTGGAAAGTTAGCTGGTGTAGATTTCCAACGTAAATGGGAATCAGCAGCGTTCATAGCTGGCGGCAAAACTTATGCCGCTCCGGCACAGCGCGTAGGAGATTTTATAAGAGGCAAGGCTTCCACTTCGTTGGGCGATGTAATCCCTTCTTACAAACCAGGTGTTACTCCAACAGATCTTTCCACTTGTTTACCAGATTATGCTATTGAGGCCATAAGAGAGGCAATACCTGCATTCGGACGCCAAATTCCCGGCTTTGATATGGACGATGCAATACTAACCGGTGTTGAAACCCGCACATCATCACCAATTCGTATAAAGCGCGATGAAACGTTCCAAAGTTTGAATACTCAAGGACTATACCCAGCAGGCGAAGGAGCTGGTTATGCAGGGGGTATATTATCCGCCGGCGTGGATGGCATCAAAATTGCCGAGGCAGTGGCGCAGAATATATTAAAGCTATAACGTCATTACCGGTCAATTCTTAAATCCCTTACGGGTATTTTTACTAATCAATATAAAAAACAGATAATTCTTGCTTTGTTAAAGCTAACAGGCTATAAGGCCTGTCCTGGCTATTACTAAATAGCATCTCAGTGTCGCGGGGTGGAGCAGCCCGGTAGCTCGTCAGGCTCATAACCTGAAGGCCGCAGGT
>CAZOKN010000014.1:0-37542 GCA_964580525.1 uncultured Rickettsiaceae bacterium
CCAAACCAACCAATTTATAATCATTATTCCTAAGATTGTTCAAAGATCTTTCTGCAGCAATTTCTTGTGTAGTTGCAGATTTGTCATAAATTTTAGCCAGTGCTATCTCGCAACGTAGGATGAGTTTTTGCTCGGTGGTGTTGGCCAAATAAAGTGTTGTGTAGCGCCTATCAGCCGCAGAGTTTACTTCTGCGAGAGTCAGAGGGCTGCCTTTGGCTTTTTTCATAGCTTCCAAAAGAACCTTGGTTTTATCGGCGGCTTTGGAGGCATGCAGTGGTGTGAAGCCATCCTTATCTATAGGGGTTACTTCTGCGAGAGTCAGAGGGCTGCCTTTGGCTTTTTCCATAGCGTTCAACAGAACTAAAATTTGCTCACCGGTGTTGGCATGATGTAGTGGTGTGTCGCAATTCTTATCTATAGGGTTTACCTCTTCGAAAGTCAGCGGACTGGCTTTCGCCTCTCTCATGGCCTTCAAAAGAAGCTTGATTTGCTCGGCGGTATTGGCATAATGTAGTGTTGTTCTGCCTTGTTTATCTGCATGGTTTACTTCATCGAAAGTCAGCTTGTCGCCTTTTGCTTGCTCCATAGCGTTTAAAATAGCTAAAGTTTGTTCTGCGGTTCTGGCCCAATTCAGTGGTGTGGTATGATCCTTAGATATAGGGTTTACTTCCTTTAAAGTCAGCGGGCTACCTTTGGCTTTTTCCATAGCGTTTAAAATAGCTAAAGTTTGCTCAGCGGTTTCTGCAAAATGTAAAATTGACCTTTGAAAGTCACCTCTAGTAGTAAGCTCTTCAAATGTTGCAGTTGCAAGATTTTCTGCCATCCATTGGTCAATTTGCTCGGCGGTTGTCCATAAATAAAGTATGCTTGTAATCGGAGTTTTTACTGTCATTTTTACATTCCTTTTTATTTTGCGCGAGAAATGTATCATATATGTATCAAAATGTCAAGCGAGGAAGTTTAAATATTAAGGAAATTTTATGGGGGCGCTTATGTAATATCAGTAGATTCCCGCCTTCGCGGGAATGACAGCAACAGGGCTCTCATTTTGTCATTCCCGCGAAGGCGGGAATCTATTGTAAAATAAGATAGATTGCTTCATCAGCCTCCCAAGCAACCGCTTCCTCGCAATGACGGCGCAATTGGGAATGCTCAACTAACAATCTATAATAGAATATCCCCATAACTATTTGACTTATAATTGAAAATATAATATCATAAACAGGTAGGCTCAAGTATGGGTCTTGGGAGATTTAAAAAAGGTATTTATTATGAGTAAAATATTTCCATTAATTTGCGTGGCGGCTTTGTTATCGTCATGTGCTTCTATAATGAGTGGTTCTGGCCAAGTTGTTACTGTTGTAACGCCGGATGCAGATGGCGCAAGTTGCAGCCTAACAGATGCTAAAGCGAGAGTGTGGCATATTGAAAAATCACCTGTCACAGCTCTTGTGAGACGTGGTGATGGTCCAATTTCAGTTATTTGCAGCAAAGAAGGATATACTAATGGCACAGGTCTTCTTGGCGAAGGCATCGCAGGTGCCAGCTTTGCAAATCTATTGTTTTTGCCAGGATATTTCATCGATGGCATGACAGGATCATTGCAAAAATATAAAAGCAGCATAAACATTGAAATGGAAAAATTGCCTGAGAGAAAACCTTGGGAAAGTCCTTTGAAATAATACTAAATTATTAGTTTGAGTGCGGGTAAGGATGAAAAAACTTACTCCACTCAAAATAAAATATGCTAGCTGTTCTGTAAGATAAAACCTTTCTACACTCACAATCCCGCAAATTGCTCAACACTAATCTCTTGCACTTTCAAAAAATTCCGCATAATTTGTTGGCTATGCGTAAATATGTAATTTTATTCATTGCGACTATGCTAGCAGCAGGATGCTCAAGTGCCATAGAAACGGCAAAGCTGGCGCGCACCCAAAATATTCTCGTTGAAACACCTCATGCCGATGGCGCAAAATGCACTATTACAGACGCGCGCGGACGCAGCTGGCGTGTTAGAACAACTCCTGGCAATGTCGCAGTTTTAGATGGCCATGCGCCTTTGCAACTTATCTGCACAAAAAAAGGTTTTAGAACAACAACGCTTGCAGTTTCTGAACAAAAAGAAGAACTGCTGACTATCGACGGCAAGCGCGTTACTATGAGCCCTTACGATCAATTTCCAACCAAAGCGCCACGCTTGATTCCAACAGCTCTCAAAGAAGCCTCAAGCTTTGTGCTTGATCCAACGGGAAATATTTCAACGAAATATCCAAACCAGATTACTGTGTGGATGGAGCCTGAACGTTGGGAGTCAGAAGATGCAATGCGCGAGTGGGCTTATGAGCGCGAAGTTTGGCAAAATGGTGTGCAGATTGCTGAAGAAGATGCCAAAGATGTGGATGATGCGCGCAAGGAAGTACGCCGCGACAAGCAACATGCTCGTAGCGAAAAATATAAAAAATGGGCGAGCAAAGCAAAAGATATTGGCGAAAAAGCCATCGATGCTGATACTTATTTCGGCTATGCAAAAAAAGGTACTGGCTGGGTCATGAATACTGCTGATAAAACAGTGGACGGCACTATGGATGTTGGCGGCATTGTTGCCGAAAGATCAACGGATATCACTGGCAATGCTATAGAAAAAATTACACCGCGTGATGCTATTGCAAATGCCGGTGGTCGTGTGAAAGAATATCAAAAGACATTCTTGCCGGATTCTGGCGATGGCCGCAATATTGAAGAAGACCCTGATTATAAACCTGAATTTAAAAAAGATTTGTACGATGTGCCATCTTCGGAGGGCGTGAAGAAGTAGTGTGAGTGGTTAGTTGTGAGTGCGAGTGTTTTTTTTCTCACACTATTCACTCACACTCGCACTAAACTAATAAAAATTAACCAAGGAGCCACTATGAACAAAAAATTGCTGTTGTGTGTTGTAATGTTGTTTTTATCTTCCTGTGCGTCGGTTGCTTCGGGTCGCACGCAAAATGTGGCCGTATATACAGGCGGGGTTGAAAACGCCAAATGCCATTTATGGAACAATAAAGGCAGTTGGTATGTGCAGCAAACTCCAGGCAATGTTACTATCAACACCAGCTATAAGGACCTGCAAATATCCTGTGAAAAAGAGGGCTATAAAAACGGCAAAAAGCATGTTCTTTCATTTTCAAAAAGCTGGGTTTTCGGCAATATATTCTTCCTGCCTTTCGCCCCAATTGGCGCAATTATAGATATTGGTAACGGCTCGGCATATCAATACCCTCAGGAGATTAACATTGTTATGAATAGCGGCGATGTAACTGAAAAATAGCATGTTGCATTTGAAAGAAAGATGTGTTATACTTTCATATGAAAGAGGTGGTTTTTCGTATGGTAAAGAAGAAAATCGCAGATAACCCTGAAATTGTGTTACAAAAAGCAACGCTGAAAGCTGCTGAATTGTGGCAGATTAATAATGCTGAATTATCAAAAATTATAGGAGTCAGCGAGCCAACATTAAGCAGGCTATATGCTGATGATCACCGCGGTATCAAACCAAAAAGCAAAGAGGGCGAATTGGCCTTATTGTTCATCAGGGCGTTTCGCGCTTTGGATGCGTTTTTGGGCAATGCTTTGGAAAATGAAAAAAAATGGCTGCGCGCAAAAAATAGAGCGTTAAATGGCATTCCTTTGGAATTGATGAAAACTGTTAGCGGCCTGGTTTTGGTTGTTAACTATCTCGATGCCATTCGAGGCAAAATCTAAATGCAGTTCAAAAAATCCACGATATCAGAAAATATCACGCGCGTGGTCGAGGGCCAGTCTTATATCTCCACGCGGCAATTGGTGCATTCTGAAAGTGAGCGTGAGCTTTTGGAGATAATGCTTGATGAAAATAAGCCGCCATACCCTGAAAGCGAAGATGTTAATCAAATCCATTATTTGCTGAAAACGCCGTTTAGATATCCCCCGCTGCGCTATGGCTCGCGCTTTGGCAGCAAGGATGCTATGGGCATTTTTTATGGTAGCCTGGACATAGAAACTGCTTTGTGCGAAATGGCGCATATAAGGTTTAGATTTTTGGCGGATAGCGACGCAAAACTTCGGCCATCCATCATCAGGCACACATCATTTGTGGTTAGTTTGGAAACTAAAAACGGCCTTAACCTGACGTCAGGGGAGTGGAAAAAACATAGGCATGAGATATCCAATCCCGAGAGCTATGATTTTGCGCAAAAATTGGGGCAGCGCGCTCGCGATGAGCAAGTAGACGCTTTGTTATATTATTCTGCCAGAACCAAAGAATCTGCGATTAATGCGGCTGTGTTTTCTGTCGAAGTTTTTCAGCAGAAGCGTGTAAAACAAATGCAGCATTGGGATGCATATGTGGACTATAAAAATGTCACTTTCACTAAAGATGGCTCACGTGAGGAGTATGTGTTTGAATTGGTTGGATGACACTAATGTTACTATAACCTCTCATTATTGTTTAAGTTTCGTTGACATGTAGTTTTATTTATGCTACATTCCGCCGCAAATTAATTTATTAAGGAATTAGGTGGGTAAGAAATATGTTAAGCGAGAAAGAATTACAGAAGAAAACAGTTAAATTACATCGTCTTCTTCAGGAGCATCTTCCTGAGGAGACTTATAAAGAAGAGGCGAAACGTGCAAAAAATGCTAAGAAAATTGAAAAATTATTAAAAAGATTAAGTGACGAAGAAAAAAAACAGCTTGTTGATGCCAAAGACATATATGGCAACACCATTCTGTACTGGGCTAGAAATCCTGGGGGCGCAAAAGTACTTATCCAACATGGTGCGGATGTTAATGTCAAAAATATCTATGGCACAACTCCTCTGGATATGTTGGTTGAAAATGAATCCGTTGTAAAAGTACTTATCCAACATGGTGCGGATGTTAATGCCAAAACCATCAAAGGCAGAACTCCTCTGCATACGGCTGTTATATTCAATTCTTCTAGGAGTGTAGCGTTATTGATACAGCATGGTGCGGATGTTAATGCCAAAAACATCTATGGCAATACCCCTCTGCATACGGCTGTTAAATCTTACAATCTTGAGAGCATAGAATTATTGATGCAACATGGCGCGGATGTTAATGCCAAAAACATAAAAGACAGAACTCCTCTGCATTTTGCTGTAAATTCTCAATTCCAACCCATCCAAAAAATAAACTTACTTCTAAACGAAGGAGCAGAATTGTCGGCAAAATCTGTATTACTTAGAAGGATAAATCGATGGATAGAGACAGGAAAACTTCCAGGCGTAAAGCTTGCCGAGCATCCTCAAAAACCAGGCGTTCTTTATAATGAAAATGCTAGAGTAAAGCCATGGGAACGTGAAAACATAATGCATGAGCAGGAAATAGAAAAGCGCAAGAAGGCAAAGGAAGAAAAATTAGAAGAGACAAAAATGCCTAAACAAAAGGCCGAAAGAACGCCTTTTTCTAATAAAGAAAAAATGCAAGCAGCGCCTGCTATTGAGCAGGAAATAGAAAAGCGCAAGAAGCCAGAGAGAAAAAAGTTAAAAGAGCCAGACGAAAAAACAAGCTTACTTATGAAAAATTCTAAAAGAAATTATTCATATGTAGAGCTTGAAGAGCAAAGAAGTTCTCTGGAAGAAGCGCCAGCTCCTCAAAGCCTTGCGATTAGAATACGTAATAGATTGCATCCTGGTAAACAAAGATAGTCGGGTGAACGCTTGTCATTCCGGAATGACGGCCAACCCTATTTCCCCACGCGGATTGCCACAGCCTTGGCTTTTTTTGGTGCTTCATAAGCGCCAATTAAGCCTTGCATGGAATATTGTATGTTGCTGCTAATATCATTTTCAGACATAACAATGCCGTTGGCGCCATGCCCGGCGGCTTCTTTTTTGAGGGAGTGGATCACCTGTTCGTTGGGGTTGGACAAATAGGCCTCGGCTGTTACATCGCCTAGAGTTTCATAAGGTTTTGTCTTCGGAAAACTATCAAAAATTCTCACCTCTCCAACATATGGGTCATATTTTGCTGTGCCTGTGGGAGCGAAATGGGTTTTCGGCGCCGAGCAGGCAGAGATGAGGAGGAAAACTATGGTTAATAAGCCTTTTTTCATATAAATATCCCTTTTGTGAGTGTGCTATACTATATCCAAACGGCTTAATTTCCAGGTTTTTTCACTGAAAAAGGCAATTAAGGGATTATTAACACATTTATGTTACACTTGGGAGTGGTGAAACCTAAAAGGGATTTGTTATGTCTAAAGGTCGAAATGGTGGTCAAACTCCTTATGAGCAATTGAAAAATGCTGTAACGCCATTGACGGTATCTCCAGGTGAAATAGCGGATAAATTGGTGGATCATCTTATCAGTAATAAGGACAAAGGTGTTTATGTACGTATGGATGAATGCCATGAAATTTTAATGGAAGAAACTACTCTTCTTGACTTTGGAAAAAAGCATCAACAAAAATTAGTAGAAGAAATAGAGCAGGTACTTACAAAAATAATAGAAATGGGCCCTGATAAAGTAAAACAATTGTCGAGACAAAATACTTTTGAGCGTTTAGATGCTGAATTGGATGCGGTAGGTGGCCATAAATTGGCCAAGCCAGATGATGTAGATAAATTGATGTCTGAGTTAAAAACAAAGCCAAGCCAAAAACAACGTCCTGAAACAACTCCATCTGAATTTATTGGTTCTATGAAATATGCTAAAGCTGTTGATGATGTTGAGAAAAAAGGATTGTTCAAACCTAAAGATACAGAGGTTAAAAAACCTAGAAAGCCAATTTCAGGCGATCGTTCGGAATCTTCTGATAGTGTGAGATTAAAAGACCATTCTAAGTCTAAGCAAAGACCACAGCTTACAAAAGCGCCGGCTGAGAGGGATATATTATCTGGTATTATAAAAAAAGGTCCTAAAGATTCTAAAAACCTGGATCCAAAAGTGCGTGAATAGCCATAATTGTAAGGCGTGTTATAACCCTACTTTGGCAGAACAAACATTATCCTGCATTGTACTGCTGTAGTTGTTGAGACGTCATAGGTGCGCGAAGTTGCGCCTGTGTCGGCGAAAGCATTGGTAACGTTAGTGCAGTTATATGGTGAAGAAAGATCAGTACCATGATCGCCAAGAATCAGCCCGGCGCTTGGTATGCCATCATCGAACTTTTTATCTATACCAAATGCTTCTTTAGGTGTCAGTATACTGTAGTCATTTACTTTGTTATCTCCTGTGTGAACGGCGCCAAATCCCAAAACAGAAACGTTCCTTTTACCATAAATCAGGTTAGATCCATAATTCCAATAGTTACCGTCAATTCCAAGTGTGAAGGGAATAAATCCCGCCTTGTTTGAAAACGATGATATGCCAGTGTGGACACCGGGAATTTCTGTGTTGGGTATTGCAACTCCGGTGTATCCGCCGCTGACTAAGCCGGCTTTTAAAAGATGTTCCCAGAAATAACTGCCTTCAGTCGCGCCTCCTGCGGGAGCGCCATGAACATATTTATCGCCGTCTCCATCAAGTACACCAGACCAATAGCTTGTTGCATTTGGAATGTCGCCTGGTAGGGCGTTGTATTCTAGATAGAAGGTGTTTATTGAGGCTTTATATTTATCAGCTTCAGTGACAATTGCGCGTATTTTTGCTGATTTTACCAGAGATTGACCCGCAACTATGCCGCTAACAATAAGCGCGATAATAACTATGACTATTGATAGTTCAACGAGTGTGAAACCAGATTGTTTGTGCCTGCCTAGCATATTTTTTACAACTCCACTAGAAATCTACCTATTTCCATAGCGCGATTTTAATTTATTTAGAACTTACAATTCTAACATATCTTTTTTTTGGGGGGGGGCAAGTATCAATTGTGGGGTGTTATTCTGGAGTTATAAAATTCTTGGAGGTGGGGGAGGGTGATCCTCCCCCATTGCTCTAGTTTTTTTTAAGAAAGAATTGGTGTTTTAGTTTTTAGTTCATCCAATTTTTGTTCGCGAGGAGACTTTGATAATTCATCCTGTTTGAAAAGGGATGTAACTTGTCTGAATTGCTCCAGATCTTGCTTTCTTTCTCTCGCTGGATAATCTCCGGATTTATTGCGAGTTTGTATTTCCGCAAATAAAGGATCTTTAGATAAAGCATCTATTACATTTGATAATTGAGTATTTTCAGGAGATACTTGTTTTGCATAATCAAGAGCAAGATCAAGTCTTCCAATCCATTCAGAACAATCCCATAATGCAAGTTTATCCGGAAGCGTTAGAGATTTTGTAGTGATTTTTTCTCTTATTGTGTTAAATGCTGGCAAGGTTAGAAGGTCTTGTATTTGTGCGGCCATTTCTGTACATTCTTGATCGCTAACACCACTTAATTGTTTTGCATTTTCAGCAAGTTTTTCAGGAGAGTATGAATAAGAATTAGCTCCTGTTTCCTGATTTTCGTTATGATCTAAATTTAAAAAATTTGAAGAAGCTAATTTATTGTAAAAAGAGCTGCTATTTTTTAATTCAGTACAATTTTGAACTAAGCCACTAAAAGCTTGTTTAATTTCTGGCGTATAAGTTGCGTTGTATTGTGCAAGGAAATTCATTGTTGCTTCGTCAGCAATATTTAGATTAGCAAGTGATCTTGCAACTTTTAATGCGGCAGCCGTTGCTATAAAATCTAGGCTAGGAGTTTCTCCTTTTGAAATTTTGCGCGCGTTCAAACCATCGCATACATAAAGAGATAATACACCTTTATCATCTAATAAATTATTTTTATCTTGTTCACGTAGATTGCTTAAAATAGCATAAAAAAGATTTTTAGGAAAACGCTGTCCTTCAGTTGGAACAACATGTTCGTGTATGCCGCGAACCCATTGGTGAAAATTTCTGGCCATTGCGGTTTTGGCTATGTCTTTATTGCCCGCAGCATAATTTTTAATAGATTCTTCCAGCTTATCTATAGCTGTGCTTATATCAGCATTTCCAAGCAATTCCTCAAGGGATTGTTTGAATGTTATTGGATTCCTGTTATCAAAATGCATTGTTGTTTCTGATTCACGTGTAATTATATTATTTATAGCTTCTTTCATTTTAAATCTTCCCTAATATTTTAATATGGTTGGTTGTATTGTTTTTTTGCAAGTCGTCAAGCTGTATTGAGAGACTAATTATTCCCAATTGTATTTGGTGATTTAGATTTATTATTCTCTTCTTTCTGTTTTTCCACCATTTCGCGGAAACCATTTTGGAATTTTATAGCATATTCTTTATTGCCTAAATCAGGAAGCCAGCTAAGGGCGGAAAGCCCTGATCTAGCAATAGCTTCAGGGGGGATTTTATTTTTTAAATAACCACCAAGTGCTTGTCCTACAGAATTGCGCCAGCTTGTACAAACTTTCGTGTATGTGGCGAGTTGTTTTATGTTTTCTAGAGAAAAAACTTGATTGTCCAAAGGGAATAAATGTTTTGCGAGATATGGACTCATAGTTTGAGCGGGTAGAGCATCGATCTGAAAGCCAAAAACACTGCTCGCAAAGAAATTCTCCCTGAAAGTTAGAGCTTGTTTAGCAGATTCTTTTGATAATTCTTTACGTTCCCAAGGTTTAACTCTAGCGTTTATATTGTAACGAACATGAGGATTTTCAGGATGTGAAGCAAGCTCAACGTCTGGAAGGTGTCCTTCTGCTCTCCATTGATTAATTTTGTCCACTAAACGATCTGACACTTCTGCTCCTTCGTTAAGGAGTATATGTGCGATTGTGGTATTGCCAAATAAAGCAGAAACATGCAGTGGGGTGTTGCCGGCATTATCTCTGACATGGATATCAGTGCCATATTGGAGAAGCAATTCTGTATCCGCTGTCTGGTTGTTGAAGAATGTGCTTTTATGTAGTGGAACGTTACCCTCTTCATCTCTTGCTTGTACATTAGCATCATTTTGAAGAAGTAATTTTGTGATTGCGGTTTTGCCAAATAAAGCAGAAAGATGCAGTGGGGTGTTGCCGTCATTCTCTTTAGCGTTAACATCAGCATCATTTTTTATTAACAATTCTGCAATCTCAAAATGTCCTTTTTGAGCAGCGATGTGTAGTGGGGTATTACCATTCTGATCTTTGGCATCAACAAGCTGTTTTTTTTCTTTTGCGCTAAGAGTTGAAAATAATTCTGTAATTCTTTCTAAATGAGGTGGCGGTGCGGCATTTTCTTCCCGTAAAAGATCAAATAATTCTGGTATTATCTCATCTAATTGCTGCTCGTTTAACATTTCCGCTACCGCTTTAAATCATTAATAAATTAATTTGCGGCGAAGGTGTAGCATAAATGAGACTGAATGTCAAGGAAGCTTGACGGGGCGGGGTTTGATCTTTTATGAGTTAACGGCAAAATCAATTATAGGTTTATAATTTCCTTTATCTGCCTCACGCAAGGCATTTATGTAGAGTTTTCTGGTTTTATTTTCGTCGCAGATTTCATGCCCTCCCCAAACTAGAGGTGCCAAATTGTATTTGGCTATAATAGCATCAGCACAAAGGCGTGCGTGGCGGCCATTGCCATTGGGGAATAAGTGTATTTTTACCAGGCGGTGATGAAAAATAATGGCTATTTCGTGGATAGGGTAGGTTTTCTTTTCCAGCCAATAATGGGCATCATCGAGTAATTGCCGCAAATTTGTGGCTATTTGGTAACGATCATCACCGATATTTTTATTGGATTTACGATATTCTCCTGCCCATTTCCACACTTGTCCAAGCATTTTTTTGTGGAGTTTTTTAAGAAAATTTTCTGTAAAAATATCCTCCCTACTCAGCGTTCGCTTGTTCATTAGCCATTGTCTTGCTTCGATAATATTCTGTTCTTCGTAAGCGTCTAATTCGCCACGATTTATTGCCAATGGTATAAGATCTAACTTTTCATCCTCATCAAGGGGAGTCTGGCCGGAATTATATTCGTATATCATTTTTTTAGTCCCATAGTTTTGAATAAACATCACGCAGTAATATATCGGATGTTTCTTGAATTTTAGCTTCCAAATTACCAACTCTTTGATCTTCAAGCTGCATTGTGCGATCTACAGATACAACGATTTCTCTGGCTTTTTTAAGAGCCTGTTTTTTTAAAAGATCTTCCAAGTTGCCATCATTTGGAACTATGGCATAAACAAGTTTGCAATCCATTGCTTCCGCTGCTTTGCGTAAGGATTTTAAGGTTATAGAATTATCAATTTCATTTTTCTCAAGCTTTGATGCCGATTGTTGCGAAATGCCCATACGCTCAGCCATCTGACGCGAACTCATGCCAATCGTATTACGTATAGAAGCAAGCCATCCACGCGATGGGCGATCGCACATATGAATTTCAGATAGATTGTTATTCAGCATTTTTAGCTGTAAGTGTTTGATTTTGTTGCTCATAATCTTACCTTTTTCTAAGATTATCTATATTATAACATAATATAAGGTGTAATTCAATTATATTATAACAGTATATAATATGTAGATTTATAAAGAATTTACACATTATAAGTTGTAAATTTATCTAGCACCACTCCACTCTACAACCCAAAAAAGGAAAAAACCATGACCAGTATAGTATTGGGCAATATAGGAACATCTATCGGCGGAACTATTGGCGGGCCTACGGGCGCGGCGATTGGTGGCCTGATAGGTTCTTATGCCGGCAGCGTTATTGACAGGCAAATTTTTGCCACCGACACCACCATACCCAACATCCGTGGCGCGCAGCTGACCGAGCTGGGCGTGCAAAGCTCAACCTATGGCGAAATGTTGCCTATTGTTTATGGCACAGTGCGCACTGCGGGTAATATCATTTGGGCGGAAGATATCAAGGAAACCGCCACCACAAATAACAGCACAACCAGTGGCGGCAAGGGTGGTGGAGGCAACAAAGTTTCCGGCAGCCAAACAACATTTTCATATTCATCAACATTGGCGATCGCCATTTGCGAAGGGCCGATAGATGGCATATTGCGCGTGTGGGCGGATTCTAAAATCATCAATCCAAATGACGGCACATATCGCCTTTATAAAGGCACGGAAGATCAAACGGCTGACACGCTGATTGAAAGTATTCAAGGTGTTGGCAAAACTCCGGCCTATCGCGGCATTGCTTATGTGGTGATTGAAAATTTTCCGCTGGCTGATTATGGCAACCGCATTCCCAATTTCACTTTTGAAGTACAGAAAAAAATCGTTGTGGCTTCAGAAGATGGCGAAGCCGTGGAAGATATGCTGACAGCAATCACAATGATTCCCGGCGCGGGCGAATTTGTTTATGACGATACTGTGCAGAGCAAAATTCCCGGCGAATTAGTGGGCAGCAGCTGGGCGCAAAAAGGTGATAAAACTCGTATCAATCAAAATAATCGCGATGACAAAGCAGACTCTTTAGTTGCGCTTGATCAGTTGGCTGAAACTTGCGCCAATGTGGAATGGATTTCTGTTGTGGCTGTGTGGTTTGGCGATGATCTGGATGTGGGCACTTGCGTTATAAAGCCAGGTGTGGAATTTAAAAATGGTGCGATAACTGCGCCCGATAGCTGGGCAGCGGGTGGATATACCCGCGCCACTGCAAGGCAGATAACTTTGGTGGATGATGTGCCAAGATATGGCGGCACACCTTCGGATACGAGCTTGCTGCGCTATATCAGAGAAATAAAAAATCGTGGATATAATGTTATGTTCTATCCCATGATTTTTATGGATGTTGAAAATAAACCTTGGCGCGGACGCTTGACTGGCTCTGCATCTGATGTGGCTGATTTCTTTACTAAAACAAATGGTTATAATGAATTTATAAACTATTACGCTAATTTGGTGAAGGATGATGTCGATGCGTTTGTTATCGGCTCGGAATTAGTGGGGCTTACATCTGTGCAGGCGATGGATAATTCATTTCCGGCTGTGGATGCGCTGGTAGATTTGGCAGCAGATGTGAAAACAATTGTTGGCGGGGATGTTAAAGTAACTTATGCCGCAGACTGGAGTGAATATCACCACACCACAGGCGGCTGGTATAATCTCGATCCATTATGGGCGTCCATAGATATTGATGTTGTTGGCATTGATGCTTATTTCCCCCTTACAGATGAAGCAGAACCTGCTTTTGGTTTTGATAATGAAACTTTGAAAAATGGTTGGGTTTCGGGTGAGGGCTATGATTGGTATTATACTGATTCTGAGCGCACAACCAAAGCCAGCCTTGCGGCTCCTTATGCCTGGAAAAATATTGCCTGGTGGTGGAATAACACTCACACCAATCCAGATGCATCGCCAACAGAGTGGATGCCTGCCAGCAAGCCTATATGGTTTACTGAATTTGGTTTTCCATCGGTAGATGGCGCCAGCAACCAGCCAAATGTTTTTGTTGATCCTGATAGCTCGGAAAATGGCTATCCGCGTTTTTCAAGACAGCGGGTGGACTTTCGTGCACAGCGCAATGCCATAAAAGCCACTCTTGAACAGTGGGCGGGTTCTGAAATGGTTGAGCATTTATTTTTGTGGACGTGGGATGCGCGGCCATTTCCGTTTTGGCCGGATTTGAAAAATGTTTGGGCCGATGGGCCGCTATGGAAAACGGGTCATTGGGTGCAGGGAAAATTCGGTATGTCATCGCTGGCGGCAATTGTTTATGATTTATCAAAGCGTGCCGGGTTGGAAGAAGCGCAAATTGATGTCTCGCGTTTGAATGATCTGGTGGATGGATGTATTTTAAAAAATCAAATCACCATTCGCAAAGCGTTGGATAATTTAAGGCATGGTTTCTTTTTTGATGCTGTGGAATCCGATGGTGTGGTGAAATATGTAGCGCGCGGGGAGGGCAGTGTTGCCACGATAAGCGATAGCGAAATATTGCCAACGAATAATGCCACATTAAAAATTTCGCGCATTCAGGAATTGGAACTGCCGCAAAAAATTGATGTGCTATATTTAAACAAAATGGCTGATTATCAAACCGGCAATCAACATTCGCAGCGCATGGCCACCAATGCCAGCAGCGTTGAAACTATTGGCTTGCCAATTGTGTTTTCTGATCAGGCAGCAAAAAATATTGCAGATATAACGCTATATAATATGTGGCTTGGCCGCACGGCATATAGTTTTGTTTTGCCAATCAAATATGCTGCGATTGAGCCTTGTGATGTTATAACTATAAATAGCTTTGGCATAAATCACACTGTGCGCGTGGTTTCGACAAATTTTGGCAATCCCGGCATGATGAAAATTGAAGCTGTGGCGGAAGATTCCAGCATCTATGATTTTTATGCGCAGCCTGGCCAAATTGCGCCGCAGACAAATATTGTGACTGATCCTGGCGATACAGTTTTCGCGCTTATGGATTTACCAAGCCTGCCTTCTGACACATCCGAGCAAAGCTTTTTGCGCTATGCTGTTTGTGGTTTGGAAGCGGCGTGGAAGGGCGCGGTGATTTTCCGCTGTGATGATGGTGGTGCTAATTATTCCCAATTGATGAATATTGATGGCGCTGCTGCGATTGGTGTTGCTACCACAATTTTGGCTGATGGCACTTGCGATATTTTCGATGAAGAAAATAGCGTCACCATAAATCTTTATGGCTCGGCCGAGCTGGAGAGTTTTTCCGATCTGGCAATTTTAAACGGTGCCAATGCGGCAAAACTCGGCGATGAAATTATTCAGTTTAAAACTGCGACTTTCATTTCCGATGGGCAATATATTTTGAGCGGATTGTTGCGCGGCAGGCTTGGCACTGAATGGGCAACAGCCACACATGCGGCGGGTGAGGAATTTATTTTGCTCGATGGCAATGTGGTTAAAGAGGCTATGCCGGCCAATGTGATTGGCATGGCCAGGCTTTATAAAGGTGTGAGTGTTGGCCATTCTTTGGCCGATAGTGCAAGCGCTGAATTTACTTATAACGCCAATGCCCTAAAGCCATATTCACCTGTGCATATTGCGGGAGTGCGCGATGGCAGCGATAATTTAACTATCACATGGTTGCGCCGCACTCGCGTTGGCGGGGGATTGCGAGATTTTGTTGATGTGCCACTGGCGGAGGAATCTGAGCAATATGAGGTGGATATTATGGATGGGGCGGATGTTATCCGCACTATTTCCGGCCTTAGTACTGAGTCTGCGAGTTATTCCGCAGCTGACCAAACAACTGACTTCGGCAGCCCACAAAGCAGCGTTAGCTTGAGGGTTTACCAGCTTTCGAGCGTGGTTGGCAGGGGAACGGCAGGAGCGGGGGTGGTGTGAGGGGTTAGGAATCAGGAATCTAGAATCAGTAAGTTGTAAGTGAGTTGATGCTGTATCGCAAACGTCATTCCGGAAGTTAGAAAACCTTGCCGACCACTTGGGAGTGCTTAGTTTTTCTTACTATCCGGAATCCATGGTACAGCAAGCTCAGACTGTATTTTGGTTCTCATTTGTTGAAAGATGGATTCCGGATAGTAAGACCACCTAGAAAAACAAGAGGTTTTCCAAGGTGCTCTAACTTCCGGAATGACGATAATAATCATTATAATCCAGCATGTTAACTACCAAAATTAAACGCAAACTAGCCAAGTAAACTTATGGTTGCGAAAATGTTACATTTTATGCCAACTATTACTTCTTAATGTCTTAAAAATAGTATATAATGCCATATTGACAGTTAATAAATTAATCACATTTAACAAATTGTTATGGTGTTTTTATGGTGCGTGAATTTCAAGATGATCCACTGACAAAAGAACAGAAAGCGCAAATGCGTGATGCCGTCAAAAAGGGATTTTTTGCCTGTTTAGATAGGGTATACAAAAAAAATCCAGAAATGATGTTATTTCGCAGGGATCAGATCATTGTTAGTAGTTATTTTTCAAAAACTTATAACAATCCATATTTGGAAAAACAAACAAGAGCAATTTTTGAATATAGAGGTTTTGATTGGGAGCAAGTTAAAAAAGACTTTGAGCCGTTATCTCGAATGTTCAAAAATCCTGCAATTATTGCCTATGATTTTAAATTGAATGTTCGTAATAAAGGCGAAATGATGGCCGCGCAAACTTATCTTAAAGCGGCGGTTAGACAAACGGAATTTTTTATAGGTTATCCTGAAGAATATACGAAAGAATTGATTGAATTATCTTATCTTAAAAAAATGACGCATGTTCCTAAAAATATTATACAAAAATATTTTGCAGATGATGTTTCTATATTTGGCGCAAAAAATAAAGCTTTATTAGAAGATCCTGTTCGTGATTTGCCTGAATTGGCAGAAGGCCAAAAACATTCATCTGCCGATATTATATTGGCCAATACATATGTGCAAAAATTGCCAATTCCAGACAAAGATGAAAATTTTAGCCTTTTACTTAAGGAGATCTTAGGGTTAGTAGACAAGAAAGAATATTTAGAAAATGTTATTAAATATATGTGTGGCGATTCCTCAAGAATCAAACACGTTATGGACGCTCTGGCAACTCTCGCACAAAAAGAGAAAGCTAATCTTGTAATGACAGCATCATCAGAGAATATTTCATCTTTGGGGGATTATTTAAAAGAACAAACGGCACCGGTAGGACTCTACACAAATCGCCATACGGTATTTTTTTCGTCTATTTTTAACCAACACCCTGAGACCAAAGAAATGTACAGCGATGCTGTGGCAGTTGGGGCTATACCTCATGAAGTTTCACATTTTCTTTTTAATAAAATAGTGAAAAATGATTCTTCTCCAGTTGTGTCGGGAAAAGAGGCGGAAATTGATAGGGTTATCGAAGCTGATAAAGAGCACAGAAAAGAATTAGGGGCCACACTTTTAAGTGTACGTAAAGATTGGTTGCAAGAACAAAGCCAGGAAACGCAGGATTATTACGCAAAATATCCTCTACTTTTATTACATACTTTTTATGCAGATGTTTATAATATATTTGTAGGTACTTTGGAGCCAAATAATAGTGCTTATTTTGGCGATAGTGGTTTTGATGCTAATAATCCACGACATCAACATATAATGCGCGCAGAATATGCGGTGCGGGTTGCTCAGTCTCGTGGTATGGGAATTCCAGATGCTATTATTGAGCATATTGCTCCTAATGCGCTTGAATTCGACAATAAATATACCAAAGAATTATTTTCTGCCTATGTCCGTGGTGATGAGGTGGCTGTAGAGAAAATTAAAAATTTTGAAGGTATAAAAATAAACCTCACTACTGATCAGCCAGAGAAAAGCTTTGCTGGCAAAGAACAGCAAAAACGTTCTGAAAAAGGTGATGATGTTAAGCTTAAAAAAAGCAGCAGTTTTGAAAAATCGGCGAGACACAGCAAACAAGACACAGAGCTATCGTAGATTCTATTCTTTCTTGCTATCTTCTTTTTCGCGGCGGAATTTATTTACATAGCCATTCACAGCCATTTGCCATTTATCTTGCGGCAGCTCTCTCAAGGCCTGGCTGATTTTTTGGAAAGTTTCGCGAGACTGCTTACATTCAGGCGTGTCCAGACGTTTTTCTATGCAGTCCTTGGGCACTATAACATCGCGCAATGTCATTAAATGTTTGTAATATGCGCCGCTGGCGAGGGATTTATCATCTACGCTGTGATGTTCATTGTTATTATTTTCGGCTTTATTTTGTGCCTGGGAAAAGGTTGGGTAGATTAATGTTGCAAATAAAGATATGGCTATAATATATTGATTTAGCTTCATATTTATTCCCATTTTAAATCTATTTATTATTTCTTCATTTCTTTAATTTCTTCTTTAACCTTATCAGAAGCCTTGCCCATGTCGCTTACAGCATTATCTATCTGGCGTTTTGTGTCAGGGCCGAAATATTCATCAATCAAAGCTTTGCCTTTTGCGATATATTCGTCAGCCAAAACTTTATATTCACGGGTTTTAACCTGAGCTATACCATAATATTCCTTAGCTTTGATTTTTACATCTTCAAAAGCCTGGCGAACATCATTCTGATGAAGGTTATCACTGTCTATAGTCTCAGAAAAAGCCGCAAACGGCATAACGATAAAAATAAAGAGTATAAGCAATTTTCTCATAACAACCCCGGATAATATAATATCGAAATCATATTATCCGTTTGTTATTACAAACTTCAAGGAAATTATCAAAAATTAAATTCCTTGGACTTTTGCTACAGATTCTGCCCTGGACGATCTCACTAAAAATTTACTTTTTGACGGAATGATTGGAGCTGTGTCACTAAGGCTTAATACTGAAGAAGTATTTTGCTCTGCATCGCTGCTAGTTGAAGGTGTAAAATCTGAAAGGCTTAACTCAGATGATTTTCTCTTTTCTTCAATTTTCTTAACAAAAGATTTTCCATTTAAAAGAGGAGCGAACCTTTCAGTAAAACTCACTTCGGTTTCACTTTCTTCTTTTTTACCTCCAAGTTCTTTGAAAATTTGTACAGATTTTCTGCGTAGTGATTTTGCTTTAGTATCATTCAAAGTAGATTCTTCAAGAGTTTGTCCTGTTTGGAACCCCGACTCTTTTATAAAGCCGCCAGTCACAGGAGTGGAAATGCTAACTTTCAGTTGGCTTTTTGATTTAGGTGCAACAGATTCAGCAGGAATTGCGGGAGGTATTCTTGGATTTTTAATAATTGCTTGTGGCGTTGGTTTTGCAGGTGTAACTATGCTATCTGCGGCATCAATCTTTGAATCTGATATTCCATCAACTTGTATTGAATCGCGTTGCTTTTGCGTTAAATTTAATGTACTTAAATCAACACCTTCAAAAACAGAATTTTGAAAAACCGTTTTATCAAAAATTGCTTTACGCAATTGTGCATTTTCAAAATGTGTCGATTGGCATGCAGCTCCGCTTAAATCAGCTCTTGTTAAATCAGCATTTGAAAAAACAGTTCTGTCCATGATTGCCCTGGTGAAGGTTGCTCCTGTAAAAATCCCATTTGGAAAATGAGAATCTTCTAAAATTGCTCCTGTAAAGTTAGCAGAGGCAAACTTAGTACCCGTGAAATTAGATCCTGATAAATTAGCACCATTTAAATGAGCTGAAGTTAAATTTAAGCCTTTTAGATTTTTGCAGTCTGATAACGTAGTGCCTTCTAAATGAATTCCTAATAATCTTGTTGTCTTATCAAAAACAGCCGTTTTAAACGCTTTTGTTTTTTGTAAATTAGCGGCGCGAAGATCACTTTCAGAGAATTTAGTTTCGTGCAAATTTGCTTTTGCTAAATTTGCTTCTTGCAAATTAGCTCTATGAAAAGTTATTCCGCTTAAGTCACACTTACTAAAATTTGCTTTTGACAATTCAACTTTTTTAAAACTACATCCTTGCAAAGTAGCTTTTCTAAAATTAGCACCTGTACAATCCAAGTCATCAAAAACAGTATTATTTAAAGTAGCACTTTCAAAGTCAGTACCTTTGAAAGATACATTTGAAAAGATAGTTCCGCTCAAATCGCAGCTGCTGAAATTAGCATTGGACAAATCAAGGTTTGTAAAACTTGTGCCCTCTAAATTGCAGCCCATAAAATTAGCGCGGGATAAATCAACTTTCTCAAAAGCAACTCCTGATAAG
Organism: uncultured Rickettsiaceae bacterium; assembly: GCA_964580525.1. Classification (GTDB taxonomy): domain Bacteria; phylum Pseudomonadota; class Alphaproteobacteria; order Rickettsiales; family UBA6187; genus CAZOKN01. The sequence goes on from CAZOKN010000014.1 coordinate 19,521, forward strand.
TCAGAACCAGAAAAATTAGCTCCGTTAAGATCAAGCGTGTAATTTAGATCACCTACTTTTACTTCGCTACCAAGTGTTACTGTTGAAAAATTATCTACACTTCTTAAAGTACTGCCATTTAATTTAGTGCCACTAAAATTAGCACCTTTAACGTCTGTTGCATCAAGATTGGCAAATCGAATATTAGCACAAGAAAAAACAGCTTTCTCAAGAGATGAGTTTTGTAGTTGAGCGTGATTTATTTTAGCTTGTGTAAAGTTGCAATATGCAAGAATTGAGCCATTCATTTCGGCGGATGTGAGGTCTGCTTTAATGAAGCTTGAGCCTGTAAAATCTACACTTTTAAGATCAAAGTTGGCTAGGTTGGCACCATCAAGATTAACATCAGATAAATCTAAAAGTTGTGACTTCCTGCGAGACTCTTTTCTAGAAAATACGATTTCTTTGTAAGCTAATATCATTTCCCTTTTTTGTTCGCCATTGTTAGCTGCATCAAGCATTAGGGTCAATGTGCCCTTTAACCGATTGTCCTTTTCAGCAATTTGAAGAATTTTTTTGAAATCTTGGTTCTGACCAGATTTTTCTTGTGATGTTTTGCTTACTATTTTGCTGCCCGGCATAATTCTATCCTCATTTGTTTTTATCTTTTTGCGGGTTTAGCATAAGTTTTTTAAGGCAGCAAGGTAAAGAATAAAAATTTTAATAATTAGAGATGTGTTTTGTTTGGAGGAGTTTTGAGTGAAGATTTATTATATAATCTTATTTGGATAATTCTTTCTTGGCGGGTTTCAGCTTTTCGAAAATGCTAGTTTCTTTTCCGCTTAATAAAAATAGGTCACGTTTTTGCCCTTCTATTGGAAGCCCGGCTTTTTCAGGGCGGTTGCGTTCTATCATCTCATCAAGGATTCTATCGGCAATGGGATATTGCCCGCGGTGGCTGATAAAATGTTTGGCAATATTTTTAATAACAAATATGGGTAATATAGAAAAAACAGTTTCTTTAGATCTTAAGCACTGCATGAATGTGGCGAGTGTTTCTATATTTTTTCCAATCTCTATTTTAGCAGCGTGCGGCAAAAGCATATAGCGGAAACTTCTTTCCAGAGTTTTAGTGGCAAGTTGGAGATTGATATCTCGTGAGCCTTGCATGCATCTATGAAGGTGTGGAATGAAGTTTATAGTAACTTGATTTATCTCATCTAAAGGTGTTCTTTCTGCTATAATATTTGCCATCGCAGAAATTTTTCTTTCTTCATCTATTACATGTGATTCGTTTTTGGATTTTGTGGAATCAGTTTCTTCATTATATTTTGTTCCTAAAATGATAGTGCGAAAAAAACTTTGCTGAATAAATTTAGTACCTGATATATCAGCGCCGCTCATATCAGCAAACATAAACTCAGATCTTGTTAGAGTGCAATTGCTTAAATTTGTTCCTCTTAAAATCGCGTCATTAAAAATAGATCCGAAAAGATTAGAGCCAGATAAATCGGCATCTGTTAAATCTGCACTGGTGAAAAGAATACCGCCCAAGCCTTCAATTTTTTTTGGATTTATACCACGCATTTGTGCGCCACGTAATATGGCACCAGTGAAATCAGGATCATTAGGTTTTTTCCAATTGTTGAGCTTTGCATTTGTAAGGTTTGCGTTTTTAAATTGCGTGATAACTACTTTTGCATTGCTGAGATTTGCATTTGTTAAATTTGCTTCGTTAAATTCCGCTGATTTTATATTAGTATTTTGCAGGTTAGCATCTGTTAAACTGGCTTTGTTAAAGTTAGAATCTTCCAATTTAGCACCAGTAAAATTAGTACCTATGAACCTACTACCTTCAAAGTTAGCCCCTTGGAAATCAGCACCAGTAAAATCGAGCCCAGATAAATCAAGGCCACTTAAATTTATGGGAAATTTGTGCTCGCGACAAAATTTTACAAAACCAAAATTTTCATTAGCAAATATTTGTGGCGTTTCTGTGGCCGAAACATTTGCTAACATATGATTAAAAAAGCTATGTGCCTCTTCAACATTTAGATATGTTTGGCCTTGTTCGTCAATTTTGATGAACGATTCAAATTTTTCTGTTAGCGAGTTTTTTTCAGGCATGGCCTTCTCTTTTCTTGTTATTTTAGGAGCGGAACCTAGCATAAAGACTGTTATGTTGCAACCATGCCACAGGTAAGATAGATGGAATTTTATCTATCCAAACCGTTTTTCAACATAATCAGATAAAATCTGTTTAAACTCGCCGGCAATGTTGCTGCCGCGCAAGGTGGTGAATTTATTGCCATCAACAAAAACAGGGGCGGCAGGATCTTCGCCGGAGCCGGGCAGGGAGATACCAATATCGGCATGTTTGCTTTCGCCGGGGCCGTTGACGATACAACCCATAACGGCGACATTGAGATTTTCCACACCGGGATATTTGGTTTTCCATTCCGGCATGGCGTTGCGCAGGTTTGTCTGCACTTCGTCGGCCAGCTCGCGGAAGAATGCCGAAGTTGTGCGGCCGCAGCCCGGGCATGATGTAACCATTGGAGTGAATGAACGCAAGCCAATGCTTTGCAAAATTTCCTGGGCAACGATAACTTCTTTCTCGCGCGGAGCGCCAGGTTCTGGCGTCAGCGAAATGCGGATAGTGTCGCCAATGCCTTCTTGTAACAAAACGGCGAGTGCGGCTGTTGAAGCCACAATTCCCTTGCTGCCCATGCCGGCTTCAGTGAGGCCGAGATGCAGGGCATAGTTGCAGCGATTGGCAAGTTCGCGATAAACGCTGATTAAATCTTGCACGCGGCTGACTTTGCAGGAAAGGATGATCTTATCGCGGCCAAGGCCGATGCTTTCAGCTTTTTTGGCGCTTTCAAGCGCGGAGATTATCAAGCCTTCGCGCAAAATTTCGTCAGAGCTTTTTGGATTGGCGAGCTTGGCATTTTCGTCCATTAAACGTTGCGACACGGCTTTGTCCAGGCTGCCCCAATTGACACCAATGCGCACCGGCTTATTATTTTTTGCAGCGATTTCGCACATCTGCGAAAATTGCGAATCATGTTTGTTACCAAAGCCGACATTGCCCGGGTTTATGCGATATTTCGCCAGCGCTTCCGCACATTCAGGATATTTATCCAGCAGATAATGGCCATTATAATGAAAGCAGCCAACCAGTGGCACATCCATTCCGGCTTTGGCCAGATTTTCACGAATATGGGGGATGGCTTTGGCGGCATCGTCGTTGTTTACTGTTAGCCGCACAATTTCAGAACCGGAGCGGGCGAGGGTGATAACCTGCTTTGTTGTGGCGGCGATATCGGCGGTTTCTGTGTCGGCCATGGATTGCACAAGCACTGGCGCATCGCCACCAATTGTGCAGTTGCCCACTTTCACAGAAGTTGTTTTATGCCTGATTATCTTTGCGTTTTCGACCATTTCTTATTCCGGTTGTTTTTTAAAAGCACGGGAATATTAGCGCAAAAGCGCAAAAATGCAAGGGTGTGGGTGTAGCTTTTATTCTCGATTGGGGATTTTGGTGGTAGCTTAAGTTTTTTAAAGCCGTCATTCCGGAATGACGACCTTAAATACTCTCTACTTCCGGCGGCGGCCATCTCTTCTAGGTTGCTCAGGCTGGTCATCATCCTTTGATTCATCATCTTTATGACGATGGGTCATGTCAGATATTTTTTTACGTAACGTATCTCTTTTCCTAAGTCTTTCAGGAGGTTTTTCGCTATCGAATTCCTGATTTTCTTGAGCCTTAGCTTCCAGCTTTCTTTGCTTTTCAACCATGGCAACATGTGAAGAAGGCTCTTCAAGTTTCTTCCTCTGGCGAGGCCTGTGTGAATGAGCTTTTTCTTCTTTATTTGCTTCAATCAGTTTTAGAGTTCTTAACTTAGATTCCTTAATTTTAAGTTTTGAGTCATGGATTGGTTTTTCTGCTTTTACACTCAACAGTGTATTTATAATTTCTGTATGACCATTTGAATAAGCATATCCTAAAGGAGTGATGTTTTTTTTGTTTTGGGCATTAACATCAGCGCCATTTGCGATAAGAAGTTTTACAATATCAAGCTCGCCTTTTCTAGCAGCGCAGTGTAGTGGGGTGTTTCCATCATTGTTTTGGGCATTAACATCAGACCCATTTTCAATAAGTAATTTTAAAATTTCTATTGGGCTACTGGAATTTTTTGTAATAGCACCATGTAGCGAGATACTACCACAAATATCTTTTTTATTAAGAACCTCTTTTTTTTGTGTATCAGTAAGTTCTGCAAAAAACTTCTGAAGCTTACTTAAATTATTATCATCGTCTTTATTGTTTAAAAACAAAAGAAAAAATAATTTCATTTCTCTTTCACTCTTTTTGTAAGGCAGATTAAAATGTTTACTATAGGTACCTACAAAAATAGACTTAAAATTAGGTTGAGATGCTTCAAGGACATTCTGAGAAATGCTATAAAATGTTTTGCTTGCATGGCGTAAAGCACTAAACATAAGTGGATTTCCGGTGGCGGCTAAATATTCAAAAACTTTTTGAAATATCTTGTTTTGATCATCATCTATTATTACTTCACGTCTATTCCTAAGCAATTTATCCAAATCGCCTTGAACAGCCATTTTTGCTGCTTGTGCCATTTTTTCACGTTTGAATGCTTTTTTTGCTTTATAAAACACATCTTCTTTTTCAGGATGCTTTATAATCTTGACATATGGCAAAATTTCTTTGATTTTTTCTACTAAATCATTTGGCACTTCGGCTCCTTGATCAAGGAGCATTTCCAGTATTTTTTGGAGCTCCCATGGAGCAGTGAGTTTTACAAAAGCATTTTGTAGAGGCGTGTTGCCATCATTGTCTTTAATATTAATATCCGCGCCATATTTTAGAAGGAATTCTGAGATTTTTTTACTAGGATGAGCTACCGCCACGTGCAGGGGTGTTTTCCCCTTATTGTCTCTTGCATTAACATCAGCGCCATTTTCGAGAAGAAGTTTTGCGGTAGAAAGGTCGGTACCTTCAGTTTCTTTAAATATAGAAGCGTAGTAAACAGAATAGTGCAGTGGAGTGCGGCCATTATAATCTATATCATGGATATTAGCTCCATTTTCGAGAAGAAGTTGTGTGGCCTGAGCTCTGAAATTTGCGTCAGAATTTGAGACAGCCCTATGCAAAGGGGTTTTGCCATCGTTGTTTTTTGCATTAACATCAGCGCTATTTTCTATAAATAATTTTAGAAGTGGAAATAATAAGGTGTTTTCGGCATCAGAAGAAATATTTGGCAAAGTATTGTGTAGTAAGGTGTTGCCGTATTCGTCTTTGGCATTAACAAGTTGTAATTTTTCTTCTTTATCAAGCCTGGCAAATAAATCTATAACTTCCTTTGAAGCTACATCATTATGATTAATCGAAATCTGCAAAAAAAGTTTAGATAACCTGTTTCTCATCTCCTTTAATTTTTGTTCGCTTGGCATGCCTTTTACCGTTTTAAATCCTTAATAAATTAATTTGCGGCGGAAATGTAGCATAATTGAGACTGAGTGTCAAGGGAGTTTGACGGAGAATGGAATCTAGAACTTTAGAAACTAAGAATATTAAAACTTAAAATTCTAAAGTTCTAAAGTTCCTAACTTCCTAGGTGGCTTCGGCGGATACAGTCGCAATGACGTTCCTTATTTTCAACTTTTACGCACCCTAAACAACCAAAACCCAACCCAAAAAGGAGTAGCTATAATGGCTAATACCAACAATCTTTCTATTGCGCTTGTGGCGCAAAACCAATCGCAAAAAGAAGTAACAATCAATTCTGCCATAAGCGCGCTGGATGCGCTGCTTAATTGCGGGGCGGCGGATAGGGCGCTGGATACCCCACCCGGCTCGCCAGATGAGGGCGATGTCTATATTATAGGCAGCTCGCCAACAGACGAATGGACGGGGCAGGGTAATAACATCGCATATTATAATAATGGCTGGCGTTTTATCGCGCCCAATGAGGGCATGAGCCTGTGGGTGAATGATGAAGATGCCCGGTATGTTTGGGATGGTGCTGCCTGGACAAATAATACTATCAGCGCCATCGACGATTTGTCGGATGTGACGCTCACAAGCGCCGCCAATCATGATTTTATGATTTATAATGGCAGCAGCTGGGTGAATCAGGTTCCGGCCACAGCCCGCAGCAGCCTTGGCCTTGGAACACTTGCCACACAAAGCGGCACTTTCTCCGGCACATCGTCTGGCACCAATACGGGCGACCAAACCAGTGTTTCCGGTAATGCGGGAACTGCCACTGCGCTGCAAACTGCGCGGGCAATATACGGCAATAATTTTGATGGCAGCGCGGCACTAACGCAAATTATCGCTTCCACATATGGCGGCACTGGCAATGGTTTTACAAAATTTTCCGGCGCAGCATCATCAGAAAAAACTTATGGTTTGCCAAATGCTTCTTGTAATATTTTAACAGATAATTCTGTTGTTACAGTAGCGCAAGGTGGCAGCGGTGCGGCAACGCTAACCGGTATTTTAAAAGGCAATGGCACGAGCGCTTTTTCAGTCGCAACGGCGGGAACTGATTATGCTGCCGGAACTTCTGCCTTAGCAACAGGCATTTTAAAAAGCACAACATCTACAGGCGCATTGACCATTGCAGTGGCGGGGGATTTTCCAACGCTAAATCAAAACACCACTGGCTCGGCGGCAACATTAACAACTACCCGGGCAATATATGGCAATAATTTTGATGGTAGCGCGGCACTAACGCAAGTTATCGCCTCCACATATGGCGGTACTGGTAATGGGTTTACAAAATTCTCCGGCCCGGCAACATCTGAAAAAACCATGACTTTGCCCAACGCCAATGCCACGCTAAAATATGCCGGCAAGGAAACTATCTGGGTTCCTGCGGCGGCGATACGGCCATCGGCCACTGGCGGCTGCGCTTCCATTGCAACAATTGCCACTAGCGCCAACCAGCCGGATATTCAATCGCTGGATTTTGACACCACCACCCAGGAATATGCACAGTTTGCCGTTGCTTTTCCAAAAAGCTGGAATGAAAGCACAGTGACAGCGCAATTTTTCTGGTCGCATGCATCAACATCAACAAATTTTGGTGTGGTGTGGAATTTGCAAGGTGTGGCCATGAGCGATGATGATGCAATCGCCGCTGCCTATGGCACTGCCCAGCAAGTTGTCGACACAGGAGGAACCACTAATGACCAGTATGTTACAGCTGAAACTTCAGCTATTACAATAGCAGGAACTCCGGCGGAAGGTGACTTGATTAATTTTCGAGTGTCGCGTGTGACAGGCGATGGTTCGGATAATATGGCCATTGACGCACGTTTGATGGGCATAAAACTTTATTTCACAACTGATGCAGGGAGCGACGAATAATGTTTGGATATAATTTACTAGGGTTTGGTGGTGGCAATGCCGCCACCTACATCAGTTCGGTACAAACCGGCTCGATTGCCATCGGCAGCGGAGCAACATCGAACACCGCTACTATCAATTCTGTTGATACAACAAAATCCGTGTGCTTTTTAAATGGCTGGAAAACCGGCAATTCAGCACAAGATTGGAACAAACAGGAATGCATCGTTGAACTTACTAACGCTACAACTGTAACTGCCAAGCGCGGTAGCTCCGACACGGCAACTTCCACAGTTTATTACACAGTTGTGGAATTTACGTCTATGGCAGTTGCAAGCATTCAAAGTGGCGAGATAAATATAAGTTCTGGCGCTTCCAACACAGCAACTATAACTTCAGTGGGAACGAGCAATTCTGTTTGTGTCTTGCGTGGCTCAAACACAACTTTTGATAATAACCAGTCATCTACATTTTGTGAAATACAACTCACTAACGCCACAACTGTAACTGCAATCCGTAATGCAACATCTAACTCTGTAAGTGCGGCTTATACGGTTATTGAATTTCAAAGTGGCATAATTCAATCTGTGCAAAATATTGATGACACTGCCAGCACAACATCCGCTACCCAAACTGACGAAAGCATATCAGCAGTGACGATGGCAAATACTGCAGTTTTTTGGCGGGGAGGGCAACTTATTGCGGCAACATTCTTCGGTGCTAACACTATATTTTATTGCCAATTGACAAGCACAACCAATGTTGGATTTTTCAAAGGCGGAAGCAGTAATGGCACACGCAGCTTGCGAGCCACAGTTTGTGAATTTAAAACTGGCATTATTAAAAGTTTAAATCGCGGAACTATTTCGCTTTCTTCCGGTAACACTTCCAACACGGCAACTGTAACGGCGGTGAACATCAATAAATCGCTGCTGAATTTTCAATATTTCAGCACTGATAACAGCACAGTAAATCAGGATGATAATGCCTCGGCCTGCATCCTCACTAATTCCACAACCATCACCGCAAGCCGCATTGCTTCGACCGGCAATGTTGTTGTGGCTTATGAGTTGGTGGAGTTTTATTAGGCTTTTATGGGCAGTGGATTCCCGCAACCTGCTGTGTTAGCAATAGCGGGAATCTACTTACTTCGACACAGAAACAGATTCTTTCCGTTCAAATATTTTGAATGCAGATTTTTCAATAGGAGCGCCAATATCTCTAAACTTATCAGCTTTCTTAGGAGCTATATCCTTAAATTCTTTCTTTGGTCTTAGTTCTGCTGCCTTTGACATTTTGCCAAAAATCACTGAATTAAAATTAGCATCATCAATATCATTATCAACTATTGAAGAAAATTTAGTAGATTTGTCTTCTGAAGAAGATGTATCTGAATTTGATGGAGATGTTAGTTGAGGCGGAATGTCATACTTTATTGAATCAAGCTCAGCATAATCTTTGGTTTCAGAATATTTTTTTGGATTTTTTTTTAAAATTTCTTTTAAATAATCCATGGCTTGATCAGTTGATGCTTTTCCTAACCACAGATTTTTTAGTTTGCCTTCTTTGTTGTTGAAGTCTCTTAGTATTGCCTGAGTATGAGAGTCATCTTTAGATTTTGCCCTAGGAACAAAAACCGTCTTATCGGACATTGCTGAAAAAAAGCTTGGCGGCTGGATTAAAACGCCACCATTAAAACTTTTATTATTATCATAGAGCCAACCACAATCAAAAGCTTTTACTTTTAATCTCTCTGCTGTTGCGTGTATTTTTTGATTTATTTGTTCAAAAATAAATCCTTCAACTTCCTCGATGAATACTGCTATTCCAAAAGATATTTTTATAACTTCGGAGATTAAATGAATATTGTAATCTTCTAATTCAGATAAAAACGGATGTGGTTTTGTTTTATGGGTTTTCTGCACCCTTTTAAGGGAGCTTATTTCATTCTGCAAAGAAGTAACAGATTTTACTTTTTCAATATCATCCAAGTAAAATGGTTTTATTTCTTCAGTTATCTTATTTCTTTGAGCTTCATTGAGTGACATAATTTTATCTGAATTTATTTAGAATTTTGTAAAAGCGCTTTTTCTTTTTGCTCTTTTGCCTTTTCAACATGAGAGTCAGCTGGTTTTTCTATATATTTCGCTGTTATAAATTTTTTATATAATTCCGGACATTCAGGAATTTTTGCCAATAAAATTTTTTCGTTAGCTTCTAATTTGCGAATAGAATAATTATCAGCCTCTGCTTTTTTAAAAGGTTGTTCCGCATTTTTTATCTCTTCAGATGCTGTGCCAGCATTTATTTTGGCAAGTGAGTTTACGCAAAATAAAGGGAATATCATTGTTTCTGGTATATTTTTCTTAGTAGCTTCACTAAGTTCAGGAATTTGTTTTAAGAGGGTTTGTTCCAGATTAGATAATTTTTGAATAGAATAATCTTGAGCGGCTAGCTTCCTAAGAGCTTGCTCCGCAACTTTTGCCTCTTCAGATGCTGTGCCATCATTTATTTTTGCCAATGATGCTTCGCACAAAAAAACAAATCTTAACGCTTTTGTTAGACCTTGCATATTTAGAGGCGTTGCTCCCAATACAGACTTGGGAAGAACTTCATTTACACTTAAAGCTTCGCCTTTTAGCTCTTGCATTTTCCTCAATATTCGTTGTAATTGGCTAGTTGTTCTTACACAATGCAGAATGTTTTCGCCAACTTTATTTTGAATTAAAAAATCTTTAAATTCGGCTGCTTCTAAATAGTTTGATAACCAAATATCAATTTTTTCTTTAACAACAATTTTTTCAATATAATCTCCACTAATTGTAACTATCTCCAGCATATCTTTTTCCAGCTGTTCTCTATCTATAGGTTCTTCGGTTGTTTTTTGCGAATCTTCTTCGATTTCTGGAGAGGGAGCAGTTTTTTGTCTTTTAGAATTTTCACCATCTTGAGGCAGTGTTCTTTTTTCATTATTCTCTAATGGAAGGTTATCATCAATAATATCTTGTGCGATTTCAAATGTAATAGAATGTTTTATGGCTTGTTCAGAAATATACATCTTGTATACCTCAGGACATTCAGGGAGTCTGTTTATTGCAATTAAATCTATAAAATCAAGTTTTTTAAGATCTTTATTTTTTTGAAACTTTACAATTGCATCATACGCAAATTTATTAGATGAATGTTCTTTCATAAAGGCATCAAAACCTTCCGCTACTGTCTTATCACAAAAATCATCAAATTCTATTATTCCAAGTTTTGGCATTGTTTTTCCTTTTTTTTAAACGCTCTTTTTTATTGAGCATAATAATATTCATCAGATTGAGTTATTTACCTTTACCGTTTGGCAAAGAATTCACCCATTCCCAATTTAGCATTGAAGTAAAAAAATTCTCTTCTTCTTCAGGCGTCATAGGCTTGGAAGCTGGCGGTGTTTCAATATCGGGATGGCCTATTTGCCTATTAACCAATGCCTGCCATGGAGCAAGCGGCGATATATTTTCTGGCAGGCCAAAGTTACGTGTTGCACTAATATTCAACTGCTGCCAATAAGCCTTTTCTTGTTCGATCGAAGATATCCTGGTTGCACTATACACAACACATTTTTTTGGTGCATGATATGTTTTTGACGCATGCTTTTCTTTTTTTTGCTCTAATAGGTGTGTTTTTGGCATGTTATTCCTTCTTAATTTTATTCGCCACCACGTGCATTGCTGCGACTGAATTTTGCCCTGCTGCTAAAATCCAATTGTTCGCCCAAAAACGCATCTTGCCTTTTTATAGCTCTTTTTGTTGGTTTTTTTAAAGATACAATCTCCTCTACATCTGAAGAAGCTTCATCTGCTATCTTTGCAACTGGCTTTTCCAGCACAATATACTTATTTTTATCAATTGGAGGATTTTCGGAAGGCTCTGGCATCTCACAAGAGGGAGTTTGTGGAGCTCCTGAAAAAGTCCTAACAATTCCCAAAGATAACAGAGTATCAGCTGCTGCTTCCCTTGGATTCACTCTTTTTGATATCCTTTGTCTTTTTGCCGGCTGTTTTTTTGCATCAGGCTGTTTTTCACGTTTTAAAGAAGGTTCTGTCGGTTTTTGAAGATTGGCCTGATAGTTTGTAACCTGCTCTTGTGGTATATGACTAGAGCTGTCATATGAAAAGATAACAGCAGTGTAGTCATTTGGATCAAACTTTGGTGGCTTTGGCAACTCACCCACAGCCACAGTGTTCCGCTGTTTTTTCTTTACCTCTTGAGCTGCCGTAGAAGGTGGGCTATTTCGTTTCTCTAATGAAGGTTCTTTTTTCCATCTCCAGTTACGTTCTGAAGAAATTTCCTGTGATGCAATTTTTGGCTGTTGAGGAGCTTGTTGCGGTTGTGGCGGATAGTTATGTATATTTACTTGCATAACGTTTGGAGCAGGTGCTTGTTGTAGTTGCGGGTAAGTAAACGGCATTTGTGGAACAAACCCCGAAACCATTATCGGTTGTGATTGCGGATAACCAAAAGGATAACCAAATTGCATGTGTGGAAAAAACCCTGGAATCATTGCTGGTTGCATCATTGGATATCCAAAAGGCATTTGCTGAACAAAACCCGGAAACATTTCTTGTTGCGGCATCGGATATGCTGGATAAAAAGCGCTTGGTTTTGGAGTTTGTAATTGTGGCTGATTCGTCTCCGGACCAGACTGATCATCAGATAGTAGCTCTGAAATCGACATTGGGTTTGTATTTTGAATCGCTTCTTGTTTCGGTGGCATTGTCTTTTCCTTTGAAATTTTTATTTTTTATTCTAAAAACATTGAAGATTTCTGTTTTTTTGAATACTTATAAGCAAATGAGCCATCTTCCGCTTCTGGTCTCTTTGCTTTTTTGGCTTCTTTTAGCTGCGGCATGTTCTTCAAATATTCTTTTGGCATAATCATCCTGGCTTTCAGTTTGAGGAAGAGGACGGTTCTCTGGTGATGGATTGGGATTTTGCTTTCCTTTATTTTCTAAAACCGGATGCTCTTTTGACATGACTTGCCTTTTTATAATTTGTAACAAAAATACAAAAAAATACTGTTTTGTCAAGTCGCTATGGTTAATTTATTAATAATTTTGAATAGAGGAGGGGAGATGGCATTTGCCTACGCCTTATTCCTTATTTTAATTTATCCCTTGCTTTTTTGCCATGTTTTGTCGATAAATCATTTATGGAAAAAAAAGCTATAAAATTACATAACACACTCACTGGCAAAAAAGATATTTTTGAGCCGTTGGACAAATCTGCCAATCCGAAAATAGGAATGTATGTCTGCGGACCTACGGTTTATGACCGCGCACATATTGGCAATGCCCGTGCTGTTGTTGTGTTCGATGTGTTATATCGCCTGCTGCGCCATGAATACGGCACAGAGAATGTTATATATGTGCGTAATATTACAGATGTTGATGATAAAATTAACGCGGCTGCAAAAGCTCAAAATCTTGATTCTGACATTTTAAAAGCCATAGATAAGCTCACTAAAAAAACTACAAAAATGTTCCATGACGATATGGCGGCGCTGAATTGCCTTTCACCAAATCATGAGCCGCTTGCGACTGAAAATATCGACGGCATGATAGAAATGTGCGAAACATTGATAAAAAAATCCCATGCTTATGCGGCTGAGGGGCACGTTTTGTTTAGTGTTGAATCTTATGAAAAATATGGCGATCTTTCCCATCGTTCGCGCGATGAGATGATAGCCGGCGCACGTGTGGAAATTGCTCCATACAAAAAAAATCCGGCTGATTTTGTGTTGTGGAAACCATCCAAGGATGATGAGCCAGGCTGGGACAGCCCTTGGGGTCGAGGTCGACCAGGCTGGCATATTGAATGTTCTGTTATGAGCACAAAATATCTTGGCGAAACTTTTGACATTCATGGCGGCGGTGCTGATCTAAAATTCCCGCATCATGAAAATGAAATCGCACAAAGCTGCTGCGCATTTCCCGGTAGCGAATTTGCAAAATACTGGATGCATAACGGCTTCTTAAGCGTTGAAGGCGAAAAAATGAGCAAGAGCTTGGGGAATTTTATTACGGTTAGGGATTTGCTGGATAAGGGCGTTAACGGAGAAGTGATTAGATATGCGTTGCTTTCCAGCCATTATAGCAGTCCTCTTGATTGGAATGAAAAGATTATTTACGATTCCAAATTAACTATGGATAAGTTCTATAAAATTTATGAGAACAAAGAAAATATTGGCGATAAAAATAGCGGAAAAATTATGGAATTTATCGCGGATGATTTAAACACCGCAATGGTTTTTGCTTATTTAAATGAAAAAGCTGGAGAATATAACAGCTCAAAATCTCCTAAAGCCTCGGAAGAACTTGTAAGTTGCCTGAAGCAATTAGGCTTCTTACAGCAAAGTGCTGACGAATATTTTGGTCGTAAATCTGGTGCTGATGAAGTTGATCAATTTATCCAAGCTCGTCTCTCCGCACGCGCTGCCAAAAACTGGGCGGAATCTGACCGCATACGCGATGATCTAAAGGCTAAAGGCATAATCCTGGAAGACAAGCCGGATGGCACAACCACTTGGAAGCGTGCTTAAATTGCTATCTATGGTTATATAAAATAAGTAATATCAAACTATTAATTGATATATTATCCACACATCTTTAAAAACTACCTTTGCATTTATCTGAAATATTGATTATTTAGTCTTAGACTAAAAGTTGTATCACGTAATATGTTTGTAATATATTGTATGTATAATCGCTTGGTCTAAACTTAGGTAAGCAAAATCAAGGTATTTAGTAATGGGTATATCGCAAAATCATCCAAGGTACGAAGAGCTACAGGAAAGGCTGAACCAGCTGCGAGCCAGCATTGCTGAAAGACGTGAAGAGGCGAAAAAGATATTTTTTGAATTGATGAAAGAGCTGGGTATCGGGCAGGATAAATTGCCGGAAGCCTTGCGCAAACAGCTTGAAGAAATTAAAAAGACTTTGAAAATCGGAACTAAAGAAGAAGAAAAAAAGCAAAATGTTCAACAAACTGTCGAAGAAATAACTACGGAAGATATTTTGCAAGCCATCAACTCTCTTGCGACCACGCCAGAACAAAAAGCGGCACTAAATGCTAAAAAATTACGTGAAGAATTAAGAGTTGTTGTTGCTGCCAGATTGGCAATGCAACAAAGTCAATTGCCGCAAAAACTTGGTGATTTGGCTACAGCGAAAGATTATATAAATGTGTTGAACAGCGCCAGCTTCAAAAGTGCTACTACACAACTTGGTGGCGCAGAAAAATTGTGTGGTCAGGCTATGGAAATGGCGAAAGAGACTGTTAACATCACAGGAAAGCTTTCTAAAATTAAAACTGACCTTAGCCAAACGGTTGCATCACCAACTCCAATTGCACAAAACAAAATCGATCCTTCTAAGGGACCTGGCTTAGGAAGTTAGTTAAGGGACTATAGATCGTCCCTGCCTCTGCCGGATTTTTTTTGGCTATCTGGGCTGTCTTTTTGAGATTTTTCTTGTAATGTTTTCACCCAGCCTTGTGCAGTTTTTACTTGATTGTGATCGAAGCTATAAAGGTCAGGGCAAATTGTCTTTTTTAGTTCATCAGGAAGAACTTGGTTAAGATATGCTCCAGTTTCAAAAGTCTTTTTGGCATCAGGATATAGTTCAAGGGTAGGAAACATTCCATCGATTGTATAGAAGAAGGAAGCTACCTTATTATCATCTACTACTCTTGCAGTATAGCTATCCTTGAAAGGACTTTGTTTGTCTTTTTGTACTTTTTTAGGATATGAAGTTTCATAATCTTCTTTCTTAGTTTCTACAATTTGTAATTTGGTATTTTTATACGTAAGAAACTCACCAATTTCTAATTTTCTGCCTACAACATTATGCATATTACTTTTTGAAAAAACCACTTCTGCTTCTCTATTGTAGGATTCTCTGATATTTCGGAGGGGCTTATTGTTGTTACAATCTTTTTTGTTTGTAATACAAGTCATTGCTTTTTGTTTAACATTATAAACATTGTCTTTGCAGGCCGCTAGAAGCTTATTTGAAATTTCGGCATCTTTATCTTTATTATGGTGGTCAAGTTCTGGACGTCCATATTTGGCTTCTCCTTTCTTGACAGCCAAAAAATATCCTATCATGTCAGCCGCATGACCAACAACTTCATGTCTGATACTCTGCATTAAAGCATTATCACTGTTTTTCATAAATAAAGACACTTCATTTGTTGAGGGATCAAATTGGGCTTCTCCTCCTAATACAGCCTTGGCAGCAATATCTACATTTAAGACAAAGGTTGGTTGATTTTCGTGCATTGGATAACTTAACCATAAATCTATGCTATCTCTTGAAAGTTCTCCTTCTATTGCACTGAGTAAAATTCTTTCAAAGCGTTCTCTTACTTGCTGCTCTTCTTTTTTGCTTTTTGTGCCAACAACTTGCACATGTTGCATAGCTTTTTCTACAACCAGCTTATAAGACTCATCTATTGGAGATGGAATAGCTTTCGCCTCCGCACCAGGCAAACCTACATAAGGCAATGAATCCATAATTGCAGAAACCCATGGCTTGCTGCGGTCATATAGCCAGTTGAAACCTTTTGCAGCTAGTTCACCTGCAACAAATGCTGGGCTTTTTGGTTCGGCTATTGCATTTACTCTGTCTTGAAAATCATCTGTTTGAGGCGTGTGAGATGGTGCCACCATTTCAACAAAATTAGGAGCAGATTGCGATAAGTTATGCGCAAATGGAGCCAAAGCTGATTTCATATAAAATACACATAGTTAGGGTTATATGTTTACATATATACAGTAATAATATGTAAAGAATATTACAATTTTAATATATCGACATTAAAATCTCTATATTTTCCAAGATAATATTCCCCAATTTTCAAATCTTTTAAACGGAATTTAAATGAAAAATGATTTTCACGACGCATTATTGCGTCACGATTTCTCTTGTTTTATCAGTAAAGTATTTCAAACTATAAATCCTCAAACTGAATATTTGCATAGCTGGCATATTGACCTCATCGCCGATCGCCTGACGCGCGCATCAAAGGGTGGCGGACGTTTGATTGTGAATGTCCCGCCGCGCAGTTTAAAATCAATTTGTGTAAGCGTGGCATGGCCGGCCTGGATTTTGGGGCATAACCCGGCAGCACGCATTATGGTGGCAAGCTATAGCCAAATTCTAAGTCTAAAACATTCCACCGATACCCGCCATGTTATGCAATCGAAATGGTATCGCGAATTATTTCCTGAAACAATTATTGCCGGTGATGAAAATGAAAAAGCCAAGTTTGTGACAACCAGGCGTGGCTTTCGTTTTGCCACTTCGGTGGGTGGAACGGCAACAGGCGAGGGTGGTGATTTTTTAATTATCGACGATCCCCATAATCCCCAGCAGGCAGCATCCGATGTGCAAAGGCAAGCAGCGTTGGATTGGCTGGATCAGACATTTATGAGTCGTTTGAATAATAAGAAAAAAGGCACGGTTGTTGTGGTCATGCAAAGGTTGCATGGCAACGATTTAACCGGGCATATATTGAGCAAATCCAGCACACGCTGGGAGCATATATGCTTGCCTGCAATTGCGGAGGAAAAAATGATCTATTCATTTTATGGCAAAAATTTTGTGCGCAATGTCGGTGATTTTTTGCACCCTGATCGCGAGGGAGCGGAGGAAATCGCGCGGGCTAAGGAAGATTTGGGCAGTGCGGCATTCGCCAGCCAATATCAACAATTGCCCATTGTGCAAAATGGCGGCATGGTGCGGGTGGAATGGTTTTGTCGTTATGACACCGAGCCACAAATTGGCCGCATTGTGCAAAGCTGGGATACAGCAATTAAAGCCGGCAAGAGCAATGATTTTTCAGTCTGCACAAGCTGGAAGGAATGTGAGCGTGGCTATTTTTTACTGGATGTTGTGTGCATGCGGCTGGAATATCCCGAGCTTAAACGCACAAGCATTGCGCTTGCAGAAAAATGGTCGCCAGATGTTATTTTGATTGAGGATAAGGCCAGCGGGCAATCGTTGCTTCAGGATTTAAAACGTGAGACGAAATTGCCATGTGTGGCTGTGCGTCCTGTTGGAGATAAAATATCGCGCTTTGCAGCAGTGACGGCTATGATTGAGGCGGGCAGGGTGTTTATTCCTAATCGCAGTGCCTGGCTGGCGGATTTTGAAATGCAAATTCTGTCTTTCCCAAACGCCGCGCATGACGACATGGTTGATTCTATGACGCAGTTTTTAAGCTGGGCGCGGGCGCGGAAAAATAGCGAACCGAGAATGCGGGTGGTTTGAATAATTTTTATAAATCTAAACCTCATCTGACAGTACCATACGAATAAAGACGAAATGGTTACGTCATTCCAGAACCTATAGTCATTTTACTTAAGAATTACCCACACCGTTGTCATTGCGATGAGGGGAGCGATAGCGACGCTGAAGAAGCAATCTTCTTATTTTGCAATGGATTGCTTCTTCGTACTCACTATGTTCGACTCATCGCAATGACGGTATGTGGAATCCGCTGCGCCAGCGCTAGCGAGAAGAGTCCATCGTCGTTGTGAGTCCCGGGCGGGGGGGTATGCGCAAATTTAATAAAAAATACGTGTTGGGTTTTTAGAGGGTTTTTTTTTGGGGA
>CAZOKN010000015.1:0-17759 GCA_964580525.1 uncultured Rickettsiaceae bacterium
CCAAACCAACCAATTTATAATCATTATTCCTAAGATTGTTCAAAGATCTTTCTGCGGCAATTTCTTCTGGAGTTGCAGATTTGTCATAAATTTTAGCTAGTGATATTTCGCAATGGAGAATGAGTTTTTTCTCGGCGGTTAGGGCGTTACGCAGTGGTGTGGTACCGTTATTATCCACAGGGTTTACTTCTTCTAAAGTTAGTGGACTGCCTTTGGCTTTTCTCATAGCGTTTAAAAGAAGCGCAATTTGCTTGGCGGTTTGGGCATAATGTAGTGGTGTGTAGCCGCTATTATCCACAAGGTTTAATTCATCGAAAGTCAGATGGCTGCCTTTGGCTTGTAGCATAGCATCCAAAAGAACTGAGGTTTGTTCGACGCTGTTGGCATTGTGCAGTGGTGTGTCGCCATAATTACTTGTAGGGTTTACTTCCTCGATAGTCAGCTTTTCGTCTTTGCCTTTGGCTTGTGTCATGGCATTTAAAAGAGCTAAGGTTTGCTCGGCGGTTCTGAAGAAATGCAGTGGTGTGTAGCCGTAATCATTCACAGGGTTTACTTTCTCGATAGTTAGCTGACTGCCTTTGGCTTGCTTCATAGCGTTTAAAATAGCTAAAGTTTGCTCTGGGGTGTTTGCACGGTGTAGTGGTGTGTAACCGTATTTATCTTTAGGGTTTACTTCATCGAGAGTCAGCTTGTCGCCTTTGGCTTTTTCCATAGCATTTAAAATAGCTGAAGTTTGCTCGGTGGTTGTGGCCAAATGTAAAATTGATATTTGCAAATCATTTCTAACAGTAAGCTCCTCAAATGTTGCAGTTGCAAGATTTTCTGCCAGCCATTGGTCAATTTGCTCGGCGGTTGTCCATAAATAAAGTATGCTTGTAATCGGAGTTGTTACTGTCATTTTACATTCCTTTTTGTTTTGCGGGAATAATGTAGCATATTTGTGACGAAATGTCAAGCGAAAGTTTGAATATTAAGGATTTGGGGATGGCTTTATCCCTTGCAGGATGGTATCCCTCCGACCTGCTTGGATAAGAGGCGTGTTCAATACGCAATATAAACCCAAAATACTAACTTCTTGCCATAGATTATTATATCTATTATGAACAATCCAAATTTAATTTTTTAGATTAGGATGTTTATGTATAATAATGGAAAACAGGTAGATTCTAAATATACTTTTAAGGTTTTGGGGGATGCGAATAAATCTCCTGATGAGTATAGAAAAGCTAAAGCAATTTTTGATAGCCAGAAAGAGATAAGACATGCTTTATTTAAAGGCAATATAGAGAGTCTGAAAAAACTTCTTAAGCGTGAAAATATTAACATGGACATGTTACTTCATTCTGCGGATGGCGCAGAAGCAACATGCATATTATCTTTCGGTTCAACGCCTTTGCATGAAGCATTTTTGTGTGAACATAAAAGTTACGTACCAGGACTTATTGAGTTTCTTGTTAAAAAAGGTGCGGATGTTAATGCGCGTGATATAAATGGCCAGACACCGCTGCATAAGGCGGTTTTGTATAGTCAAATTCCGGCGGTAAAAACTTTAATTAATCTTGGTGCAAGCGTTTTCGCAACAGATAATAATGGGCAGAGTCCAGCTGATTTTGCGCTGACAAATCAACGGACAACGCCAGAAATGAAAGAATGTTTTTCTCAACCAAAAATACATCCGAACAATTTCCGCAAACCTGTTGCAGAAGGCAAAAAAACAAATGGCCATAGTGGTAGTCTGGAAAAACCAGCTTCGTTTGAAGAAAAGGCCACGAAAAGAAAGTCGTTGGAACTTCAGTAAAAATCGAAGGATAAAACTTTCGGCTGCTTCAAGATAATGTAAACAATGGATTCCCGCCTGCGCGGGAATGACAACCACAGGCCTCTAATTTTGTCATCCCCGCGCAGGCGGGAATCCATTGCAATTTTTTTAAGACAATCTAAATTCCAAGATGGCCAGTCTTAATTCTTTTTGAAGGTTCTGGGGAAGAAGATTTATCCCTTTTTGCATGTCTGTTTGCCCAGCTGATTTTTTGAGTATCATCGCTTTTTTCAGAAGGTGATATCTTGGTTTTTTCTTTAATATGATTGCTATGCGCTTGAAGAAACTCTGCAATAGCATATTTGCCATTTTGAACAGCGAGATTAAATGCTGTTTCGCCATTGTTGGCTTTGGCATTAACATCTGCACCATGTTGAATAAGAATATCTGCCACCTCACAATTATTAGTTAGGTGCAGTGGGGTTTCGTTTTTATCGTTTTTAGCAGTAACATCTGCGCCATACTGCATAAGAAGTTGTGCGATTATAGGAGTTTCTGTAAAATGCAAAGGAGTGTTGCCATTATCGCTTCTGGCACTAACATCTGCGCCTTCTTCAATAAGAAATTTTGCTATATGAATAAGATTATAACTAGCAGCAAAGTGCAGTGCTGTATAGCCACGCCTGTTTTTGGCATCGATATTAGCTCCATGTTGAACAAGCAGTTTGGCGACTTCAAGATTTGGATTAACGTGCAGTAAGGTTTTACCTTTATTGTCTTTAGTATTAACAACATCAACGGCCTGATCCCCAGCCTCTACCAGGATCAACTTTACTTTTTTAATATCGGCCCGTGGGTCTTTTCCGTCTTTTTCTGCTACCATATTAAATAATCTTGCGGCTAATTCTTGTATTTTTTCAGCGCTTAAAGTCGGCATTGCACTCATCCATGGTTAATTTTTTAATATTTAAAACTTGTAACTTATTTTTGGCATAAGGGCAAGCTTTTTGGTGGGGTAGGGGGGAGTTTAGAATCAGGAATCTGGAACTTTAGAATATTAGAACTTAGAATTTCTAAGTTCTAAGTTCCTAAGTTCTAACTTTCTTGGTCTCTCGATCTAACTAAGACCTGCTAATTCTTTTCACGCGTTTATATATGCGGGAGCTGCGGCTTAGCATCTCGCGAACGATAGGGTTTAGGCTTGAAAAGCCTGAGTTTGTCTCGTTGATTTCGACATCAAATTCCGGCATTTTATATTGTTCGTTTTTTAAGACGTCTACGCCGACTTCGCCATTTTGCACGGCGCGGCAAAGTAAAAGCCAAGCCAGGCAGCTGGTTAGCTGTGTGGTTATTACCGACATGGCAAGGCTATAAACGCAGCTATCATGCGGTGACAGTTTGGATTTATCCAACGCCGACTTAGCAGTGAAGTAATCGCGGGCAAAAACCAGCAGCGAAAACGTCTCGTCATACGTCTTTTCCAGAAATTTAAAGACGTTGCGGGTGTTGGCTGTCTGTAGAACGTTATCTGTCATTTTCTGTCCTAAAATAAGTTCATAAGATAGTGCTTGGTAAATCGTTATTGTGAGGAAGCGAACTCTTATTAGTCCACCCTGTTCGACTCCTCGCAATGACGATGTCGTTTTTATGAACCCATACTATATCACATTATTATAACATATTTGTTGCATTAAATCAGCTCTAATGGCTATTTTCTAGCCTGCAAAGCCAACTTTGTGTTGTGCAGCGCAGAATGAGGGCAGGGGGTGTGCCAGAATGGGACGGAAGGATTCGTGATTCAATTAAAACCAAAGGAGAATAAAATGCCAGACCCAAGAATGGAACAACTTGCTGACGATGTCAGGAAGCAGGTGGAAGCTATGGTTGCTGAATTGCAGAAAAATATGCTGGATAGTTTTAATGGCATATTAAGCGGTGATTTCAAAAGCTTACAAAATAATATTAATATATTACTTAAAGATCAGCAAAAACGCATTTTAAAGGAAAGCGAGAATAATGTTCGCGCGGCCATAAAGCAAAAATTTGGCGGCAATATTTTCGGCACCATCCTTGGCGATTTTGTTGTGCCTTCCATCTATAGCGCCAGCGCGCAAAACCCATCACGTTCGGGTAGTTTTAATAATGCCGAAGGCAATATGCTCAATGATTTTGCCGGGTCTATGACGCGGTCGCGGAAGAGGAATGGGTGATATTAGCGTATTGGCATATTAGCACATTAGCCAATATGCCAATTTGCTTATGCACAAATATGCTTTTGTTAAAATTAAAAATTAATCGAGGAAATATACAATGGTAAAAATAAAAATGCTACAAACTCGTAAAGGGTCAGAAGATGGTTTTACTGTAAGGCAATTTGTCGAGGGAGAAATTTATGAAGTGCGTGAGAATTTGGCCAGATCGTTTTTTGCGGCGGGTTGGGCGACGAGGGTAGAAGTCTGTTTAAAAGTGAAAAAGCGCAAGAGGGAAGAAAGTTAAGGCAGGCGCGGGGGTGATACCCCGACCTGCTGGTATTTTAAATTATCTAGTAAAGGAGCTTGGTGGTTTAGGTTTATAGTGAGATTCTGATTTTTTCTCTTATTTGCTTTTGCCTAATTCATTACCAACACTTTGTGCAAATTTATCAACAAAAGATGCTTTGGATGGCTCTTCGCGAATAATTTTTAGTGATGTTATGCTTTCTGCTAAAGGTGAATATTCTTTTGTATCGAGATTAGCAAAACTACGCACCACAGACATAAAATTACTCCTATCTGTTTCGTCCATTTTTTTGGAAACAGACGCAGCTTCTTCAATCTGTTCTTTGTGGTTTTGAGAAAATTCAGGAATGTTACCGATTGCTTGTAAATCAGCTAACCCCAAACCAAATAATTTATAATCATTATTCCTAAGATTGTTCAAAGATCTTTCTGCAGCAATTTCTTCAAGAGTTGCTGATTTGTCATGAATTTTCGCTAATGCTATTTCGCAATGGAGAATGAATTTGTGCTCGGCGGTTTTGGGGCCATTCAGTATTGTGGCGACAGCATTATTCACAGGGGTTATTTCTGCGAGAGTCAGCGGGCTGCCTTTGGCTTTTCTCATAGCTCTCAAAAGAAGCTTGGTTTGCTCCGCGGTTTTGGCGCCATTCAGTGGTGTGCTGTTAGTACCATTTCTAGGGTTTACTTCCACAAGAGTCAGCGGGCGACCTTTTGCTTCTTTCATAAATATCAAAAGAAGCTTGGTTTGCTCGGCGGTTTGCGCATAATGAAGTGGTGTAAGACCGTTATTATCCAAAAGGTTTATTTCTTTGAAAGTTAGAGGGTTCATTCGGCCTTTTGCTTCTTTCATAGTTCGCAAGAGAACGAAGGTTTGTTCATCGGTTTTGGCACGGTGCAGTGGTGTGGCGCCAGCATTATCGCTAGGGTTTATTTCCTCGAGGGTCAAAGGTCTACCTTTTGCTTCTCGCATAGCGTTTAAAAGAAGCACAGTTTGCTCGGCAGTGTTGGCGCGGTGCAGTGGTGTGGCACCATCATTATCTCTAGGGTTTACTTCTGCGAGAATCAGCGGGCTGCCTTTTGCTTCTCGCATAGCGTTTAAAAGAAGCGCAGTTTGCTCGGCGGTTTTGGCGCCATTCAGTGGTGTGCTGTCAATACCATTTCTAGGGTTTACTTCTTCGAGAGTTAGCGGGCTGCCTTTTGCTTCTCGCATAGCGTTTAAAATAGCTAAAGTTTGCTCAGTGGTTTGGGCGTAATGCAGTGGTGTGCTGCCAATACCATTTCTAGGGTTTACTTCTTCGAGAGTCAGCATTTTGCCTTTTGCTTCTCGCATAGCATTTAAAATAGCTAAAGTTTGCTCAGTGGTTTTAGCAATATGTAGAATTGAGGTCGTATTGGAATCTGTAGCAGTAAGCTCATCAAATGTTGCAGTTGCAAGATTTTTTGCCAGCCATTGATCAATTTGTTCGGCTGTTGTCCCAAAATAAAGTAAGCTTGTAATCGGAGTTTTTACTGTCATCTTACATTCCTTTTTGTTTTGCGGAAGTAATGTAACATATTTGTATCTAAATATCAAGTGAGGAAGTTTAAATATTAAGGATTTTGAGGTGTGGAAGGGGGGGAGGATTTTTGTTGCAAAGCGGGGGCAATCCCCCATCTGCAAATCGTTACTGCGGAGTGCGGGGATCCATTTTGCTTCTTTTAGCGGCTTGCGCGTGTGAGTCGGAAGGGTCTTCCGCCCGCTCTGCCCATGTTCTTGTAGTTTTTGGTTCTATAGCTGGCTCGGCGTTAGGCACTGCTGGTGTTTTTGTCTGAGCAGGTATAGTTGGTATCGGTATAGCACGTGGATTCAGAATCATAGACATCATGTGTGTATAATCTAGCGGTGCAAATGTAGGAGTAGGAACAAATAAAGGTGCAGACGATGGAGGCTGCGAAGGGGTTGGCGATGGTATTGCAAATGAACCTGACGCACCCAGAGCAGAAGGCCTAATCTGCGATTTAGGAAGTGAAATTGAGACATACGAAGTAATCTGATTATCTGCCGCAGCTGATCTTTTTTTGGGAGCAGGCGATGGAAACCGTGATGGAGTTGGAGAGGGTGGTAGTGAAAATATACCTGACGCACCCAACTGGAAGCTTCCGATAGCAGGAGAATTAACCTGCGATCTTGCAGCATCCGCTCTTTTCATTGAAGCGGGCGATGGATATGGCGAAGGGTTGGGGCTTTCTTTTCTTCTCTGTCCTTTTGGAGTGCTCTTCGGAGTGGCAGGTGGGGTATATTCAAGCCCTTCTGATTTTGCGTTTATAAAACGACCAACTTCCGTTAGATAGTCTATATCACCCACATGTACTTTTAATGGAACTTTAATGCCGGCATAGCCTGCTTCTGTTGCTTTGGCTATATTATCAGCACTGTCATCAACAAGAACAATATTTTTATTATCAAGGGATTGTAGGCCTGAAATGTTTTTGAATTTTTCATGATATCGGTTTTTTCCGGTTGCATCAGGTCCTTTGTCCGGGCCGGCTTCTTGTTTTGTAAGCCTGTGCCAATTTGTTTTGCGATCTGTCTCTGAAAATGCAGAAAATCTGGCATCTGCTATATTAGCGTGCCTGTCATCCATGCCACCATATATAACCGGAATATCCTTTATCGCGGCAATACCACTTTTTTCAGCTAATATATCCAGCACACACTGCACAATTTGAGGAAACTCATTGCGGGTAGCCACACCAATTGTTCCGCCTTTGTTACAAATCTCGCGGAATATTTCTATTGTTTCTGCAGGGTTGTTAATAAGCTGAGGTTTAAAACTATGAAAAGTTGTTTGTACAAAACCGGATTCCGGCTTAGGATTTTTGATGCTATCTCTTATTTTAGCAATTACTTTCCCAGCAGCATCTTTCGCTGATATTTCTTTATCATCAATGAGAGATCCAATAACTGCGTTATGCGTATGCAAGCCGGTTAATGTTTGATCAAAATCAAAAATAACAGCAAATTTCTCTTTTTCCTGCACTATAACCGCTTGTATGAGTTAAAAAATTAATAATTGAGCGATGTTTATAACATAAAAACGCTAGAACTGCAACATAATAAATACAAAAATCTCTTGTCTTAGCACTTAACCGAATTCTGAACTCTAATATTAAATCAAAGGAGAAACCCAATGCAAAACTCATCTTTAACGCTGGCGGTTGCGCCGGCTAGCGAACCACTTGTGCTGTCTGATGTAAAAACTTATTTGCGTGTGAGCGGCAGTGACGAAGACGCGCTTATAGCCTCAGTTATGAAGGCTGTGCGCGAGACGGCAGAGAAATTTTTACGCACGTCGATGATAACGCAAAGCTGGAAATTATCTTATGACCAATATGCGCCTTCGGAAGTGCCGTTGCTTATGGGGCCGGTGCAATCTATCACCTCTGTGACGGCCTTTGCGCGCGATGAGAGCAGCACCACAATCAGCAGCGCGAGCTATTATCTCAATGCCGGCAAGCGTGTTCTGGTTTTTGACGCAACGCCAATTAGCAATCGCATCGAGATTGTTTATGTGACAGGTTATGGCGCGGCGGCGAGCGATGTGCCCAATCCTATCAAGCAGGGTTTGCTCGCGCATATCGCCGCTATTTATGATGGCCGTGCCGGTGCCAGCACAATTCCACCGCAGTCTTTGGGGCTTTATGGGCCGTATAGGGTGTGGCGGGTTTAGGGGGTGAGAGGAGTCAGGAATCGGGAATCTAGAACTTTAGAAACTAAGAATATTAGAACTTAAGAACTCTAAGTTCTAATATTCTTGATTCCCCGACCTGCTTTGAAAATATAATGCCTACTTCCAGCGGCTGCTAGGGTTTTTAAGCTGCTCAGGTTGGTCACCATCTTTTTTAGGATCGCAAACTTCAGACCATTTCTTACGTATTTCATCTCTTTTCCTAAGTCTTTCAGAAAGTTCTTCACTTTTAACTTCAGGATTTTCTTGAGCTTTTGATTTTCTTTGCTCTTCAACCTTTGCAACATGTGAATAAGGTTTCGCAGTGTTTTCAGAAGAAGTTTCTTTATCTTCCTGTACTTTTTTCTCTGGCTTCTTTGGTTCTTTATTTTCTTCGAGCAAAAGATCAGGATTGTTATAAAAAATATTGAAATGCCTGCTATATGATATTCCGATAATACGTCCTTTAAAATTTGGTGTTAATGCTTCAATTGTAAGAACATTCTGGGAAATACCAGAAATTTCTTTACTTAAACAACGCAACAGATTGAATGCGAATATATTTCCAGCGGAAGCTAAATATTTGGCGACTTCTCTAAATGCCAAATTGAAAGTTGTTTGTGGCACTTCATATTTTCTAGTGGTGCTTGCTTGTGTTGCATCTTTTGCCGCCTGCATCATTTCGTCACGCTTAAATGCTAGGACTGAGGCATTGCCATTTAAAAATACACCTGGTTTTTTAGGATGTGGTATGAGGGCTACATCTGGAAAAATATTATTAATTTTCTCTACTAAATCATCCGATACTTCCGCTCCTTCGTCTAGGAGTAGTTTCATTTTCCCAAACAATTTCTCATTTTGCGCAGATAATTGCAGCGTACTAAAGCCATAATCGTTGAGGGCATTAATATCTGCACCATGTTCGAGAAAGAGTTTCGTGGTCGTAAAATTGCCACTAAGTGTACCAGAATATTGCAGCGGGGTGATACCGTCTTTGGTTTTTGTATTAACATTCGTACCATATTGGAGAAGGAGTTTTGCGATCGCAAGGTGGTCATTAGGGGCAGACAAGTGTAATGGGGTGTCGCCTTTATTGTTTGTGGCATGAACATCAGCACCATTTTCTATAAGTAACTTTACGATCTTGAGTTCGCCGGCCATAGTAGCGTAGTGTAATGGGGTGTTTTCATTAATGCTTTTGGCATGAATATCAGCACCATATTTTATAAGTAAGACTGCCATTTCAAGTTGTCTTGCGTTAGCGGCCACATGTAGTAGTGTGCTCCCATTTATATCTCGCGTATTAATATCAGCACCATTTTGAAGAAGAAACTTTGCGGTTGCAAGGTGGCCAATTGGAACAATAAGGTCTAGTGGTGTACTGCCATTAGTGGCTTTGGCGTTAATATCGGCACCATTTTGAAGAAGAAACTCTGCGGTTGCAAGGTGGCCAATTATAACAAGACAGTGCAGCGCACTGATGTTCTGATGAGTGAATTTTGCATTAACAATTTCTGTTCTTTCCGCTTCTGTGAGATTGCTAAGTAATACTTTAATTTCCTCTAAATGAACGTCCTGTTGTGGTTCAACTTCTCTATTCAAAATATCAAATAATTCTATTTTTTTCTGCTCTAATTCCTGCAGGCTTAACATGTTCGCTGTCTTTTTTAATCATTAATAAATTAATTTATGGCAGAAATGTAGCGTAATTGAGACTTGATGTCAAGGAAGATTGGTGAGGAGGGGGTGTTCCCTCCCACCCTGTGAATGATGCAAAAATTTGTCAGATCAACCTAAATTCCTAGGTGACTTGTCTTAACCCTTTTTGAAGACTCTGAAGAAGAATCCTCCCCGTCCACGTCTTCACGAGAATAAACTCCGGTGGGAATACACTGTTACACCAAACAAAAATGGATCCCACATAGCTTATTTTGTAGGCGGCGTTTAAAGAAAACGCCTAACAAAATATAGCTTCTGGGATGACGTATATCACATCGCCAATATTTACTTACAATTTACCAATCAAAAAAGGATTCCCATGAAACCAGACATCATATCGCGTATGCGGCATCAAATTACATTCCAGAGCGAATCTCTCACCACGGATAGTGGTGGCGGATATAGCCTAAGCTGGAGCAATGGCTCTACCGTTTGGGCGGAGATTTTGCCAAGCAGTGGCTCGGAGCGGTTTTTCGCCGGGCAAATGGTTGCCGCCAAAACATTCAGAATCACCACCCGCTACATAAGCGGCATAACAAGCAAAATGCGGATTTTATACGGCAGTCGCGTTTTGAATATCCGCAGTATCAGCAATCTCGAAGAAAAAAATGAATGGCTGGAAATTATCGCCGAAGAAGGGGTGACGCAATGAACACCGATTATTGTGAATATGAGCTGCGTGATACTGTGTATCGCGCGCTTATTTCCTCAGAAAATTTTATGACGCACATCCGCGAAATTTTCACCCTTGAAACCGAATATGGCCTATACCCTTATGTCACAATAACCAGTTCATATAAGGGCAAGTGGCGCAAAGAGCAATGGCGTGGCGTTAGCATCGAATTTATAGTGAATATATTTGTGCAGGAGGGCGGATCGCAAAAAGCCTATCAGCTTTTGCAAATGGCCAAAAGCGCCGTCGGCGTTGATGAAATGAGCATGGAAAATTATCAAATTGTGAAAGCAAAATTTGGCGAGGAGGATGTCTCCCCAATGCAAGACGGTATAACAATGCATGCGAGTTTTAGCTCGAAAGTACGGATTATGCGGGGGTGAGGGGAGTCTAGAATCTAGAACTTTAGAAAGTAAGAATATTAGAACTTAAAATTCTAAAGTTCCTAAGTTCTAAGATGTTTTTGGCCTGTAATGCCTACTTCCTACGGCTGCTAGGATATTTAGGCGGTCTAAGCTGCTCAGGCTGGTCGTCATCCTTTGATTCATTGTCTTTATGGCGATTGGCCATGTCAGATATTTTTTTACGTAACGAATCTCTTTTGCCTAGTTTTTCAGGATTTTCTTGAGTTTTGCATTTTGATTTTCTTTGCGCTTCAACCATCGCAACATGTGAAGAAGGTTTTTCAGAAGAAGCTTCTTTATCTTGCTGTTCTGTTTTCTCAGGTTTTTTTGGTTCTTCTTTGTTCTCGGTTTTTTCTTTATTTTCTTCAAGCAAAAGACTAGGATTATTATAAAACCCTTTGAAATGCTTGCTATAATTTTTGTGAACAAAGCTGTTTTCAAAGAATTTTTCCTGAAAGGCAGGAATGTGAGGTAAATGTTCATTTATCACATTATAAAATCTTTTACTTAAAGATCGGAAAAGTATTAGAAAGGGTAAGTCTTGTTTTTCTGAGAAATATTGGACGAGTTGATTCGCCACATTATAAGCGATGGTATTGGAGCCAGTATCGGAAACTTCAAACTTGGTCGTAGACATTGCAAATTGTTCTTTTAAAGCAGAAGTCTTTGCTGTTTGCATCCTTTTTTCACGCTCCCAGGGTTTCACTTTGGCATTTACATTGTAATATACACCTTCTTTTTTAGGGTGTGGGGCAAGCACAACGCCTTGAAGATTTCCGTTCTTTATTTGTTTACTAATCATTTTTAATGACCTGCGCGCTACCTCAGCTCCTTCGTTAAGTATTAGATTAACTAACTCAATATTGTCGCACATTGCCGCCGAATGAAGTACTGTTTTACCAAAAGCATTAACATCAGCACCATTTTCAATAAGAAGTTTTGCGATCTTAAGATGGTTCTTTTGGTAATTCCCTACCGCCAAATGAAGTGGGGTTCCATTGTTGGCTTTTGCATTAACATCAGCATCATTTGCGATAAGAAGCTTTACGATATCAAGATTGCCTTCCTCTACCGCCAAATGAAGTGGTGTTTGGCTATCGTTGGTTTTGGCATTAACATCAGCACCATTTTCAATAAGAAGCTTTGTGATTTCAAGATAGGGTCTATTTATCGTTATCTCGAAAAAATAGTCTCTCTTTATCGCTAAATAAAGTACTGTTTGACCATTTTTGGCGTCTTTGACATTAACATCAGCACCATTTTCAATAAGAAACTTTACGATTTCAAGATGGTCATTCTCTAGCGCCCAATGGAATAGTGTTGTGCCAGAGCTTGCTTTGGTATTGACATCAGCGCCATTTTCAATAAGAAGCTTTGCGATCTCAAGATGGCGTCTCTTTGTTGCAAAATAAAATGCTGTTTCTTTAAGAGAGTCTTTGGCATTAACATCAGCACCATTTTCAATAAGAAGTTTTGCGATTTTAAG
Organism: uncultured Rickettsiaceae bacterium; assembly: GCA_964580525.1. Lineage (GTDB taxonomy): Bacteria > Pseudomonadota > Alphaproteobacteria > Rickettsiales > UBA6187 > CAZOKN01. Next base: position 12,247 of record CAZOKN010000015.1, read on the forward strand.
ATGGTCTCTCGAAGCCGCCAGATGCAGTGGGGTTCCGCCAAGGGAGTCTTTGGCATTAACATCAGCACCATTTTCAATAAGAAGTTTTGCGATTTTAAGATGGTCTCTCGAAGCCGCCAGATGCAGTGGGGTTCCGCCAAGGGAGTGTTTGGCATTAACATCAGCACCATTTTCAATAAGAAGTTTTGCGATCTTAAGATGGCCTTCCTCTGCCGCCAAATGAAGAAGTGTTGTTCTACTATATTTTTTTTTGGCATTAACAATTTCTTTTTTTTCTTCTTTTGTGAGGTTGCTAAATAATGCCTTAATTTGCTTAAAATGAGCGTCCCGTTGGGCATTTTTGTCATTCAGAATTTGCTTCGAATAAGGGTCCCGTCCATCATTCACAAAATTAAATAATGTTTCTTTTATCTGCTCTAATTGCTCTTGGCTTCGCATGTCTCTTGCCGTTTTAAATGCTTAATAAATTAATTTGTGACAGTGGTGTAGCATAATTGAGACTGTATGTCAAGGAAGTTTGACGGGTGGGGGGATTCAGGAATCTAGAACTTTAGAAAGTAAGAATATTAGAACTTAAAATTCTAAAGTTCCTAAGTTTTAAAGTTCAAAAGCAGATCGCGGATGGTAAGGACGTCATTCCGGAAGCTAAAAAACCTTGCCGACCACTTGGGAGTGCTTAGTTTTTATTGCTATCCGGAATCCATGGTGCAGCAAGCTGTGAGGATATTTTAGTTCTCCCTTGCTGAAAGATGGATTCCGGATAGTAAGAGCGCCTAGAAAAACAAGAGGTTTTTCAAAGCGCTCTAACTTCCGGAATGACGTGTTTTTGGTTACTTAAATCGACCTGCTTCGTTTATTTATCTAAATAACTAGAAAGTATAACGGTAGCCAATTTCTGCGATGCTTTTGCCGAAAGTGGTTGTTGAACCGCCAATGCTAAGGTCGTTAGTAGCGAAATAACGGTAACCCAAAGATATTGAATTATGTGGGTCGATGTTATAAGAAACGCCAGCAAGCGCCTGATATGCAAGTACATCGTCTGATGCGTCGTCAATGCCAGCAGTAGAGAAAGTGGCATGAGCAACACCAAGACCAGCACCAACATAAGGAGTTAGGGCTGTACCAGTGTTTATGTCGATATAACCATTGGCCATGAAAGCCGCAACTTTAACATCTGTGTCCAATCGGCCTGAAGCGCCCGCAGAAGTTTGGAAACCGTCTATGTTTGTAGACAAATAAAGAGCTTCGCCTTCAACGCGGAATGAATCATATTTAGCGCCAATTCCGAAAGTTCCGCCTGCACCAGTTTTGTAGTGATTGTCTATAAAATCAACACCATCATCTGATTCTTCAGTGTTACTGAAAACATACTGAGCTGTTGCCTTCATGTAAGGTTTCAATTCAGTAGCTTGCGCCACATTCGTTATTGAAAATAGGAATGTAGATATAAGTAATGTCTTAGTAAAATTTGTTAGCATAAAATTAGTCCTCATAATTGTTTTAAATTTAATTAATTTTTTAATAAAAATTCTAGAGTCTTTATAACGATGACATAAAAAAATGTCAACTAAATTGTAACCTTTTTAACTAATCATCATTTTAATTCCTCATATTTATGTGACCGTTTTTAAAAAATTTTCCGGCATGAGCAGCTTAATATAAGAAAGCCGTGGAATTGGCGGTGAATTAATAATTCATAGAAAATTCATGGGTTTAAAAAGAGGAATTAGGAATCTGGAATCTAGAACTTTAGAAAGTGAGAATATTAAAACTTAAAATTCTAATATTCTTGGGTTCTAACTTTCTTTTTAAAGCCAATCACCCACAAAAAGGAGCCACTATGACCACAACAAATTCCCTCTGGGAAGTTCAGAAAGCTATGTATGCAGCCTTAACTGGCGATGTAACATTATCCGCGCTTATACATGGCGTTTATAGCCACACAGTGCAGGACACCGTTTTTCCCTATGTGAAATTCGGGGATATCTCCGCCCATGATTGGTTTGCCAAAAACCGTAATGGCATCGAGGCAAAAATAGATATCGAAGTGCTTAGCCAGGGCAGGGGAGCCAAAGAAACCTTTGCCATCATCGCTGAAATTAAGCGCATTTTAAATGGCAGTGTCTTAAGCCTTTCTGGCTGCACGATGATCTCTATGCTGTGCAACGAAAGCCAAATCGGGCAACTCTCCGATGGCCTCACATGGCGGGGCGTTGCCACTTTTAATGTGCTGGTGGAGGAGTGATTGGGTGTGGGGGCATCCACCCCCATATTATAGTTAATGTATTATTAATTTTTTTTTGATAGAATATGTGGGTTGTGAATAACGTAGCCGGCGGCCAAAAGGATATTTATGAGCTACAAAAAGAAAAAGGATAAAGTTTTCGATCCGCTGACAGAGCAGAAAGAAAATGATAAATTTATCCTGGAAGAGCATGAAAAAGCTATGATGCAGGCCATCTTGCGCCACGGTGCACTGCCAATGCCACATTGGACAGAAGAAGAAATTGAATCATGGCGCCGTGGTGAACAAATTGAACCTAACAGAAATCACAAAAAAGCCAAAGCCAGCTTAATGAGCATGATTATGGAATGGATGGCGCAAGTGCTTGCTATGATGGGGCTTGGCAGCAATCAACAACAAAGCAAAAAAGAACAAAATGCAGAGCCGGCAAAACAGCATGCTACGTATACCAACACAGATAAAGATGCTGATAGAAATAAGAGCTATGCGGAAAAAGTTCAGCGCAATCAAAGCCATGTTTCGGCTTTGGAACATGAAAAACACGGACAACATAGGGGGATGTAATTATTGTCTGATATAAATCACCCTCAAAATAATCCAAAAAAACCTAGCACATTAGCTGAGGAAGTTGGAGATTTGCTGAAAAAATCTTCGGAAAATGAAGATGAAAATGTAAATCCCGCGGATGGCCGCTATCGTGATATTGGGCTTGAGCAAAAAATAGCAGCGCAAAAATCTGCCCAGAAAGCAATGCAACAGGCAGAAGACGAGTTGGAAGCTGTTGAAGAACAAGAACAGGATTTTATAGACGCCACACGCGGCCAAAAAAAACATAAAGAAAAAACGCGCAAACAAAGCCGCACAGAAGCTAAAAAATCAAAAGAAGCAAAAAAAGAAAATACACGCCAAATCACCAAATCTCTGCAACAGAAAAAAGAACTCAAACAGCAGATTTTACAAGGTTTGAAGGCCTCGCGCGAGAATTTGCTGAAAGTTGGCAAGAAGGCTGTTGAGAAAATCGCTGCTTACAAAATGCATGCGGAACGTGCGCCGGGAGATCAGGCTGGTGTGTTTGATAAAAACAAAATATCGCCGGAAAAAAATTCACCGCAAAAAGATAAAGGTTTACAGCATGATCGGGATTTTGGCTCGGAGTCGCGTGTAGAACATTTTAAAACTAAAATTAACGGGCTGGAAGTTGAAGGCACAGTTATGACGAGGGTTGATGACAATAAAAAAACTGGCAAATTAGAACAGGTTGAAAAAGCGGAAGTGAAAATTGACAAGGTCTCTAAAGATGGTTCGGAAGTTTCAAAAGGCAATCTTGGTAATTTATCCAGCGATGCTATTATGCGCAACTTGCCGAAGGATGATATGAGCAAAGGAATTAAATAATTTCACAAAATTTATGATTGATATAAAGAACTTAGAAAATTATTTTAATGCAATACTAGAAGATGGGGATGTTTTTCCAGCGCAGCATAATTTGCTAGAGGAAGATGCTCGTTATGAGTTCTATATCACCTTGCGTGAAAAACTAACAAAAACTGCAGCGAGTGTGGCGGCTGTGTTGCCTAGTATTGATAAGAAAAAGCCACAATATTTCAGTATATTATCTAAATTTAATGAAGTGATAAATCAAATTATAAAGCTGGATGATGCAGCGCTTGATGTTAATTTGCGAAATTTGGCTGTGAATGAAATAATTAAAGGGAAAACCCCGCTGCCTGTGGGCGTGTTGACAGATTTTGTTGCATTGCTCGCTGAAAATGAGGCAACACCATTATTCGCCAATCAATATCTGACAAAATTAAATGACGAAAAGGATGAGAAAATTCGCCAACTGGCAGAGCATGCGACGCGCATGGTGACAGCGGCGGATTTGGCCTTGTTTGAGGCAAAAAGCGGTATAATTGCTAAAGATAAGAAAATGTTAGAAGTTTTGCGACAATTCAAGATGGAAGAAGGCAAGGGAATTGCCCAACTTGCAGTTGAAAAATTTAACATAAAACCACGTGATATTAAGCCAAAATCCAAGAGCCATGCGAGCCGTGTGGGGCGTAATGAGCGTGGAGATAAGCTGGTTTGAGGCCGTGATTGGCGGGTTGTGGCTTTCCCCGTTTCCCTTCATATAGCCTGCCACAACTTATCCTTCCATATTTATTAAAAATATGTATATATTGTAATAATTCTTTAATAATCATGTGGTATTATGTCTCATGGTTTAGGTAAAACTATCTGAAAATGCGGAGAACAAAGATGTCTTTGGTTGATAATATAGCTAACCACGCAAACGATATAGAAGCTCAAGTGCTGAAGATGCAAGAGCTTATGACGAAGTCGCAAACTGGCAAGAAGATGCTTGAATCTTCTCAGGAAATGGCCACTTCGGATGAAATGATGCTGCTGATGGAAATTATTGGAAATCCTGATGTGTCTGAACAAGAAAGAATGTTATTAGCCCAATATATGGGTGAAATGTTGAAGCAAGATCCGGAAAATGGCCTTGAAGAATATGCAAAATATTTAGAGGGCGTTGTACAGGATCCAACATATAGCAAGAGAAAGGATTATTATCTTTCCATTGCTGATGCTGCAAGAGCAGTGAACGAAACAGAAGTTTATAGGAAATATATTAAATCCTATAGCGCTTTTGAAAACGATAATTCCCCTGAGGCAAAAGCGGCAAGGGAAGCAACAGAAGAAATGCAGCGCAAAATGAAAGAATGGGCGCAAGGTTAATTTTTAAGAATAATAATTAAATACCGGAATTGAAGTTAAAAGGGAGAAGTTGGTTATGAGTAAAGTGAAACAGCAAATGGAAGTAATTCTTGTTGATGGTATCATTTCGCATGATGCTCTAGTAGCGAGAGCTGATGCTGATCCAATTAAGTTCCCAGAGACAGAAGTAAAAAGCAATTTTGGTGGCTTTTTTGGCGAATATTCAAGGAAATTGAGCCTTCCAGATGAAGTTAAAGAAGGATTGGAAAGTCCTAATTTTTTAGTCTTCCAGGGTGACGAACATACCAGCAAAACAGCAGGTAAATCTGCTGGTAACCGTTATGTGTTTTCTAATTACTCTGACCATTCTGTAGAAGTTGGAGGCAATACATACCCTACTGCTGAGCATTATTTCCAAATGCAGAAGCTTGATAAAGGTTCCCCTAATTATGCAAGGGATCGTGAGTTGGCTTTAAAAATGACACCTGGTCAGGTTCGTGATGCCTGTGGTCGTAAAGGTGCAACGATAGATGGCAAACAGCTCAAG
>CAZOKN010000015.1:17769-37473 GCA_964580525.1 uncultured Rickettsiaceae bacterium
CTGGTGCTACAGAGGCTGAAAGAGAATCTGCTGCAGATTATGCTATGAAGACTGCGCTTGTAGCAAAATTCACCCAAAATCCTGACGCTTTGGCAACATTGCTTGCATCTGGTGATAAAACATTGGTTGAAGGTGCTTGGTATGATGATAAATGGGGAATTGGCCTTAGGAAAGGTCCTGATGGTAAAGTAGTTGAGCCTAATGAATTGGGTCAAAATCGTCTTGGACAATTGCTTGGCCAAGTGAGAGATGAAATTCACACAGAGCTTACTTTGGGTAGTGCTGGAGAGCCAGCGTTAAATACTCTTTTTAACGATCCAAAGGCGTCTGCAAAATTAGTTTCTGATTATGTTGCAAAGCATAAAGATACGCCTGATCAATGCAAAATTGGTGGTCGTGATGAAGCTACTTTAGGTGAATTTAGAAAAAATTTAGTGAAATTTTCTGGCAATCCTGAGAAATATGCGGAAGACAGGCTTAATGCAAGAGCTACTGAGAAAGTGTTGAAAGATATTGAGAGCAAAAGATCTGCACCAACTGCACCAACTGTACCAACTGCTCCTTTAGCTGTAACTCCTGCTACGCCAGGTGCTACTCCTGCTGCTGCTAAAAATACTACTACAATAAATGGTTGGCAGCCTGAGCATGATGTTAATCATCATAAAAACCGTCATGGTGTTTCTGGTTTTGGCAAAGGAGCGAAGCAAGGCCTTTTGGTGGGCGGTGGATCTATAGCAGCTGGTGGTTTATTACTGTGTTTCGGTGCTACTGCTGGTTTTGGCCTTTTGATTGCTCTAGCATTAATACTTGGTGGTGCTGCTTACGTTGCCTATAAAGGCGGCATAGGTGCAAAAGATAATATGCACAACAAAGTGAAATCTAACATCCATGAGCTAGTTGATGTTATGGAAAGAAATAACGCTTTAGCTAAGGCAAAAGGTATTGATGGTGACGATGTTCGCGATGGAATAGCTGCAAAAAGGTTAGATGATGCAATTAAGAAAGTAGAGGACAAAGCTGCTAAAGATAATAAGAAAGTATTAGATCATAATGTTAAGGGATTAGCTAAAGGCTTTGACCATGCAGTAAGTGCTGCTGAGAAAGAGCTTAAAGCTGCTAGAAAAGCTGGTAATAAAGCTGGTATTGCTGCAGCAGAAGCAAAAATTGATGGCATTATCGCTAGAAAAGATGCAATTATGACTGATGCTCGCCGTAATTCGGACGGTTCAAGCGATCATCTTTTTGATAAGCTATACGAAGAGCATACAAAGGATGCCAATAAACGCGCTGTAAAAGCTTTTAAGGCTGAATATGAAGAAGCTAAAGATGTTAGAAAGGCGGATAATGCTGCTTTAAGAGCTGCTGAAAAGGCTCATGCAAAGGATAGTAGTGTTGATATTGGTTTCGAAAAAGAAGAGTTAAGAATTGCCAGGGAAGAACAAAAGCAAGCTAAGGCTCAGTATAAAGATGCGAAGAAAGACCCTGCTGGCGCAAAAGCAAAGAGAGATGCTGATGCGGCAGGTGCAGCGGCTTCGCTTGGAAAGGCTCCTGCTGGTCCTGATGCTCCTGTTCCAGGAGGAAAAAAGAAGGATAAAGGCGGTGCTCCTGCTGTAGGTGCCTAATAAAATAAACAACAAAACCCCGTCAGTTAATTCTGGCGGGGTTTTTTATTTGAGGCTGAGCCCAGAGAAATGTCTATTATACAATAGCAAAGCAATCAAACTCTCCTTGCTAATCTGCATGTGTGAATATATAATGACAATTAGAATTATTTGTTTTTTTGTAATGTATATAAAATATGCCGCAAATATTAGAAACGCCATTGCCGGACGATTTTTATAAGGAAGAAGGTTGGGTGAAAAGCCTGGTCAATTTCTATGGCGAAAAGAATAAAAAACTGCCCGTTTCTGCCCTGCAAAAGCCTATGGAAATCCTCGCGCGTGCGATTTATAATGTGTCGTTTATATATGGCAACTTTCCTGACGTGGTTTATGATGCTCTGGGCCAGGCCATTGACCCGCTTTTTGCTCCCAAAGAATATCACGACAAGATATATGCTGAACTCAAACAAGCTGCTGAAGACGAAAATCGCCCCCTGCTAGCTGATTATGCTGAGGCCTTATATACAATCCGTAGGATGTATGGCCGCGATAAAGAATTTTATGAAGATAATTTTAGCAAGCAAATGAGCATGATTGCTGCTGCCGGGTTGATTTCGCAGCAAGAGCGCTTTGGCTCAGTTATCCAGGAAATCACGAAAGTGCATGTAAATCAGGTGCGCAAAATGGTGGCGGACAGGAAATAGGGCAGTGTGTTTTTCGTTTATGTATTAGCCACCTTGAGATAACGATTTTTTTCATAATTTAACAAAATCTTAATATTCGACTGGTATAATTATAATATTAGGGTTATTAGGTTGTTATGATAAACGAAACGAGACCTTCAAGATTTGCTGATGTAGTGCCTGCTGATGAAGCCAGGCGCCATGAGATGCCTCTAGAGATTTCTGCCCTTGCCAATCTTATACCTAACAAAGAATTAGAAAAACCAGCCAAAACAAAAGATATCGTTCCAGCTAAAGAAGCTAGAACCGAAAAGAAAGACCCAGCCGTTGAAAAAGCTAAAGTGCAAAAACCTGGAAAAGAGGCGGGACTTTCAAATGTTAAGCCTGAAATAAAAGATAAACTTGCAAATTCGCAATTAAATGTTAAAAACCAAGCAAAACAAGATGATAAACAGAAAAACAAGTTTACAGACATAGTGAAAAATTCTAAATCCCCACAAAAAGATATCGATAGATAATAAATATATGGGACAGTCGACAGCACTCAAAACATTGCCGCATAATTTTTATCAGTCTAAAGGCTGGCATAAAAGCCTTGTGAGCCACTATTGTGGAGAAAAGGTGAAGCCGGAAACTCTGGACTATCCTTTGGAAGCTTTAACTGTTGGCATCGAGAATATCATAAATGTTTATGGAAATTTCCCCGAAGATGTCGCAAAGCTTTTGCACCAGGCGGTGAATGCGGGATATGGACATGACGAATATGAAGAAAAAATTTATAAAGTAATAAAAAGCAGTGCAATAAAACGTAAAGACCCGTATATTGATAGAGTAGCAGAAGGCTTGCACTATATTCGCCTTCTATTTGAAAAAAATAAAGAATATATAATCGAATATTTCGGCAATGAAATTGAAAAAATCGAAGGTGCAACGCCTGAAGAAAAAGTCGAAAAACTCGCTGAAGTCCTAAGCCTTATCGCTAAAATTCACACCAAGCAAGTTGCATTTATGATTATGCAATATTGCGATAAAAAACCTAATTAATTTCTCATTCACTAAAATCTATCTATTCGAAGTATCAGGATTTTTCCTGATGCTGGATTTTTCTTTTCTCAAATAAATCACTCGCTAATCTAAAATTATAGGAGCCAATCATGCTATCATTTCATGAGGTACAATTTCCATGCGACATTTCATACGGCTCGTCAGGTGGGCCGGAATTTTCCACTGATGTGGTGATAACCCATAGCGGCTATGAGCAGCGCAATATCAACTGGTCGGAAGCGCGGGCGCGATATAATGTTACGCATGGAGTTAAAACTCAAGAGCAACTAGATGTTTTAATTGCATTTTTCCGTGCTAGATGTGGGAGGGCTTATGGCTTTAGATTTAAAGACTGGAGCGACTATAGCGCCATCGCGCAAAATATTGCCACCGGCGATGGCACAACTGTTGATTTTCAATTGATTAAAATCTATAGCAGCGGCTCGCAAACTGTGATGCGTAACATAACTAAGCCTGTGGATAACTCTGTGGTTATCTATGTGGATAACTCTGTGCAAAACTCCGGGATAACTATCGATTATGCTACGGGAATCATAACATTTGCAAGCCCTCCGGCGGATGAGGCTGTTATTACTGCAGATTTTGAATTTGATACGCCGGTGCGTTTTGACACCGACAGGCTTTCAACTTCGCTGGATTCTTATGGCGTTAGCAGCTGGCATGATATTGGATTGATTGAGGTTAGGGTGTAGAGTGAGTGATTAGTGCGAGTGTGAGTGGTTAGAATTTTTTAGATTTGTCATCTTACGAGCGATGCTCTGCAAGCCAATTGTTGTTACGCTGTCATTGCGATGAGTCGAACGTAGTGAGCACGAAGAAGCAATCTATTGAAAAGTTACGATGGATTGCTTCTTCGGCGTCGCTATGCTCCCCTCATCGCAATGACGATGTTTTTTAGGTAAAACGAATCTAGAATCAGGTTTCCTTGATTCTAGATTCGTGATTCCGGATTCCGCAGCAGATCTAGGATGAAACCCCGGCCTGCTGTGGTCTATAATGCCTACTTATTAAATCGGCTGATAGGTTGTTTAGGTTGCTCAGGATTTTCATTCTGAACAATATCAGGTATACTACCTCTTCTCTGAAGTCTGCTAGCCGATTCGTCTCTTCTTTGCTCCTGAACCATTGCGACATGTGAGGGAGATTTTGCAGTTCTTGCACGATGTGTTGGGATTTTATCATCCCTATTTTTGGCATTACCATCAGCGCCATTTTCGAGAAGAAGTTTTTCTATACCAGAATTGCCATGGAAAGCCGCCATATGAAGTGGAGTGTCGCCGTCATCGTCTTTTGCATGAATATCAGCAGATTTTTCTTTTATAAAAAACTCTGCGAGATCAAAATTGCCATGTGAAACAGCTATATGAAGCGGAGTTAGGCCAAGATCGGTTTTGTCATTAATACCAACACCCTTTTCGATAAGAAGTTTTGCAATTTCAGGAAGGTCTTTTCTAATAGCCAATCCCATTATTATCATTGCACGTTCGTTTTGGACATTAAAATTCTTATTTTCAAGAATAAGTTTTGCAACCTCACCATGGCCTGCTTCAATGGCTATATATAAAGCTGTCTCGGGACGTAGGTCACCAGTATGAACATTAGCACCATTGTCGAGAAGAACTTTTACAACATCACTATGGCCATGTCGAGCAGCAGCCATAAGTGCTGTAGTTCCAAAGTATCTCTTTTCATTAACAACAAGTTTTTTATCTTCATTACTAAGTTTTGAAAATAATTCTGCAATTTTATTAACTATTTGAGTTTGTCCTGCAGGATTTTGATTTTTCTTAAAAGGAATACTTGAATTAGAAACGGGGCCTGTAGAGGCTATAAGTCCATGTAATTCCTCTACTTTTTCCCTTAACTGTTTTGTATCTAACATGTTAGTTATCCTTTTTAATAGTTAGTGAATTAATTTGCGGCGGGAATCTAGTTTAAGTGAAGCTATGGGTCAAGGAAGTTTGACGGGGAGGGGAATTTAGAATTTAAGAACTTAGGAAAATTAGAACATTAGAACTTTAGAATATTAGAACTTAAAATTCCAAAGTTCTAACTTTCTTAAATTCCCAATTCCTTACCCTATTAACCTTTCATTAACTATTTTGTACTAATATGACACTATAACAATAGCTTATAAGGCAAATTTAATTATGACTTTACATCAAACTATAGAACACCACTGGGAAGAATTGGCGCGTAAGCGTGAATCGGTTGCCGAAGCACTCAGCTGGTCTGTATGTGGGCGTAATTTGCGTAAGGAAAGCCTGGAACTCTCGCGTTCAGATGAGATGGCCAACGTCATTGAGGCGCTGGCTGATGAGAGGGGCAACCCAATCGACCGTTACAAAATATCGCAATATTTTGCGTTGTCGATGGAGAATGACCCCTATAATAATTTACCGCGTCTGGTGGAATATCTCGAAGGTATCGCCGAAAAATCAGATTCGCAAAGACGCGCAGAATATTATCACAATGCCCATGATAAAATTATGGATTTAACATATTCCAGCAGGCTGGAAACATATTTTCGCCTGTATGAGGAATTTATGATGGACAGTTGCAAAGAATCAACCTTGGCAAGGATTGTAATCGACGAAATCGGAGCTACCGCACAGAAAGTTATGGGGGAGTATTCTTAAGTAAGAATTTTGGAAATTTAGAAAATAAGAATATTCTTAAATTCTAAAGTTCTTGAGTTCTAAAATTCTAAATGAGGAAATAATGATAAACTATCAAAACCTACCAGAAAATATGAAAGAAGTTATCGCAGGCTTTGCCAGCGCCGGCGGCATAACACTGGAAGTAGTCGCCGATTATGTGCAAGACTTGATGCAGGAAGAATCCGAGATTGTCGAGGAATGACGTCTGTATTAAATTCTTTGGCTCACTTGCTTTGGCATAGTCTTGTACTTGTTGTGAATGGATCAGGATTTTTCGCAGCATCTTCTAATCTTCTAAGCGAATTTATTAAGTTTCCGTAAGATAAGTTTTTTGTAAATTTTGGTTGCTGTTCTAACTCAGATGACGCATCAAGGTCTACTGTAGTATCGCTAAAACTTGTTGAATGTGATCGAGTTTTACCACCGGATGTTTCTGAAAAATCAGAATCTAAAAGACATTTTTCATCATAGCCAGGCATATCAGCCATTCTTCTTTCAGGATCAGTTGCCATTCTTAATAGGTCGTCGGTGGAAGATTTCAGACTTGCCTCTTGTTTGCCAAAAGAAGGCGTTCTTTCCGGAGCTGACGATGCGGATCTGTCGTTGCCGGGGTTTTTAGGTGTTGGATGTATTGGCACAGGAGCGGAGAGTTTTCTATCTGATGTTGATCTAGAAGTTGACCTTGTCGGCGAAATTCTTTCCACAAAGCTTCCGGGTTTTTTTATACCGTCCTTCGTCCAAATAGTTGTCTTGCGCAGTTCGTCGCTTTCTGATTGTGTTGATGCAGAGAATATAACAGGTGTTACTTCATCAGTTCCTGCGGGAGAAGGCGTTTTAGAAGGAGTTTGTGCATCGGAAAGCTGCGCCACTAAATCGCTGGTGTTTAGAGGAGTGCTTTCGGACTCTGAGCGTGCTATATCAGAAAATTCTAAACTACCTCCGGTTATGTCTGCACTGCTTTCTGGATCTGGATTAAGATCTTTTAGCATATGCTGGATTTCTGTATGAGAAAGTTTTTCTGGCATTGGATGTTTTAGTTTTTGCGGAAGGGCAAATAGTATTCTTGCAACTTCGCTAGAAGCAGAAAGGCTTTGTTCCAATTCTGAATGTTCAGAAAGATCGCTTGTTGAAAGAGAAGAATCTCCTTTTTTATAAGCTCCGCTAGGATTGCATTCATCATAAAAATCATAAAGCGCCCTATATGCTTCTGAGATGATTTCTGGTATTTGATTGTCTTTTATAAATAATTCTTTTTTATCGAGAGCCAGATGAAGTGTTTTTGCTTGCTCTTCGGCTATTTCTTCAGAACATTTTTGACTTCCCATTATAAATCTTTTTAAAATATCTGAAGATGTATGGCCTGCCGCATAATCCATAGGAGTGAAGTTGTTATTGTCTAAAGCATTTAGAGTCGCATTCAAGGCTTTGATCTTAGCTTTAGCTATGGCATCAGAATCCGTCATATCACGATCCTTAATGTTTTCAGCAATGCTCCTTTCTACAAGTATTGCGATTTTTTCGGCAAAAATTTTAGGATCATTTTCTGAGGCAAGAGTGTAAAAATCTGAGGCTTGAGAAAGAAAGCGTTCCTTACCATTCTTACCAATATTAGCTACAATTTCTTTTGCTAAGGTAACTTTTTTATAGTTGTCCATCAGATAGCCATCCCGTGCCAGAATATGCAGAGCTGTCATACCGGTTTTTGGATGCCTGTAATTAATATCGGCTTTTTCGAGCAGGGTGGGGAGATATTTGGGATCAATTATAGAAATCGTATATACCAGCAGCTTATTGTAATAGAGTTTACCTCTGGCCATTTTTTCTCCCTGAAAATTAATATTTAAGTTTTGATATTAGCAATAAGCTTATTGTTAAGACAAGGGATTTTTTTGATTCCTGATTACATTTACAACCCCCAAACGAGGTACTTATGAAAATAATCTCTTCCGAATTGGAGGCGCATATTGCTTCCGAAGTTACCACTCTTGCAACTTGCTGGAAGCTGACGCGGCGCGATGCTGTGGTGCTTGGCTTCACAGATAATAATGCTACTATAATTTTTGATGGCGTGACTTATCAGGCGGCGAGCGGTTTTACTCCCACAGCCATAAGCGGCAGCAGTGAGCTTTCTGTTGATAATCTTGATGTTGAAGGAGTTATTGATAGCGAAAATATTAGCGAGCAGGATATTTATGCCGGGCTTTATGATTTTGCTAAAATAGAAATTTTCATAGTCAATTATAATGATTTGACCCAAGGCGCGCTAAATTTACGCACGGGATTTCTTGGCGAAATAAAATATAGCCGCGATCGTTTTGTCACCGAAGTGCGCGGGCTGATGCAAAAACTAGCGCATAATATTGGACAATTATATTCACCATCATGCCGGGCGAAACTTGGCGATAGCAAATGCGGAGTTAATATGACAGGTTTTACAGCCACCGGCAGCGTTACATTGGCAGTTAGCAATCAGATTTTTACAGACTCTGCCCGCGAGGAAGATGATGGCTGGTTTAATGGTGGGCTTGTGACATTTATATCAGGTTATAACAATGGCTTATCTATGGAAGTTAAGGAGTTTAGAAATAAGATTATCACTTTGGCATTGCCTATGCCTTTTGTGGTGACGGAGGGTGATGATTATATAATTCTGGCAGGCTGTGATAAAAGCTTTGAAACCTGTATAGAAAAATTTGGCAATGCTGTGAACTTTCGCGGCGAGCCACACATACCGGGATTGGACAAAATGCTGCAGACGGCAGGGACGATTGGTTAGACAACAATTGATGAGATAGCATATTGGTGAAGAGCCAATATGCTATAAATCTATATACTTAAATACAACGTTTTAGCTTGAAAATGTACTGAAAATATTATAAAATCCGCAATATTTATAACGTTTTGTAGCCATTGTGGATTGTAAATGAGTTCTGGTAAATCAACAGATAATAGGAATATTCTAATATTATTAGGAGATGGGCATGAATTGCAACGTCCTATAATCGAAGAAAATACAAAAGATATTCCAAATACTGAAATTGTTGGTGATGGTGTAAGTAAGATATTTTTGCATGAATTGAATGACAAAAAAGCTGATCTGGCTGTTCTTGCTGCTCATGGTGAGGTTTTAAACAGAAACACAAAAGAAAAACCTAGTAATAATGAATTGCATTATGTTGATGGTCTCATAGATGGATTCAAATATTCACATGAATTAGTGCGTGCAGTACAGCAAAAAACTCAAGCAAAGGATTTTTTGTTTGATTCGTGCAATGGTGCTGCCATTTTAAGCGGTTTTATGCGCGATTTTGCTCACTATGAACAAGATACGCAAATGATTGTTTTTGCTAGTTCAAAATATAAAACATTTCTTAGTAAAGGTATTGAAAATATTGCTGATGTGGCTGCAAGATATAGCCGTGATGAAAGTCTGAAACAGATATTCATAGAAAATATATCGAAACAAGCGCAGAGTATATTATTTGCCAATAAAATAAACGATAAAGAATTTCTTGTTCTAAAATCGGTTTCGCCAAAAACCCCGGAGCAGATAGAAAAATTAGATTTAAAAAATCCGGAAACTTTTAAAGAATATTGGAGAAATGAATCCACCAAAAAATTAGTCAAAGATGAAAATGGCAAATTTTCATGGCAGCCAATTACTATAGAAATTCCAGATTTCGAGTTAACAGAGCAAGAAGCAAAGGAATATCTGGATAAATGTTTTTTTGAGGCTGCAGATAGAAACCAATTGCAACGTGCTAAGGCTTTCATAAAAAAAGGTGCTAATATAAATAGAATTAATTCTAGTGATAAATCGGCGTTTTTTGTGGCTTGTGAGGATGGTTATATTGAAATTGTAAAAATGTTTATTGAAAATAGTGTAGATTTAGACCGAGTTGACGCGTATAATCAAACGCCGCTTTATGCGTTTTGTCAAAATGGTAATAGCGAGATTGTAAAGATTTTGCTTGATGCCGGTGCTGATATAGAGAAGGGACTATATGATGGTTTCACACCTCTTATGGTTGCTGCCTTGATGGGACACACAAAAATTGTAGATTTGTTTTTGGACAAAGTAACTGATCCTGAATATTTAAAACAAACAGCATCCAAAGAGAGAGCGGAAAAATTCTGTGCTGAAAATAATATTGAGATTGAGGAAGAAAATATAGCTTTATTTGGTAAATCAGCTGCTGATATTGCCAAGAAAGTCGGTCATACGGCAATTGCCGAAAAAATTAAAACCAAAATAAGAAGGCTTGAAAAACGAGATTGTTGCGATTTCAGTACGAGAATAAGAGATGAAGTGCGTTTTTGTGGAATTTTTTAAAAACTTGAACAGCCCATAATGCCTCAAACTAAAACTCCTTGCCTTTTAAACTCATATCGTTTAGCTTCCTTGCAAACGATATGAAGTTTATTATATGCGCCTTTTATTTAAAACTTTCCTTGCTGGTGTTGGTTCTGTTTTGTCCTTTGGTTGGGCAAAAAGGAAGATAAATTATCCTTTCCCTTATCCAGGAAGAGCTATGACAGACGATTGGGAAAGAATTGGCCGCGATATCGGTGTAGCAATATCAAAAATGGAACGTGGTAATGAGAAGACATAGCGGAAATAATCATCAAAGAAATAATAGAAGAAGGCATGGTAACTATAGAAACGATAGAAACCAGCAAAATAATTCTAATCAAAGACCAAATAATAGCGGTAGCGCTAGTTTTGCCAATAATAGATTTAATAAAGACCCACAGGCAATTTTGCCGCCGGCTTCTGTTTTGCAGGAATATGAATATGCAACGGAAGGCGCGGCTGATCGCATTTTAGAAATGGCAGAAGTTGAACAAGATAGACGCAACAAGTGGGAAGACGAATATTTACGTTTCTACAAAAAAAGCTTCCGTATTGGGCAGCTTTTTGGCTTCTTATTGTTGATTTTTGTGGTTTATGCTACTTTGCAATTGGCTATGAATGGCCAAGAAAAAACAGCACAAATTTTAGCAGCTAGCGGATTTATTTCAGTAGCGTTGGCTAATTTCTTTTCCGGCATGGGGCGCCGTTCCGGCAATCGTCCACGTCATGAAAATCGTGGCGAGAGAAACGAAAACCAAAATCGCCAAAGAAATGAAAGACACGAAAATCGTAACGAGCATCGTCACGACAATCGTCATGATAACCGTCATGAGCATCGTGACGAAAACAGGCAGCAATCTGATGCGAGACCTGATAACAGGAATGAGCGTAATGAGAATCGTGGGGAAAGACACGATAACAACCAACGCCATCGCCACAGGCATAATAACAACCATCATCGCCATGATAATAACCGTAACGAAAACAGAGGCGATAGAGGTGATAGACAGGAAAATAAACCTGAGCGTTCTCCTGAAAGCAAAACTGCTGAAGGGCAATAGTTTATCTGCATAGCAAACAATCCAAGCGGGCAGGGTGTATTTCCCCTGCCTCTTTTCAATTAAGTTTTTGCATATTAGCGCATTAACATGTGGGCATGTTATGATGTGTTGATTAATTGTTAAAAAATTTACTTGTGTTCTCCTTAAAATTTATATAGATAACCTTCTGAATTAAATTCTATTTGGGAGAGAGTCATGGGTATTTGGACAGATCATTTTAGCGAAGAGTTTAGAAAAAAAGTAGTTGGAGTAACGGGTGTTGAAAAAGATATAATAAAATTTTATACAAGTACGCGTTTAGAACCTGATCCTGAATTGTTGTCTCTTATTAACACAAAAATTAAAGACATTTCTCTTTTTGCGGAAGAAGATTATAAAAACCGTAATATTGCTTCTGATAAGTATCCTGCGAACGGATTTTATAATTTTGTGATTACTGGAATAATTACTGAATTAAAAAAATCTGATAATCTGACAAAAAAACAAAAAGAGGCTAGAAAAAATTGGCACTCTGGACAATTAGTCTATTCTTTAGTGGGATATAATTCATCAGCAAGGCAACGTGAAGTATCTGTGTATGGTGCAATGCCGCTTGGAAATACTTATGAAGCACAGCAGGACGCTGCCAAGAAAAAAGATGAAGGTGAAGAACTTACTTTTAAATTTAGTAAAGTTTCACTCGCTGGACAAAGAAAATTCACACCTACAAAACATATTGGCATTACAAAACAAAATCTTAACATAAATGCTAGCGAAAAGCCTGTACCATCGATTTTATTAACATCTCCCGAAGAAAATGAAAGATTAACACAATCAGACGCACCGGCTAAAATGGTTCGCTTTTCAGGAAAAGCGGAGGAATTTAAATTGCCGCCAGAGAGTATGCAACCTAATGTAAATCCGGAAGGATATTCTGGATTGCCACCTAGACAACCTTCTGCACCTAGAAGAAAAGATAGTTCTGCAGAAGAACCAAATAAACCTCGTAAAACAGAAGGTCTAGCACCAGAGTTTACAGCAAAAAGAAGTTTAAAAGATAAAAGAGCGACACAGTTTCTTTCAAAAGATTCACTTAAGAAAGATTTTGAAGAAGGTAAAGCAGATTCACCGAAGAGAGATTTTGAAAAAGTTACAGGTGAAGATAGCACAAGCAAAGGTTATGAGTCTTTTTCTTTACTGAATCAGCCGCCAAAAGCACAAACGCCAACTTTTTCTCCTAAGAAGGTTCCTTCTGTTAATCCTGTTCAAGCAGGGCTTCTTGCATCTGGAATGCCGGTGGTGGTACCTAATCCTTTGGAAGTATCTATCGTAGAAGATTATGCTCCAAGGCCAAAACCAACGAGAGAAAAACGTGAAGGATATGTAACTTCGCCTCTGGGTCAGCTTGACGATGATGGTGTTGATGTTTCTCCGGTTCTTCCTTCTAAAGTGGTATCTAATTCAAAACATAGTGCACCAAGAGCTGATTTGTTGGAATTGCCATTGCAAATGACAGGAACTGCATATATTCCCATTCCTAATCCTGATGATAATAAGCCTGCACTTGATTTATTGGCTCAATCTTCGCAGCCTGCTGAAAGTAGTAGTTCTTCTTCTGTATCACCTACACCGCCAGCATCTCCAGTTCAACCTAGAAGGGCTGTTGTGCAAGCACCTAGTTTAAAAGATGAGGCTATTCTAGCATTTGAAGGAGAGCCAACCTTTAAAAACGAACTTTCTCAACACGTTTGGCAAAATAAAAAGGTGGCATCTGAGTATATTAAAGCAAATTATGATTATAAAATGTTAGAAATTCAAATATCAGAACTCCCAGCGAATTTGAGAGCTACGAAATTTGAATTAGAGAAGACAAGACCTACAAAAGCTCAAGATCGTGAAGGATCTTACCATAAGCTAGAGGAATATAATACATACTTGGAAAATGCAGTTAAAAAAATATCCTCTAGGAAACGTGATAAAGTAAGCCGTGAGGCAGAAAAAGAAGTTAATGATTTTATAGATGGATTGGTGCAAAAGAAGCAAGCTGCGCAAGCTCCTGCTGCTGAGCCTCAGACTATCTTGGGTAGCAAGGCTAGCAGAAATGCTGATACGGAAGCTCGTCCTGAACTTAGAAAAAGTCGTCTTTCAAGAAAAGAGCAAAAAGATCTTGATAAAAGAGCGAGCAAAAAAGATAATCTTCCGAGAGAAGAGAAAGTATCTACTCTTTCAAGAAAAGAGCAAAGAGCAAGCAAGAAAGATACTTTAAAAAGAAAAGAAGCCAATTTTTCTGAGGATATTGTCATTTCAGGTCCTGTTGCGAAGCCTGGGCAGTTTCAGCAAATGATAGCAGAAAGAGATTCATCTATGCCTATTCAGCCTGGAAAGATCAGTCCTGAGCAAGTTGGAAAAAGATCTATTCAAAAGCAATAATAATTTAAAAGTTATTACAAACAAAAAAAGGTGGGAGATTTTCCCACCTTTTTTATTATAAGCTTATGATAAACTTCTAATGTTGTAAGGCCGGACTTTTGTACTTAATTTCAGAAGTGTGCTCTTTATTTAAATGCAATTTTTCATGATTGAAATAAACAACATTGGTTTCTTTCCCACCAGCTCTTGTCCAAGCATCGCTGTTTTTACTCAAAAGACTAGATTTTAAGCCCATCAATGCCATAAACTCTTTGGCATCGTGGTTGTGTTCGAAGGCTATGGCTATTTCTTGATTTTGCCCCTTAGATTGATAGCAACCATTTGAGCCCATTCCATTACTTGGTTCAATAATGATATCGTTTTTTTCTAGATCAAGAGTAGTGGCAATTCCTTTATTAGTTAAAGATTTCATAACCCAATCTCTGTCTTTATCATTAGGAATGTTTAGAGTGATTTGTATTCCTGCTGGCACCTTTTGAGCTGAAAATTTAACTTTGTGATCGTCTTGCTTTCCCACTACTTTTGGGTTTGCATGAGGCACAATAGGGCTTTTTGGTGCGAGACCTGCAGCAAAGCCACCAGGCTGTTTAGGTGATTTTGCAGCTACAATTTGTTTAATTGCAGAAGGAGCCGCTTGCTGTGCTTGACGAGATGAAAGTTTATCTAAAAGGTTATCAATACGTTGTTCATTATAAACTATCGAAACGCGAAATGGCCTATTCTGAAACTCACAAGAAAAATTATTATCTAGCAAAGCCAAATCTTTTTGGAGTGCGTTATATGAAGCCTGTATAGCAGCATCACTACCTATTGCACCGGCATTAGCTGCCATGCCTTTGGTCATTGTTATTACACCACTATTTTTAATTCTTTCCCATTGGCCATATCTACCTTGAGGTTCAGCGTTTAGAAGTTGTACCAGCTTGTTCAGTTTTTCATCTCTTTTTGATTCTGTAAACTCAGGCGAGAAAGCAGGAATAGCTGCTAATGGCTGTGCCTGAACAGGCGCAAGTTTAGCCAAAATCTTTTTAGCTGATGATTCATCGCAAATCATTGAGATGTTTTCTGGAACGCCTACAACAGGAGAAAATACAACAGAGAGATCTTGAGCTGGAATATTAAAATCTTTTGTAAAATGGTCAAACGCTAAACCAAAAGCAAACTTAGGTTTACTGTTGTCGAGGAGTTGGCTGCCTGCAATCATTTTTATTAGCTTGCTATTTCTCTCCCTTTGCCATGTTCCATATTTATTGCCAGGGAAAGCGTTCAAACGTGCAACCACTTCTGCAACAGTATCGGGTTGTGGCTGTGCCATGTTTGCCGGAGCAGCTTGAGGCGCAGGATTTGGCGATGGATTTGGTGCAACCACTCTTGTGGCTTTTAACCTTTTTATCAAATCCTCAAATCTTTTTATCTCAGCAAGTCTAAGAGCAGCTATCGCAGGGGCATAATTATTATTGGCATGATCTCTTAATGTATTAAATTCATTGCTAAAATCTATGTTTTTAAGTGCGGAAAATGTATGATATGTTCTAGCTTCCTTTGAATTGCCGAAAGAAAAGCCGAATGTTATATTCATATGTCCAGCAGCACTCAAACACTTCCATAAGAAATTCATGTTCTTGTCATTATGCTGAGGATTCAGTTCTTCCATTTTTTCAATGTAGCTTTCAACTACAAAAAGTGCCTTTGGAGCAAGCTCTGATATTCCTTTTATTTGATCATATGCTTCTTTTTTACTTTGATCTAATTTATCTAAAGGCTTCTCGGCAACAGAAAATCTCTGTAAAGGAGAGACAGGGGCAGCAATTGGCTTTTTAGCTACGTGTTCAAAGGCTAATAATTTCTTTTCTTCATTTGCTAATCTTGCAAATTCTTGCGGAGAAAATTCTAAGAAAAGCATTTTTTGATTTGTAATCAAATCTGGGTGTTTATCAACATACATTTCGCCATTTTCATCGAAGCTTATTGTTTTTGCAAGATGAGCAGGTATGAGACGTAAATTTGGATAAATATTACCTTGCAAACCTAGCTTGTTGTTGAAATTTTTGGCAGTCTCTGTTGTTCCGCCTGGTCCAGTGTGTGCAGGTGTGAAATCTCCCGCTAAAGAAACTAATCCTGTTCTAATGTCGAAAGATTTATCCTTATTTGCATTATGAATCCATGTTTTTTTCTGCCACTTGCCGCATCCTTGCCTTTCGAGATGTGCGATAACAAGCTGTGTTATAGCATAATCATTTAATTTATCTTTTGGCTCAGGCGAAGGAAATCTTTTTGGCTGTTGAACAACATCCAGTGGCGGAACAGGTGCAAGTGCAGCTTTAATGTTGTCTCTGAATGTTTCAAGGCCTTGAATAAAATCAGGATCGCCCATTTCATTAGCTGTTTCTAATGCCTCTTCAAACGCGGCTTCATAATTTTCTTGCACAGCGTTCAAATCAAGATTTTCACAGGCTTCTTTAAAAGCGTTAAATTCAGACGATGGGCTAAAGGGAACTTTATGACCAACAACAAATTCAAGAAGATTTAGATTATTTTCATCAGTTATAAGCATTAGCAATGCTTCATCATCTCTAATGGCAGCAGGAGCTGCTTTTACAGGTGGAACAGGATGTATTCCAGCGGCTGGAGAGGGAGCTGCTTTTACAGGCGGAACAGGATGTATTCCAGCGGCTGGAGCAGGAGCTGCTTTTGGAGCCGGCTTTAATAAACTTGCTTCTCTTTCTCGCTGTTGTTTAATAAGATCTTCCTCAAATTTTTTTGTTTTTTCTGCTTGCTCTCTTCTTGCTTTCTCAGAAGCTGATTCCTGAGCTGGAGCTGCTTTTGGAGCTGCCGGAGCCGGGTTTGGATTTGGCACTTGCGCAGGAGCCTTTGGTTGTGGAAGTACAGACTTTGCTTGCACAGCTCTGGCAATACGGTCTTGTATTTCTTGTAACTGCTCAGGAGTCATATCATTTAGCGCATTAGTTTTTGTTAAATCTATATTGCTAAGATCTAATTTTCCGCTTCCTTGTTTCTCTTTTTTAGCGCGTTCTTTTACAAAATAATCTCTTCTACCTTCAAGATAAGTCTTTAAATAGTCTCTTTCTTCTGCCCTTTTTGCCGCTTTTTCTTCATCTTTCATTTTGGGATTGTTATTCTCAGGTATAATGTTACGAGAAGAAGTATAATACATTCTCAGTTCTTCAACTGCTCCCATAACGTTATTAAAATTTGCATCTTTTTGTATTTCATCAAAAATACTATCATCTGTAATTGCATCAAATGCTTTCTTTATAGCTTGTGAATCAATAGCTTTTGCGGCAATCTTATCAATTGGGCTTTTTCCATCAATTGAATTTAAGGCGTTTTGTATTAATGTTTGCTCTGCTTGCGTAATCATCTCTTATCCCTTTTGTTTCTTTATAATATAAAAGCTAAGGCGCTTTTAATGTAAGTTAGTCTCCGTGTCAATGTGAGGCATTTAACAAATTAATGATTTAACCTGAGGTAACTATGACACAAAACGAACAATTTATCGCCGTGGCGCGCGGCTGGATAGGCACACGCTTTCGCCATCAGGGCAGGGTGAAGAAGAGCGCGGCAGGGCAGGGAGGTTGCGATTGCATCGGTCTGGTTATAGGTGTGGCAGATGAAGCTGGCCTAACTCACAACGGCCGCAAGTTCAGCGAATATGACATAAAAGACTATGCCAAAACTCCGGACGGCGATAAATTAAAAGCTGCCTTTTGTGAGTATTTAAGGGAAATTCCTGTCAGCCAAATGCAAGCTGGGGATGTTGCAATGTTTCGCTTTAATAAAAACCCACAACATGTTGGAATAATTAGTAATTTAAATAATAATTTTGGTATAATCCATTGCTATATGCAAGCACGCGGCGTTGTTGAGCATTTACTGGATCAGCATTGGCGCGAGAGGATTGTGGCGGTGTTTAGGTTTAAAAATGAACTTTAGAAAAGAGAACTATGTTCTTTCATTAGCGTTTTTCACGAAATCTGTATGTGTCCTAATAGCGGTAATTTTTCCGCGTGTAGATGCTAAACTTTGCAATTTTTCTCCAGATTTTTCCTGTTCTTTTTTTGGATTGCGTATTAATTTTTGAAATTTTTCATCGCTAGCCGTTTCTTCGCTATAATCATTACAAGATTTTCTGCGCTTAGACGGCGAAGTTACAAAATCTACTTCTTTTCTTTTTTCAGATTCATTTTGTTTGTTTGGGCCGTCTAACAATTCTTGCAATTGTTGGGCATCAAGTTCTGATTTTTCTTGGGACTCTGGGCATATAAAGCCATAAAATTTATCAAAGCTACTTTGTAATGCAGCTAAAATATCCTGTTTTATATTAGGATTATTGATTGCTCTTCCTAAAGTTCGCCCAAACCATTCATACATTTCAGCGGAATTAGTAGAGATGTTTTGTGGATTGTCAGCATAGATTTTGGCAAGCCTAGCGCTAGCTGAGATATTACCCAGCCTATCCGCCTCTTTGTAATATTCCAGGGCTTTTGCCTTATTCTGGCCAATACCAAAGTTTTTATAGTCCACATCATAAGCTTTCCCAAGGAAAAATAGCGCATCACTATTGTGTTTCTCAGCGGCTTTTGAAAAATAACCCAAAGCTTTTAATGGATTTATATCGAGATTAAAATGTCCATATAAATAAGCACTACCAAGTCTTAATTCTGATAAAGAATGGCCATTTTTAGCAGCTTTTGTATGCCATTTTAAAGCTTCTTTATCATCTTTGGTGACATCAAAATCCCCGTGTTCATAAGCACTGCCAAGCTTAAATTGTGATGAAGCATGCCCATTTTTAGCGGCTTTTGTATACCATTTTAGAGCTTCTTTATTATCCTTAGCGACATCAAAATCTCCATTCTCATAGAAACTAGCGAGCTTAAATTGCGCATGAATATAGCCAAGTTCTGCTGAAGATTTAACTAATTCTACAAATTTCTTTGTATCTTTATCTACAATAGTTCCGCTATAATAAAACTTGGCAAGGTTAAATTCTGCCCTTCCATTGCCATATTTTTTTTCAACGACAGAGGTTAATAATTTAAAAGCTTCTGCGTGATTTTTAAGGACTATATTATTTCCCTGACCAGCCCCAATTATATACATATCGGCAAGAATGTCTTGCGCAACGACAGAGCCTTTGGCCGCAGCTTTTTTAAAATATTCTTCAGAGAATTTATGATTACTGATAACGCTGGGCAATCCATTTGCAAACATAATTCCCAGCAATATATCTAGCGATGCCGGCAATGAATTTGTTATTGAAATTTTACGGAAAAAATTGTTAAAGAAAGCAAATAATTCTTTTTCACTAAATGTAGATCTTATTGTTTTTTCACATTCTCTGATTTTTGCTTCAAGCTTATCTTCTGGTGCTTCTAATGCTGCAGCCAATGCGCCGATAGTTTTATCGCTAATATTATTCTTAGAAATATTTATAATAGCTGTTTTAAAAGCTGCCAAATTTTTTCTTTCTAAATTAGCTTTCTTTCTAGGCATTGCGCATCTCTTAATTTTTTAACCAAGCTAGCTATGTAACATAAATATGCTTTTGTGTCAAGAAATGATCCTTTTTTGTGTCGGGGGATATTCCCCCGACCTACTGATATTTTAAACTATCTAGTAAAGGAGCTTGGTGGTTTAGGTTTATAGTGAGATTCTGATTTGTTCTCTTGTTCTTTTTTGGCTGCAAATTTATCAACAAAAGATGCTTCAAAAGGCTCGTCGCGAATAATTTCCAGTGATTTAAAGCTCTTTACCAAAGGGGAATTTTTTACATCGAAATTTGGATTAAAGTTATGCACTGCAGATATAAAGTTCCTGAGATCTATATGATCCATTCTTTTTAAAACA
>CAZOKN010000016.1:0-2064 GCA_964580525.1 uncultured Rickettsiaceae bacterium
GCTCTAACCAACTGAGCTACACCCCCCAACCAATAGAGGCAGAATCTATAAAGTAACTACTTTAATAAATCAAGCGTTATAATTAAAAAAATGCAGTACCGTTAGGCATAGACGGATTTTATCATCATATAGAGATGATAAGTATTAAAGCCAATGCTTTCCTTTGAACCAAATAAGCTGCATAATCAACACCAAAAACATGAACACACATACTATCCAGAAAGAAAATGGGTGGTGTGCCATAGGTATGCCATCAACATTCATTCCTAACAGGCCGGTCAAGAACGTCAAAGGTAAGAAAATACTGGCTATCAGCGACATTATGTACATATTTCTATTTATTGCATCACTCAAAGCGTTTGTCAGCTCATCCTGAACTATTTGAGAACGCTCTCTTATCGCGTCCAAATCTTCTACAAATCGCAATATGCGTTCATAATTTTCTGACATATGCTTTCGGTGCGAGCTATCAATCCATTTATCTTCCATATGGCTCATGCGATATGCCACGTCTTTTTGCGGACCTATATATCTTCTGAAAATGATGGCCTGCTGCCTTATATCTATAATAATTTTCCGGAAAGACGCATCTGGTTTATTTAGAACTTTTTCCTCAGCGTCATCTATTGATTCTTTTAAAACTGACAGCACATTTTCCATCCTGTCAGTTAGCATTTCCAATATATGACTAACAACAGCGCCAATATCTCGAGGGCCTTTTTTGTGATCAAGCCTTTCTTTAACTCCAATCGCCGCCATAACAGGACGTCCGCGTAAGCTTATAATACGATTTTTCTCAACCCAGATACGAATACTGATCATATCTTCAGGTTCAGCATTTTCATTTACGTTAACACCACGCAATATAACAAGATATCCGTTATCAAATTCATTAAGGCGCGGACGAGTTTCTTCTGTCAGTAAGGCTTCAACAATTATAGGCTCAAGACCGAGTTTGTCCGTTAAATATTTTTCTGCATCTTCATGATTACGGTCCAAATGCACCCATAACGGACCTTTTTCCGCATTCCACTTATCTATTTTTTGTCCGTTATATTCTGAAGCACCGCCCTTTTCGTCTAAAAGGCTTGCCCATAACAATGGATCTTTTTTTACTGTTGCCATACCTTGATCTTCAAATAAAAAATTATGTTACAACTATATACATAATAAAAACTTTCTAAACAAAAAAATTTCTATATATGTTGTGTTGTCAATTATTAGTGGGTCGAACAGTTATGGAATTACGCAAATTACCAATAGCACGCTTGCTCAACTATATGCGTCCGCACAAGAAGGACTACGTATTAGGTATAGTTTATTCGATATGCAACAAGCTCTTCGACATCGCCCCTGAAATATTGATAGGTGTGGCAGTTGATACCGTGGTTAAACAGGATAAATCTTTTTTAGCTGGGTTGGGCATACATAATGTTGAAGAACAGCTCATAATTCTTGGTATCCTAACATTCGCCATCTGGAGTTTTGAATCCATTTTTGAATATTTATATGCAATAAAATGGCGTAACCTTGGCCAGATTATTCAGCATAAATTGCGCATAGAAACATATGACCACGTTCAAAGGCTTGATTTAGCAAGCTTTGAAACAAAAAGTACGGGAAATCTACTTTCCATTCTTAATGACGATGTTAATCAGCTTGAGCGTTTTCTTGAAACTGGAGTGAACGATATATTGCAGGTATTCTGCTCATCTATAGTTATCGGGATTATTTTCTTCATCCTTGCACCAAAAGTTGCCGTAGTTGCTATTTTGCCTATTCCTATAATTTTATTTGGAGCGTTTTATTTCCAAAACAAAATGGCTGACCGCTTCCTGGATGTCAGAGAAAAAGCCGGTCTGCTCGGTTCACGCCTTGCCAATAACATATCAGGCATAATGACAATTAAGAGTTTTATTGCAGAAGATTTTGAAAAACAACAAATAGAAAAAGACAGTGAAATTTATAGAATCGCAAACAGAAGAGCTATTGCTCTTAGCGCAATGATCAATCCTGTAATAAGAATTGCTGTAATGGCAGGTTTTATTGCTACATTGCTTATAG
>CAZOKN010000016.1:2074-34511 GCA_964580525.1 uncultured Rickettsiaceae bacterium
CAATTCATGGTACACTTGAAATCGGTATATTTAGCGCACTGGTTTTCCTAACACAACGTTTGCTATGGCCGCTTACACGCCTTGCCGACATCACTATAAATTATCAGAGAGCAATGGCCTCAACAACCCGCATTCTTGACCTATTAAGTACAAAAATAAATATAACAAGTGGAGAAAAAGCCTTACCTCACAAGGAAGTAGCAGGAAGCATAAAATTCGATAATATTGAGTTTGCTTATAACAATGAGCGTAAAGTATTAAAAGGTATTTCATTTAACATACCTAAAGGCAAAACCGCTGCATTTGTCGGCACAAGCGGTGCAGGAAAAACCACACTGATAAAATTGCTTCTCCGTTTTTATAATCCAACCAGTGGCAATATCTTGTTAGATGGCGATGATGTATCAAACTATCGGATGGCTGATTTACGCCGTGCAGTATCGCTTGTTAGCCAAGATGTATTTCTTTTTCACGGCACAATCGCTGAAAACATCGCCTATGCTTATCCTGCCTGCCCAGTTGAAGATATTATCGAAGCCGCCAAAAAAGCCGAAGCACACGAGTTTATCTCAAATATGCCGGAAGGATATAATACAATTGTTGGCGAACGCGGCCAAAGACTTTCAGGTGGCCAAAGACAAAGGATAGCCATAGCTCGCGCTATCTTGCGTAACCCTCCAATATTGATTTTTGATGAAGCAACTTCTGCCGTAGATAATGAAACAGAACTAGCTATTCAAACATCTTTGGAAAAAATAACAAAAAACCGTACAACAATATTAGTTGCACACAGACTTTCTACAATCCGGCATGCTGATTGTATTTATGTTTTAAAAGATGGATTAATTTCAGAATTTGGCGATCATTCTGCGCTTTTAAAGAAAAAAGGAACCTATGCTGACCTATGGAGTTTACAGACTGGCGAAACCCAAAAAGCTAGAAAAACAAGGAAATAAAGGTCGCTTGAATTAAACATCACGTCATGAGTTTAATCCATAGGTTGAATAATAGATTATTTTATTACACTTTAAGGTCTTTACCTATTGACCTTTGACATAAATTGTGTATTCTGCCTAGCTGAGTTTGCATATAACTCTTCGCTCTATTTAGCTTTGGCTAACTAAAAGTTCACGCTTTTAGTAATAAAGGAATTTCCGGTACGGTTTTTTCTTGGATGGTTGCAAGGGGTTTGAACCCAAAAGGTTCGTGTTAAAACTCTTTAAATAATAACCATCTAATGAAAGGACTAAAACGATGGCTCAAGGGATTGTAAAATGGTTTAACCCAACTAAAGGATACGGGTTTATTACTCCGGAAGACGGAAGTAAAGACGTGTTCGTTCACATCAGTGCTGTAGAACGCGCTGGATTGAATGGTTTGAAAGAAGGACAAAAAATTTCTTACGAACTTGCTACAAATAAAGGCAAAACATCGGCTGCCAACCTTAAGCCGATTGAAGGTGGATCTGCATCAGCAGCTTAGTTCTCTCACCGCACAATTTT
Organism: uncultured Rickettsiaceae bacterium; assembly: GCA_964580525.1. Lineage (GTDB taxonomy): Bacteria > Pseudomonadota > Alphaproteobacteria > Rickettsiales > UBA6187 > CAZOKN01. The sequence goes on from CAZOKN010000016.1 coordinate 3,577, forward strand.
GATAAATGTGGCATGTTTTTTCGACGTGCCACGTTTTTTGTTTTATAAAAAAATAGAGCGTTTTCAATTTGAGTATAGACTAAGAAAACGAGGTAAATAAGAAATTTATCCTCGGTAGTCTGTTAGGCCTTACTGTAAATACAGAAAGCAAGGCCTCCACCCGTAAATACGGGGACGAGCACTAACGAATCTTAAATTCGATAGTGTGTATACTTAAATTAAAAATGCTCTATAAATAATCAAGGATATTTATGGATAATTTTCAATGCTTTGCATTGCCTGAAGCACTATTACGTTCGCTTGAAGGCATGAAATACACGACACCAACGCCTATTCAGGCACAAGCAATTCCTCTAGCCCTCGAAGGTAAGGATGTTTTGGGTTCTGCACAAACCGGTACAGGTAAAACTGCCGCTTTTGCCATTCCGCTTATTGCCTATATAATGGCTGCACCGGAAAATACTGCACTAGTTATGACTCCAACAAGAGAATTAGCTGTACAGGTTACAGGCATAGTACGACAATTATTAGCTGGCCAAAAAGTACAAGCTGCCCTTTTGATAGGTGGACAGCCTATGAGGCCTCAGCTTGAGCAACTAAGATCACGACCAAGAATAATAATAGGTACTCCTGGCCGTATTAATGACCATTTACAGCGCCGCACAGTAAATCTTAGCAATACAGGATTTGTTGTACTTGACGAAACTGACCGCATGTTGGACATGGGTTTTGGCATACAGATAGACACAATACTGCAATATGCTCCTAAACAGCGTCAAACTTTGATGTTCTCTGCAACATTACCTAAAGAAATAATGAAACTTTCAGCTAAATATCTCAACAATCCAGTGCGCGTTGCAGTAGGTGATTTGAATAAGCCTGTTGTAAATATCCGTCAGGACGTTGCACATGTTAGCGATGCTGAAAAACATGCTCGTTTAATAAAAGAATTAGAAGAGCGTCAAGGTTCTATCATAATCTTCGTAAAGACAAAACGTGGTGCTGATAGATTGGCAGAGAAATTACGCAAACAAGAACATAGCGCTCAGGCTATCCACGGCGATTTGCGTCAAGGACAGCGCGACCGCGTTATTAGAGAATTCCGTGCTGAAAAATATCGTATCTTAGTTGCAACTGATGTTGCTGCACGTGGATTAGATATTCCTCACGTACGTCACGTTATAAATTATGACTTGCCTACATCCCCTTCAGACTATGTTCACCGCATTGGTAGAACTGCCCGTGCAGGAGAAGAAGGAAGCGCATTATGCCTAGTTTCTCCTGAAGATAACTCTAAATGGAGAGCTATTAGCAAAATGTTAAGCACTGGTGAAGTAAGCGCTGATGAAAACGGTAGAGGGGGTTCTTCAAGATCATCTGGTGGAAATAGAGAGAGAGACTATAGCCGTCCAAGACGTGGTAATGACAGAAAACCATTTGGTGACCGTGGCAGCAATAGTGGCTTTGGTAGAAGATCAGAAGGTGGTCAAAAACCTTATCGTAATGATGATAGAAAATCATTTTCTAATTTCGAAGGTCGCAAATTTAAACGCGATGGTGAAAATAACGAAGAAAATAACTCCTCTTCTGGTAACTCTGAGAGCGGACGCAGTTTCTTCCGTAAAGATAGTCGCAATAACGAAAGAAGACCATCAGAAGGCAATTTTGAAGGCCGTAAATTTTCTCGTGATGGCAACAGAAGCGAAAGAAGACCTGCAGAAAGTAATTTTGAAGGTCGCAGATTCCCTCGTGACGGAGAAAGAAATGATAGAAGGCCTGCAGAAGGCAATTCCGAAGGTCGTAGGTTTTCCCGCGATGGTGAAAGAAACGATAGAAGACCTATAGAAGGTAACTCAGAAGGTCGTAGATTTTCTCGTGACGGAGAAAGAAACGATAGAAGATCATCCGAATCAAGTAATGCTAGTGGACGTCATTTTTTCCGTAAAGATAGCGATAGAAAGCCTTCCGATGGTAATTTCGAAGGTCGCAGATTCCCTCGTGACGGAGAAAGAAGCGAAAGAAGACCTGTAGAAGGCAATTCTGAAGGTCGTAGCTTTTTCCGCAAAGATGGTGGAAAACCGGGTAATCCCCGTAAAGGCGGTTTTAGCGGCAGACCTGGTCAAAACAGGAAAGCAGCTTCTAATTACTAATAATTTCGACAGAAATAGTTAAAAAAGCCTAAAAAAAGCCGTTGAATTTAAAAATTCTACGGCTTTTTTGTAACATTTTCGTTATTAACCATTAATTAACAAATTAACTATACACTTGTAACTATAAAGTTACGGTTATAGTTATGAATTATACAAAAACATTACTTATTGCGCTATGTATAACTTTCTTTAGTTGTTATGCTAATGCCGGCTTACTTGGATCATTTGAAAAAAAGAATGATGATATCACCGATTTTCCTAAATGGGCAAATATGCTATCAAAATATCAGAACGAAGAACAATCAGGTCGTACATATTGCAGCAAAGAATCACGAAAAAACTGCAATAATATAAATGAGTGGAAAAATTTTATAAAAGAACAATCAAATTACAACGATAAATTTGAAGCACTAACTGCCGTAAATAGATATATCAATAGCTTCCGTTATATAAGCGATAACAAAGAATGGGGGCAAGATGATCACTGGGAGACTGTAAATCAGTTTTTAACAAAGGGTGGTGACTGCGAGGACTTTGCAATAGCCAAATTTATTACTCTTAGAAAAATGGGCTTTAGCAATGATGATATGAGAGTATTAGTGCTACAAAATCCTATTCTTGGTAGTGCTCACGCCGTTTTGGTTGTTTATATAAACAAAAAGCCTTATTTTCTAGATAACGAAATTCCAAAAGTAGTGACAGAAAAAGACTACAAACACTACACGCCAGTATATTCAATCAATGAAACGAACTGGTGGCGCTATAAAATCTAGAACGAAAACGTTTATTAAAATTAAACGACTATAGCTTTTTATCAGGGAATGTCAGCCCAAGGCTCCGCCAGAAATCACCCACTTCAGAGATTATTTTATCAGCCTTTTTCATATTCTTATCGCTGAATTCAGGATCACTGGAATCTTTAAATTCTTCAGGTTCCAAATCTACTTCTAATTTTTCGAAAAGCTTTTTGGTATATTTTGTCATTGAATCTTTGCCAAAAAGCACAATTTCAGAATTTGACATTGCAGGCATGCCCGACAAAGCCATATTATAATGATATCTCTGCCAATATCCCAGGAATACTTCAACATAATCCTTTTTATATATCTCTTCTTCGCTATATCCCATCGCCAGCCAATCTTCGAATGCCCAACGCTCTATAGCACTTCTTATTTCAAATTTTCGTCCCTTTGGCATACCACCGCTTTTATCCAGCACAGACTGCGTCATAGATAGCGGATGACGAAGAGTTATAATGCTAGTCGAATTAGCACCAAACATTTCTTTAACTAAAGGAAAATTATATATTGCCTTTGTGAATTTTTTTGGGATTACAACACCGCCTTTATATTTCAACTTACTATTCATGGTAAAATACATCTCGGCCATAACAAGATATTCTGCCAGCTGTAGAAGGCTATTTGTATGAACATTCCCTTTATTTTTAAAAGCAAGATGAGCTATATGTGGAAAACCATCGTGCGCGAGTGCATTCTGCACTTTTTTATAATCAATATCACAAGCACGAAAAAGCTGTTTTGATAAATAAGTCCCACCAGTACGTGGAATACCAACCACAAAAATAAAATGGAACTTCATGATATTTTTTAAGGTTTCCGGACGCCCTGTTAGCATCTCTTTAAAAAACCTATATGAACGTGTGACAAGCGCATTACCTATTTTGCTAGCCAGGACAATTTTTGCTTTTTCCTGAATATCTTCAAAACGGTCTGCGCTCACAATAAGCGATTCCTCTTCCTGCGCATACCATTCACCATCGTGATGGTCTTTGCCATTAAGGGCATTATATAAAAATTCTATGAAAACAGGGGATGCTGGTAGCTCTAAATCCGTTAAAGTAAGGTTTAGTCCCATTGCATCCCCTTTGAGAATCAGATATTAGAAATTCTGCTTCAAATTAAAGTAGAAAGTATCGTCAGAAACTCTGTCAGAAACATATGTTCCAAGTGGATGAGCCCAGTCAAGGCGCAACACAGTATCACCTACAGGAACAAGCTTAGCTGTAGTTTCTAAACCTAAACCTGCGCTATACAAATGCGTATCCTGAACAGACCCTTGAACGCGGTTTGATATAGCAGCACCATCTAAGAATGGACCAGCTTTGAAAGTAACATTTTCAACTTGTATAGGTAAAACATGGTTATATTCTAATGTGAAATTATAACCATCTTCCGCAGCTTCCTGAGCTACTTCAAAGCCACGTACGCTACCATAACCACCAGATGTAAATAAATCTGAAGAAAGCAATGTGCCAGAAGACAACTGTCCTCTTACCAAAGCTTTAATAGTTCCGTTTTCGCTGAAAGGACGAATATTAGCTATAAACAAAGGTTCAAATATCCAAGCTTCCTGATTTCCACGAGCACGAGTTGCGCTAGATTCACCTCTTTCGCTCGCACCTAAAATATCAACACCTCTAGACAATTTAGCAGAACCGTAGAAAACACTGTTTGCAGCTCTGTATAAGTATGACTGCTCCACATATAATTTTCTTATGTTATCTTTTGTATCTTCAGTATTTGCAAGGAATGATTCATGTACGCGGTCTTCAAAACCAAAACGCAATGTAGCAACGCTACTTCTAGTGTTGATAAGCTTGCTTGATAAAGCAACGTTAGCAATATTGCTTTCACCACTTGCTTTTAATGCTTCAAGACGACCACCAATTTCGTTCTCACTGTGCAAATAGCTAGTTTCCAACATCAAATTTCTGAAACCAATCGGAGTAACTAAGCCAATACCAGCATCCCAAAGATCTTCTTCAGATCTTCTAACATCAACGGAAAATTTCTCTCCAAGGTTTAACAAATCGCTCTGCTCAAGGTGAGCACCTGCAACAACTCTACCAGTAAGGTCACTGCCGTAGTTGTTAACACTTGCAGTATTAACATCTTCGTTTTCTTTTCTAAGAGTAACATCAAGATCAGTAGTGCTTAACTGCTTTCCAGGTTTCAAATTAACACTAGCCTTAATATCGTTAAGATCGTTCAAGTCGCTAATCATCGACTCAACTTGCGTATCTTTTACTATATCGCCAGATGTTGTACGTTTTGACATGCTTTTAGCAATACCGCTATGAAGCGCACCACCTTCTTTTACAGTCACTTCACCAATTTTTGCTTCATATATTGAAACATTAAGCACGCCATTAGAAAATTTTTGAGGAGGAGTTACAACTCTAACAAGGATATATCCTCGATCGTAAAAAGCTTTTTTAACGTCATATTTCAATTCAGCAAGATCAGCTTCAGTAAGAACTTTTCCTACATATTTAGAAACAACAGACTGTAATTTCTCAGTGCTAACTACAGTGTTACCTGTAAAAACAACTGATTTTAAATTAGTTATTGATTTATTTCCTGTATTTCTTTTCACTTCAGGAGCCTCTTCTAGCGGGCTAGAAGGAGCTTTATCCAAGGAGTGGGATTGCGGAATTGAAGTATCAGGCAAAGCCTTATCTACAACACCCGGAAGCCTTTCTACCTGGGCAAAAGCCGAATTTACAACAAAAATACCTACTGTCAAAGCTATCGCGCTTAATTTATTTTTTGGCACAGCCAACTCCTTTATCTAATTAAAATACCTTTAAAAAAACGAACCTGTGGTATAGGGAAAATTAAACATTTTCCCCATTGTTAGTACCACAATTCATGAAGTTACAAGCGTCTTCACCGGCTGGTGCAATGTTCTGAATCACAGAACCTGACAAACCTCCTAAAGCTGGCTCTTCACTACCTAAATTTCCGGCGCTTAGAATAGTTATTATATCACTTCTGCTTAATAATAATGCAGGATTGAAATTTCCAAACATATCAAAGCCAGCCAAATTATATTTGGTTCCGGTGTCTTTATGAATACCAGCAGCATTAAAGCCGTTGATATCGTATCCATTCACATCATAACCAGCTAAGTTATAAAGCGTACCAGTATCTTTGTTGATTCCTGCAGCATTGAAACCATTAATATCAAAACCATTGATATCGTAGCCGTTTACGTCATAACCAGCAGCGTTATATCCAGCACGATCAAAACCAGCGGCATCATAGCCGGTAGCGTCGAAGAAACGAACACTAGAACCGGAAAGTACCAAATCAGCTGTACCAGTAGCATCGCTCAAAGAACCAGAAGTTTGTTGTTGCAGCACATTGCTGTTAGCAACCACCAATGGGTCATTACCTTGTATAAACACATTATCAGGCGCAGCTACTTCCAAACTAGCTGTCGCAAAACCACCTGCAGATGTAGCTTGCAAGGAAATATTACCTGTAACATCAACACTTCCTGCTCCATTATTTCCAGCAACTATTTGACTATCAGAATCTGCGACAGAAGAAGCATTACCAACAGCGTTTGCCAGTGTAGTAATATCACCAACTACAGTTATGTTATTACCTGCTTGCAAATCTGCGCTAGAGAAAACATCTGCAGCACCAGCTGCAAAAGAATCATCAGCATAAGAAGATAACAACACATTACCAGTGATGCTTATATTGTTACCGGCTTCAATATCACTGTAATCAACAACAAAAGCATCTCCTGTACCATTAAATACACTAGCTCTGTCTGATATGCTCGTATTGCCAACAATGTTAACATCATTAGCAGCGTCTATAAATACATCAACACTAGAAACAGCTGATCCACCTACAGTATGCGATGCCGCATTAACAGATATATCGCCGTTAATAATCACATCATTACTATTGGCTTGAATATATAGACTATCGTATGAAGAAACATTTTCTGCAATTGTACCAGAATCAGTATCCACGGTTATATTACCATCAAGATTCACATCACCTGAATAAGATTGCCCTTCTCCAGCCAAAGACAGAAGATTTGAATCAAAATCTACACCACCAGTAATTGATAAATCACCTGCATCGGCAGAAATATCAGCCTGCGCAGTAGAAAAAGTGTCTCCACTAGAGAACGATAAAACGTCAGAAGATAATGTCAAGCCATTACCAATTATAATATCATTACCAGCATAAACACTCATGGTACTATAACCCCAAGCATCCATAGACCCTGTATTAATTTGGCTATCAAGGCTCATTTTTACATTGCCAGTAACATTTACATCCCCAGCAAATCCTTTCAAACGTAGTTCTGAATGAGCAGAAGAAGTTCCAGAAGAACCATCAACATTTGAGTTTGTGCTTACTGTAATATTGCCATCAACACTAAGATTATTACCGGCTTCAATTCTAGTATCTGCTCCCAAATAAGCATAACTACCCAATCCTGTTGTATCTAAATCAGCGCTTACAGAAACATTTCCATTAATTGTTATATCACCATTTACAGAGGAAACTTTCAAAGTTGCAGAATTAGATGAATAGGAACCTGAAGTATCATCAACATTTACAGATACAGCCACAGGACCATTTAACAGCACATTACCATCTGCTTCTACATCGAAGAAAGAGGTTGCACCAGTGAAGTCAACATAACTACCAGTTCCTGTTACTTCAGAGACTACGTTTACAGTTCCTTGAACATTAATATCGCCTCCCACCGGAGCAAATAATTGCTTCAAATCCACTCTATTAATAGCCTGAGCCTGAGCAGCAGAAGCATAAACATAAGATGCTATATCACCACCGATATTTAAATCATTTGCAGCACCCATCCTGTAGTTAGAAGTAACATCAGATCTAGACATACTTCCAGTTACCTTTGATTCTATACCATTTTCAACATAACCACCAATTGTAGTATCACCCGAATTAGATAAAATACCTACATTCTGAATAATGTTACCATGTCCGGTGCTAACAGAACGTACCATAGTCTGTGTACTAACAAAACCATCGATTGCAATATTACTTCCAGCTCCAAGACTTAGTATTTCCAGGCTTTCATCCATTTCTACATCAGAACTTCCTCCGGAAGAAATCCAAACATCAGATATCTTACTGATATTACCATCTATATGAGTATCGCCAACAGATGAAAATCCACCTGCACTTTTAGATGATACAGTTCCTTGCACTGCACCAGTTACAGTTATATCGGAAGTTAATGAAACACCGCCATTAACTGTCAATTCTCCATTTCCTGCAAAAATTATAGCACTTAAATCTGAACTAGGACTATCAACATATGCAGTGCCGTTTGTAGTTATATTTGAATCAGTTCTTAATTCCAAATTATTCAAAGTAACATCAGTTCCTGCGTTAATACTTAAATTAGCAACAGTACCAACGAAAACTGAAGCTGAAGAAGAACCACCTATTATAGCACCATCAGCAGCAATCACATCTTTCTCAGCCGAAACATATACATCGCCATTAACAACAACAGAACCATCTGTAGTGTTTAATTCAAGATACGACGCCACAGGAGAAATTAATGAAACAGCTATAGCAGAATTTTGCTGATCAACAGCAGAAGTTACAGTTATACTGTTAGTAGTTATGTCATTCTTTGCCTCGATCAAAGCATCAGCAAGAGCTGAAGCTGAAGAAGATAAATATGCATGATTCTGAGTGGTAGAATTTACCTGAACAATACCATTAACAGTCACAGAACCGTTTGTTGATTGTAAATCCAAAGATGCAGATGAATCAGAATTCACAATATTAGCAGGATTAGATCCAGAACCATAGGCATTAGAAACTACACTAACATCGCGCTCTACTAGCACATCACTATCAGTAGCAATAGCCACATTCGCAGCAGAAGATGATTTAGCAGCACTATCACCATTATTCAAATGAGCGCTAGAATAAACATCAACACTACCAGCTGAATTAATATTCAAACTACCAGCTGAAATTGTAAGATTAGCCTGAGATCCACTAATACCAGCAACATTTGCTTCATTATCGGCTATTGAATGAACAGCTACACCACTGCCTAAAAAAGGATTGCCTATAACAACCGCACCACTTGCATTCAATGTTGCATCAGAAGCAGAGAGAACATTAGATGAAGCAACTCCCGTTCCAGAATTTATTGAAGTAGCCCAACTACTTAAACTCACAGGACCAGAAACAGATATATCACCATTAGATGCCTGCAAATTCAAAGAAGAAGCAGAAAGTACGCTACTCGTAAAAGCACCACCAGCATTATTTGCATCAAATGCAGTCGCAGTAGAAATAATTCCACCCGTACCAACATCTACACTGTCATTAAATGATTCTAAATAAACTGAAGACGTGGCAGCCGAATCACCGACACCAGCACTTCCAGCCTTTGAAACAGCCGAAGAAATAATACTTCCAGTAGTTATAACATAGCCGTCAGCAGTGATGCTTACATAAGAAGTAACGCTATTACCAAGTCCTGTGTCAGCTCTTTGATCAACCAAAATATTGCCCAACCATACATTGCCAGCATTTGCAGCAATATCTACACCACCACTAATAACATCACCATCAACAGTTGAGGTTTTACTAATGCTTAACATTGAAGAGCCTGTAACATCTCCAGCAGTAGAAACTAATTTTATATTGCCACCATTTTGCAAAGTAATATCAGCAAAACCAATATCAAGATCATTCACGGATTCTAAATCCACATTAACGCCATTGCCACTCGATAAACCAACAATGCTACCACTGAGAGTGATAGAATCACCGGTAACTTTTAAATCACCATTTTTCAGAGATAAACCACTATTTATATAAGCATCACCTGTAGCATTCAACTCAACATTTGTGCCGTTAGCAGAAGCAGATTCAACAGAAGACCCTAAAACCGAATCAGTAGCACTTGAATTATAAGTACCATCTACGTTTATAGCATCAGCATTAACTACCAATTTACCATTTGTGCCGCTTGTAGCAGAAGCATCCACGCTACCGGCAAAATTCACATGCGCAGCATCAACCGTAACTGTACCGCCATTACCTGACGTAGAACCACCCTTAGCTGATATTACAGCAGTATTCGCAACTTTAACATCAGCAGCCTCTGCAGAAACCAGAATCGTACCACCATTGCTTGTAGTATCAAAAGAATCAGCATCAATAACGCCATCAAGATTTACAACGCCTTGCACGATATCAGACGCAACATTTGCAGAGATATTAATCGTGCCAGACTTAGCGCTTAGAGTGCCAGTGTTTTTAACTCCCGCACCAGTTACAACCGAAGCAGGTGTAGAGTAAGTAATCAGAACATTACCGCCGCCTATACCGATGTTTAACTGATCAGTAGAAGCCAATTCAATGTGACCACCCGCGCTGTTTGCAACATCATAACCAACTGTTATAGTACCATTATTTTCAACTTGAGGAGCAGCAAGGATTGCCCAACCGCCATCATTTACTGTTATATCGCCATTATTAACAACGGCAGCGTTACCAAAACCGCTGAAGGTAAACATGCTAGGGTTATTCACATCATCAACATCCACATCATCCGAAGTTGTAGCAACTAAAGAACCAACGTTAACTTGTGAACCACCACCGAAAGTTATACCAGCAGTGTTCATTAAAAACACAGCTACACCCGAAGCATTAAGATGACCGAAAATTTCGCTGGCACCGTGGCTACCATCAATTTTTGCAACATATACGCCACCACCAGATATATTAACCGTAGCAGCAGAACCTATGTTATACGTGCTATATGAAGACTTAGTATAAGCATTATTCATCTGAATGTTCAAAACTGGAGCAGTAGGAACTGTAGTGTCCAATACATGATTAGTTGTTCCAGATCCAGGTATATCACCGGTAAAAACAGGAGTCGCATCACTAGCAGGAACCGCCAAAGAATAACCAGGAACAGCAAAAGCCATTGTGAACGCCAAAGCCATGCAGAAGTTTATAACTTGCTTTTTACGCTTTACTAATCTCCAACGAAACTCATTCTTTGCTGTATTGAAACTATTATTCATGATGATTCTCCATTAAATAAAATATGATTCTTAAATTTTCTGACTGAACTGTTTTTCAAAAGTCCCATACATTTTTTATAAAAAACACGGGTACAAAAATACGATATTAACCGCTTGCTAGTACCATACCTAAAAATAGATTGCAATAAGTAACTTTTTATGCAACCATTTGGTACTGAAAAATAAGGATTTTCTAGGGAAAACAACTTTCCACCCAAAAGTTGAAATTTGTACAAATTTTCTCAACCAAATTTGCCAGAAATATAGTCTTTTGTTTTCTTGTCATCAGGGAAATCGAAGATTTTTTCGGTCGTACCAAATTCAACTAAATTTCCCATATGGAAAAAGCCGGTAAAATCAGAAACACGTCTAGCTTGTTGCATTGAATGCGTAACCATAACTATAGTGAATTTTTCTTTCAATTCCTTAATCAGCTCTTCGATAATAGCTGTTGCGATAGGATCAAGCGCCGAACAAGGCTCATCCATCAATATAACTTCAGGCTTAATAGCTATAGCTCTGGCGATACAAAGCCTTTGCTGCTGACCACCAGAAAGACCGGTTCCAGGCTCATTCAATCTGTCCTTCACCTCATTCCATAAGCCGGCCCTCTGCAAGCTTTTCTCTACAATGGCATCCATATCGGTTTTTTTCTGCACTAGATGGTGAATTTTTACACCATAAGCCACATTTTCATAAATCGTTTTAGGAAAAGGATTAGGCTTTTGAAACACCATACCAACCTTTGAACGTAGAACTACAGGATCAACATCCGCACCGTATATATTTTCGCCATCCAACTCCACAATGCCGTCTATCTTGCAATTTTCAACAGTATCGTTCATCCTGTTTAAACAACGTAAAAAAGTTGATTTACCACAACCAGAAGGGCCTATCAGAGCAGTAACTTTATTTTTTGTGATATCCATATCAATGCCGAAAAGCGCCTGTTTTTCACCATAGAACACATTAAGATTTTTTGATGACATTCTTATTTTATTGCCCATCGTCTACCACCTTGTCTCAAATTTTTTCCTTAAATATGCCGCAAACAAATTAGCAACGGCCAAAATCGCCAATAACACTATTATTGCAGCAGAAGTTTTTTCCTGGAAACCCACTTCCGAACTATCAGACCACAGATAAATCTGCACCGGCATAGCGGTTGCCGGGGATAAAAAATCTGAAGGTATATCAGCTATAAACGCCACCATTCCTATCATCAATAAAGGCGCAGTTTCACCTAAAATTCTAGCTATACTAAGTATTGTACCAGTCATAATGCCTGGCATAGCAAGAGGAATAACATGGTCAAACGTAACCTGAAGTTTGGTAGCACCAAGCGCTGTCGCACCATCCCTAATGGATTTTGGAATCGCTCTTATGGAAGTCCTTGTCGCAATCACAATAACCGGCAAAGCCATCATAGCTAGAGTGAAGCCACCAGCAAGTGATGCCGAGCGCGGAATACCAAACGTCTGTATGTATATCGTCAATCCCAGCAAACCAAAAACAATTGATGGCACTGCAGCAAGATTATTTATATTAACTTCTATAAAATCAGTAATTCTATTTTTTGGAGCAAACTCTTCTAAATAAATCGCTGTCGCCACTCCAAGTGGGAATGCTACGAGCATGCACGAAATAACAACAAACAAAGAACCAACCATACTTCCCAAAATTCCTGCCACTTCAGGATCTCTAGAATCACCTTGTGTAAAAAAAGCTGTGTTGAAAACATTTCTTATTCTGTTTTCATTTTTTAATTTCTCAAAACCTTCGATAACTTTAGGATCGACGCTATCATTTGATATTTTACCTTTTGCCAGCATGTCAAACTGAGACGAAGCACGTAGCCACACTTCTTGCTTTGAGCCTATAACAGTTTTATCTTTCTTTACAATTTCCTTCAATTGGTCTGCCGCTGAAGTACTCGCTAATGAATTTAATTTTCTTTTTTCACTACGTTCAGTTGCTTCTGGAAATATCTCGGCAATTCCAGCATTAACCAAAGCTCCATAGCTTTGGCTTTCAACATCTTCTTGCGTAAATGTTATAGGCAATTTAATTTGTGCCTGATAAAAAGCGCTATGGCCGCTGGAAATTATATTGCACATAAGCACAACAAGGAAAATCAAAGACACCGATATTGCGGCCATTCCATAAAATCTGAATCTTTTTTCCGCACGATTACGTTTTGCAATACTGGCCGTAATAATTTTTTGGATACGCCTACGCTTCATAACTTTACGCAGAGCTTTGTCACGACGCTTTAATTTTTTCAGTTCTTTTTTCAGTTTTGAACGTTTCTTTTCCTGATTTTCTGTAAGATTATCATATTCAAAAGAGCGCAACCTGATAATGTGAGCACGACGCAGACCAGAAGAAATCAACCTTAAAGATGTGATGAGCAAATATCTAAACATATTGCTCCTTGTATTTTCTAACCACACGCAAGGCAATAATATTAAGAATCAAAGTAATGATGAATAAGGTAAGCCCAAGAGCAAATGCTGATAAAGTTTTAGGACTATCAAATTCCTGATCGCCAACTAAAAGAGTAACTATCTGCACTGTTACCGTAGTAACTGCATTAAGAGGATTGGCGGTTAAATTAGCCGATAAACCCGCGGCCATAACTACAATCATTGTTTCACCAATCGCACGCGAAACACCAAGCAAAACCGCACTCATAATACCAGGGAATGCCGCTGGCATCACAACTTTTTTAATAGTTTCCGATTGCGTTGAACCTAAAGCAAGAGAAGCATCTCTGAGTGTAACAGGCACAGAATGCAAAACATCGTCAGATAGAGAAAGTATGAAAGGTATTATCATAATACCCATAACCAATCCGGCTGTAAGCGCACTCTCTGACGCAATGCTTATGCCCATTTGTTCACCGACATAACGAAGAAATGGCGCTATAGTTTTAACTGCAAAATAACCATAAACCACCGTAGGGATACCTGCCAATATTTCAAGCAGTGGCTTTATGCGGGTACGCACTTTTTTGCAGGCATATTCGGAAAGATAAATCGCTGAAAATAATCCTAAAGGCAGCGCTACAGCAATTGCTATAACAGTGATCAATAAAGTTCCCACAAAAACTGGAATAGCACCGAAAGAATTCTGGGTATCGGCTGTATTCATTGTGTTCTGAGGACTCCATTGCAATCCAAACAGAAAATTAAAAATAGAAACTTTAGAAAAGAAAATCGTCGACTCAAAAAAAACCGAGGCAACAATCAAAACAGTGATAGCTATAGAAATGGAAGCTGAAACAAATAAAAGGCCTTTGGCAAATTTTTCAATATGCCGACGTTTACCAGTATCTTTTGAAGAAAGTGAGCTCACCATATACCACTAAAAAATCAAATCTGCCCAACCAATATAATTAGTTAGGCAGGTTTATATTATATAACTAGTTTTTATACAAGCGCTAGAAGTCAACCTGCATACGGAACAACAATATATTCGGATCATCATCAGCCGCAACATTAGCCCCTTGCGGAGTAACATTATCAGTATTCACCATAATATAGTTTGTCATAAATCTAACATAAGGATTTAAATACCAGTTAACACCCAGAGTAATATCATCTATAGCACCACCAGCGATAGCTAAATCATTTAAATCGATTGTGCTATATCTCGCTGCAACTTCAACAGCACCCCAGGTTCCATCTTTTGGACTGAAATTATTTTTAGGCTTAAGACGACCAAATAACCCAGTTTTAACATCATAAGGTTTTGATTCACCAGTAAGCATAAACGAAGCTTCTGTATACCAACCATTAAAGCTCAAATCACCACCGGTTTTTCTGTCGACATTAGTTTGAATATACTCGCTCTGCGTTGTAAAAGGCCCATAAGACCCAGCCAACTCAAGGCCAGAAACAGTATAGTCTGCGATATTGCCTATCGCACCAGTGTTAGCAGATAATTTTTGCTGTATAGAATTTTCTGCTACAGAACTTAAAGTTAGAGAATTAGTGGCGTTATCAGGCGTTTTATATGCAATTGAAGCACCAAGATGTAGAACTTTTCCGGATTCGTGGAAAGGTGCAAAAGTTGCTCGAGCATTAACAGATTTAGCCTCATCATCAGTACTCTTTGTATTAGTACTGTCGTTATGACCACCAAATGCAAAAGACCAGTTATCGCCAGCAGTCTCTATCTTCGCACCAATAATTTCGTCAGTTGTAAATGTTGTTATTGGCAAAGCACGTTCAATAAACATTGTATAGTTGCTGCTTGTTAGCTGATCCATCCCTTGTTCAGGTTTAAAATTACCAACAGTAATATCGAATTTTTCAAATCCTTTATAACGCAAGAAAGCATCTTTAATAACAGGAGTTTGTGTGCTGCTTCTATTGCCGAAATCAACATCAAACTTATACTGCCAATCTCTTGCTACAGCACCCTGAAAACCAAGTCTGGCACTTCTGATATTGCCGCCATCTGGATGATCTGTTTTATCATCTTGGAAAATTGCATAATCAGTATGCAATCTGCCAAATGGCTGAAAATAAGTTGCACCATCTGCAGATTCAATTTTCGGAGAAGGTGACATAGTGATTTTTACATCACTTAGTGAAACAGTGTTATCACCAGAAACAGGAGTAGATTTTGCAGAAGGTTTAGTTGCTGCCTGTTGCTGCGTAGCCTTAACTGCAGAAGCAGCTTTGGCATTTGCTTCAGTAGTCTGTTTCTTTAAATCTTTAACAACAGACTGCAATTCATTGATTTGCTTTTCAAGCATTTCAATTTTTTTATCCATCGCTGGATCGCTGGCAAGAGCTGCCTGCGATACCAACGATGATAGTGTAAAAAATACCAGCTTCTTTTTCACTTAATACCTCTTATTCTATTTGATAGATTCTAAAACCTTCTTAGATACATTAGCAAATTCAGATTCTGAAAGAGGTATCAAACCTTTAGCAGAAAGATAACCCTCAGTACCCAAAGCATTTTTGCTTAAATATTCCTTCACAAAATCCTTAATAGAAGGTTTTTTAGCAATATGCTCTTTTTTTACATAAATGAATAGTGGTCTTGAAACAGGATATTTCCCACTTGATATATTATCAAAGTCTGGGGCAACACCTTGTATTGAGCTACCTTGTATTGAACTACTATTTTCTTCCAAGAAGCTATATCCGAATATACCAAGAGCATTAGAATTGCTGCTTAGTTTTTGAACCATAAGATTATCGTTTTCTCCAGAATCAATGTACGATCCATCTTCACGAATTAGAGCACAAGCCTTTTCTCTTTCTTTTTCATCAGCATAAGCTGCTTTAAATTCAGGAAGGTCTTTGCATGATTTAACCATAACTAATTCAGCGAAAGCATCTCTTGTTCCAGATGTAGGAGGAGGACCATAAACTTCTATACTATGCGGAGGCAATTTAGGATCAACATCGCTCCATTTTTTATTGGTGTTATCAACAAGTTTTCCACCAACTGGTATTTTTTTAGCCAATGCCAAGAATATTTGCTTTTCAGTTAAAGAAAATTTATCGCCACCCTTTTTATTAGCCACAACGATACCATCATAACCAATTTTTACTTCCAAAGGATTATTTACACCATTTTTAGTGCATAATTCTTTTTCGCTATCTTTTATAGCACGTGAAGCATTTGCGATATCAGGAGTATCATCGCCAGCACCAGCGCAGAATAATTTAAAACCGCCACCAGTTCCTACTGACTCAACTATTGGAGTTTTATTGCCAGTGCTCTTACCAAAATGTTCTGCCACAATTGTAGTAAATGGATAAACAGTCGAAGAACCAACCGCTCTAATTTGCTCAGATCCAGCTGCAAAAGCAAAGCCAGATGCCGCCAAAGAGGCTACGCAAACTGAAGTAACAAGAAGCTTTTTAATATTCATTTTCCCCTCATAATTATATATTTATTCTATATTTCCATAAATATGGAATTATGCAAGTATATATAGTCATAAATATAAAAAGTCAATTACTACTTTTTCACCTTCTTTTTCGACTTATCAGTATCTGTAACCAGAGTACCGGCTACTGAGTAGTGTTCAGGCGCCATTTCAGACAAAATAATTCTAACTTTTTCGGGAGTCACATCTACAGATTCACATATAGCTTTCGTTACTTTTTCGACCAGTTTACGTTTTTTGTCAGTGCTACGGCCTTCAAGAAGGTGAATTTGTACTATTGGCATAATAATTCCTCGTTTTGTTTTTTTAAATCAAAATGCAATATAGATTGCTACAATTATCTTTATATCACCTGACTTGCACATTCAATAGATAGAGTGCTATAAATACGCATCTGTTAAAAATTAAGGAGTGATTATGTATACGTTATTTTATTCTCCGGGCGCATGCTCTATGGCTGTGCACGTTGTATTAAACGAAGTTGGAGCTGATTGTAAGCTTGAAAATATATCTCTTAGTGAAGGAAAAAACCGTTCGCCTGAGTTTTTGAAAATAAATCCACGCGGTCAAGTTCCGGTTTTACAAGATGGTAATAAAACTCTGCGTGAAGGCGCCGCTATACTTGTTTATCTCGCAGAAAAACATAATAGCCCGCTACTACCAAAATCAGGCCAAGAACGTGCCGATGCAATTGAATGGTTGATGTTCTGCAACGCTACATTACATCCTGCATATAGCAGAGCTTTTTTCCTTATGAGAGCAGCAAAAGAACCTGCAAAAGAAGAGTTGCTTACTATTGTTACTAATCAAATAAATAAGCTTTGGGAAGAAGTTGAAGAGCGTTTAAATAATAATAATTATCTTGCTGGCAATAAAATTACAGTTGCCGATATATTGTTAACTGTTATTGCCAATTGGTCACGCAACTTCCCTCAAATAAAAATCGGTGCAAAAACAAAAGATTTACTCAAAAAAGTAATCGCACTACCATCTTATCAAAAGGCTTTGGAAATAGAAAAAGTTGAATATAAAGCTGCGGCTTAATATTAAGGGGGCACTCATGCCCCCTTCCCTATTCTGCCATTCCTTCCATCTCAACATGAATACGAACATTTTCACTAACAAACGGTACGCCGTTTATCATACCAAAGTTTGATCTATTAATAGTTGTGTCGATACTAAAACCAGCCATACTCTTTTTAGTCATAGGATGAATACCAGCTTTATTAAACTTAACCTTCAATGTTACAGGCTTTTCTTTACCTAAAAGTGTCAGCCAACCAATAACATCCGCCGTATTTTTTCCTGTCACTTTCACCTGGCTACTTCTAAAATGCATTACAGGATATTTCTTAGTATTAAACCAATCTTTGCCCTGCAATACTTTATCTAAAGCCTTACTATCAGTATCAATGCTTGCCGGTTTTATATCTAACTCCACCGAGCTCTCTTTAGGATTTTTTTCATCAAACATGAAATGTCCTTCATAGTCGGTAAATTTTCCTATTTTTTCTGAAAAGCCCAAATGGTTCACAAAAAATAATATAGTGGTATGCTCTTTATCAAAACTATATTTAGTTAAATCCGCTCTGGCAAAAAGTGGAAAGATATTTAGAGAGATAAAAACCACAGCAAAAAAATACTTTTTCATGTCTTGTTCCATTTAATTAAAAATTATTTCATGAGCAACGATTGTAAAAGAAGATTTAAGTCACTATATTCTTGTTGATAAGTTATTGTCTAATAAAAACAAGGTATTATTTATGAAAAATATAATCAAACAAATAGTTCTAACTTCAGCTATATATATTCCGTTATCTTTGTCTGCACATGCTGCCGAAACTTATAATCTTGATCCTAGTCACACCAACATCACATGGCATGCAAACCATTTCGGCTTTTCTAACCCTTCTGGAAAATTTGCAAAAACTGAAGGTGTGCTAACTCTAGACGAAGCAAAGCCAGCAAATAGCAAAGTTGAAGTTACTATTTCCACTGCAAGCATAGTTACAGGTATTGATAAATTCGACGAACATTTAAAAAGCGATGATTTTTTTAAAGTAGTAAAATTTCCGGAAGCGAAATTTGTAAGTCAAAAAGTAGATTTAAAAGGCAGAGACGCAGCAAAAGTTACTGGAAATCTTACCTTATTGGGAGTTACAAAACCAATTACTCTTGATGTTAAGCTAAACAAGATTGGTGAAAATCCTATAAATAAGAAAAAAACTGCAGGATTTAGTGCCAGCACAACTATCAAGCGTTCTGATTTTGGTATAAACTATGCATTGCCTGGCGTTTCTGATGAAGTTAAAATAGACATAGAGTCAGAAGCAAATTTAGCGGATAAATAAATGCAAATTAAAAACTCAAGCGAACGTTATGGAATAATTGCCACGCTCCTTCACTGGGGCATGGCAATTTTGATCATTGGGCTTCTCGCTCTTGGTCTTTATATGGGCAAATTGGAAATGAGCCCTGACAAGCTAAAGCTTTATGGCTTACACAAGTCATTCGGAGCATGCGTTCTATTTGTAGTTACATTTAGGGCATTATGGAGAATTACGAATATAATTCCGCCTATGCCAAATACAATTCCTAAATTACAACAACTCGCTGCTCATATGGCGCATTATGCCTTATATTTCTTTATGATAGCAATGCCACTAAGTGGCTGGCTCATGTCTTCTGCCGCTGGATTTCCTGTTTCGGTTTTTGGGTTATTTACCTTACCTGATCTTATTGCCGCTAATCAGGAACAAAAACATTTTTTAAAAGAAGCACACGAATTTATGGCCTATGGATTGATTTTTACTATCGTAGCGCACGCCGGAGCAGCTCTAAAACATCATTTTATTAATAAGGATGATATTCTGAGGAGAATGCTACCATGGTAGTTTATTTTAGAAATTTATTGATTTTAATAGCCGCTCTTTTTCCATTTGCCGCATTTTCTGCAGCTACGGCATGGAAAATAGTTCCTGAAAAAAGCATTATAAATTTTACTGCTACACAAAATAATTCCCCTGTCGCCGGAAAATTCAATTCATTCAGTGGTGACATATCTTTTTCACCGAGCGATTTAGCCACAAGCAAAATAAATATCACTATCTACACAGGCTCGGTTTCCGCATCTTCCGATGATGTCTCTTCCACTTTAAAATCGGATGATTGGTTTGCTATAAAGCCATTTCCGAAAGCAATATTCTCTGCTGATAAATTTACAAAAATAGATGAGAAAAATTATAAGGCAGAAGGTAAATTAACTTTGCGCGATAAAACAATTCCAACGACATTAAACTTTACCTTGGAACAATTTTCCGAACACGCCGCCAAGGTTAAGGGATATACTACATTAAAACGTAATGATTTTGGAGTTGGTCAAGGCGAATGGTCTAAAACAGATTCTATAAAGGATGAAGTTAAGGTTGAGTTTGTGATAGAGGCTACGAAATAGATCTAAACTACTGAATTTTGCCGTGCATCTATTCCAGATCTTATTCTGTCAACATAACCCATCTCAACCTCATTCGTAACTCTTTCAGAATGGCTTTCTGTCAACCTACAAACTTTCTCTCTTGTGCCAAAACATCCGAATGTGAACGTAAAGAGTCCCAACATAACCATAGCAGATCCTATAGATTCATTGCCGGTTGAATAAGCATATATTCCACCACCTGTAATAGCAATACCTGCAAGCAATACGCATACTCCATTCTTGATCAAACATTCACGGCCATTTTGGCTACGATTTTCTTCCAATTCAGAAATATTTGGAACATTTTCAGGCATAAACAATTCCTTAATATAATTAAAAAGTTGGTACGATTTAACATCAACCCAACTTCAGTCAATAAAAAACTAATTGTATTATAAAATCTCTAACGAAAATCTCTCCAGAAGCTTCGAGTGAATAACGCAAGAATAGTTATAATCTCCAAACGTCCCGCCAACATTCCGAAAATAAGAAACCATTTTGCTGAATCTGCTAAAGGTTGAAATGTTCCTGCTGGACCAATTACGTCACCAAGCCCAGGTCCAACTCCCGCCAAAGCTGTTGCCGCACCACTAAGACTAGTCATCATATCAGCACCGGAAGAAGCTACACCTAAACTTACAAAACAGAAAACAAATAGGTATAGAATGAAAAACATACCCACTGATTTCATAACTGCATCATCTAATGTTTTTCCCGCAAGACTGGCTGAAAAAACTCCTCTTGGTGATATCAAGCGTTTTAAATTAAGAATAATCATCTTAGCCATAACCTGTATACGAAATGTTTTGATACCACCGCTTGTCGAGCCAGTACATCCACCCATAGAGGTAAGAAAATAAAAAATGATTATGATAAAACTACCCCACTGATTATAATCAGTGCTAGCAAAGCCCGCTGTAGCAGAAATAGATGTGATGTTAAAAGCTGATTGTCTCAAAGCCTCTTCAAAGGGCTTATTTAACTGATAATACGCATATGCAGTAACTATTGCTATAACAGATATAAGCCCAAACCAATAAGCTTTTGCCTGTGATAACATTATTTTTACGTTACTTCCCCCTCCAAAAAAGAAGGAATAGTAAAGCATCATTGGCGTTGCCGCCATAGCCATAAAAATTGTTCCAACCCAATGAGTAGAAGCATTAGGAAAATACCCAAATGATGCATCATGGGTAGAAAATCCGGCAGTTGCAATTAATGGCATAGCGTTATTTATTGCATCAAAGAATGTAATACCAGACATATACAAACCAAGAGTACACAAAATTACAAGTACGTTATAAACAATAAGTGTTATAACTGCGATTTGGTGTACTTTCGGTAATATTTTATCAGAACGGTCAGACGATTCAGTCTGAAACAATTGCATTCCTCCAACCCTCATATAAGGCAATATCGCCATCGTAACTACGACTATTCCCATGCCGCCAAGCCAGCATAACATACTTCGCCAAATCAGAACACCATTCGGTGCATGATCCAAATTTAGATAAACTGTCGATCCAGTTGTAGACATTCCAGACACAGATTCAAAAACCGCGTTAGTAAAATCCAGGCTATATTTTGGCACACTAGTAAAAATGAAAGGTATCGCACCAAATAACGGAATTACAAACCATAGACTTGTGGTAAGCAGATAAGCGTTTCTAACACTAAGAGTATATTTTTCCATTCTGTTAGTTAGCATTAAGGAAATTCCCGCAAACAGCCCTAGAAAAGCCGTAACAGCAAAAACTTGCCAATCTTGCGTCGGAGAATATATTTCTGCAATAAGAGGAGCCATCATGCACAATGACATTCCGACTAACGCAAGGCCATGTGTAAAAAATACTACCTGCAAAATCCTTCTCCTGGAGTATTGTTTTTATATTAATCGCGCAAGCGCCTACTCTCATTTTTTGCCATAAAAGCCTTTGCACTACAACATATTTATCGTGACAAATAGGATTATTTAACCTACTAAACTATACAAAATAAAAGGCGCTATATGGCTTCTAACCTAATACTAAGCATCACAGATGCCTATGTGACATTCAGTAAAAAACCTCTCTTTGAAAACCTCTCCTTCAATATCCATGAAGGAGACAGAATATGTCTTGTCGGCAAGAATGGTTCCGGCAAAACAACTATGATGCAGTTAATAACAGGTGAACGTGAGTTAGATGGTGGCAAAAGATTTGAAATGCCAGGCATAAGTATTGGTTATTTAAAACAGGATGTACAAATCGAAGGTTCGCAAAAAGTTGCCGATTATATTCGTGCAGGCTTGCCAAAAGATAAGCAAAATGAAGCTTATGAATATATGGTAACCATGACGCTGGAACCCTTTGAACTTGATGGAGACGCACGCGTAGATCGTCTATCTGGTGGCCAGATGCGCCGTGCAGCGCTGGCAAGGGCATTAGTGGAGGAACCAGATATTTTATTGCTTGATGAACCAACAAACCATCTTGACCTCACCGCCATTCAGTGGCTGGAAAATTATTTAAGCGCATATCGAGGCACATTAATGTGCGTCAGTCACGATAAAACCTTTCTAGCCAATATTTCTGACAAAGTTTTTTGGCTGGATAGGAGCAGGGTAAGAGTATGCCCTAGAGGTTTTGCCCATTTTGAGGAATGGTCTAATATGCTTCTTGATCAAGAAGCGCGTGAACTGGAAAAACGCCAGAAAATACTAAATGTCGAGCTTGAATGGGCCAATCGTGGAGTAAAAGCCAGACGTAAGCGCAATGTACGCAGGGTTGATATGATTCGCGCAGAACGTGACCGCTTAAAAGCAGATAAAAGCCTGTTTAACAAAACCATGCGTAAGATTGAACTTGATCCTATAGAGCCAGAAATGGCTTCTCAGGTAGTGGCCGAATTTTATAAGGTTGATAAAGCCTTCAATGATGATGGAAAGAAAAAAACAATACTGGATAAATTTAACCTACGCATAATGAAAGGCGATAGGATTGGAATTCTCGGCAAAAACGGTTCTGGCAAAACATCATTCCTAAAATTGCTTGTTGGCGAACTAACCGCTGATATGGGTAAGGTAAAAGTTTCAAAAAGCACTCAATTTTCTTATTTTGACCAAAAACGCAGTGATTTAAAACCTCAAAACAGCATGTGGGAAACATTATGCCCTGGTGGTGGCGAATACGTAAATGTCATGGGCAAACCACGCCATGTTTGTGGTTATTTAAAAGATTTCCTGTTTGATCCAAAAGGTGCAAGAGATTTAGTAGGCACTTTATCAGGCGGTCAAAAAAACCGACTGATGCTGGCAAAAGTTCTGGCTAATCCTGGCAACTTCCTGATACTTGACGAGCCAACTAACGATCTCGACATGGACACCCTTGAAATGCTTGAGGATATTTTATCAAAATATACAGGTACGCTTTTTGTAGTCAGCCATGACCGTGATTTTCTCGACCAGACCGTGACAAAAATTATAGCTTTCGAAGGCGATGGTAATGTTGAGGGACATATAGGCGGATATAGCGACTATCTGGCCAGTAAAGAAGAGGCCGGAGAAATTCAGCTCAAACCACGCAAAAACAATAAAGATAAGGCAGTAAAAGTAGAAGAGCAGCCTTTAATTGAAGAAAAAAAACAAATTGCTAAAAAACTTTCCTATAAACTGCAATACGAACTTGATCATTTGCCAGGCAAATTAGAAGGCCTTACCAAAGAGATAGAATCTTTAAACCAAAACCTGGAAGATCCTGATTTATATATGAAAAACCCAGATGCATTCGATCGCGCATCACGCCGTGTTGCTACTGCCCAGAAGGAACTGGAACAGATGGAATTACGCTGGCTAGAACTAGAAGATATGAAAAATAGCTTAAATAGTTAATAAAATACTTAACAAATTAACTAATTTGTTGTATTTTGCTGTCATTGTATCATGGTTTTGTAGGAAAATTGGGAATATTTGTTATGTCTAGGGAAAGAACATCATTTGTTGATATTGCTAAAAAAGCAGCAAAAAAAATTACTCCTCCAACCATGCGCAAGAAACTTGAGCAAGAAGAATTACATCCTTTTGAAAAAAGACCTCTAACAGAGGAAGAAATAGAACATAAAGAAACACAAGCCTCTATAACACAAGCCTGGCAGAATTATATTCCCGAGTTGATAAAAGTATGCAAGGCTAATCAAGGAATAATTGATGTATATAAAACATTTCTCAAACGTCTTAATGAAGAAACAGAAGACGGAAGAGTATTAACTGCAAAGGAAATAGGAATTAGGCGGACAAGAATATTGACTGCAGCACTAAGAGAACACCCAGATTTTATTGAACCTTTTTATGATAAGAATGATAATATTAAAAAGCTATTTCCAACAGCTAACACTCTGTTAGAGAGTATTTTTCAGGAAGTAAAGCTACAACAAATAGAATATATATTATTACATATTGATTCGTTAATAGATAAACCAGATGAAAAGAAAACAAGTCATGATAAAAAAGATAAAATAAAGACAAAAGAACGAAAAGAACAAGAAGAGTTCTCATTTGCCAGCAGAATGTTTCTTTGCACTCTACCATCATCTTTCAATAAAATGGGGACTTTTATAAAAGAATCCGGCGATGAAATGCCCAGAATTAGCAACGAACTTCTCGAAGAAATAAAATTGTTAGAAATTGACATTACACCCGAGCAAGTAATGGATATTTGCCGTAAACTTTTTGCAATTGGTTTAGGTATGGCGCTTAATTCTCCAGATGAACTTGCAGGCTTGATAGCCTCGGATCTTAAAAAAACTCCTGACAATACTACTAAGCAACTCAGCTTAGAATGCTATAAAAAAATCGCAAGATTTTCAGAAGAAAATGAAGAAATTTTTCCTAAATACCAAGCATTTTTAGAAAGTTATTTGATTCAAAAATTGTGCCCAGTATCAATATTATTAGAACGTACAAAAGCCTTTCAAAAAGCACGTATAAACACTTCCTATTTATGTTCCCATGAGGAAAGCGAAGCTAATAAATTAGAGTTGCTTAATTACCTAGTAAAAAGTCCTAACTCCCAATTTTATATAGAAAGAGCTATAACGTCTTCCTCCTCTGATTTAGAAGCCTTAAGCAGGAATTTGCACGAATGCTTAACTGACAAAGAAATAGAAATTACCCTAGAACAAACCATTATCATTTGTAGAAAAATTTCTTTAATTGGTTGTTCAGTAATGTTAGCTTTTCCTGAAGCTATCGTACCTCTTATAGAAAATGATTTAAAAGGGGAAAATAGAACAATTCTTAGTCCGGAAAGCTGCAATAAAATAGCTGCCTTGGCAAGATGTAATATTCCTGTATACGAAACATTCCTAGACAATGTTTTCGCAAAAAAACAAATGTTAACAGAACAAGAAATTGATGAAAGAAAACAGCAGATAGAAAAGGCAGTATCTAAACTAAATTATTTTTTTCCAGAAGAATCCTTTAAATCAAGAGAAGAACAAAGTGAGAACGCCATTAGAAGGACTGGGTCTGTAGAAGATAATCTGGGGAAAATTATAAATATAACAACTCTCAGCAATACTGCCATTCTTGAGGGGGCAATAAGCACTTGGATAAATGGCGGAATTTCAAAAGAAAAAACCCGAAATATCTCTCAAGACTCCCTAAGCCGCAGCAGCAGTGGCCACAGCATCCTGTAGCTTCTCCATCGCCCGATTTTCAATCTGACGTACGCGCTCGCGAGAAATGCCGTGCTCTTGGCTTAAATCTTCCAGAGTAGCTGGATTATCGTTTAGCCTTCTTGCAACAAGGATATTTCTCTCCCTATCGCTTAAAGTGTTCATAGCATTAGCCAGCAGCAATTTCTTTCTGCTCATATCCTGACTTTCCGCTATAATAATATCCTGTCCTGCAGAGCCATCTTTCACAAAATCGATAATTTCGCCTGAATCTTCACCATCCATATTCATAACTGGTGAATTAAGTGATTGGTCTGAATAAGCAAGGCGTGAATCCATCTCCAGAACTTCGCGCTCCGAAACATCTAATTCAGTTGCTATCTCCCTTACTTCTTCTGGTGAAAGACTGCTATTATCAAGCTTTTGCAGCCTATTTTTCATACGACGAAGATTGAAAAATAATTTCTTTTGCGCAGCCGTAGTACCTATTTTTACTAAAGACCATGAATGCAAAACATATTCCTGCATAGCCGCCTTAATCCACCACATAGCATATGTTGAAAGTCTAAAACCTTTATCGGGATCAAATTTTTTCACAGCTTGCATCAAGCCTATATTGCCTTCTGAGATAAGCTCAAATAAAGGCAAGCCATAGCCACGAAAACCGAACGCCATTTTAACTACAAGTCGCAAGTGGCTTGTAACAAGCTGGTGCGCCGCAGCAACATCGCCATCCAAACTCCATTTCTTGGCCAAAGAAAGCTCTTCATCCTGTGTCAAATAAGGAAACTTATTAACCTTCTCTATGTAACCGGAAAGAGCTGCATCTCCGGATAATACTGGCAAAGTTGTATTTTCAGTCATACCTTAATCCCCTAAAATTAGGTTTTTGTAGGTTAGCGGCATACATTATACACCAAAGTTATGCGTTTTTCAAATTCTTCAATATGTTAACCACTTCTAACATATCCCCGGGCATATCGCTAACTATTTCCATATAGGTACCCGTTATCGGATGTTCAAGACCCACCACATGAGAATGTAATGCCTGCCTGTTAAATTTATTGATATTTTGTTTTATTTCAGGTGATAAAGAACCCATATAGCGGTTGTTTTTGCTTATATATACCTGGTCACCTATCAAATGATGCCCCTTATCAGACATATGTACCCTTATTTGGTGTGTGCGGCCTGTCTGCAGACGGCATTCAACAAGGCTTGCTACCCCATTACCATAAATCTGCTTAACCTTGTAATGAGTTATAGCTTCTTTGCCCCCATGTTGTAGCACCGCCATTTTTAAGCGATTTTTTGGGTGGCGTCCTATAAAGCTTGTTATAGTACCTTCATGTGGTTTAGGCACACCCCAGCATATAGCCAAATATGAACGTTTAAGAGTTCTGTTAGATATTTGTTTAGAAAGAATTTTATGTGCTTTATCATTTTTAGCAACCATGATAAGCCCGCTAGTATCTTTATCTAACCTATGCACAATGCCAGGACGTGTAACCCCGCCTATGCCTGAAAGGCTATCACCGCAGTAAGACATAAGCGCATTAGCCATTGTATCGCTATGATTGCCGGCACCAGGGTGTACTGTAAGCCCGGCTTGTTTATCAATTATCAGGAAATGTTCATCCTCATAAGCAATTTTCAGAGGTATGGTTTCATTGGCTCGCATTTCAGAAGGCGCTGCTTCAGGCACTATAATTTCAATAATATCGCCGCTTTTAACCTTATACGAGCAGTTATCTGTTGGCTTGCCGTTTAAAGTAGCACAGCCGTCATCTATCAATTTTTTTATACGGCTTCTCGAAATATCAGGCGCCTTTTCGGCAATAAACTTATCAAACCTAATCCCCTGTTCACTTTCTGAAACTAATATATTATACTTGCCGTCGTTATTCATAATTCTTAGCACTTTTCATTTATTATATTAAATTTTGAGGCCATCCATGTCCAAAAAAGCAAATAAAGACCTTGTTATCTTGAAGTCAGTCGTAATTATAATGGGCGTTCTCCTAATAGTCGGCACTATAGCGTTGTTTGTAGCAGTTTTATATAAAGCAAAACAACCACCAAAAATCAAAGAACCTGTAGCAACAGCCCAACCGGCCAGCACAATAGTATATACTGCCCCGCCGGTAAAGGAAACAAAAAAATGTAACTATAAAGATACCCAAATCCCAATATCAGGAGATGTAGTAAGCGCATCAACAAACAATGACATACTTACAATTATTAGCAGAAAAACGACCAATCAGCAGGAAATAACTAAGGTAACAAATGGTCATAACCTTGAAATGACTACGAACAAAGCTACCTATTCAACCCAGCAGGTAGTAGTTTATGACCTATGTGAGGGAGTGGTTATAAGCACTATTGATTTAGTAGCAAAATAACTAATTGGCAGTTTTATCTTTAAATTCGCATAACTTTGCAATTTCACACTTATAACATTCTGGTTTTCTGGCCTTGCAGACATATCTGCCATGCAGAATAAGCCAGTGATGAGCGTGTTGTTGCCATTTTTTAGGTATAGCTTTTATTAAATTATCCCCTGTAGTTTCCGGTGTTTTTGTTTTCACAATTCCAATGCGATTGCTAACTCTAAAAACATGAGTATCAACTGCAATGGTTGGCCAGCCAAAAGCACAATTTAAAACCACATTCGCTGTTTTAATCCCCACACCCGGTAAAGCATTCAATGCATCAAAATCTTCTGGAACAATGCTACTATGCTTTGCTATCAACATTTGGCTTAATGCTATGATATTTTTAGCTTTGGAATTAAAAAGACCTATGGTTTTTATATATTTTTTCAATTCATCTAAACCAAGCGCTACCATTTTTTCTGGCGTATCCACTGCTTTAAATAATGCTTTAGTCGCTTTATTGACTCCCACATCAGTGGCTTGCGCAGATAAAACAACAGCTACCAACAAAGTATAGTTGTTCACATATTCTAATTCGGTTTTTGGTTCTGGATTATTTTTGGAAAATATGGAGAATATTTTATCGATTTTTTTTATATCCATCGTTCTAGCCAGGTTGTGATTCAGCTGCGGGAGCAGGCTGAACTTCTGGTGCGGCAGATGTTTCCGCAGCAGGAGCTTGTGTGGTTGGCGCAGCTTCCGTCGCCTTAGATTCTACAACAGGTTTTTCAACTTTACCAATAGATTCCAATTTTTCGCGCTCAATAACATCAGGTATCCTACAATTAACATGCACGACATGGTGTGGGGAGGCAATAGCACTGGTTTCTATAGCTTTTGCAACTGTTTCAGCTTTAACGGATTTGAAAGAATCCTTCTTTTCATAAACATGATATTCGTCAAAATCAGCTTCTTTGCGCTTTAATAATGGCAAATCGACCAGAGAAAATTCCTCTTTGGAAGCTGAATCCAACTCTAAAAAAGGCATTTTCGGAGCATTTAGCTCAGAATTATCGATAATTTCTTTCATATAACAATACCATCCAATATGAATGTATTGTTAATAATACACAATAAAGATTAACAAAAGGTTAACCTCATCTATTTCTAAAATGCAATATTTACCTTAAAAATCAAATAGTTATGTGATATTGGCATATATTATTGCGTATTTATGTAAAATTTTCTTGTCTTGGGAGCAATAAACTCCTATTAATGTGCACCCCACGCACCCGTAGCTCAATTGGATAGAGCATCTGACTACGGATCAGAAGGTTAGGAGTTCGAATCTCTTCGGGTGCACCACAATCTCTCTAAGACAATCCAAGCAAATCTAAAAACCCTAGACAAAACAATGATTTTCTCTTATCGATAATCTATTGCATTCTAAGGTGACCTATGAAAATCTATGATTTTTGGGGGCAGATTAGGGGGCATGTTTGTGTAACTGAATGTATCATGCCCCCAAAATGAAGCTAAATGACCAAAAATGTAAGAATGCCAAACCACAAAACAACCCATATAAGTTATTTGATGGAGGTGGTTTATATCTAGAAATAATGCCAAGTGGTGGTAGGTTATGGCGTTTAAAGTATAGATTTGCGAAAAAGGAAAAGCGACTGAGCTTCGGGAGTTATCCATTAATTTCGTTGAAAGACGCCAGAATAAAAAGAGATGATGCAAAGATCATAATCGAAAATGGTGAAGACCCAGCAGTTATAAAACGAGAAGAGAAGATTCTAAAACAGGTTAATTCAGAAAATACTTTTGAGGCTATTGCTCGGGAATGGCTAGAAAAACGCAAAGGTGAAATTGATGACAGGACAAGAATTAGCGTTCAAAGGCGATTGGAACGCAATTTATTTCCAAAAATCGGAAAACTGCCTATAAAATCAGTTACTCCCCCTGTTTTATTAAGTGCTTTGAAAGAAGTTGAAGCGAGAGGAGTTCTTGATACTGTAAAACGTGTCCGGCAAGCAACAGGACAAATATTCCGCTATGCCATAGCAAAAGGAATGGCAAGTTATAACCCATCACAAGATATATCAGATGCACTAAAAACTTCAGAAGTTAAAAATCTCAAAGCTTTACCCCTTGCGGAACTTCCTAATTTATTGAGAAAAATAAACCGTAACGACGCCAGACTTTTTAAGCAAACATCTCTCGCACTTCGTTTAATGGTTCTTACATTTCTGCGCAAGAAAGAATTAAGCCATGCAAAATGGGAAGAGTTTAATTTCGAGAACAAGTTATGGCTTATTCCTGCCCATCGCATGAAGATGAGAAAAGAACATATCGTGCCCCTTTCAAGTCAGGCCATTGAAATATTGCAAGAACTAAAAGAAATGAATGGAAGCTGGGAATATGTTTTTCCAAGCCGTGTCAGACCGAACTCTCCTATGCATGAAGATACTATATTAAGGGCTTT
>CAZOKN010000016.1:34521-35105 GCA_964580525.1 uncultured Rickettsiaceae bacterium
ACTTGGATATAAAGGTGAGGCTACCATTCATGGATTCCGAGCTTTGGCTATGACAACCTTAATGGAAGAGCTTGGTTATCGTTATGAAGTACCAAACCTACAACTTGCTCACTCTAAAGGTGATGGCGTTAGAAAAGCGTACGATAGAACACAGTTTTTAGATGAGCGTACAAAGATGATGCAGGAGTGGGCTGATTATGTTGAAACCATATCAAGTCAAAATGGAAATATAATAAACGGTAAATTTGCAAAGGTGGTATAAGATGGAGAGCTTAGATTATTGGCGGTTATGTGATGATCTTACCATTACACAAGCTGCGCTACTGATGATAGGAATAGACCCTTCTGGAGAATATCATTATATTGAAAATTGGGATTTTCATAGACGACCTGAAGGCTATGAAGCAATAAAAACAGCATTAAAAGCCGCTGTTCATTCGAAAAAAATAACAGCAACAGTGCGCTACGAAGCTTGGGAAAGAGGTTGGAATCAAGAACCTGAAAGTGATGAATTGTGCCATGAAGAAAATGGAAGACGGTTTATTTTTAAACAAGAACCAGATTGGATAAATACTACTATTTCA
>CAZOKN010000017.1:0-1212 GCA_964580525.1 uncultured Rickettsiaceae bacterium
CATGCAACAGACGGCATTGTTGTAGATGCGGCAGCTGGTGCGCAAAGGGCAACGATGGACGCAGCACAAAATGGCGTGCCGGTGGTAAACATCACAGCACCGACAGCGGGTGGTGTATCGCAGAATAAATTCTCAGATTTTAACGTTGATAGTCGTGGCGTGATTATAAATAACTCACTGGTGGTAGGAGTATCGCAACTAGGTGGCGCATTGGTAGGCAACGCTAATTTCACTGGCGGTAAAACTGCAAAAATCATTTTGAATGAAGTGACAGGCACTAACCGCTCTAACCTTGCTGGCGCAACAGAAATCTTTGGCGACCGCGCGGAATATGTTTTGGTTAATCCGAATGGAATTATGTGTAATGGCTGTGGATTTATCAACACGCCGCGTGTAACTTTATCAACCGGAACAGCACAGATGAACGGCGGTAATTTAACCGGCTTTGATGTAAATGGCGGTGAAATTTCTTTTGATGGCGCTGGATTTAATGGCATTGATGGCAGCCTCGCGCTTGATTCATTTGATATAATAAGCCGTACAGCAAAAATCGCGACAGAACTGCATGTGAAGGGCGATTTAAATATTATAACTGGTAGTAACCATGTTGATTATGCAACAAGAAATGCTAGCGCACACACGAGCGGGTCAGCTGCACCAACTTTGGCGATCGATTCTTCTGCATTGGGCGGGATGTATGCAGGTAAGATTAACCTGGTAGCAACAGAAGCCGGCGTTGGTGTTAAAACTGACGGCAAGCTGGCAGCTAGTGCAAATGATGTGGTAATTACTGCAGATGGGCAAATTGAATTTAAAAACATAAATGCAAATGGCAGCGTTAAAGCAACATCAAATAATAGTAATATCAAACAAAATGGCAATGTTTATGCTGGCAATAATGTTGAGATAAAATCTGCCGGTGTGGTGGAATTGCAGAATGGTTTTATAGCGGCAAAGCACGACGTAAATATTGATACGCCTGATGATATAACAATTAATAATTCTGCGATGGTTTTGTCTGGTGTTGATGCGGCTTATTCAGGCAATAATGTTAATTTTACTGATAATGGCAGTGGCACTTTAACTCTGAGTACTGGTCATAATATTAATAATGGCGGGCAAATTGTTGGACATAATTTATCATTAACCAGCGGTGGCAACATCAACAATACAAACGCTGTAATTGCAGCGATGGGAACTCTTGCGCTTGAT
>CAZOKN010000017.1:1312-2379 GCA_964580525.1 uncultured Rickettsiaceae bacterium
AACACTTCTGGTTTGTTGCTATCCAACAATTTATTTACACTAAACACCAACACTATAACCAACATTAATGGTGCTATAATCGGCGGCGGCGCAGATTTTAATGCTAATAATATCGATAACACTTCAGGCCTCATATCATCATTTGGCGATATCAGCATCAACACATCAGGTGCGCTAAATAACAGCTCAGGCACAATTTATTCTACAGGAAACCTGATACTCGACACTGGCACCAACACCATTAACGCTAACGGAATTGTGCAAACTGAAGGCAGCATAGCAATCAACAATAACGGCTCCACATTCGATAACACTGCTGGTAACATCCGCGCACTGGGCAGTAATGCCAGCATCGCAATCACTGGACTCACAGACCTCTTTAACCTTGGAGGCAATATTATCGCGCAAGCCGATATTGATATCAACGTCGCTAATAATTACGTAGTAAATGGCGATATAATCACCAACGACCATGTTGATATTACAGCATGGAGCGTGACGAATAATGCCACCATCAACGCTGATGACTATGTGAAGTTTGTGCTTACGCAAGGTGGATTTACCAACTCTGCCGGTGCTGAAGTTATTTCTAATGATTCGGTAGTAATTGATGTGCAAGGTGCGGGTGATATAAACAATAGCGGTGAAATTTCAGCTCCTGTTATCAATATAATTACTGCCAATGGCAATTTAACCAACGCAGTTGCGGGGATAATTTCAAGTTCTGGCACATTGGATATAGATGTTGCTGGTAGCATCAACAATGCCGGACGCATCAGCTCTGACGGCGATGCAACTATCAATGCAGTTACCTACAACAACACTGGCCAAACTGCCAGCGACGACAACCTAACAATTACAACAAGCGGCAACAGCATCCACAACACAAATGGTGGCTTGCTATACGCAACGAATGATTTAACACTTCATACAAGCTTGCTGGAAAATACTGCCTCTGACATTTTCTCGCTTGATGGCGACATTACAATCGACAAAACCGCAGGTGTGAAGAACACTTCCGTAACCAACACTTCCGGATATATTGAGGCTATGAGCGGCAATATCAG
>CAZOKN010000017.1:2479-23939 GCA_964580525.1 uncultured Rickettsiaceae bacterium
ACACTTCCGTAACCAACACTTCCGGATATATTGAGGCTATGAGCGGCAATATCAGAATTGATACTGATAGTTTGGTCAACAACCGCAGCTATTATGCAATTGTTGAAGATCACCCCCTTGATGCTAATGGTAATATTATAACCTGGATCAATCGTGGCGAAAGTGCTTCTGTTTTTGCTGATCAGGCCTTATACACTAGCGGTTATGACGAACGCTACCGAATTAACTATAACGATTCGGCACATGATACTTTTTACATTTTCCGTATTGATGGACAAATGGCTCCTAGCTCATCAATCCTTGCCGCAAATGACATAACAATTAATGCCGGAACAGTCTTAAATGATGCTGGGCTTATTGCTGCCGGACGCGATGTTTCAATCACTGCTGCAACTGTAACCAATAAGGCGCGCAACGTTTCAGACTGGGGATATGTAGCATCATGGCGAGATGCACATCCGGGATGGTATGGTTCGTTATATGTTTCTGACTTCAATCCGTCAAAATTTACTGCCTATAATTTGCTAAGCATAGTTGCCCCATCGAGCATAATAGCTGGTCGTAACTTAAATGCGAGCGTAACCAATCTTAACAATGCAACCAGCAACTCTGGTGCATCAGCGCCTAATATTACAGCCATAGGAAGTAATATAGCTGCAAACTCAACCAACCCCAACGTCACTCCGCTAACGCTGGTTGATGATGGCAGCTTGTCATACAGCAACAGCGCGGCTTTGGACACTTCCCTATTTGCAAATATCCCAACTGGCAGCAATGGATTATTTATCGTTAATAACGCGCCGGGTGCCAATTATCTGATTGAGACCAACGTTGCATTTATCAATATGAACCGTTTCCTCGGCTCCAATTATTTTTTAACGCGCATCGGCTATGCACAGCCATATAAATTGCTGGCTGATCCGTTTTATGAAACGCGTTTGATTGAGCAGGCAATTTTTGAGCGCACCGGCCAGAGATATCTAAATGCCGGCATCGGCACTGATCTCGACCAAATGCAAGCACTCATGGATAACGCCGTTATTGAAATGGCAAGCTTGAACCTCACCGTTGGTATGGAATTGACCTACGCGCAAATCGCCGCGCTAAATTCTGATATCATGTGGTTGGTTGAAGATGAAATCAACGGTCAGAGAGTTTTAAAACCGGTTGTTTATCTTGCGCAGGCGACTATCGACGCTTTAAACGGCGAAGGCGCAAAAATCATGGCTGGCAATAATGTTATCCTCACAGCCAGCAACACGCTGGATAATAGCGGCTTGATTTTAGCGGGTAACGACCTCAGCGCAAGCGTAACAAACAACATCACCAATTATGGCAAAATCAAAGCCGGTCGCGATATCACGCTGGTGTCAACTAATGGCGATATTATCAACGCTGCCACAGTAAACCGTGCAGGCAGCGGCTCTTATCTTGTTGCCTTCCTTAGCAATCAAGCCAGCATAGAATCTGGCCGCGACACCACTTTAAATGCGGCAAATGATATTAATATCGTTGGCAGCAAAATCGATGCCACCCGCAACCTCACAATGACAGCCGGCAACGACATCAACGTCACAACCGACGTCCTGCATAATCATAGTGAGTTCCATTCAAAAAAACGTACAGAAATCAACGACACAGTTGAAAACATCGCCTCCATCATCACAGCTGGCGGGGTTATATCTGCATCAGCGGGCAACGACATCAACGTCATAGGCAGCAAAATCACAGCCAATGACGATATAAACCTCACTGCAGCCAGCGATGTGAATATTGCTTCTGTGCAGGATGAAGAAATGCACTTTAGCAAAACTTCAAAGAGCAATTGGAAAGGCACAACAATTCATGAAAAGAGAAGCTATGACACAACAAACATAGAGTCAGAGATTCATTCCGGCGGCTCTTTAAATATAAATTCTGGTGATAACACGGTTATTGTTGGCTCAACACTCACCACCAATCCAGGAGGAGATATTACCCTCACAGCTGGAAAACAAATTGTTATAGCTAATGCTAATGAAACCCATGAAAAATATGAGCACACAGACCACGAAGCCAGTATGTTTGCCAGAACTTTCTACAGCGATGGCTGGGGCACTACATCATCAAAGTTAAGCTTTGGTGCTAAAACTTTTGATGGCGACCAGGAATATGAACATAAAAGCACTTCTGCTAACACCACTAATATTATGTCAAAAATTAATGCTGGTGGTGATTTAACAACCACTTCCGCTGGCGACACGAGCATAATAGCCTCACATTTAGAGGGCGACACGGTTTCTATAACTTCCACAGGTGGCAAAGTTAAGCTTATAGCTGGGCAGAACACAGAATTTGAAAGCTCGGAAGATTCGAAAAAAAGCACATCATGGCAAAGCCAGAGCAGCGGCGGCTATAGCTCATCTGATGTTGTGATGACGGAAATCGTCGCGCGCAACCAGCTGGTGATAAACGCTCTTGCCGGAGTTGAAGTTGACATCAAAAACGCAGGCTCAATCGAAGAATCAATTGATATTTTATCGAAGCAGCCCGGCCTGGAATATCTGGCTGACCTCAAAAACAACCCTAACATCGACTGGAAAAAAGTTAACGCTGCCTACAACGCATGGGATCATAGCGGCCAGGGATTAACTGCAGTTGCTGCGGTGATTATTGCGATTGTTGTAACTATTCTAACTGCCGGATCGGCAAGTGCTATAGCATTTGCAACGGCTACTGCCGCCACTGTCGCTGGAGCAAGCGCAGGGGTAGCATATGCAGCTGCATATGCCGCAACAATGGCAGCAATGACCTCACTTGCCTCAACAGCCGTAATTTCCACCATCAATAATGGCGGCGATATGGGCGAAGTTTTTGATGAAATCAGCTCGGATGAATATCTAAAACAGCTGGCTATATCAGTTGTAACTGCCGGTGCGACTGCAGGTGCGGCCGATAAACTTGGCTATGCTACAAATGCCGGTTCCGGAGCAGGAACTGCGACCAATCCGTCCGGCACGCTAACTTCTGCCGACCTTACATGGCAGCAGCATGCAACGCAAATTACGGTAAATTCTACAATCAGTGCTGGAACAAAAACTATAATCAATGGCGATGGCCTCGATGACTTTGGTGATGCCTGGATTGATAATGCAAAGACGGGTTTGATTATGGCAGTAGGCGCAGAAGCTACAGCTGAATTTGTCGGCAAGCCTTATCACGCAGCAGCCGATGCAAATAAAGGCGATGCACCGCTCACAGCGGATGCAATGCAGCTTGCGGGACACACTGTCATTGGTTGTGCAGAAGGCGCGGCGTTATCGGGTAATTGTGCAGCCGGTGCTGCAGGTGCTGTTGCCGGTGAACTCGGCGCGGAGTGGACAAACAATCCTGATGCTGGAAAAATTATCGGCGCGGCTTCAGGTGTGGTTGTAGGTGGTGATGCCGAAAGCGTCAACATCGCAAACTTGACTGCTTCTAATGCTATCGAAAATAATCTACTCTATAAAAATCTTGTTGCTGATAATAAGGGTAAAGTAGTTGATGATAATTTTGGGCCACGGTGGAGAGATCCAAAAACTGGAAAGTATCATTCATATTACAAAGAAGGCTTTGAGCTTAGAGATCATGATCATAATGGTGGAGATATAGAATCCCTACCAGGCACACCAATTTATGCTGCAGCAGATGGTAAAGTATATAGATCTTATAATTCTTCTAGCTATGGAAATGTAATAATTATACAAAGTACGACGTCTGATGGTAAACCGATTTGGTCTTTATCTGCACACATGAATGCGCCATCAAATTTACAAAATGGAAATACAGTAATGGAAGGGCAAATTATAGGTTATATTGGAAAGACAGGGGATAGCCAAGGAAATCACTTGCACTTTGGCGTAAATACTGGCAATAATAGTGGAAATTTCAGTTTTTCGGAAGGTTGGATTAATCCTGTAGGTATAAATATTGGCAATTATGAAACGCTTCAAGAAACACCAGCTTATCAGAACGGTATGTCTAGCCCTGATTGGTACAATAATTTAGGAAATAAAGATGCTAAAAAATAATAAAGTATTCATGATTTTGAATATATTTACGATAATTTTAGTTAGTTCTTTATCTTATACTGTAATATCATACTACAATTCTGCAAAAGAAATTAAAAATCAGATTTACTTTGATATTTGGTACAATAAAATATTGACTAAAAATGAATTAAGGGAATTATTATATTTTAAGGATTTAGAGTATGGTTATAAAATAGGAGATAGTCCCAAATATTTCACAAATGAAAAAACCTATATTACACTTAGGGATTTTGAGCCAAGATTTAAATATATAAGTGAAAATAAAAAATTAGATATATATTTGAATATATACGATTCTGGAGCAAATAAACAAATTAAATATAAAAATGTGTCCGAAGAAACTTCAAAACAAATCTGTCGAGATATGCTTCGCTTACTCTCTCAAAATAATTTAATAATAAATGGCTCAAACGATATCGACGTAACTCTTAATCATATAGATTTTATAACTTGCTACTTCACGTTTAATATTGATGAAATGGCCAGCGGAGAACCAGTTGGTGGAATAATTTATAAAAGAAATAAAAAAAGCACTAATAATTTTGATTTCGATTTTTTCAAAAGTTTTGATAACGCTGATTTTTCTTAACTTTAGAGATTTATAAGGTTTTTCACGAGCATTATTCCAAAAGGTCAGCCGCGGCAAGTTTTTGATAGCGAATAGCCTCTTTTTTACGACCGTTTTCCATGGCTTGATTGGCCAGTGTTGTATAAAGATGTGCACGTCTATTTGGATTTGAAACTCAACTTTTGATCCAATCCATCCAAGATTTTTTTTAGAATAACAATGGTTGGATTTCCTTCTTTTGAGAGAACTCTATATATAGTACCGTAGCCTATTCCTGTCTTTTTGGCAAACTCACGAATACTCCCTTGTGATTCTACTGCGTTTCTAAGGGCAAGCATCAAGGCACCTGTATCGCCGTCTTCGTTAAAAGACTCTATTGATGCTGCAACATATTCTTTAAGTTTTTTAGGATCATTTAAGAGCTTTTCTATTTTTAAGAGCCTTTCTATTTTATCCCTTATTTGATTTGATTGTTTCATAAGATTTATTCCAATATTTTTTAGCTTTATCTTACACCTAACTTTTGATCCAATCCATCCAAGATTTTTTTTAGAATATCAACTCTTGGATTTCCTTTTTCTGAGAGAACCTTATATAAAGTATTTTGGTGTATCCCTGTCTTTTTGGCAAACTCACGAATACTCCCTTGTGTTTCTGCTGCGGTTCTAAGAGCAAGCATCAAGGCACCTATATCACTGTCTTTATTAAAAGCTGCAACACATTCTTTAATTGCTTCAGGGTCATTTAAGAGCTTTTCTATTTTATCCTTAGATCTGATACTCCTGGATCTGATACTCAACTTTAGATCAAATTTTAAGAACCTTTCTATTTTATCCCTGGATATAACACCCAACTTCAGATCAAATCCATCCAAGATTTTTTTTAGAATAACAATGGTTGGATTTCCTTCTTTTGATATAGTACCGTAGCATATCCCTGTCTTTTTGGCAAACTCACTAATACTCCCTTGTGCTTCTACTGCGTTTCTAAGGGCAAGCATCAAGGCACCTGTATCGCCGTCTTCGTTAAAAGACTCTATTGATGCTGCAACATATTCTTTAATTGCTTCAGGGTCATTTAAGAGCCTTTCCACTTTTAAGAGCCTTTCTATTTTATCCCCGGATCTGATACTCAACTTTAGATCAAATCCATTTAAGATTTTTCTTAGAATAACAATGGTTGGATTTCCTTTTTCTGATAGAACTCTATATATAGTACCTCCGCTCATCCCTGTCTTTTTGGCAAATTCACGAACACTCCCTTGTGTTTCTGCTGCGGTTCTAAGAGCAAGCATCAAGGCGCCTATATCACTGTCTTTATTAAAAGACTCTACTGATGCTGCAACATATGCTTTACGTGCTTCAGTATCATTTAAGAGCCTTTCAAACTGTAAATGTTCCGGCGAAGAAGTGATTTGTCTTTTTTGGCCAGTGCTTTTATCAGCCATTTCCTATCCTAAAATAGTTATACTCACAGTTCTGAGCCTATATTAGTCCGATTATACTCTAAATTTACCCTAAATCCATACTAATAGTAGACCATGTATTACTTAATTCAATTAATAATTTATTAATTTATTTAAGCTACGATTATACTAATCAAATTGTAACATAAATTTAATATATTGTATGGTACAATAATGTTACAATTAGATGGTAGGTAATAACATGCCAGATGATGATAACAAGAATAATTCTAATACTGAAAGCAAGGAAACGCCTGCTGCTTTGAAAGAAAAAGCGGCCTTTTTAGACTATAAGATAAAAGAAATCTTATCGATAATTGCAAATCCGGAAAATTATGATGCTAAGGTCTTGCGCGAGAACCTAGCAACCGCCAAGAATTATGCAAGTGCAGCCAAAAATTTAGAACAATTTCTCGATCCGGTATCACTAAGTGCATTAAAAGACGCAATAAGTAATGCTGATAAAATTATAGGCCAGGAGAGTAGCACAAGTGTAACTCAACAAATCGCAACTAGTGCCGATATAGTAGGAAATGCTGAGGAACAACAACGTCAAGAAGCCCAACAAAGATGGGATACTGCTATTGAAAAAGGAGCAAAAGCGCTTACTGATTTTGATAGTGCTAAAGCTTCTTTCTATGAAAATAGTGGTCACTTCGATACTTTGAGTGATTTCATAAAGAAGAGAGATAAATATAAGCATTTTGATGATTTCTCTGATGATGAAGTTAAAAAATCTCTGAAAAACATGAAGCCTGATGAATTACAGGATATATGGGCACAGAAAACAGCTGATTCTGCTATACTATCTACAGTTCTTAATCACATGAAGAAGGATCATGAGAAGGTCAAAAAAACTCTTCATCATTTAGAGGAAGTAATTCATGAATCTGGTGAGTCAATGTTGCAAGAAGCCAGGCTACACAAGGAATTACACGAACATACTCATAGTCATCATCATTTAATGG
This sequence comes from uncultured Rickettsiaceae bacterium, assembly GCA_964580525.1. Taxonomy (GTDB): domain Bacteria; phylum Pseudomonadota; class Alphaproteobacteria; order Rickettsiales; family UBA6187; genus CAZOKN01. The sequence continues at coordinate 9,551 of CAZOKN010000017.1, forward strand.
ATCGTTTAAAACATTTAAAACACCACAATGACCCTTCTGTTGAAGAAGGTGGAAAATTCCACGGCTTATTTAAGAAGGCTGAAAAACATGAAGAATTAGTTCAAAAACACAGTGAAAAGGTTGTTGAAGAAAAGGCGATGCAGACTAAAGAAAAAGCAGCAGCCAAAGAACTTAAAACTATAGACCGGGTCAAGAAAGACGCAACTAAAGAACTTTTAACACAGAAAATTGGGCCTGATCTGAAAAAAGTAGACGCTAAAATTGATGAAGTAGCTAAAGAAAAGCAATCCACTCCTGAGAATTTTTTTGCGGCAGCGAAAGTGGAGGCAGCAAAACAAGTTGATGAAGCTAAAATGAAGGATAACGATATAAAAAGAATGACTCAGGAAATTTTAGAAAATCGTGAAGATCTTTTAATTCTTTGTAATTTAAAAAATTTTGAAGGCAACAATAAGCAGCTTATAGACGCTATAAAACAATCAAAAGCTTTCGAAGATGAAGATATCAAGCAAACTGTTACTAAAATGGAAGAAAACCTATCTAAAATTAACGTACAGGAACGAAATAACGGCAAGGCTATGATCAAAGAGCCGGCAACAACAGTACACCAAGCCAAAGGAGAAGGAAAACAGGTGGTTACAAGTTTACAAAATTCTATAGATACAAAAAATCAAGACAAAGAAAACAATCCTGGCAAGAATGATAAGACAAATTTTGCTGAAAAAGAAAAAGATAAAAAGAAAACTCCTCCTGGTAAACCAAATCCAGATAAAGGTGGTCGTGGGCAATAAAAAACGCCCCGATTTTCGGAGCGTTTTCTTCAAAAACTCAAATGGAAAGATTTTTTAGTTCTTTCCGCCTCTTCCACCTTTGGAAGCAGCTACTACATTATCAAACATAGCAGCATGGCCTTGGAATTCTAAATAGGCTGCATTTGCGCCGTGAATAATAGCTTCTGCACCATGTTGAGCAGCACTAACCTCAAGAGCATCAATTTTCTTGTTACGTGCGCGTATACGCTCCAATGCCGCCTTTTGCTCGTTTGATAGCTCAGGTTCTTCTTGTTTTTTAGCTTCCTCTTTAGCAACAAACTTTCCTTTAACCAGCTCATTACCAGAACCAGCTGTTGGTAAAGGGATTTTATTTTCATTTGGCGAAGAAGTTGGAGTGTCAGAAGAAGGAGTATCACTACTATGGGAGCCGGAACCACTATCCTCACGCAGAAGATTTTGTTTTACGTTATACTGCTGAGATTTTTCCAAATCCCATCCTGCTTTTTCTTTTTGGCCCAATTGTTTGTATAAACCGCTTCTGGCTGCATAAAAAGCTGCACAGTGAGATTTTTCCGAGTCAGTTACAGGCTCTGCCTTTACTAACTTTTCACCCGCTTTATTACATTTATCAATCAGCTTTTGAACAGCTTTTCTATTTTGCAAATCCTTATTTGTAACTTCAGGCAATTTTCCTTGCATCTTTTCCCACAAATCGCTTTTACCCATCGTACTCTTCCTATGATTTAGTGTTATAATATTATTCCATGTGCAATGGTTGTACCACGAAAACCGCCCTCGCGTCAATGAAAAACTACTGTTAACTGGCTGAAAATTCTTGATTTTATTAAAGTTTTATTAAAATATTAACCATTTATTGTAGGCTAAAATCTACCAAAAACCCTAAACTAACCAGAATATTTGACTATTTCAGGTTTAGTATGAGGTGTATAATTAGCTCGTTATTTTTATAATCTTACAGTCTATTTATATGAAAAATGTCCTTTCTTTTTTCTCCTTTAGATAAATTGCCTAATAATTTCGGGAAAAAGGAAGGGAAATAATTTTTAGAGTCCGTATAAGAAAGAAAATCCGTTTGGTAAAAATGATATTTTGAAGAAATGAAGTTTATTATTTTATCGATAGAATATTTTTAGCCGTTTTTGTAATATGTTATATTTTGTTTAAATGTAATTTAATGGATGTACTTAATTATGAGTGATGAAAAAAAATGTAAGACTAGCTGCTGTAGTAATTTCATGAATTCACTTGGAATTTTGTTAACAGGTGTAGCTGCAGTTTGGGCTCTTCATAAAAGTGATGGAGTAATTGATAAAATTTTGGAACTTCAAAAACAATCTACTCAAATAGAAATGGCTGTAAACCAATTAGGACAACTAATTACATCTCAAAAAACATTGCTTATTTTATCGCAAAAAAATCTTAAACCAGAAGATGCTATTGAACAAATTCCTACAGAACAAAATGCGGTGGCAGGTCAGGTTTTTCTTCCTATCAATCAGAAATCTATAGTTATAGAGACTCTTGCCAGTTCAAAACCTGAAATCGAGAAGGCTAAAATTATAGAGAATGCTTTAAAGATTAAGCAGTAAGATTATGGGAGGCATTGGTTCAGGAAGTTGGTATAGATGTAGTACAAAGCCCACTACAGACAATTTTCACAGGTGGGATATAAAGAAGCTTATAAAGGAAGGTGCTCTAAAGGAAGGTCAGTATAACAGCGGCGGCTGGCAATGGTATGAAGAGCGTTATGGCAAAAAGACAGTAATTTCTACCATAAGATATATTATTGATGCTTCAGGTAGTTCTTCCTATGCCCAGGTAAAATACAAGAATAAAAATTCACAGGAAAGTTTTGACTATAAAATCCATCTTGCCACTACCAACCCTAATTATGGCGGCAAACGCTGGTGGTTTATTTGCCCTATTGCAGGGTGCGGAAAACGCGTTGGTGTGCTGTATATGGGTAGTAAGTATTTTGCCTGCCGACACTGTTATAATGTTGCCTACCCAAGCCAAAACGAACCCCAACATTACCGTATGCTCCGCAAAGCTCAGGCAATTCATATGAGATTAGGTGGTAGTGGCTGCACCGATGAATGGGTGCGTAAGCCTAAATATATGCACCAGAAAACCTTTGATAGGTTAATTAATGAAATGGAACATTGCGAGCAAATATCGCTTGTTGGCATGGCTGCTAAGTTTGGGATACTGGATAGGATATAAAATCTGCTTGGCAAATTTGCTATTTAAAATTTTATTTTTGACACAAACAGAATAGTATTTGGCCGAACTATGTACATATAACAATTATTACTATCATGGATATATTCACAAAAGAAAAACGCAGCGATATTATGTCGTCGGTTAAGGGCAAGAATACAAAGCCCGAGGTTATGTTGCGAAAGGCTTTATTTAAAAAAGGATTCCGCTACAACCTTCACACTAAGTTACTAGAAGGAAAGCCTGATATTTATCTTAAGAAATATAATGCTGTTATTTTCTTTCATGGTTGTTTTTGGCATGGACATAACTGCAAAGCAGGAGCATTACCTAAAACAAGAACTGAATTTTGGAAAAATAAAATAGAATCTAATAAATGTAGAGATTTAAATGCCATACGCAGCTTGCATGATAAAGACTATAGGATTCTTGTGGTTTGGGGCTGCTCCTTAAAGGGCAAGGGAAAAGGCCGCTTTGAAGAAGTTGTAAATAAAACTATAAAATGGTTAACCTCAGATAATGATTTTAACGAAATATCAAATAACATGTTTGAGTAATTGAAATAAGATACTTTTGGTGTAAAGTCCGGTTGAGGTGCAAATGACAAAAAAATACAGGTTTATAGATTTATTCGCAGGCATAGGAGGTTTTCACTATGCGTTTCATGAGCTTGGTGCGGAATGTGTTTTTGCATCTGAAATAGACCCGCATGCCAGAAACACTTATCAGCATAATTTAAAATCTATATCCCCTAAGTTGTTTGAAGCTAATAAATTCAATGATGATATTCTAAAAATTACATATGATGACATAGGCAAAGAAATACCTGATTTTGATATTTTATGTGCTGGCTTTCCATGTCAGCCATTTAGTCAGGCTGGCTTCAAGCGTGGTTTTAAAGAGGCAAAAGACTCGCGTGGAAACATGTTTTTCAGAATACGTGATATAATAAAGGTTAAGAGGCCGAAAGCTATATTCCTTGAAAACGTCAGACATCTTTTAAAACATGATGGCGGGCAAACATTTTCAATTATAAAAGATATAATAGACAAAGAACTAAAATATGATTTTCATTATGGAATTGTAAAAGCTTCCGATTTCGGGCTGCCACAACATAGGCCCAGATTGTTCATGGTTGGATTTAGAAAAGAGGATAAATACACAACACCATTCGAACACCCGCAAAAAGTACCTTTAAAAATGACTATGTCAGATGTAATGAGTGGACTTGATGATAGACGCAACTGGGATTCTTATCTGGTGAACAACGAACATGTGCGATTAACTTCTAAAGAAGGCCTTATAATGCAGGGCTTTCCTGAAAGCTTTAGATTCCCGGTAACAGAAACCCAAGCTATGAAGCAACTTGGCAATAGCGTTGCTGTTAATGCAATAAGGGCATATGGAGACCAAATAATAAAAAGGCTGAACAACGAATTACTTAATAAGTCTGAAACAGATAATTTTATTGTTAAGAAACAGAAGATAACAGCAACGGTTTAGGTATAACATGAATAAGGGAGAATGGAGCGAGTTTTATACTTTCTTGCGGTTGTTAGCAGATGGAAAATTATATGCGGCCGATGCCGATTTAAATAAAATTGAAGATTTATATTATCCTATAGTAAAAATTATACGACAAAGCAAAAACCATAAAGAGCCTTTGTTTTATGAGGTTGGGGATAAGAAGGTAATTATTGTTGATTCGGCAAATAATAATGCGCTTAGTCAGGTATCTACGGAAAAATTTACAATAAATGCCGATAAACTTTTAAAAATTATTAAGAATGCCTCCGATAGCTCTTTTGAAGCTCCTGAAATAAATGATTTTACATGTGAAATAGAATCGCCGCTTGTAAAAGAAAAATCATCTTCTAAGCGTGATATAACCATTGTTATTCATGATATAAATACGGGGCATAAACCTGAAGTTGGATTTAGTATTAAGTCAAAGCTGGGTGGTGCATCAACCTTATTTAATGCAAATGTTTCAAACAACTTAAAATACAAAGTTAAAGGGCTTGGAAGTGTTGGCAGTGAGGCTTTGGAGCGTTTAAAGTTACTGAAGGCAAAAGACCTGCTAAAAGGATTAAACGAAAATAATTGTATTATAGAGTTTGAATCGGTTGTAGATGGCTATTTTGAATCGAATTTGCATATGATTGATTCGGACTTTCCGATTATTTTATCGGAAGTTCTAAAGTTATATTATTCGGGATATTCCGTTAAAATAAACGATTTAACTAAAAAGGTGACAAAGATAAACCCTTGCGGATTTAAGAACAGTGAAACCTTCCCTTTCTATGAGCATAAAATAAAAGGTTTTATTACGGCCTGCGCTTTAGGCATGACTTCTAAAAAGCCTTGGAACGGAAGCTTTGATGTATCAGGGGGCTATATAATAGTTAAAGAAAACGGTGATGTTCTTTGTTACCATATTTATAACTGGAATGATTTTCAGGAGTATTTATTTAATAGTACATTTATTGATACACCAAGCACTACTAGACATAAGTTCGGTAAATTAGAAGGCGACAGTCTTAATTTGAATTTCCAGATAAGGTTTAAGTAGATTTGCTTTTAAAATAACTTCAGACTTGTCGTCTTATTCTTGAAGACCTGCTAAATAGTCTAGATGTTGCCATTCGTGGATTAAAGAATAAAAATAAGCTTGTACTATTTCTGAAAATACATATTATGTTTAGTAAATACTAAACGAGAGCGCGTAAATGTCCTATTCCAAAGAAGCAGTATCTCAAACTAAGCAATGCGTAATATACGCCCGTGTTTCTTCTAAAGAGCAAGAAAAGGAAGGATTTTCTATTCCCTCACAATTGAAGCTGCTTAATAATTATGCTGCCCTTAATGGTAATAAAGTAGCCAAGGAATTTGTGGACGTTGAAACTGCCAAGCTTTCAGGACGTACTGGTTTTACTGATATGGTAGCTTTCCTAAAGAAAAATCAGAATATCAAAACCTTGCTTGTAGAAAAAACTGATAGGCTATACCGCAATCTGAAGGACTGGGTAATACTGGAAGAACTTGACCTTGAAATACACCTGGTAAAAGAAAATGTGGTGCTTTCTGATAGTTCGCGCTCTTCAGAAAAATTTATGCACGGCATTAAGGTACTAATGGCAAAAAACTATATTGATAACCTTTCAGAAGAAACCAAGAAAGGTATGCAGGAAAAAGCAGAGCAAGGTATATGGCCTTCCTGCGCCCCTATGGGTTATAAAAATGTGCAAAGGGATGATGGGAAGAAGATTATTGTTATTGATGATGATATAGCCCCGCTTATCACTAAAATTTACGAATGGTACGCCAGCGGCAATTATTCTGTAAAAGAAGTAACTAGGCAGGCAAAAGAATGTGGGCTGGTAGCAAAGAAAAGTAAAGCCCCGTTACCACAAGCCACGGTGCATAAAATACTAAGGAACAGGCTATATTGCGGGGAATTTGACTGGAACGGGCAAATACACAAAGGCAGCCACCAGCCTATAATAACCAAGGAATTATGGTTACATGTGCAAGACCTGCTTGAACATAAGCTTGGTAACAGGCGAAAAGTAGCAAAGCACAATTTTGCTTTCTCAGGTTTTATAAGGTGCGATACATGCGGGCAATGCCTGATAGGTGATATTAAGAAACATAAGTACATTTATTACAGGTGTGGCGGCTGCAAAAATACTGTACAAAAGCCTTATGTGAAAGAATCGGTTATTGAAGAGCAATTTAACAGGGTATTACAAACCTTGAAGTTTGATGATGATGTGTTGCAATGGGTGTCTAATGCCCTGAAAGAAAGTAACCAGGATAAACAAAAGCACCATGAAGAAGCTATATCCCGCCTGCAGGCGCAGTATAACAAGCTAACTGCAAGGATTAATACCATGTATATTGATAAGCTTGATGGCAAAATATCTTCAGAGTTTTTTGATACAAAATCTGCAGAGTGGAAAAGTGAGCAGGAAGAAATCCTGGAACAGATACAAAAGCACCAGCAGGCTAACCATATCTATATAAATGAAGGGGTGCGCTTACTCGAACTTGCGCAAACCGCTTGTAGCTTATTCAAAGGGCAAGACGCTGCTGAAAAAAGAAAATTATTGAACTTCGTAATATCGAACTCAGTTTGGGATGGTAAAAACCTAAAGGCAGAATTTAAACAACCTTTTGATATTATTGCGGAATCAAAGATAAAGATAGAAAGCGAAATAATGCGCGATATGCCAAGAATAGAGATTTTTGAAAAATGGCTCCCCGGGCCGGACTCGAACCAGCGACCAATTGGTTAACAGCCAACTGCTCTACCACTGAGCTACCGAGGAACATGGGCTCATTTCAAAGTGGGCGCCTTTATAACAAATAAAATTTGAATGTTCCAGAGTTTATTTGTAAAAAACTAAAAAAACTTAAAATTAGCAGAAACGCTAAGGAAATGAGGCTTATAGTTGCACTTCCTCCTTATTTTATGAAGTGGCTCTGCAAGTGAATCTATAGCCTAATGCAAGAACTTGCAAAACAACCACCTATCACTTATATGCTATTATATTTTAGTATAACATTAGTTGGAGTGGCTGTTCATTGGTAGTGAAAAAGAGCAAGAATATTGCCATCATCGGAGGTGGACCAAGTGGCTTAATGGCAGCAGAGATTATTGCTGGTGCAGGTCATTTGGTTACTATCTATGATCATATGCCAAGTCTTGGACGTAAATTACTGATGGCAGGACGGGGAGGATTGAATCTTACCCATAGTGAACCAATGGAAAAATTTATCTGCCGTTATGGAGCCTCCAGTAAATGGCTTGAACCATATATAAATGCTTTCACGCCTGATGATTTACGTGCATGGTGCGAAGGGCTTGGGCAAGAAACTTTTATAGGCAGTAGCGGCAGAATTTTTCCACGGAGTATGAAAGCTGCACCCTTGCTACGTGCCTGGCTGCATAGGCTAGATAAGCTTGGAGTGACATATAAAGCAAAACATTCCTGGCAGGGATGGAATGCGGATTCTCTCCAATTTATTGATGATAAAAAACAAATATTTCTGGTTAAGCCATATGCGACATTACTTGCACTTGGGGGAGCATCGTGGCCGCGTCTTGGTTCAAATGGCAGCTGGGTTAAAATTCTTAACGAATATGGTATTGATATTTCTCCTCTTTCACCGGCCAATTGTGGGTTTATAGCAAATTGGTCAGATTATTTTAGCAACAGATTTGCAGGACAGCCCCTTAAATCTGTGGCGCTTACCCATAATAATATTACAAACCAGGGTGAGTTGATGATTACAGCAAAAGGGCTGGAAGGTGGTGCAATATATGCAATTTCTGCAAGATTACGTGAATCTATTGCTGCAGAAAATAGTACTCTACTTAATATCGATTTACGCCCTGGGATGTCACTGGATACATTAACACAAAAGTTAAAAAATCTGCGCGGCGCCCAATCACTAAGCACCTGTTTACGCAAAGCAGGTTTCCCGCCGCAGGCAATTGGATTGTTGCGCGAAACAACAACGCCAGCAAAAGATGCCGCAACATTAGCAGCGCAGCTTAAATGCCTGCCTGTTACATTTACTGGCACAACTGGAATTGGTAGGGCTATTTCAACTGCAGGCGGAATAAAGCAAAGTGCCTTAAATAATGATTTTATGTTAAATGCCAAACCGGGTGTATTTGCAACTGGCGAAATGTTAGATTGGGAAGCGCCTACAGGTGGTTATCTTCTGCAGGGGTGCTTTAGCACCGCAGTGGCGGTAGCACATGGCATATTGAGATTTTGTACTGATGAAGAATAAAAATTTGTCGAACGTATTTGGACTTTGAAATGGCTGGGGTGCCAGGATTACTCTCGCCACGCTTGAGTTGCTGCGGCGGTTTGTTAACCGCCTTGTCGAACGCCGTTCGAACCTGAAAACTCAAATTATTTATTAAAATAAATCGCGTTGTTACGCTAATGATTCATTTTAATAAATGGCTGGGGTGATGATACTCTAAAATTTTTATTTCTCTGCCCCTAATTGTGACCGTGTTTTTCAGGTTAGAAAATAGCATTTATAACATTTCTTTCTTTAATAGCAACAGACTATTAACCGTTTAAAGCAGCAGATTTATTGGGTTATCACAGACTAAAAAAATTATATAATTACCAAATAAAAAAATATTCTCTCCAAAAGTTTCTCTCTCCGTTTATGGGAAGGAAGTGAGAATCCAACTCAAATAACCCTAGGTTCGAATTCTGTCAGGGTGCCAATCAACACTAAAAACAACCAATGGAGAATGCTTTAAATAGCTATAATAGCAGGTTTTTATAGCTAATTTATGTAGCGGAGAAATTTAATAAAATATTCAGGATTCGAACCTGGGATTCATGTGGAAAACGCGACAATGCTTCCGTGTGAAGGATTCGAACTGGAAGCTCTTCCCGATTTAAACGTAGTATGTTCCTACCAATAATATGCCATGCATTTAATAGTGTAATTGGAGAGTTGAATTAACATAATTGTAACAGTAAGTGTGTTTTCTATACAAGTTAGTCAAGATACTTTTATAGATTATAAAGATTGATTGCGGGGTATGAGAAGTTGATTTATTGTTGATTTTTATTCTTAATCCAAACGATAAGAAAAAATCCTAATAGTGTTAACTTTTGTGGAATCAAAGATAGAAAGATTGTGTGTTGAAAAAGGTCTTAAAATGACAGACCAGCGCCGTGTTATAGCTCAGATCATTTCAGAATCTGTTGATCATCCTGACGCTGAAGAAATCTATAAACGTGCTGCACAAAAAGACAAAAACATAAGTATTGCAACAGTTTATCGTACCGTGCGCATGTTTGAAGAGGCTGGCATTATCGAAAAACATGATTTCGGTTATGGCAAAGCCCGTTATGAAGGGGCTTCAGAAGAACATCATGATCATTTAATTAACATAAAAAATGGCAATATTATAGAATTCCATAATGAAGAAATAGAACGCCTGCAAGAGCAAATTGCCGCTAAGCTTGGTTATAAACTTATTGGACATAGACTTGAGCTTTACGCAGTTCCGTTAGATAAGAAGTAATTACCTATTTGCTATATACCCTTCTTTTCCGGAGGATCTTCTTTATCTACACCATCTCCGGCATGATTGCATGTTGCCATGCAATCATGATAATACTACAGAATAGTCCTTCGGAGACCTACCCTTCAGCTATCACATACTAGCAATCATACGTTTGAGCTTAAAAATTTGCTGTCAGCGACAAGATAAATTTCTGAGGTGAACCTGGCTGTAAATTGTTGTTATTGTGTGCAGTCTCAATGTATTCGCGGTTTAAAATGTTCTCAACATTCAGTTGGAGGCGATAGTCCGGAGTTATGTTATAGAAAGCCGCTCCATCAAACCGAGTAAAACCTTTTAGCCTTACAGTGTTATCCACAGCTGCATATTGGTCAGATTGGTTAATAACACCGATTGCGGCAGCCCATTTTTGCGTGAAGTCATATTTATTCCAGATAGATATTATGTTTTCTGGCACGAGTGCAACATTTGCCCCTGCAGCTGCGGCTGTTGTCGTTTTTGTGATTTCAGCATCCTGGAATGCGTAAGCGCCAATAATCTGCCATTTTTCGGTAATTTTTCCGGTTGCACCAAGTTCAATACCACGGGTACGTGATGCGCCGGTAGGAACAAGTCTTGTCGGATCAGCAGGGTCTGTCGCGCTTGTATTGGTACGATCCAGTTGATAAATAGCAGCCGATACGTTGAATGAAGGGTTTATATCCCACTTAGCACCAATTTCGTAGTTCTCAAGATGTTCTGGCTTTAAACCTTCAGTCTGTGCTGTCAGTGTTGAAAATTGATCGCCGGAACTAGGCAAATAGCTTACACTATAACTACTATAAACAGAAACATCCTCGCGCGGTTTTAGGACAACGCCTAAACGCGGTGATACCAGATTATCAGTACGGCTTAAATTAGTCCCGTTACGATTATTGTGATAATCTATTTCGAAGCTGTCAAAACGCAATCCACCAGTTACTTGCAGCCATTTTGTAATATCTATCTGATCCTGGATATAGCCGGCGTAAACGCGCACATCGGTGTTACTATCAGCATCGCTTGCAGATTGGCGGTAAGTAATCGGCGCTGTGCTAATAGGATTACTTGCTGGAACCGTAACTGATGTTGTTGCGTTGTTAAAGAAAGCGGTGTTGCGGAAAGTTTCCGAATCCTGCCTTGTGATTTCCATACCGAGTAATGCAGTATGTTTGAAGGAACCGGTTTCAAACTTTTTAGTCACATCAGTTTGATTGGTAAAATTATCGCGTTGTGTGTCTTGATTATAGCCAACGATACTCAAGTTGCCGGCACCGTTTACTGCACTTCCAGCATAGACGTTCTGATAGAATTTAGAATTATCTGTATAGCGCGTATAGTTCCTTAGCTGCAGGTCATCCGCGAAATCATGGGTTACAATTGTATATCCTGAATTAATTGTAGCATCTGAATTGTTTTGCGTTGGATCGCCGAAGAATGTCTTTGGATCGGTGTTGAATGCATAACCATTGCGGGATGGAATACCACGGTCATTGAAACGTTCATCATTGAAGTGTTCGTAACCGGCCTCTACTTTTGTATCATCGCTTATATTAAACGTAGCCGTAGGATTAAATCCATAACGCTGAAGGTCGCCGTATTGACGGAAAGTCTCGGAGTCCTCAAACATACTGTTAAGGCGAATGGAGACTTTATCGTTTATTTTATCACCGATATCAGCCTGAACGCGTTTGTTTCCAAACGAACCGCCTGATGCCGTGATTTGGCGCACCCGTGTGCCATCAGCAGTTTTGGAAACACGGTTGATAACACCACCGCTACCGCCACGGCCAAACGCCATAGCATTAGGGCCTTTCAGCACTTCAATGCGGTCTATGTTATAAAAATCACGGTAATATTGTACGTCGTCACGTGCTCCATCAATGAAGAAGTCAGCGCTAGTGCTGTTCCCACGAATGACGACCTGGTCACGGTTACTTTCACCTTGATGAAGCGATATGCCAGGAACATATCTAACTGCTTCGCTAATGCTTTTAATATTTTGATCTTGTATCTGGTTTTGCGTAACAACAGAAATCGATTGTGGTATATTAAGAATAGGCGTGTCTGTGCGAGTCGAGCTACGGCTAACGCCCGTCTTGTAACCATCAACAGCACCAGCGTTTGGTATTGCCGTAGCTTCAACTGTAACTGTAGGCAATTTAGAAATTTTTTCTGAGCGAGGTTCATTTGCTTCAGTAATGGGGGCAATAAGTATAATTGCTGTAGATATCAAAAGACTGCGGCGGAATAAAATTCCTATAGATGAAAAATCATTAGACATAAAAAATTCCATTTAGATCAATTTTAATAATAAGAATCATTATCACCTTTTAATTAAGAATCATTCGCATGTCAATTATATTTATTTATATGTGCTTAAAATTTATTCTGGTTGAGTAATAAATCCTACATTGGTAAGTCCAAAACGCTGTGCTGCTGCCAGTACATGACTAACTTTACCATAAGCGACATTGGTATCTGCACGTAAGTGTATTGGTTGTTTGGAATCATTTGTGGCAGCAGATTTAAGCAGGCCATCTATTTCTTCAGGTGATACAGGCTTATCATCCCAAAAATATTGCCCACTTAAATTTATAGAAATTGTTATAGCCTTTTTATCATCAACCGTAGTTGCCGCTTCATTTGGCAATTGTAGTTTTACAGAATTGGTTAGCATTGGCGCTGTAACCAGAAAAATTACCAATAGAACCAGCATTACGTCCACTAGTGGCGTAGTATTTATTTCTGCAAGCGGCGCCTGCAATTCTTCTTTATCAAATCCGCCCATTGCCATATTAGCGAGTCCCTTTTTTAACAAGCCTTACAGTTTCTGCTGGTTCTGTATGCAGGCTAGATGGAGCAAGCGGAAGATAGGTCGCTAATTGTTCAGCAATATGGCGCAAATCCTGCACCATAAGACGGTTAACGCGCACGAATGCATTATATGCAAGCACTGCTGGAATTGCCGCAAATAAACCGACTGCAGTGGCAACCAGCGCCTCTCCCATAGGACCCGCAACAACATTCAGTCCGGCATTCCCTTCAAGTGCAATTTTAGCAAGTGCTCCATAAATTCCCCACACCGTACCAAATAACCCTATAAATGGAGCCGAGCTGCCAACAGACGCTAATATTGTAAGACCTCTATCGAAACCAGCTCGTATTAAATCTAAACCCTGACATAAATGTAAAGTTAGGATTTCTTTAGCTTCAGCTTTCTCGTGGTTAAAAATAAAGCTCTTTAGCTTATTTGCTTCATCTATTAACGTTGCAACACCACCTTCACAATTACTAATAACCACATGTCGTGGCCAATCAGGGGTTTTTATATAATTTGCTTTGAATGCAGCTAAATATTTACGTTCTTTACGCAAATTCATTGCTTTCCAGAAAATAATGTACCAACTGGCAATAGACATACCAATCAAAAGTACAAAAACTGCTATCAAGACGCCATTCCCTTGCTCAAATACTTGACTGAGATTCATCCCTTTATTTCCTTAATTTAATTTAAATTCTACAGGCACCAATACTTTGGCTTCGACTATTTCATTGCCGCGTTTTGCAGGCACAAATCGCCAACGCCTTACAGCATCCAGTGCTGCATCATCAAGCAATCTATAGCCACTTGATTTTGAAATAATGACATCACCAGCAGTACCTTCTGTAGTTACATTAACTGCAAGTGTAACTTTACCTTGTACCCCAGATCTCCTGGCGGAATTTGGATATAAAGGTGGCGGGTTTTGTAAATATGCGGCATCAAATACTGGCTCTGTCCGTGCCGCAACTTTATCAGTTGCATCCAAAGCCTGAGGGCCTGATGTTTGTTGGGCAATAGAAGGTTTTTGCTGTGTTTTTTCTACTTCTTGTTTTTTAGTGTGTTTTTTCTCAACTTTCTTTGCGCTTTTCATGCCTTTATCTTTTAAAGGCGTGACTGGACTTGGATCTACAGCTTTTTGCTGTTCTGGCTGATCAAGAGAGGAAGGTGCAACCATACTAACTTGCATGACCTGCTGTTTTATAACAATTGGCGAAGATGGTTGCATTGCCCATGCGGCCATTCCGGTGTGCAGCATAATTGCCGCCGCAATAGCAGCAAAATGCTCGCCAAAATATTTCCGCCATTGCAACATTGATACTTAACCTAATTAAAGCCACGACTTCCAGTTGATAATGATTATCATTCTAGAGGTGCTTATATATCTCAGGGAAGGCTCTGTCAAGCATTATTAAGAATGAGTCGCAGTATTAAGAGCCGGGTAAAGGATTATTGCATCTT
>CAZOKN010000017.1:23949-28794 GCA_964580525.1 uncultured Rickettsiaceae bacterium
TGGAAGAATAAAATACAAAATAAATACGTGAGTTAATAAACTATTAATAAAATTCTGCTATGAATATGAGTACAAATGTTTTATAGAAGAAGACTATGAAAAAACTGTCTATAATTTTTACTATTGTTGCGCTTATGCTGAATGCAATGTCAGCAAGCCATGCGTATGCGTGTAAGCAAGACAGTAATTATGGTAAACAGATTATTAAAGCCGTTGATGATGTTAATGGCAAGAGCAGTGTGGAGAAATTTAATTGCGCTCAATGTTCTTGTCACCATCACAGCAATCAGAATTTAGTTTCAAAGAATAGCGGTGCTGAATTTCTTTCTGCTTCTAAAGAATCTTATAATTGGGATGACACTTTAAATTTCTCCCAGCTAAACTTCCCCCCTTCTAAGCCTCCAAAAGCATAATATGTAGTTTGTACGCAGGAGACCTATGTCTCGTGCGCGGTTAATTTGCGCCTTGTTTCTAAAAGCAAGAGTTCATTGACTGCCGCTATATATTAAATATTAAAGAGGCTATCATGTTAGGATTTAAACAATTCCGTGTTAAACGCGGCAATTTCGTATTATTTTTAGGAGTTTTGTTATTAGCTGCACTTACTGCAATAGCATCTCCTCAAGAGGCTTTAACACTGAAAAGCAGTAAAAAAGAAGCCGCAACAGTGCAGCCAGTTGTTCTTGCTGCCGAAGATGAAGCAGACAGCGAAAAATCATCTATACCTACTGATATAGTGGAGCCTGGGAAGGATTTTACACAGCAAAGAAGCGTAACAGAAACTACGACTTTTTCACCAGTTCCCATTGCCACAAAAGATAAAACTGGCATACCAGAATTATCTCCACCGGCTACAACAGCAGCGAATGGGGAAGTCTGGACGCTGGAAAACAGCGTAAAAAAAGCTATACAGGTATCACCAGTTGTGCTTGCTGCGGATGCTGAAATTGAAGCGCGGAAAGGTGCTTTATCGCAGGCTGGCGCATGGCCAAATCCATCAATAGGTCTTAGTGGTAGCCAGAAACTTGGGATTGAGGATAGACGCGGAGGGACAGACTTAACACAATTTTCGGTCAGCCAACCAATACCACTTGGCCGCTTATCACGTCAGAGCAAACAAGCCAAGGCTGAATTTGAAGCCTCAAAGCATGAGCGCACTTATGAGCAACTAACTCAGGAAAATGTTGCAGCCCGTAATTTTCATACGCTGCAATTGGCAGAAGTTAAATTAAAACTTGCCAATGAAAAATTAAAATTTGCACAACATTATCAAAAAAATGCAGGAGGGAAAGATCCTTTAGTACGTTATCTCGCCCCATTAGAGAGAAAACGGCTTGATATTATAAGGGAAACTGCGGATCAGGAGGTGGCAACTGCTGAGGGGGAATACAGTGAAGCATTGTCTAATTTCCAAACATTCCTTCGTTTACCAATAGATTCATCACTTCAGACTACAGAACTTAACCCCATAGATTTGCCTGCTTCACTAGAAAGGCTGATAGATGTCCAGGGAGCAAGCCATGCGGCAATTGCGGCCAGTAAATACGAGAAAGAAGCAGCGGACGCGGCTATTTCAGTAGCGAGGGGAAAACGGTTTGAAGACCCTACTATTACATTCTTCCGTGAAAAAGATTCCCTTGATGGCAGGCGGCAAAATTACAGTGGTGTTATGCTGAATGTTACAGTTCCACTGTGGAATTTCAAGAATGGGGAAGTTGCTCAGGCTAAGGCTGAAGCAAAGAAAGCTGAATATAAGCTTGAGACACAAAAGCAAGTTTTGCAGTCAAAGCTAAAACAAACTCACTTGCATTTAGCTAATTTAATTAAACAAGCCAATCACTACCGCACAAAAATACTAGTGCCTGCCAAAGAGATGTTTGATTTGACTAAAAAAGGCTTCGGTGCCGGTGAAGTTAATATCCTTTCTCTTATCGATGCCAGTGATACCTATTTTGACGCTCGTAAACGTTATTTGGAATTGCTTTATGAATCTTACGTTGAAGCTGCTGAACTACGATTAGCGGCAGGTATTTCAATACTAAATCATAATGAATTGTCTCCTGGAAAAACTGGAGAAAAATTATGATAGCAGCATTAATACGATTTGCCCTTATCCAGCGTCTTATGGTGCTATTGTTTTCGGTAGCACTTATTGCAGCCGGAGTATGGGCATACAAAACCCTTCCTATTGACGCTTTTCCTGATATTTCCTCACCGCAAGTGCAGGTTATTGTTAAAGCTCCAGGCATGTCACCAAGCGAAGTTGAGCAGCGTATAACCTTTGCTATTGAAATGGAAATGCAAGGCTTGCCCATGCAGAGAATGCTCCGTTCAGTAACTAAATATGCCCTTAGTGTAGTTACGATTGATTTTGAGGATGGGACGGATGTGTATTGGGCGCGCCAGCAAGTGGCTGAGCGGCTGAACCAGGTTTGGGCGGCCTTGCCTGCTGGAGTTGATGGCGGCCTTGCGCCGATCACTACGCCGCTTGGCGAAATTTATATGTATCGCATTGAAGGTGAAGGATATAGCAATCTGGAATTACGCGTCCTTCAGGACTGGGTAATCCGCCCACGTCTCCGTACAGTGGAAGGGGTTGCTGATGTAAATTCTTTAGGCGGTGAAGTCCGCGCTTTTGAAGTAATCCCAAATCCAGAAGCCTTAGTAGCGCAAGGACTTAACCTTGATGACCTTGAAAAGGCACTAGCTAATAACAACCGCAATGCTGGTGGTGACCGTATTAATCGTGAAAACGAGGTTTTATTAGTCCGTACCGTTGGAAATTTGCAAACTATTGAGGATATACGCAATGTAACTGTTGCCACACGCAGTGGTGTACCTATTCTTGTTGGTAGTGTTGCCGATGTACGAATTGGTTCATTAACCCGCTATGGTGGCGTTACAAATAGTGCTAAAGGCGAAGCAGTAACAGGATTGGTTTTGTTGCGTAAAGGTGCAAATAGCCGAACTACTGTAGCTGGTGCCAAACAAGAGTTGGAGCTAATTAAAAAGGCATTGCCTGAAGGCGTAAAAATTGTTCCGTTTTATGATAGAAGCGAGCTGGTTACAAAGGCAGTATCTACTGTAGAAAAAGCCCTGACAGAAGCAGTAATATTAGTATTGCTGGTACTTATAGTGATGCTTGGTAATTTCCGTAGTGCACTGACCGTTGCCATAATATTGCCGCTGGCAGTGTTATTTACCTTCCTCATGATGCGCATCTTTGGAGTGTCTGCAAATCTTATGTCACTGGGGGGATTGGCTATTTCAATAGGCATACTGGTAGATGCTGCTGTGGTGGTGGTTGAAAACATTCATGCACGACTACATCACAATATTAACGGGGTTAGCCGCTTACATCTTATATATAGGGCGGTATTAGAGGTGGCCACTCCGGTTATATCAGGCATTCTTATTATCATTGTAGTGTTCTTGCCGTTATTTAGTCTCACTGGCCTTGAAGGAAAACTATTTGCGCCTCTGGCGATTACCATTTCTTTTGCATTGATAGGTTCTCTGGCACTTTCCCTCACTGTTATTCCAGTGATAGCAAGTTTACTTATGACTAATAAAGCTGTTCACGCTCCTAAGGAGGGTGAGTCTGATGGCAAGGTTATGGGTGTATTAATGCGGGCTTATCTCCCGATAATAAGCTGGACATTAAGACGCAGGAAAACCGCAGTAATAACAGCACTTGCCGCTCTGGCTTTTGCAGCGATTTTATTTCCATTTATCGGACGTGAATTTATGCCGGTTATGGATGAAGGAAATACTGTTATTATCATTGAAAAAGCTCCGAGCATAACTTTAGAACAATCCTTAGCAATAGATAAGACTTATCAGGGTGCCATGATGGAACTACCGGAAGTAACGGGAGTTACGTCCCGTACTGGCGCAGATGAGTTGCGGCTGGATCCGATGGGGTTATATCAAACCGATAACTTTATTCTTACCAAACCAAGGTCTGAGTGGAAAATTAGCTTAGAAAAATTTCAGGAAAACTTGCGTAAGAAACTGGAGCCATTTCCTGATATTGAAATAGCTTTCACCCAACCAATTGATATGCGTGTATCTGAAATGATAACTGGTGTCCGCGCTACAATGGCTATTAAGTTATATGGCGATGATCTTAAAGTTCTGGAGGAGAAAGCTGAAGAGATTGAAAAGCTGGTAAATGGTATCAAAGGTGCAATAGACGTAGTCCGTCCTCCGGTTTTTGGGCAGCTATATTTACAAGTAGAAATACGCCAGAAAGATATCGCACGTTATGGCATCAAGGCAGAGTCTATAAACCAGCTAGTGGAAACTGCTGTTGGAGGCCGCGTAGTAACGGAGATTATAGAAGGCAGTCGTCCTATATCTGTACTCTTACGTTACCCGGAAGAAAAGCGTAATTCCGTGGAAGCTATTGCAGCATTATTGGTGGAAACCTCTGGCGGTGCAAAAATTCCTCTGGAGCAATTAGCTGATATCAAAGAGGTGGATGGGCCAGTCCAGATTACCCGTGAATCAGCAAAACGCCTGGTTGTTGTGCAGGCAAACGTTGAAGGACGCGATGTGGTTAGTTTTGTTAATGAAGTCAAAACAGCTATTGAGAAGAATGTAAAATTACCACAGGGTTATTATGCGACTTTTGGTGGGCAATTTGAAAATCAGCAACGTGCATCTGCGCGTTTAGCTATTGTTCTTCCTATAGCTATTACACTTATTTTCATAATGCTGTTCATGACGTTCCGTTCTTTCCGTCAGGCGGGATTGATTATTCTAAACATTCCATTTGCCATGATAGGCGGAGTTGTGGCTCTTTTTGTATCAGGCTTATACTTATCTGTACCAGCATCAGTA
>CAZOKN010000017.1:28804-30953 GCA_964580525.1 uncultured Rickettsiaceae bacterium
TACTCTGTTTGGTGTGGCGGTCTTAAATGGTGTGGTGATGGTGTCGTATTTTAACCAGTTACGCGCTTCCGGACGGTCTATATTACAGGCAGTAGAAGAAGGTGCGCTGAGGCGATTACGTCCAGTACTAATGACAGCCATGATTGCGAGTTTTGGCTTGGCACCACTGCTATTCGCGACTGGCCCAGGCTCTGAATTGCAACGCCCACTTGCTGTAGTAGTTATAGGCGGCCTGTTTACCTCAACACTCCTAACATTAATCCTGCTACCGACACTATATGCATGGATGGAAAGCTTAGGGATAAAAAAGAACAATTCAAAGGGGGCAAAATGAAACATTTGGTTCTAATAATCCACGCCAACTTAAAACGCGATGTTGCTGATCTATTGCGCAGCATTGGGAATGTAGATGGCTTTACCTTGACTAATATTGAAGGACACGATGCTCAATCTGAGAATGATCCGTTCCTTTCAACCAGAGACAAGGTCGTTGGATATACCCCGCGTATGCGAGTGGATTTACTGCTCGGAGATACGCATGTTGCAGGAGTTCTTGCCGCCTTACGTAAAAGTGACATTGGTTTAACTACCCATAGTGTTTACTGGGTCACTAACGTAGAAGAATACGGAAAACTGTAATTACTAAATACCTTAACAATCTAACAATTAATAATTAACAAAATAGGAGTACGTTATGAAGAAAATTACAACAATCTTGGCTTTGGCATTAACAGTAAGTGCCTGTGCAACAAATACACCAAAACTAACGCTTGATGAAAAATTGCAAGGAAAATCTGGAGAAGAACGGCAGGAAGTTTTGCGCCTTGCATGTCTAAATGAAGCCGAATGGCCTATATATAATTCTTCTAAATATAAGCAGGGCAATGTTAAACAAAGGATGCGTATTAAGAATGGCTATAATCCTGAGGTAAGTGAAATGAAGTCATTATGCCGTAAAATGAATGAGTCAGAAAATTCTGATAATTCTGCTTTATTTGAGGATTGCAAACAAAAGATAGCAGCTAAATCAGAGAAACATGGAGATAAGGCTGTAGATCATACACAGCGCACCTTACAAATTTGTCAGGAAATGACAGGCCAGAAACCCGTTACTAAAAAGACGAAAAAATAGCATTTAGAACACAACTGTACGATTGTTAATATAACACAGTCGTACCATCAGGCACGGCAGGAGAATATTGGAAAACTCTCTGGCCGTGTCTGGTTGTAGTATTGCTAAGGAACTATTATGAAAAAATCCCTTATATTTATTATTCCTATTATTCTGGCGCTGGTTTCAATAGGCGTGGCTTCATATTATTTTTCGGATGACCTACGCAAACAAAATCTATCAGATACAAAATCAACCGGAGAGGCAACAATTGGTGGCAGTTTTACTCTGACAGACCAGGATAATCATCAGGTAAATGATGGCCAGTTCCGTGGCAAATACATGCTGGTATTTTTTGGCTTTACCAATTGCCCTGATATTTGTCCCGTTGGTTTAGCTGTGCTAACAGATGTAATGGAGCAGTTGGGCGATGATGCCAAAAAGGTGCAGCCGATATTTATTTCGATTGACCCAGAGCGGGATACACCAGAACGCCTTAAAGAATTTCTAGCCAATTTTGATCCTTCAATAATAGGCTTAACCGGCACACCGGAGCAGATTAAGGCGGTGGAAAGTGCGTATAAGGTTTATGCCTCAAAGTTAGAAAATGAAGACATGCCAGGTGGATATAATGTCGATCACTCTGGCTTTATGTATCTGATGGATAAGAATGCGAAATACGTTAAGCATTTCACTTATAATGCTGAGGCAACAAAGATGGCCAGCGATATTAAGGCTTCAATTGACTGATTAGGGGATGATTCGATTGACCTTCACAGGATAATCATATAAACTTATAAACATGTATTTATATATTTATAGGTAGTGCCATGTCCCCCAAACCTTTTCATGACGATAATCTACAAGAATTGGCTGATATCTTCCGGTTGCTCGGTGATGCCAACCGGCTCAAAATTGTCATCGCCTGCCTACATAAAGAGATATCGGTTGGCGATATTGCCGAGCAAACGGAAATATCACAACCGCTGGTTAGCCACCATTTGCGCCTACTGAAAGCCGCGCGCCTACTGCGTCATG
>CAZOKN010000017.1:30963-34973 GCA_964580525.1 uncultured Rickettsiaceae bacterium
AAGGAAAGCAAGTATTTTATGCTCTTTCCGATGATCACATACGCTGCGTGTTGGAAGACATGCTGACCCATATCAACGAACCGAAGGACGAATAGAAATGACAAAAAGCAGCATACAAACCAAGGAATCGGTTTTTCTGATTGATAAAATGGATTGCCCTACGGAAGAAAAACTTATCCGCAATAAGCTTGGTAAAATGCCAGGAATTGAAGAGTTGCGCTTTAATTTAATGCAGCGCGAACTTACGGTGCTACATACGCTGGATAGTGAGCAACCGATTAAAGCAGCACTTACCGCTATCGGCCTGGGGCCGGATATTAAAAAGGAAAGCGTTGATAGTTGTTGTGGCCACGACCATAAAACTACTGATAAAAAACCTGCTGCAAAATTTTCTAAAGAGCAATTACTTCTTGCAGTATCAGGAGTTGCAGCATTTGCGGCAGAGACAAGCAGTTGGCTGGGCGGGGATGAAAAATCACTGCTGGTCATCTCGCTTTCAGTTATTGCAATCCTTACGGGCGGCACCCAAACCGCAAAAAAAGGCTGGATTGCCATCAAGACCTTCACTCTCAACATCAATTTCCTGATGATGGTAGCAGTTATAGGTGCGGTTGCAATTGGCGAATGGCCGGAAGCGGCAATGGTAACTTTCCTGTTTGCGCTAGCAGAAATGATTGAAGCATATTCACTTGACCGCGCACGAAACGCCATACGCAGTTTAATGGAAATGACACCTGAATCTGCCAGCGTAAAACAACAAGATGGCAGCTGGCAGACAATAATGGTTGGTGATGTGGCTATGGAATCCATAGTGCGGGTGAAACCTGGCGAGCGCATACCGCTTGATGGAAAAATCATTAGCGGCCAGTCCACCGTCAACCAGGCACCCATCACCGGCGAAAGCATGCCAGTGGAAAAGAAAGTGGGTGATACGGTGTTTGCCGGAACAATTAATGAGCGCGGCGTGTTTGAATTCCAGGTTACGGCCAATACAGGTAATACGACACTAGCGCGTATCATCCGCTCTGTACAGGTAGCACAGGGCGAACGTGCGCCAACACAGCGTTTTGTTGATCAATTTGCGCGTTATTACACGCCTGCCGTAGTAATTCTGGCAGTGCTGATTGCCACCGTGCCACCTTTAGCTTTCGGCACAGAATTCATGCCCTGGATTTATAAGGCACTGGTTACACTGGTTATCGCTTGCCCTTGCGCTTTAGTGATCTCAACACCGGTCACTGTGGTAAGTGGCCTTGCTGCGGCTGCACGGCGTGGTATTTTGATTAAAGGCGGTGTCTATCTGGAAGAAGGCCGCAAGATGAAAGCACTCGCTCTTGATAAGACTGGAACTCTTACCTACGGCAAGCCGGAAGTAACAGATATCAAAGAACTAAATCATCTGGCACCTGAGAAAGCACTACAAATCGCCGCAAGCCTCGATGCGTTATCGGATCACCCTATCGCTCATGCCATTGTCAGTAAAGCCAATATGGATAAGCCGCTTAAAGTAAGCGACTTCGAATCTATAACAGGGCGTGGTGTCAAAGGTGTTATCAAAGGCACTCTTTATTATCTTGGCAATCACCGGCTTATTGAGGAATTAAAAGTCTGCGGCGAGCATGTCGAGTCGATATTATTGCCTTTGGAAAAACAAGGCAAGACAGCCGTAGTGTTGGCAACAGAACAGGCACTGTGCGTTTTTGCAGTTGCTGATACAGTGCGTGATTCCAGTATAGAAGCAGTAAAAGAATTACAAAATCTAGGCATTACCTGCGTGATGCTGACTGGTGATAATGTCACAACTGCGAAAGCTATCGCTGCGCATGTCGGTATTGAAGATGCGCGTGGTAATATGCTCCCGGAAGATAAGCTAGCAGTGATTGAAGAATTGCTAAAACGCTATGGCGTTGTGGGGATGGTTGGCGATGGTGTTAATGATGCGCCTGCACTGGCAAAATCTTCAATAGGATTTGCGATGGGCGCGGCGGGCACTGATACGGCACTGGAAACCGCAGATGTGGCTCTGATGGAAGATGACTTAAGACGTATTGCGCTATTCATTAAGTTAAGTCGAAAAACAGGTTCAGTTTTAAAACAGAATATTACTCTGGCGATAGGCATTAAAGCAATATTCCTTGCGCTGAATTTCGCAGGTGTAGCTACTCTGTGGATGGCTGTATTTGCTGATATGGGCGCAAGCCTGCTGGTAGTGTTTAACGGGCTGCGGATATTGCGATTTAAGAAATAACAGATATCATCTGACCATTATGAAAAATAAAGAATCCCTTTTATCTATATTTTTAACCTTTCTTAGGTTTGGTCTTTTAGCCTGGGGTGGCCCTGTAGCACAAATCTCCATGATAAAAGAAGAGCTTGTAGATAAAGAAAAATGGATAACCCCACAAAAATTCCGCCGTGCTCTTGCCGTATATCAGGCATTGCCTGGCCCTGAAGCCCATGAGCTATGCGTATATTTCGGTATGGTACGTGCCGGTAAGATGGGTGGCTTCCTTGCTGGATTAGGATTTATGCTGCCTGGCCTGTTACTTATGCTGGCGCTCGCCTGGGCTTATACCATATACGGGGCGAGTATCCTGCCATTGTTTATTGGTGTTGCTCCTGCGGTTACTGCCATGATAGTCCGTGCCGCACATCGTATAGGCTCAACCACACTGGTAGATAAATCCCTTTGGGTGGCAGCATTTGCTTCTGTTGCCTTAACATTGCTGGGCGTTCACTTCTTATTCGTTTTTATAATATGCGCAGTATGGCAATCTCTATGGTCAGCAAAGCGTAGCCGCTCTGCTATTATAATTTCTATTCTGCTAAGTTTATCATCGCTTGCTGTCACCATGTTTTTCCCTATTGATGTCATTAAAACAGCAAGTCATAGCAACTTATTAACAGAAGGGTTTAAAGCCGGATTACTTTCCTTTGGTGGTGCATACACAGCAATCCCATTTCTGCAAAACAGTATGGTAGATATCTACCCCAATATTACTCAGCAAATCTTTCTTCATGGCGTAGCACTTGGTAGTGTTATACCTGCACCACTTATAATTTTTGGTACATATCTTGGCTTTATTGCCGATGGCTTAAACGGGGCGTTACTAATGACACTTGGTATTTTCCTGCCCGCCTTTGCTTTTACGCTTATTGGACATAATTACCTTGAAAAACTGATTGAAAATTCTGCACTACATGGTGCTCTTGACGGTATTTCTGCTGCCGTAGTTGGCTTACTTGCAATTACTGCACTGGATATTTTCAGGCACGTAATAACCGGAACCCCTCAATTTATACTTTTCATTGCCGCTCTTGCTGCGCTATATCTTATCAAAAGCAAATGGGCAATACCGGCTGTGATATTGTCCTGTGGCCTGCTTGGGCAGTTATTAATTTAGGTGGATTTACTTGAGAGAGTTAGGGTTATGTTGACATTTTTTGTTTATATTGGAGCAGCGATTGCTGAAATAGCCGGATGTTTTAGCTTCTGGGCTTGGCTGAAACTGGATAAGACTATCTGGTGGCTAATTCCAGGAATAGCTTCCCTTATATTATTTGGCTATCTTCTGACACTTGTAGAATCAAATAATGCTGGACGCGCTTATGCAGCCTACGGAGGGGTTTATATTGTATCTTCCTTATTATGGCTGTGGCTGATTGAAGGCATAAAACCTAATATCACAGATATGTTTGGCGCATCACTTTGCCTTATTGGAGCGGCCATTATTATATTAGGGCCGCGCTTTAGCAACGTATGAGGTATAACTAATTTCCGCTTCTTGCTTTCTGTGATTTACTTTTTACAAGCTCTACAGGCTTTTCTTCATGTACTGCCATTGCAAAAATTGCAAGACCAGCAATAGATAGACCTATGATCCACGGCTTTATAACACTCCATTTAGACTCTTTCTCTTTAGGCATAGTTAACCTCCATTTAGTTAATATTACATAATTACCCGAAGCCCGTGATAGCTCACATAAAGCCCTATCAGGATGATAATTGC
>CAZOKN010000018.1:0-31193 GCA_964580525.1 uncultured Rickettsiaceae bacterium
CTTTATATGCTTTTGTTTCTGCAAGTTCTTCTTCAGTGAAGCCAAGAGCAAGTAGTTGTTCCTTACCATTTTCTTCATCTTCTATTTTGCAATCTGGGCAAATTTTTCTTGCCAGACGTTGTGCTATTATGAGTGTTAAAGAAGAAGTTAAAAGATATGATGGTATACCCATGTTAATCAGTCTTGTGATGGTGCTAGGAGCATCATTAGTGTGCAGTGTGCTAAGAACAAGGTGTCCAGTGAGCGATGCTTTTACGGCGATATCGCCGGTGTCCTTATCGCGAATTTCACCCACCATTATAACTTCCGGGTCCTGACGCAAGAAAGAGCGTAGTGCAGCGGTGAATGTTAAGCCAATATTATCTTTAACATGCACCTGACCTATCCCTGATACGTTAAATTCTACAGGGTCTTCAGCAGTCATAAGGTTAACTTCTGGGCTGTTGAGTGCGTTTAGCACAGCATATAGGGTTGTTGATTTACCGCTTCCGGTTGGTCCGGTTACTAGAATCATTCCTTGCGGTGAATTGATAGCTTTAGTAATTTTTTTAAATGCGTGATCAGGGAAACCAAGTTTTTCCAGAGGCATGTTAAGTGCGCTTTTATCCATAACACGCATTACCACGCGTTCGCCAAGGGCAGTAGGCAATATTGATACACGCAGGTCAACAACGTCTTTGCCGTTTTTGTAATCAAAGTGAATTGCACCATCCTGAGGTAATCTTCTTTCAGATATATCAAGGGATGCCATAATTTTTATACGTGTTGAAATTGCAGGATAATTTTCGTGCAGAAATCCTGCATATTCTGTGATGGCTTTTAGAACGCCGTCTCTTCTGTAGCGCAGCCTTGAAGTTTCTTGGAACGGTTCAAAGTGTATATCGCTTACGCCAAGTGTGATTGCGTTTTCAATTATGTTATTTACAAAGTCGATAACGTTAGAGCCACCAAGGAATAAATCTTGTCCGTTACTACTGCTACCAATAGAGCTTGAAGCGCTATCGCCACCCATAGAAAGTGCTTGCTTAAAGGCTTCTTTGGGCGACAATATTTTTTGCACAGGTGCTTCAACAGTAGTTGCTTGCGTAGCAGGGGCTGCAGGAGGTGGAATAGGGTTGTTAGGAGGGGTTGGATTGGCCATTATCTACCCTCTTCCAAATAGAAATAATAGCCTGATTTTCGCAGGAAAAGCTGCAGTGTAGAGCTATTTAATAATAAAAGTATATTCATGTTTGTGCACACCAAAAGTTCAATTATTACATATATTTGCTACTTGTTGGTAAGGTTAAGTATAGGTTTTAAAGGTTAATTTTTGGTTAAATGTTAAACAAAAAAGGGGAGTGAAAACTCCCCTTTTTCCGTTTATAAGCCAGTCTATTAAATAATTTTAGGCGCTATAAAAATCATCAATTCTTTTCTATTATCGCCTCTTGTATCACGTCTGAAAAGTTTACCAGCAACAGGCACATCTCCAAGCAAAGGAACTTTGTCTGAGCTGTCAGATTTATCTTGTGTATAAATACCACCAATTACAACTATTGAGCCATCTTTTGTCACTAGATTTGTGGAAATCTGGCTTTGTGTAATAGGAGGGTTATCCTGAGAGGTGTCAGCACTGTCTTTATTCAGATTAATAACCATTTTAAGGTTACCATCACCAACAACACTAGGCGTAACAGTAAGTTTTAGCCCTGCTTGTTTAAATTGCACCTGAGTACCATTGGAAGACGTTGTCTCATAAGGTATTTCAGTACCTTGGAAGATAATTGCTTCTTGGTTATCAAGCGTGAATATACGTGGATTTGATATTATTTTAGAAACAGATTTAGATTCAAGTGCAGTTAGTGCAAGTTTTAAATCAGCAGTATCGCCAAGACCAAACAGAGTTGATATTCCACTGGTAGCGCCTGCTGCTGCAAAATTTGTAAGAGCTGCATCAGTTGTTCCAGGACTTACGGAATCAGCTGCATCTCCAGCTTCTCCTGTTACCCTTATGTTATATGTTTTATGGCCGAATTTTGTATCTTTAGTATTGCCGGCAAAATTTGCTCCAAGCTGTGTACCAAGAGCTTTTTCAAAATCATCAGATACTTCAACGATAAAGGCTTCTATAAATACCTGTTTGGTTCTTGTATCGACTTTCTCGATAACTTTCTTGGCAATACCGATATCATCTTCTCTCGCTTTAATTATTAGCTGGTTAACACGAGGATCGATAGTGATTTGTGGTGAAGTGTTACGCACAGAGTTATCTGTAGAGGCTGCCGCACTTGCGCCAAGAACGCTCTCCAATATTTTTTTCACATCATCAGGCTTTGTATAGAAAAGCTTGAAAGCTTCAGTATACATAGGTGATTCAGCTTTTTCTAGCATAGCAGTTTTTTGTAAATCAGTTTTACGCTGACGTTCAAAATTCTCAATTTTAACTATATTATCCTGACTGTGTATGCGAATAATATTTGCTTTATTATCAACATGTTTTGCCCAACCTTTAAGGCTTAAAACTGAATCAAGAGCATTTGGCCAGCTAACATCTTTCAATTGAGCTGTTACCATGCCATTTACTTCGTCAGATACAAGGAAATTGACACCTGTCATAGTTGACATCATGTGGGTGAATGTACGGATGTCCATATTTTCAACGTTTAAATCTACAGTGAATATATTTCCAGCTCCGCTATCACTTAAACTATCGTAATTTGGTGCTTCTTCTTTATCTATTTGAGTGCGAGTATGTTCGCGTAAATCATTATTTATCGTGTCCTCCATATTTGGACCATACTTAGAATTATTTTCGGAGCGTTTTTTACTTTCCTCGATAAATTTTTTATTATCTATCATGTTATCTTTTTGGATTAAATCACCCTCAAGAGCTTTTTCCTTGTTCATACAGCCGACAAGGACATAAGCTAAAATAATACTGAAAACTAATTTATTGATTTTCATTTTGTGTATCAAACCTGTTGCTTACAATTAAATCAGTTATTTTACCGTTGATATCAACAGTGATACCTTCACTGGAGATAACTTCGATTACTCCGCCTTCTACGCCGATTTTATCGCCGACATTGGCATAGAATTCACGTCTGTCAGCAGATTTTATTACTGCTAAGGCATCTTTTGCTGAAACTACTGTTCCGATGATTTTATATGTGCTTAGTGGTCTTTCCATAAGTGGAGTAATAGCGTTATCACCCGGTAAGCCAGATTTTTTATCACTGCTACTTGCGCTGCCAGATGTGCTGGTCGCAAAAGGCATGAACGGGTCGCGTTCTACACTTTGTCCAAATGAGGCAAGTGGGGTTAGCAACAAAGCAAATAATGCGATTTTTGATCTATATGTCATTTTTTTTGCTCTCATTTTCGTCTATTACTTTTTGGAATGGTTTTTTGTCTATTGCATAAGTAGAAAGATTAAGTTCTACATATATTTTACCAGGCTCAGCCTTGTCGCTTTTTACCTTCAAAGTTTCTGAATTGATTTTTAATAACATTTCAGCGATGGCTAAATCTTCTTTGAATTTAATATATTGGCCATATTGTCCTTTTAATTCTACAGCTACTAGGATTTCTTTAACTGGTGTTTTAGGAGTTTCGTCCACTTTAGCTGCAACTTTTTTGTTAGAATCTTTTTTGCTGTCAGCTTTCTTTTCATCAGTTTTTTTATCATCCTTTTTAGCGTCTTTTTTATCACCAGCTTTTTTATCTTTAGATTTAGCATCGTCAGATTTAGCTTCTTTTTTCTTGCTCTTATCTTCAACTGGCGGCACTTCTTTTATATTCATCACTACGATGTCGTATTTAGCAGCGAGAGTGCTTATTGATTGATATAATTCTCCAAGGTCTTCGCTATTACCAAAATGTGAAAGACTTTGGATATATTCTTCTTTTGAATCACCAAGTTTTTTTCTTAAAGTTCCTATTTTGCCAGTTAGCTCAACAGATTGTTTTTCCATATCATTCAGCTTCTGAATTTCGGCTATTTTTTTCAAATTTTCTTTGCGCATAGGTAAGTAATATGCAGAGAAATAAATACTAAAAATAACTATAGTTACTAAAAATAGTATTATGGATTTTTTAAATGGCTGCATTTTTGCAATCAAGCCAGCTGTGCTGAGGTTGCTGCCTTTACCGCTCATTCCTTTCATCATAGATCCAAGATCAAGATTCATATTAATTGCCATGTTTTGCCTCGCCGGATATTATTTGCATTGC
Organism: uncultured Rickettsiaceae bacterium; assembly: GCA_964580525.1. Taxonomy (GTDB): domain Bacteria; phylum Pseudomonadota; class Alphaproteobacteria; order Rickettsiales; family UBA6187; genus CAZOKN01. The sequence continues at coordinate 4,216 of CAZOKN010000018.1, forward strand.
ATTTTTAGTCGAGCTATTCCCAATAATTGAACCTTCTAAAGAAAAGTTCTTAATATTTGAGTTAGCTTGTTGAATTGAAGAATTATTTGCCGATTTATCTTTTTCCTTAGATGCATCTATTACATTCATCGTTTTTAAGGAAACTTTTTGGAATATTTTTCCATCATTTAGTCTGTTAACAAATTCCAATATATTGCTGTCATTTATAGAGCTTCCTGTAATTTTTATTTTGTCTGGTAGTGTATAATTTATCTCTGTGAGCCATACGCCTTCAGGTATTACTTGAGTGATTTGAGTATAAGCACTTATTATGCTTGATTGATTAGAAGGAAGTGAATCTTTAATCGAATCAAGTGATTTAACCTGTGTCATTACAACACTAAGCCTTTGAGATTCTGAGAATTTTGAATTATATTCATCTTCTATATGTTTTAATTCTTCAACTTTGGAAGCTAGGCGTGAACTTTTATTTTGTAACCACGTTATAGATAAACATATTTGAGCAATTATCAGAGCAAGAAGAGCAGCAACGCCAAGTAGAGACAGTAAGCTCATACGTTGTTCTTCCTTATGTTCCATGCCGCCAGGCATAATATTTACTTTGTTTATTTCAGGAGTGTCATGCTCATATTCAAATGGATCAACCCTTCTTGCTGCGATACCGACAGTGGAAGCCCATGGCGCGATATTGCCTTCTGCGTTTACTTTTTTAGCAAATTTTTCAGGGACAAATATGTGATTGCAAATATCACATTCTGTAATTTTATAGCCGCCTAGTAAAAGCGATATTTCTTCTACAAAGGTTTTAATAAGAGGGGAGGCGGAAGCATCGTTTACATGCAGAGGTGCAGAAGAGGAGACAAATATATGCTTTATTTGTCCGCTTTTATAAGCTTGTTCATGGCTTGTTAGAAATTGTTGCGCCTGAGTTGCATAATTTGATACGAATATTTTAAGTCTTTCTTTGTCCTCAGCACTCTGCGATATAACACTTTTATCTTCTTCTGAAACATAAAGATTATAAATAGTGGTGTTATCTTCATCAACAACGAATATATAGTTTTCATCAGGTCCAAATTCCATGAAAGCATAAGGTGTTCCAATATTTTCTACATTTTTTGGATCTGTTTCAAAAAGATGTTTCAGTGCCAAGCAGCGTACATCTGCAAGAACAGGGTTTAATCCTGCGCGTCTTATTATGTCAGAATATAAAGAAATATCAGACATTTTTGTTGCCACAAAAAGAACGTCCATGGTTGGACCAGCAGGAACTGATTCTTCTATTGTCACTGGTGTAGTAATAGGATCAACAGGCGCTGTAATATTTTCAACTGGAATAGCTGGAGTTATTGTTCCATCAGTTGCAATAATTTCTTGTGGAATTATTGGTGTTTCTACAACAGGATTAACATCAACAGGCGCTGCAGCTATTTCCTGTGCAGGATTGTGGCGTAATATGTGATAATAGATAAAATAGTCTGTTATAGGCGCATCTAATTGAACCGATCCTTCCCAAATAGCGCCAATTGAAGCGGCCTGAGCAAAATCATTGTCATCCATCTCCGGCAAGCGAATTATTTTTATCACTGATGAAGATGTTGGTAGAGTGAATGCTGCTTCTTTAGTTTTTATAGTATTTTTTATCAGTAAGTCCCTTAAATTCTCAACGTATAAATCGGGATTAGTGTGAATGTCGGCATTTCTAAATTGTGATTCTATGCAAGTGGAAGCCAAGCTGTTTAGTGTCCATTGGCCATAAACATTTTTCATTTCACAAAGGCGTACATAATGGGCTGATATATCAATACCCACTAGATTTTCATGTTCGTAGCTATAGCGACCAAGTATTTTATTTAAAGGTTTAATAGCTTTATTGAGATTTGTGCGGATTTTTTCATTGCGGGCAATAGAATTTTCATCAGGTGCCTTTTTTGCAAGCATTTGAGAAAATTGAGATTTTATATTGTTTATATCAAGATCTAACTTCATGTTTTAATTAACTGTGAAACGGCTTTACTCAACGTTTTTTTAGTTAATCTCCTTGATTTTACATCGAACTTACATAGCGCGATTAGAATTAGGATATCATGAAAATATTAATAATAGATTAACAACTAATGGTTACTTATGAGGAAAAATTGTAAACTTTTAGTTACGTTCCGTGATTGCTTTCTCCAGCAATAATATTAACTTTCATTGGATCTTCAGGAAGAGTTTCGGATATTGTACCATCAAGCTGGAAGCTTTTGAAATTTGTAGCTTGGCCATCATACCAGCTAACTTCTCGCACTTCATTTATACCGCGCAAAGATACTTTAGAAAATTGGCTGCCTTGATTTAACAAGTCAAGAAATTCGACAATACTTTGGTCGCTGGTAGATCCACCACTAATTTCAAGTTTATCAGGAGCGGTAAATTTAAGCTCTTTTAGCCATACATTGTCTAGTATAACTAGATTTAAGTATTCGTTGATAGCAACGAGTTTATTTTGGTTTGAATGTATATTGTTTTCAAGTTTGCTTAAATATTCCATGTTATCAATTGTATCAGTAAGATCTTTATAATTACTGGTGTTCTCTGCATATTGCTGTTCTACAGTTTCTTTATCAATTTCTGCGAGTTTTTCTGATAACTCTCTGTTTATGCCACTGATTGACTGCTGTGATAACACCATAAAATAAAGTATAGCGATTGAGGCAATAGCAAAGGCGCCATTCACTACGTATTTTTGTTGTCTTTCGCGAGTTTCTTTAATTCGGATATGTTTTAATATGTTTATGTCGGGTCCAAAACCACTATTTTTGGCTGTATGAGTAAGTTTGCGTACTGCGTTACTTATGCAAGAAACCCACGAAGAAATATTTTCGCGCGCGCTGTTTTTGCTTATCGTTAAATCGTCAGGAATTTCCATATAATCGAAAAAGTTACATTCAGAGATGGCGTAGCTTTTAAGAGAATTAGAAAATTTGTCAATCATTGTTTTAAGCAATGGAACTGAGGACAAAACAAATATTTCATTTATTTTTTCAGCAGAATTTTTTACCTCATATGAACTTAAAGTATCGCTGATTTGTTTTGTATAAATTTCTATGAACTCATTTATTTCTTCTTCATTGGGTGTGTTTTTTTCCAAAAGAAGTGTGCGATGACGATCTGTCATGTTCATTTCGAACACGTTAACATGGTCATTATTTAAAATTATTATGTAATTATCTTCCGTACCAAATTCTAAAAATACGTGTGGGGAATTATTATTTAGGCCACGTTTTTGAACGTAATTAAATGCATTGCTGATAGCAAAGCAACGCACATCAACAATAACTGGGTTAAGGCCGCTATTTTTAACTATATCGGTATATAATTTTATGTCGGATAATTTTGTGGCTACAAATACCAAATCCATAGATTCGCTTTTGCTTTCACGGCGAGTGACTTGATAAAAAATGGAATAATCTTCCGGCTTATTATTTTGCTGCATAAACTGGCTCCATAATGAGCCGAATTTAAGAGCTTTCTTTATTTCGTTATCATCCATTTTTGGCAGTGTAAGAGTTTTTACTATAGAGCTGCAAACTGGTATGGAGAGAGCCACATTTTTTGTTTTTATATTATTTTCTTTTACCAGGGCTTTTAAGCTATCAGCATAATCTTCTGGATTTCCTATTATGTCTTCGGTAACGAATTTTCCTTCCATACAGACTGAAGTTAGGCTGGTAAGCACCCTCTTGCCCTTTAGGCTATCAATTTCGCAAACATAAATACAATGCGGAGTTATATCTATGCCGAGAATTCTATTATCCATGATTTTATAATGATTAAGTAAATCGATGGTTTTTTTCTTATAATTTTTGAATAAATTTTCGCTAGTATTGCTAAATTTAGCCATTCTAGCAGAGGATATGTTCAATTTATTTTGAATGGTAAGTGAAATATTAGCAAAAAGATTTTTTTTCTCTTTTTTTGGCAAAAGCAAAATATCATCTGGATTGGATATATCAGATTTGTTGGTTGCATCTACTTTCTTTGACGCTCTGATTCTTTTTACAATGTACATTTTGTGACCATTGCCTCTACTTGATATTATGATTTTAGCTAAACAACATTAACAATTGGTTAATATATATAGTGTATTTTAATACTTCTAATTGAAGATGTTAATTCAGGCCTGATAGGTAAAAATGCCGGATGAATTTTTGATTAAATTTTGGGGCGTCCGCGGAACTCTTCCTGTTCCTGGTAAAGATACCTTACAATATGGGGGGAATACCTCGTGCGTTGAGGTTAATTGTGCGGGTAGGAATATAGTTTTTGATGCGGGTACTGGCATATGCGAGCTTGGTAAAATCACAAAAAATTTCCATACGGATATTCTTCTAAGCCACACTCACTTGGATCACATTCAGGGATTGCCATTTTATGGACCATTGCACAAACCTGGTTCGAATGTGGCATTGTGGGCAGGACACTTAAAACCACATGCAAATGTGGAAGAAGTTATGGGACATATCATGAGCTCTCCTGTTTTCCCATTAACTTTAAAAGACGTGCAATCTCGTGTGGAATTTAATGATTTCTTGGCGGGAGAGGAGTTGGTGAATGCTGGTTTAAATAATGTTGGAATAGTGGTTAAAACTTTTCTATTGAATCATCCTGATAGAGCGACCGCATATAGGCTAATTTATAAAAATAAATCTGTTTGTTATGTTACTGATGTTGAGCATAAAATTGGCGAAGTTGATGTAAAACTTGCAGAGTTTATTAAGGGTGCTGACTTGCTTATTTATGACTGCACTTATGACGATGAAGAATTCAATAATTATGTTGGTTGGGGCCATTCAACATGGCAACAAGGTGTAAGGCTTGCTGATGCTGCAGATGTTAAAAAATTAGCAGTATTTCACCATGATCCAAAGGCAACAGATGCTATACTCGATGCTAGGGCAAAAAAACTGGAAGAAATGCGTCCTGGCAAAGCATTTATTGCCAAGGAAGGTTTTATTCTTGATTTATTGAAATAATCAAAGTCTTTCCGAAAAATCATAAAAGATAAATATCTAAAAAATACCCTTGATACAAAGGGCTATCAAGTGTATCAGTTGGGATGAAATTTAAGTTATAGTAGGTTGTTATGGCCCTTAGAAGAGATTTTAGAAATTCTGTTAGTATTGATCCTGCGGTAAAAAAAGAGCATTATCTTTTCACCAGCGAGTCGGTGTCGGAGGGACATCCAGACAAAGTATGCGATCAAATATCAGATTCTATACTGGATTATTATCTTGCTGAGGATAAATATGCACGCGTTGCTATTGAAACTTTAGCTACTACAAATAGGGTAATTATTGCGGGAGAAACTCGTTCTTCTCTTAAAGTTTCAAAAGAAAAAATGGCTGAAATTGCAAAATCTGCAGTGCGTGAGATTGGTTATGAACAAGAAGGTTTTCACTGGAGAGATCTTGATGTTGAAGTGTTGGTTCATGGTCAGTCGGCAGATATTGCAAGAGGCGTTGATGCTGCGGGCAATAAAGATGAAGGAGCGGGCGATCAGGGCTTGATGTTTGGCTATGCTTGTAATGAAACCGACGTTTTCATGCCTGCCCCAATATATTATGCTCATAAAATTTTGCGCAACCTTGCTGAAGCCCGCCATAGTGGCGAGGCGAGGGGAATATTGCCTGATGCAAAAAGCCAAGTGACGTTTGTTTATGAAAATGGCGTTCCTGTAAAAATTGATTCTATTTTGGTTTCTACGCAGCATGAAGAAAAAATTTCTCAAGAAGAAGTGCGTGAAACTGTTAGAAAATATGTTTTGAAATCAATTCCTGAAGGCATGATGTGTGATGAGAAGAAATTTCTCACTAACCCTACCGGAAAATTTGTTATAGGTGGTCCAGATGGCGATTGTGGATTAACTGGCAGAAAAATTATTGTTGATAGTTATGGCGGTGCAGCTCCGCATGGTGGTGGTGCTTTTTCAGGTAAAGACCCTACTAAAGTTGATAGATCGGCAGCTTATATGGCTAGATATTTAGCAAAAAATATCGTGGCGGCTGATTTGGCGGAACAGTGCGATATACAAATTGCTTATGCTATCGGCGTTACTGATCCGATTTCTTTTTATGTAAATACTTTTGGTAGCAAAAATATCGATAATAAAAAATTGGAAAAGAGAATTAAAGAATTGGTTAGTTTAACTCCGAGAGGAATCCGGGAGCATTTAGATCTCAACAGGCCAATTTATAGAAAAACAGCGGCCTATGGCCATTTCGGCAGACATCCTGACAATCAAGGCAATTTCCCTTGGGAAAAGACAGACCTTGTGGATGATTTGAAGGATCTATTGGCATAATGGAAGTTTTTAAACCATTAAAACCAATTATAGATGATGCGAGACAGCGCTCATTTGGCAGGGTAAAGGCGAGAAAACTTGGTCAAGAACAGCTTGAATCATTGCAGGAAAAGTTACCTCTTTTTACTTTGGATACCCAGTTATTGCAAAAGCCAAAAGCTATATTTCCTGATACATGCAAAAAATTATTTATGGAAATTGGTTTTGGTACAGGGGAGCATATTGCAGGCGTAGCAAAAGCAAATCCTGATGCCGGATTTATAGGTTGCGAGCCTTTTATCAATGGTGTTGCGCGGCTACTGAAATATATAACTGAAGGTGATATACAAAATATCAGAATTTTTAATGGTGATGCTAGAATTATAGTTGATGCTTTGCCCGATGCCAGCCTTGATAGAATTTATGTGTTGTTCCCTGATCCTTGGCCGAAAGCTAAACATTATAAAAAACGCATTATTTGCAAAGATACTCTGGAGACATTTGCGCGGGTGATAAAAAAAGGCGGGGTTCTGCAAGTGGCCAGCGACCATGAGGATTATTGTGAGTGGATTGCGAGGCATTTGGAAGAGATAACTGATTTTGAAGAATCGCACGAGACAAAAAACAATCGCCAGAAAGAGCCGGAAGGTTGGGTAAAAACCAAATATCAAATAAAGGCAGAAAGAGAAGGCAGAACTGCTAGTTTCTTTAGGTTTGTGCGGAAGTAATTTTACCTTACTGGGATTTTTTCTTCCGCTTGTTGATTTTTCAATGCCTGTAAGTGTTTTCCTTCGCTTTGATCTTTATTTTGCTCTTGTTTTAAGAAGTGTAAACCTAAAAACAAAAATGGGATTGTTACAGGAGATGTTTTATATAAAACAGGTAATGTTGCACCAGCTGCAGCGCCAATAGCACTACCTGTCAAGGAGCCTGCTGCAGTTACTAAGCTAGCTATAGTTACTTGTTCTAAAAAATTCCCACCGCTTTGATTGGCCAGTTCATTTCCTTTTTCCGTGCCAATAGCGCCACCAATAAAGGTTCCAAAAACAACTCCCACTTTAGCACCATTTGCAAAAACATTACTTAGTTGACCATTTCGATTTATTAGCGAAAGTCTAGTAGGATTAGGTAAAGATTTAAGAACTTGCTTTGCGAAAGATGATTTCATAAGTAGTGGCCTTATAAATAAAACTTAAACTAATAATTAAACTTTATGAGGTAAATAGTAATTATATATCACATAGTCAATAGATTATTGCAGTTTTGCTAAAAAACGTCATAATAACCTCATGAAAGCTAGTGTAAGAAATTTTATTGAAGATAAAAAAAGCGGATGTTGCTGTTGGCGTGATTGCTGGGCAGATGGTGTTCATCTTGCGCCTAAATCGCCCGGAAATTTAAAGGATAAATATAATTTTTGTCTAGAGCATGTGCGTCTTTACAATAAATCCTGGAATTTTTTTGATGGTATGCGCCAGAGCGATATAGAAACTTTCCAGAAAGAAAGTGTTAGCGGCCACAGGCCAACTTCCAGAATGGGCGTTGATCCTAGATATCGCGATCCAGATGAAATAAAGAAAAAAGTTTTTCAGGAATTTAAATGGGGCGGTACTCAATCTAACCAAAAAGCTGGTGTTGAAATTCAAAATACTGAACGAGAATCTTTAAGTGTTTTGGGCTTAAAATATCCTGTTACCATGAAAGAAATAAAAAAGAAATATAAGCAGCTAGCCAAAAAATATCATCCTGATTTAAATGGTGGCGAGGGTGATGATAAGTTAAAAGCAATTAATCAGGCTTATAGCTATTTAAAGTCTTGCGGTCATTTTTCTTAGTATTATATTACCCATAAAACATTTGGGTAATAAACAATGAGCAGCAAAGAAAAATCTAACATTCCTACGAAAGATGTTTCAGTTAAAAAACTTTTTGGTTTTGATAGTGACCTGAAAGTTAAAGCATTTGAAGAAAAAAACGAATTTGTTCCTGATATTGATGAGGCTTATTGTTTTGACAGGGACACAACTCTTAGCATTCTAGCTGGCTTTGTTTATAACCGCCGTGTTTTGTTGCAGGGCTATCATGGCACTGGAAAATCAACGCATATAGAGCAAGTGGCTGCAAGGCTTAACTGGCCTTGTATCCGGGTTAATCTTGATGGGAATATCAGCCGTATTGATTTGATTGGGCGCGATGTTATAGCCATCCATGATGGAAAGCAGGTTACGGAGTTTCGCGATGGTATCGTACCTTGGGGTTTAAGGCAGCCAATTGCCATGATTTTTGACGAATATGATGCGGCAAGACCAGATGTTCTTTTTGTTTTGCAAAGGCTTTTGGAAAATAATGGAAAATTCACGCTTATTGACCAAAACGAGGTTATAACTCCGCATCCATATTTTAGAATATTTGCAACTTCAAACACAATTGGTTTGGGCGATGTAACAGGTCTTTATCATGGTGTGCAGCCTATCAATCAGGGGCAAATGGATAGATGGAATATTGTTGCATCACTGAATTATCTTCCACACGAAAAAGAAGTTGAAATTATTTTGGCGAAAATGCCGAAATTAAAGAAAAATACTAAGATGGTGGAGAGCATGGTGAAGATGGCCAACTTAACGCGTCAGGGCTTTAAGATGGGAGAAATTTCTACTGTAATGTCGCCGCGTACTGTTATTTCATGGGCAGAAAATAACGAAATCTTTAACAATCTTGAAGTTGCTTTCAAGCTGACATTTTTGAACAAGTGTGAAGAGGGCGAAAGATTTTTAATAGCAGAATATTATCAGAGATGTTTTGGCGTTGAATTGATGGAATCGAGTTTGAGTGCGATTGGTTAGTGGGAGTTTATGTTCAACTACGTCATAAAAAGACTTCTACTTATTTTTCCGACATTGTTTGGCATATTGCTAATAAATTTTGCAATTGTGCAGCTTGCACCCGGTGGGCCTGTTGAACAGATGATTGCTAAATTGACGGGTGTTGGAGGTTCTGCGACTGAACGTTTTTCAGGAGAATCTGGTGGTGAGTTGGTGAGTTCATCGCGTAATTTAAATAATAACAGCATTGCAGCGATAGGCGTAAATTCAAAATATCGTGGTGCGCAAGGCCTTGATCCTGAGCTTGTGAAGCAGATCGAAAAATTTTATGGGTTCGATAAGCCTGCCACAGAACGCTTTTGGGATATGGTAAAAAATTATGCAATGTTTAATTTTGGCACTAGTTTTTTCAAGGATAAATCAGTTATTGATTTGGTAATTGAAAAAATGCCAATTTCTATATCGCTGGGTTTATGGACAACGTTGTTGGTTTATTTAATTTCTATTCCGCTTGGCATCAGAAAAGCAGTTTCGGATGGCGATAAGTTTGATGTTTGGACGAGTGCTGTTATATCAATCGGCTATGCAATTCCTGGGTTTTTATTTGCAATTTTACTGATAGTTTTATTTGCTGGCGGCAGTTATTGGCAGATTTTTCCCCTACGTGGCCTTGTTTCTCCGGAGTGGCAGAGTTTTTCATTTTTTCATAAAATAACAGATTATTTTTGGCATATAGCGTTACCTGTATTTGCAATGGTTATCAGTGGTTTTGCCGGGCTTACCATGCTTACAAAAAATTCATTTATGGAAGAAATGGGCAAACAATATGTTTTAACCGCGCGGGCAAAAGGTTTGTCGGAAAATAAAGTGCTTTACGGCCATGTTTTCCGTAATGCAATGTTGATTGTGGTGGCGGGTTTTCCAAGTGCATTTATCGGCATATTATTCACCAGCTCACTGCTTATTGAAACAATATTTTCTCTTGATGGTCTTGGCCTGCTTGGTTTTGAATCTGTAGTTAATCGCGATTATCCTGTGGTTTTTGGTACGCTTTATGTTTTCACATTAATTGGCTTATTGCTCAATTTGGTGGGTGATTTGACCTACCGTTTGATTGATCCGCGTATTGATTTTGAGCGGAGGGATGTATGATAGCGTTTTCTCCAATCGCACAAAGAAGAATTGCAAATTTCCGTGGCAACAGAAGAGGTTATATTTCATTTTGTATATTTTTGATTTTGTTTTTGGTGAGCATTTTTGCTGAAATAATCGCTAATGACAGGCCAATTATGCTTTCATATAAAAGCGAATTATATTTTCCGGTTTTTAAAAAATATTCTGAAGTGACTTTTGGCGGAGATTTTTATACAGAAGCTGATTATCGCGATGCTTATGTGCAAAATCTTATAAAGGAAAAAGGGCAGGGCTGGATGTTGTGGCCGCCGATAAAATATAGCTATCGCACAATAAATTATGATTTACCAACGCCGGCGCCGTCTGGCCCGAGTTTTGAAAATTTATTGGGTACGGACGATCAGGGCAGGGATGTTTTGGCGCGTACGATTTATGGTTTCAGGATTTCTGTATTGTTTGGTTTGTTGCTTACATTTTTCAGTTCGATACTGGGTGTCGCATCCGGCGCGGTGCAGGGTTATTTTGGTGGCAAAACCGATTTGATATTTCAGCGCTTTATTGAGATATGGTCTGGCTTGCCGATGCTTTTTGTATTGATAATTTTGTCGAGCATTGTAACGCCGAATTTCTGGTGGCTGCTGGGAATTATGCTGATGTTCCACTGGACAACTTTGGTGGCGGTGGTGCGGGCGGAATTTTTGAAAGCGCGTAATTTGGAATATGTGCGTGCGGCAAAGGCGCTGGGCGTGCGCGAGGGCGTGATAATTTTCCGCCACGTGCTGCCAAATGCTTTGGTGTCTGCCATAACTTTTATGCCGTTTATTTTGACTGGCGCTATAACAACTCTGACATCACTTGATTTCCTTGGCTTCGGCCTGCCTGCCGGCTCGCCATCTTTGGGGGAGCTTTTATCACAGGGCAAAACCAACCTGCAAGCGCCATGGCTTGGCATAACAGCGTTTATTGTGCTTTCGGCAATGCTTTCGCTGCTGATATTTATTGGCGAGGCTGTGCGTGATGCGTTTGATCCGAGAAGAGTTTAGAATTGATTTATAAATGGAGATAAGTAGATGAAAGTTACTCCGACTGAAAATTATAGTGATTCAAATGGATACTTTAATTTGCCTAAATTTGATATATCGAAGATAAAGCTTCTTGAAAAAAAAGACGAGTCTAGTTGTTATTTACAAGATGATGCTGGAGCCTTTTGTAAAGGCTTTAAGATAACAGATAACCCAAAGGTTAACACATATTGTGAATTTACTTTTTTTAGATCTAGCAAAACAGGTAAGTATCTACCAAGACCAACCTTTCTAAAGATTGATGAAAAATTCCAGCAAAAAGAGCAAACCATAAAAGAAAAAGTTAGAATTGATATGAGTGATCATGCAGAAGTTTTCTGGAAAGTTATAGGGTTTTTGCATCAATATAAAGAAATTGTAGATTTGGGGGAATTTGAAAAATCATATTCTGTTGTTAATAAAGATAGATATATGGTGGAGTTTGAAAGTAAGGATAGAGCAGAAAAAATAAAAGATTTACAAGAATTTACATCAAAAATACCGAATTTTTCAGATTTTGATATGCAGTTTTTTCTTAAGCAAAGTAGAGAAAAAAATCTAAAAACTTTTGCGCAACTTATTAAAAATGCTGATTTGTGGAAAAAATACTATGAAAAATTTAAGTCCGAAGTAAAGAAAGAGGGAGAAGAATATGTTTGGCATTATTTTCTAAAACGACATCATTGGCTTTTAGGATTAAATGCGGATTTGAGATTTATAAGAGATTTTATTGATGAAGCGGACATTGGAATAAAAAATACCGAAAGTAAGGGAAGTCCCCAAGTTGATATGCTGGGTTTGAATGATTACACTATGCTTGTCGAGCTTAAAACCCCTAATACGAAAATATTTACAGATGTAAATGGTAAGACGGGTAGAGCAGGGACTTGGTCATTTTCTCAAGCTTTTATAGATGGAGTAAGTCAATGTTTAGCTCAAAAAACAAAATGGCAAGAAAGTTATAAAAACAAAGATATCAAAGACGTTAAAGGTAATCTTGTTGATAAAAATAAGTGTAGGACAGTTGATCCTAGAGCATTGTTTATTATAGGAAATAAATCTATTGAATTTTCAGAGGATGTAACTAGAGAAGACATTATAACAAAAAGAGATACTTTTGAAAATTTTAGAAGAAACAACAGAAACTTAGAGATAATCACTTATGATGAATTATATGAAAGGGCTTATTTTATAGTTCATAATAAGAGGCCTTAGCCCTACCTGAGGTAGGGCTATAATTAATAAACTACTTCGCCAACCTCAGTCTCAGCGCATTCAACTTAATGAACCCTGCTGCGTCTTTCTGGTCGTAAACTGCATCTTCTTCGAAAGTTACGATGTCTTGCGAGTATATGCTGTTTGGCGATTTGCGGCCAACTGCTTCCACTGTGCCTTTATATAGCTTCAGGCGCACTGTGCCGTTCACGCGTGATTGGCTGGCATCGATTGCAGCCTGCAACATTCTGCGCTCAGGGCTCCACCAATAGCCGTTGTAGATGAGTTCAGCATAGCGCGGCATTAATTCGTCCTTCAGGTGCATAGCGCCTTTATCAAGCGTGATGCTTTCAATTGCGCGGTGTGCTTTCAGCAAAATTGTGCCGCCCGGAGTTTCATAAACCCCGCGTGATTTCATGCCGATATAACGGTTTTCAACAAGATCAAGTCTGCCCACGCCGTTTTTGCCGCCAACTTCGTTCAATTTTGCAAGCAAGCTAGCTGGAGATAGTGCTTTGCCATCAATTGCTACAGCATCGCCATTTTTAAATTCAATTTCAATATATGTAGGTTTATCCGGTGCTTCTTCAGGAGAAACAGTCAGGCGGAACATATCGTTGTGATATTCTTCCCAAGGATCTTCCAGAACTTTGCCTTCATAAGAAATGTGCAACAGGTTGGCATCTGTTGAATAAGGGGCTTCGCCGCGCTTATCTTTTGCCACCGGAATTTTATTTTTTTCAGCATATTCAATCAATTTTGTACGGGAAGTTAAATCCCATTCTCTCCAAGGAGCGATGATTTTAATATCAGGCTTGAAAGCGTAATAACCAAGTTCAAAACGCACCTGATCGTTACCTTTGCCGGTTGCGCCGTGAGCAACGGCGTCAGCGCCAGTAGCTTCAACGATTTCCATTTGTCTTTTTGCAATGAGTGGACGGGCGATGGAAGTGCCGAGCAGATATTGGCCTTCATAAACTGTGTTGGCGCGGAACATCGGGAAAACATAGTCACGCACGAATTCTTCTTTCAAATCATCGATAAAAATCTCATTCACACCAAATTGCTTGGCTTTTTCGCGTACTGGCGAAAGCTCTTCACCCTGGCCGATATCGGCAGTGAAAGTGACAACCTCGCAGCCATAAACTTCTTTAAGCCAGCATAGTATAACAGATGTATCCAGACCACCTGAGTAAGCCAGAACTACTTTTTTGATATTCTTTTTGCTCATATTGTTCCCCGTTATCTTTGTGTTTGCGCTATATATATAGGGAAAATTACGAACATAAAGCATTTTCTCAAATAACGTTTATATCTGGTGATTTTGTCGTCGAAAAGCTTTCAAAAATGCTCACGTATGTTAAATACGCTCCGCTTTTTAAAAGATTTTCTCCTAAAAATCCCTCAGATATAAACGTTATTTGCACTTTAAAGTTAATGATTAGGGGATATAATAATATTGTACGTTAAATACCAGGAAGGTCATTTATGAAAGAATATCAGGCGCCAATTGAAGAAATAATGTTCCTTTTGCAAGAGGTGCTGGATTATAAGTCTCTGATAAATATCGATAAATTTAAAGATTTTAATGATGATCTGGTAGCAGCAGTTTTGAATGAAGCGGCTAAGTTTTCTGGTGGTAAGCTGGCGCCGCTTAATATTGTTGGTGATAAAGAGGGCTGCAAAATTACAGATAGTAAGGTTAAAACCCCATCTGGTTTTAAGGATGTATACAGGGAATTTGTTGAAAATGGCTGGAATTCTGTGCCGTTTGAGCCAGAATTTGGCGGGCAGGGCTTTCCAAAACTAATTGCTACAGCTATTTCTGAAATGTGGAGCGGTGCTAATATGGCTTTTGGCTTATGCCCGCTGCTCACGCAAGGCTCGGTGGAATTACTGCTGCATCATGGTTCTGTGCCGCAAAAAGAGAAATATTTGCGTAATTTAATTTCCGGCAATTGGACAGGTACAATGTGTCTTACAGAACCGCAAGCCGGCTCTGATGTTGGTGCAGTGACAACTTCTGCCGTAAAAAACGGTGATCACTATTTAATCAAAGGCCAAAAAATATTCATTACCTATGGCGAGCATGATTTTACCGACAATATCATTCATATGGTGTTGGCAAGGGTGAAAGGTGCGCCGGAAGGTGTAAAAGGTATATCTTTGTTTATCGTTCCGAAAATTCTGGATGATGGCAAAAGGAATGATTTAAAAGCGGTTAGCATTGAACATAAAATGGGGATACATGCCAGCCCAACTGCTGTGATGTCTTTTGGCGATAATGCCGGGGCAGTTGGCTATTTGGTGGGGGCGGAAGGCGATGGTTTGAAAGCGATGTTTACCATGATGAATAATGCGCGCCTTTCTGTTGCGATAGAAGGGATTGCTGTAGCAGAGAATTCTTATCAAAAATCCTGGAATTATGCCAATGAACGTGTTCAGGGTGCACGTGGTAAAAAACAGGTGGCAATCATAAATCACCCGGATGTGAAAAGAATGCTGCTGAATATTGCGAGTAATACCGAAGCTGCAAGGGCGATTGCCTATTATGTTGCCAAGTGTATAGATGTTGCTAGTTCTCATGGTGACGAAAAAGAGCGAGCAAAAAATAATGCTATAGTTCAGATTCTTATCCCGGTAATCAAATCTTATGCCACAGATGTTGGATTTTTGATGTCTTCAGAGGCTATGCAGGTGTTTGGTGGAGTTGGTTATATTGAAGAAACCGGGATCGCTCAGAATGTACGAGATGCGCGTATCGCTCTGATATATGAAGGCACAAACGGTATACAGGCGCGTGATTTGGTTATGCGTAAGATGGTGGCGGAAGATGGCAAATTATTTAGTTTGTTTGCCGAAGAATTAAAAGAATTGGCAAAAAAATGCGATAATTTTACTGTTATGGCCATTGTTGAATCTTTGTGTGAGGTAACAAAATACCTACAATCTAAATTAAAAAATGAACCAGATGCTGTTGAATTTTATGCAAATTATTACTGTCGCATGGTGGCGCTTACTATTGGCGGAGTGATGATGTCTTTAAAACAAAATGCTGCAAAAAAACTTTTGGCTGATAAAAAAGGAAACGCAGAGTTTTTGAATAAAAAGATAGAAAATTCAGAGTTTTATTTAAAATATATACTGCCAGAAATTAACTTCCTGGCAGATATAGTTACGAAATAACTTAAGAAGCTTTTCTAATTCTTCTTTTCTTTGCGCGATTGCCAGAAGTGGCACGCTCGAATTTGTTGCGTTCTTTGCTCCACTCGTAGCGATATGTTATTGTTTTTACTTCAGTTATTAAGATATCGCCGTTAGCTAGTTGCATTATGTCAGCACCTTTATTTAGTGCATCATTCACTAAATGGGCTGATTTTTTTATATAATTTATATCAGTTGCGATGTTATCATCATTGGTGGCAACTGGCAGGTTCTTTATAAAATTTATAACTGATGACATAAAATATATTCTCCTAAAGTTACTTACTTAGAAATTAAAATGCGGTTAAATTTCGATGGTGAATAATTATCAGCTAATTATTAACAAATCGTTAACGGCTCTTAAAAAAATGAAAATATTTTTAAATAAATTAAAAAGGCCATATTTTTATAAAACATGGCCTTTTTTTTATTTAGAACGGTGATAACACATCTATAATTTGGCTGCCAATGCGAGGCTGTTGCACGTTGGTAATTTGGCCTTTGCCGCCATAAGAGATTCTGGCTTCTGCGATCTGGTCAGAGTCTACAGCATTGTCTGCGCTTATGTCTTCAGGGCGAACAATTCCGTCTACTGTAACTTTACGGAGTTCAAAATTAACCCGAATTTCCTGATCGCCATGAACTACAAGATTACCATTTGGCAAAATCTGTGTGACCATTGCGGCAACAGATGTTTCAATTTTTTCCTGACGGGCGATTTTTCCGGTTCCTGTTGAATCGGTAGAACCAGCTAAATCAAGCAATTTTGCAGGATCAGCTACTCCAGGTATTGCGCCTAATATCTTATTTTCCAGGCCATATATACTTGGCGCATTAGCACTGTCAGAGGTTTTTCTGTTACGTGTTGTCTGGTTATCCAGCTGTGCTTTATCTTTGATTTTTACAGTTACAGTTAATATATCGCCAACTCTACGTGCTTTCATGTCTTTGAAAAAGGCACGTGCGCCCGGTTGCCAAAGAGAATTAGAATATTTGGGACTGTTTTCTTCGTCATCAACATTCCATTCCAGAGGATTATAGCTCTCTTTTTCCATAGGCAGAACTACCTGTTCCATCGATGGCGGTTTTCCAACGGCATCAAGTTCGGCAAGCTGAGAAGAGCAGCCTGTAGTTACCAGAGTCAAACCAATTAGTGCTTTCTTAAAATTCATTTCTTATATACCCCGGGATTATAAATCTGCTTTTTGTTCAGATACGACCACAATATCGCTACCTTGTACGACTGCATCAATTATTTTATTACTTTCCTTATTTCTGACCTTTATAAGATCGCCTTTGCCGCCAGCCTCTATTGCAACACCAGAAGTTCTAAGGGTCATAAAATCAGCTTTATATAATATACTAACTTCCTGATTGCGAGATACGATAGTTTCTTTTGCTAAATCTTTATCCCTTATAGGCGACATAGCCTGTATAGTTCTTTTAAGTGATTTTCCTATCAGATCAGAATCGCTTGTTATAATAGTATCGTGAATCCTTTTCTTTTCTATATCCATCCATTCTATATCGGTATCAGAAATTATAGATTTATTAGCCATAGCACTTTTGAAAACAGGTATTTTTATCATTTCATCGTAAGTGCCGTTTATAACTATAGATTCTTTAAAATTATTGCCTGCTTTAAAAGAAATATTTGCTTTGAAACGACCATTGCTTTTCGACACTGAAATGTTGTTTATATCGACAAAATATTGGCGTGATTTTCCTTTTAATTTTATGCCTTTTTCATAATCAGCAATATTGATGCTAACATTTTCGGAAACGCCATTTTTTTTCAGCTCATCAGCTAGCATAATTTTTATGTCACTGGCATTTATTATATTTGCCTTATCTATGCCTCCAGGCTCTGGAGAAATTATCTGCCCTGCAAACGCCATACTGCAAAACAGTAATGAACATAAGAAGGTGATTATTTTAAAATGTTTTTTCATATTAATACCTATTTAACCTAGTTAAGATTAAGCAACCTGATTTAAGGTTTTCATTGTTTGGTCGGCTGCTTCCATAACTTTAATATTCATTTCAAAAGCTCTTTGTGCGGAAATCATATCTGTAAGCTCAGTAACTGCAGCTACGTTTGAACCTTCGAGCCATCCCTGTATTATATTACCAAATCCTTCCTGGCCTGGAATACCGTCAATTGGTGTGCCGGAAGCTTCAGTTTCATTTAATAAGTTTTTACCTTTTGATTCCATGCCGGCCTCGTTGGTAAATTTTACAAGTTCAAACTGTCCAAGATTCGATGGAGTAACTTCTCCCGCAATAGAGGCAATTACTTCGCCATTAGCATTGATAGTTATGTCAGTAGCATTATCAGGAACTGTAATTCCGGGAGATACTGTGTAGCCGTCAGAAGTTACAATTGTTCCTTCGCCATTAACTTGGAAAGCTCCAGCTCTAGTATACGATTCAGTACCATCTGGAAGAATTATACGAAAAAATCCTTTACCGTTGATAGCAATATCAAAAGTACTACTGGTTTGTTGCATTGGACCTTGTTCGGTTATGCTGTATACCGCTCCTGTAGATACTCCCAAGCCTATTTGTATACCTGTAGGTATTACAGTTCCGGCATCAGAAGATTGTGTGCCAACATGCTGATCTTGTACATAGAGCAAGTCTTGAAATTCAGCTCTTTTTCTTTTGTATCCAGTTGTGTTTTGGTTGGCAAGGTTGTTCGCGATTACATCTATGTTAGTAGTCGCTGCTTGCATTCCTGTTGCGGCTGTGTGTAAAGCTTGCATTGTTATCTCCTACTGTTGTGTCAAAGTTCTTATTAAATTTGTCTGCAAACCACTGTAGTTATCTTGTAGTTTTGCGGTTATTTCTATTTGTCTGGATACTTCAATTAATTGCGTCATGGCGGTTACTGAGTTTACATTAGAGTTTTCCAATGCGCCTTGAACTACTTTAGAATCCTCTGTGGCAATTGGAGATTGTTCGGTTTTGTATAAACCATCACCTTCGCGTACCATTAAATTTTCATTTTCAAAAATGAATACACCAATTTGTCCGCGTTCTTCAGGACCAGAACTTACAAGTCCATTTTCACGTATTGTTACATCCACATCATTTTCAGTAAATTCAACCTGACCACCGCCAGGACCCATTATAGGGTATTCTTCTTTTGTAACTAAAATTCCTTCAGAGTTTGTTTTAAAATTACCAGCGCGTGTATATCTGAAACCTCTTGGAGTGCTGACCATGAAATAGCCAGGGCCGCTAATTGCAACGTCCAGAGGGCGTGCGGTTGTAGACATTCCGCCTTGGGAAGAATCGCGTGCTGTTGTTGATATGTTATGGAAGGCAATACCAGACTTATCTCTTATGGGTTTTTTGTATTGTCCTTAACTGTCTTTCTCTAACTTAAATCCAGTTGTATTTACGTTAGCTGCCATGTCAGAAATTCTACTTTGTGACTGCAACAAATCACGTTGTCTTGCTGTCATTACATAAGAAAAATTATCTGCCTGCGCACTAAAGCAAAGTGGAGATGCTATAAGCAAAGATAATATAATAAAAAAAACTTTTACCATTACAAAACCCAAAACTATTAATTATAGTTCGGGCTACCTGCCGATTAATAAATCATCATAAAAATACTTTTTAAAGACGATCTAATGCTACATGCTAAAAAATATAAAGCACATACCGTGCCAATTTTTATTTTATATTGATTTTAAAGGTCTGCAGGATTTTTGTGATTAAAATTTTTTACTTTTTAAAATAAAAAAATAGGGCAAAATTTTCTTCTTTAGGAAAAAAATGCCTGACGTTTATATAGTGAGCAATAATTTTAATAATAGTTTTATTGTTTATACTATATTTAGTGTTTTTATATTGAGATATATGCTAGATATAATTATAGTACCATAGTTATATTTTTTTGTTCAATTTAGTGATTTTAGGTTTTTGCCATGGCTGATGAAAAGAAGAAAGATGCTGAAAAAGAGGGCAAGGAAGAAGCAAAAGAAGAAGGGAAAGAAGAGGGAAAAGGCAAGGAAGAAAAAGGCGAAAAAAAAGAAGGTGAAGCTGGTGCAGAAGGCGCTGAGGGTGCCGCTGGTGAGGCTGGTGCCGAAGGTGGTGACAGCAAAAAAAGCAAGAAAAAAATGATAATCCTGATAGTGGTTGCTATCGTCGTTGTTTTAGGAATAGCGGTGCCTGCAGTTTTATATATAACAGGATTTTTTAATAAGAAACCTGTTGTGACAGAGCAGTCAGGTGAAGCTGGTGGAAAAGGTGAGCCAGTGGTTGGTCCAGATGGTGTAGTAGAGCAGCCGGTTTTTTATGATATGGCGGAATTTATAGTTAATTTAAATGTTGGAAGCAAAAGGCCAAGCTTTTTGAAAATGACAGTTTCTCTTGAAATTCCAGGTGAATCACAAGTGCCGAGAATTGAAGAAAAAATGCCGAGAATAAGAGATAGTTTTCAGGTTTATTTGCGTGAATTGCGTCAGGAAGATTTACAGGGCTCGGCAGGACTTTATCGTTTGAGAGAAGAACTTTTACTGAGAATAAACAAGGTTGTTTACCCGGCTAAAGTTAATGATATTTTGTTTAAAGAAATTTTAGTACAGTAGTTTTTAATTGTAGTAGGTTTATGGCGGACGAAGCTAATCAAGCACAGGCGCAGGTTGCGGGAGAAGAAGCAAAAGCCCTTTCGCAGGATGAGATAGATAATCTACTCGGTTTTAGTGCTACTCCGGTTGAAGAAAAGAAAACCGGTATTGAAGCTATGCTAGATAAGGCATTATTGTCTTATGAGCGTCTACCAATGCTTGAAGTTGTTTTTGACCGTTTTGTAAGAATGCTTTCCACTTCATTGCGTAATTTTACATCTGATAACGTTGATGTTGACATTCATTCCATAACGTCATTGCGTTTTGGCGATTATGTAAATTCAATTCCAATGCCGGCAATTCTTTCTGTGTTTAAAGCCATTGAATGGGAAAATTTTGGCATAGTAACTTATAACGGCTCGATAGTTTATTCGATGGTGGATGTTCTTTTTGGCGGTAGAAAATCAAATAAACCAATCAGAATAGAAGGACGTCCATATACTGCTATAGAGCAGGGTATCGTTAGACAGGTTAGCGATATTATACTTGTAGATATGGGAGCGGCTTTTGATCCTCTTAGTCCGGCGACCTTCCAATTTGAAAGAATGGAAACCAACCCAAGATTTGCAACGATTGCGCATCCTTCTGATACTGTAATTCTTTTGCAGCTGCGTGTGGATATGGAGGAGCGTGGTGGTAATATAGAAATCATGTTGCCTTTGGTTACTTTAGAGCCAATAAAAAAACTTCTTTCTCAGTCTTTTATGGGTGAAACTTTTGGCAAAGATTCGATGTGGGAATTGCACCTAAGTAAAGAAGTTAGCAATACGGATGTGGTTGTAGAGGCTATATTGGGTAAAAAGAAAACTATGATGAAAAATATAATGAATCTTAAAGTTGGAAGCACTATTGTCATGGATAAATCTCCAGACGAGGATGTGTTGTTGAATTGTCAGGGTGTTAACGTACTAAAAGGTAAAATCGGCAAGGTTGGAGATGATCTTTCCATTGCTATTAGTCAGGTGATAAATAAAAAAATGCGAGATAAGCAATGACAGAAATACTTGATTTAGTAGTAGCGCTTTTGTTGGTGGTTGCTATAGCTTACGGTTTCGTGCTGAATAAACGTATAGTTCTTATCCAAGATAGTAAAAAAGAATTGGCCAATCTTTTTAAAAGTTTTGATGATACAATTTTTAGAGCACAGTCTGGCATAGATGCTCTTAAAAGTGCCAGTGTTGGTGCTTCCACAGAATTACAAAAAAAGATAGATAGAGCCATTATTTTAATGGATGATATTTCATTTTTAAATGACAGGGCTATCGAAATTTCCAAAATGCTTGAGGCTAGTGGTAAGAAATTTGCTCCTGGCGAGACTTATAAACCTGAGCAAAATACACAACAAAGGCCTATTAGAAGTGCTTCACCTGCTCAAAAAAATCTTCCGGCTAATACTGATAGAAAACCTGCTAATAGCGAACAGCAGAAAAGAGCAAAGGTTTTAGAAGGTTTGTTAGAAAAAATAGCTGAAGGTAATGCTAAAAAAGAAATTGATGGAAATCGTTCTACTGCTATCAGTAAGCCAAACATTACTGGCAAAGAAAAAGATGCTAAAGAACAGCAGGTTGCCAGCATGTTAAAAGCTTTGGGTTATGGTGAATAACAATGAAATTTAGAATTTTGCCGATATTTATCTTGATAGCATTCGTCTCAGTTGTGGTGAAGATATCGGATTTTGTTGTCGAAAAAGCTAAAAATTCTGATAAGCCAGCTTTATCATCTAGCGCTATTGCTGCAGAAGCAGAAAAGAAAAAAGAAGAACCAAAAGCGGCTGAAGATGGAAAGAAACACGATGAAAAAGATGCTAAAGCAGATGAATCTAAAAAAGCTGAGGGTGCTGATGGGGCTCCATCTGAGGGCGAAAAATCGGCTGAAGGTGAAAAACCTGCAGAAGGAGGTGAAGCTACCAAGGATAGCTGTAAGGCATCTAACGAAGTACAAATAACTAATATGAGCGATATGGAAAAGAACTTGCTCGAAAATCTTTCTACTCGCAGAAAAGAGCTTGAAGATTGGAGTTCTTCCATAGAGATGAAAGAAAGCATTCTTAATGCCACAGAGCAGAAAATTAACACAAAGATGGATGAATTAAAAAAGCTACAAGAAGAAGTTGCTGCCCTTTTGGCTCAATATAACAGCAAAGAAAAAGACAAAATCGATCGTTTGGTTAAGATATATGAAAACATGAAACCTAAGGATGCCGCGGCTATTTTCGATAAAATGGATATGGATCTATTGATTGAAATTGTTGAAAATATGAAAGAAGACAATTCGGCTAAAATTCTCTCTAAAATTGACCCTGAAAAGGCAAAAGAAGTCACAACCCGCCTGGCAAAGAAGAATAGACTTTCAACTGTTAACTAAGTTTTAACTAAATCCCCATATAATGGTTCTATATTATGATATAGCCAGCGTTTTTGGACGCTTGCTTGTTATTTGGGAGATAAAAATGTCTGTTGATATGAATATGAATATATTGGTTGTGGACGATTTTAAGACCATGCGACGCATTGTTACAGGTCTTTTGCTGCAAATCGGCTTCAGGAATATTGATGAGGCTGTAGATGGCCAATCGGCATTGGCTATGATAGCCGAAAAGCAGTATCATCTTATAATTTCGGACTGGAATATGGAGCCTGTGAGCGGTTTTGAGCTATTGCAAAAAATTCGTTCTGCAGAGGGCGCTATAAAAACAGTTCCATTTATAATGGTTACGGCAGAAAGTAAGCCTGAAAACATTATAAAAGCTAAGCAAGCCGGGGTTAATAACTATATAGTTAAGCCTTTTAACGCCGATACTTTAAAGAAAAAAATGACTTCTGTTATAGGTAATTTTTAATCATTGCTTGCTATCCCAATTGAGGAAATAAAATGCAGAATTTAAGAGAACAGCTTATTTTAAAACTGAAAAATCTAAGCTTCAAAGAAGATGGAAAGATAGCAAATGAAGATATTGAAGCTATTATTTCAACAATAAATGAGTGTATAAAAGCGTCGGATAACGATATATACGCAGGCATAAAGGGAATTGGTGACAGAATTCAACAAACTAAACAGGATATAAGGCCAGAAGCTAAACCTGGTGTTGTACAAGAAGCTACTGTTGAGCTTAGTGAAGTTGTTAAATCAACTGAAGATGCTACAAATAAAATACTAGATTGTGCAGATAGAATTCGTGCTGTTATTAGCGGCGTGGCTGATAAAAAAATTCAGGATGATGTTTTTAAAGAAATAAGTAGTGTCATGGAAGCATGCAGCTTTCAAGATCTTACTGGTCAACGTATAAAGAAAGTAACGTCTACACTACAATATGTAGAAGAAACAGTCGGTAGTTTGTTAAATTGCATGTCTGTAAACAAAAAAATATCGAAAGATGTAAGAGCCGACGCTAATTTGATGAGTGGTCCGCAATTGCAAAGCAATACACCTTCTCAGGATGATGTTGATAATCTTTTCAAAAATGCTTAGGCCGGCATTTTCTTATAAAATAACCTATATAATCCTGCTTAATATTTTTCTTGTTTCTATACAAAAATTTTTCCGTGGATAATTTTTGTATAGAAGCAATTTCCTATTGTATTTACCCATAATAATTATATACTTTACCATATGTAGTGCCTTAGGGAGAGAATTGCGCTATATATAGCAAGTAGCTAATACCCATGATTATAAATGACTATGATTATGCCAAAGAGGCTCTCTTAGGGGTATTTTAGTGAATAATTTTATAAAAATATTCGTATTGTTATTCTGTTTGTTGTGGCAGGGTTTTGCTTTTGCATCTGGTGATGTCATGAGGCTAAAAGCTGTCGACAAAGGTGATTATCTGCGCATATTTTTCTATTGCGAGCAACCGGTTGATTTCACTACTTCAATAACCGGCGATAAAATGAGTGTAAATTTCGGAAGGAATTTTTCCAGCTCAAATATGGATAGTGCATTTGCAAATCTAGGCAAATATATTGCTTCTGCTAGTTTCAGTAATTCTGGAGATACCATAGAATTTAAGTTGGATGCCAAAGGTTATGGTTATAGAAGATTTCTGGGAGAGAATTTTGTAGGTGTGGATATCATAAAGCCATCTACAAAAAAGATTGGTGAAGGTAAAAAAGCTACTACTGAAAATAAATCTAGTAAAAGCAAGGTGGCTTTGGCCTCTGCAAAGCCTAAGGCTGTTCCAGTGCCTCAACTGAGACGTAAATTTGAGCAAACTGCTGTTGATCAGGAAATCCCAACAAACGAATTAACTAAAGAACAAAGTTCTACTCCTGCCGATATTGCGCAAACTCAGCCGCAGGCTGTTGCTTCTGCTCAAGAAAAACCAGCTGAGGCAACACAAGGCGATACAGCTGCAGCAAGTCCTAAAAATATTGACTATAAGGCTGATGTGGAAATTCCATTTTTATGGAGTGAGGATGTTTCCTCTGCTGTGTTTGTGCGTGGTGATTATTTGTGGGTTGTGTTTGATAAATTTCAGGAAGTTGATGTATCATCTTTAGTTGCTAAAAATCCATCTTATTTTTCAGCATCTTCTCAGCAGATAAACAACAAAGACTACACTATATTAAGGTTAAACCTTAAGCAGGATATCGGTGTATTTGCGCATAAAAAAGATAAGGATTGGGTAGTAGGAATTACGAAGCCTGGATCAGTTCCTGAGAGAGAACCGAAAATTAACGTAACAG
The DNA here is from genome assembly GCA_964580525.1 of uncultured Rickettsiaceae bacterium. Taxonomy (GTDB): domain Bacteria; phylum Pseudomonadota; class Alphaproteobacteria; order Rickettsiales; family UBA6187; genus CAZOKN01. The sequence goes on from CAZOKN010000018.1 coordinate 29,302, forward strand.
ACAGTATATTGCAAGGTTCTAAAATTAAAATTTCAGTTGCCGAAAACGTACGTCCACTACGATTAATTGATCCTTCTGTTGGCGATGAAATGGTTATATTGACCTATCCGGAAGATAGTGTTGGTTTTAAAGAATCAGTAAAATATACCGACTTTGTTATAATGCCGACAGGGCAGGGTGCTTCCATACAGTTGATATCTGACGATGTAGATATCCAGGCGGTTAAAGGAAGCGTTGAAATATCAGGTCCTACCAATAAACTTGCCGGCAGCGCGCAGTCAGCGCTTAGAGATTTACAGGAAAAAGAAAAGGAAGCACAGCTTAGAGCTGAAAAGCTAAAACAAAAAGGTGGCGAGTTAGCGCTGTTTAAATTTGGTACCTGGAGGGGAGAGGGTGATGCAAATTTTGAAAAAAATTTGGGTGATCTGGAATGGAAGATCACAGAAGTTGATTGGAGCAAAAAAAATGGGCCAAGGCTTGACCTGGCAAGGTTTTATTTTGCGAATAGTTTATACTCGGAAGCCTTAGGAACAATCAGCATAATAAAAGAATATGATGAAGATTTTGGTAAAACTAACGATGTCCGCCTTTTAGAGGCGGCTTCGTTGTATATGGTAGGTCGTTACAGAGATTCTATAGATGCATTTGATTCTGTTGATGTGAAAGAATTAAAAGACAGTGAGTTCTCCGAAGTTAGGTTCTGGCAAAATGCTGCAGGCATGCAGCTTAACGACCAAATTAAAGTTGATAAATTTGTTTCTTCGAACTCTTCTGAAGAAAAGAAAGATGAGGAAGAAACAACAGGCAATGAAGCTGAAAATACTAAGCTTATGTGGGATACTTCGTCAAGATTATTAAAAATAATAAGAAAGATGGATCCTGATTTTGTGAATTCAGATGAAGTGCAACAGCTTGAATCGACAGCTAGGTTTGTTACCCAGCATTATTATGAAGCAATCAAACGTTTTGAAGAAACAGATCTTTATAAATCCGGAGATATTTTTGAAGCAGACGATGATAAGCTGTGGTGGGGTACTGGTGATGCGGATAAAAAAGATAAAAAGGAAAAATACAGTGTTGAGTTTGTACAGAACATCGACACATTCCTAAAATATTATCCTGAAGCAGTTTTTAATGATTTCGCACTTTTATCTCTGGAAGATAAGCTGAAGAAAAATGATCTTGTGACGGCAGATGAAATATTGGCGAGTATCAAAGACGAAAAAAGGCTTCAGCAAAAGGATAGCATAGAATTCTTGCGCGCTCTTTTCTACGCTAAAGACGAGCAAGATGATAAGGCTGTAGAAAAGTGGACGGCTCTCATAGACAATGTTGATGATGGCTATAACCGCACTAGATCGCAAGTGGCGCTAACCACATTTTTGTTAGATAAAAAGAAATTAACTCCAAAAGAGGCTATTGAGCGCTTAAATACTGTAAGATATGCTTGGCGGGGAGGGGTTCTTGAATTCCAAATGCTGAAAATGCTTGGCGAATTCTATATGGATGAAAAGCAATATATGGAAGGATTTAAGGTTTGGAGAAGTGCAATATCGGCATTTCCGGGTTCTGACGAATCGCTTTTGATAGCTAAGAAGATGAGCGATAAGTTCGTTCAGATATTCAGCCAGGAAAATGTTGACGGTATGTCAAAACTTGATGCTCTTACTTTGTACTATGAATTCAGAGAGTTAACTCCGATAGGTAAGATTGGTGATGAAATGATAAGCAAGCTTGCAGATAGGCTTATCGATGTTGATTTGCTCGATCGTGCTGCATCTTTGCTGACGCACCAGGTTAGGTTCCGTTTGAGTGGTGAAGAGAGGGACAATGCTGCTATAAAATTAGTTAAAGTGCATTTGATGAATCACAAGCCGCAAGATGCTCTGGAT
>CAZOKN010000018.1:31203-33581 GCA_964580525.1 uncultured Rickettsiaceae bacterium
TGCTACTGATAATCCAAATATAAATCCTGAAATAGCGATGGAGCGTAAATATATAAAGGCTAATTGTTTGATAGAGTTGGGAAAAAGTAATATGGCGCTTTCTTCTCTAAAAGGTGATGAAAGCCATCAAGCGGCTTTTTTAAGGGCTGATGTTTATTGGCGCAATAAGGTTTGGCGGAAGGTTGTTGAAGAGTTGGAAACGCCTTTCCGGGATATCAGGCGTGAGGAAAAACAATTAAATACCCAGGAAACTGAGCAGTTGCTAAGACTGGCTTTGGCATATTCAGTTACTGATCAGAGAAAAAGATTGCAGATATTATATGAGGATTTTGGTGATTTCGTTTCTGATGTAAATAAGAAAAAAGTTCTTACATTCATCGCTATGGACAAGGGGCCTGTTGATTATAAAAACCTTGAATATAGTGTTGAATTTAACGATATGAACGAGTTTCTAAATAAATATCTTTATAAGTTGAAAGCTTCGTCTGCGAACGATAAGGTTAGCGGCTAGAAGTTGGAAATCAAAAAAAACTTTACAAAATCAAGCAGAAGTCTATTTTCTCTCATTCTCTTTTGGGGGCGGTTAGCTCAGTTGGTTAGAGCGCCACGTTGACATCGTGGAGGTCGGAGATTCGAGTTCTCTACCGCCCACCAGGCTTCGCTCTAACGAGCTATGCCTGGATTAGCGCAGCAGATTCGAAGAAAATCCTAAAAACAAAGCAATAAAACTAAAACACTCTTCCGTGGTTTCCTGTTTCGGCGGTTTTGTCCTGCCAGCGGTTTTTATCATTTTGGACGCAGCAATGTTGAGGTTTTGCGTTAATGATCTCGCGCTCTATTACGATAGGTTTATCACGTCCTGCCACTTCATATAGAAGAGTGGAGCCTGGCATACCTCTGCAAAGCACACAGGCAAGGTCGGCCTGTTTTTTATCAAGGCCAGATAACGACAATTTGTAAAGTCCGTTTGCATCAGGTTGTTTGAAGCAGGAGTCAAATTCTTCAAGTGCTTCTTTCAGGTCTTTAGCTTCAGGCTGATTAGCAAGTGTGCTTAGTGATTGTAACTGTTCACGTGTGAAATATAAGCCTGTGATGACATCATTTGCCCTGAGCCCGGCTTTATAGGCGGGAAGGTTTTTTTGCGCGGCTGCTTTTTTGTCTTCAGGCAGATGGTCTGAAATCAGGCAGTTTATCAGTAGGCCGCCTTTTTCAGCGTCATATGAAACATCGGCGCCAATACCACCGTATTTTATATTACGCTTGCCGGCATCATGGTTTTTTTCTGCGGTAATTTTGCTTTCCATCAGGCCGACAGAGAAATTATTTGCAATGATGGCACTAAAACGCTCATTGAGAATTTTATTGAAAATGTCGCCATTGGTCAGTTCATTTTTAACTGTGTCCTTATCGGTTTTTACACGATAGCTTATAATATCAGCAGCTTCTTCCTTTAAGCTGCTGATGATCTTATCGTCGTGAGAGATCTGGGCGGTATTGTTTTCCAGAGTATGTGAGTTTTTTTTAATTTCCTGCGTGTATAAGGCTTTCAGCAGCGACTTCAGCTTACCGCCCATTGAATCATAAGCTGACTGTAATGCGGCTTGCAAAGGATTTTGTACAGGTGGCACAGGCGGAATAGGAGGTGCTAGTGGCTTAGGTTGGTTAGCGATAACAGCAGCTTTGGCCTGTGCAATGAAATTCTGGCGGTCGGCTTCTGGCAATATATTATAAATAACGGCCAAAGCGGAGGTAGCGCCTTTTACGTTAGCAAGTTGGTTTATGATCTTTGCCATTTCTGGCAAAGCAGCTTTTTTTTGTATAACGAGAGACCCAACAAGATAATTATCGCCCTGTTTTTTCACTAGATTGCCCAGCAGTGAATCTTTTGCGCTATGCGCGGCATTAAGCCAGGTGATGAAATCAGCATAGGCTTTTTTCATCTCGGCAGGGGATGTGGCTCTCTTGGTGCAGGAAGCAGGCAGCGGAACTTTTTCAGCGGCTTTCAGGATGTTTGCAATCCCTTTGATGTAATTAAGATCTTTTTCCTTTTGGATTTCCGCTTGGCTTTTTAAAGGAGGAACAACAGGCACATCAATTGCTCGTGTTAGCAATGGAATTTTTGCTGGATCTCCTATATGTTGATATAGAGTGTCTGTAAGATCGTTGGCCTGAGCTTGGTTTTCTGCACCAATAAGATCTATCAGCTCATCTATAGCATCTAAGGCGCCGGGAATATTTTTATCAACGGCACCAAGCATGTTTGATTCTAAAAATAATAATTTGTCGAAAATAATATTCTGGCGGCCGATGATATTATAATCATAATCGACACCTCCAACAATGCCGCATTCATCGTAATGTTCGGCAAAACCATAAAC
>CAZOKN010000018.1:33594-34738 GCA_964580525.1 uncultured Rickettsiaceae bacterium
GTCTGTTTGATCCTGGGCTTTGCCATCTTTACGCAAATCAAGAACCAGAAGGTTGCGCTGCCTTTCAATCCATCGCAATAATTGCGGCTCAAGCGCTCTGAAAGCCTGGTTTTGATGGCGGGCAAAATCTTTTTTGAAAGTCCGAGGAGGTGGATTGTTGAAAATCAGAAAAGGTATATGTGCAGGATCTGGTATAGTAAAATTTGCTTGTGTTAGGGAAACGGCAGGCGGTTCTATTTCCATTTCGTAACGCAGTAAGTTGCGAATGGTTTTGGCGATGTAACGGCTTCTTTCAAACTCAATTTCAAGCTGTTCTGGCGTTTCATCTTGTTCTAGAGGTTTTTTGCCATAACGTAGGACATGTCGTAAAATTTCTGCCTCACTATGACGCTTAAGATTATGGCCATTTTGTCTGTGTTCTTCAACAATATATGGAGTAAGAAGATTGGAAAGATTGTTGGAAAATATATCTTCATACCAGCTACAATTAACATGGCTGTAGCCATAGCCAAGAAGATCAATGTTTAAGCCTGGACATCTTTGTTTAAAAAAATCATTGTCTATATAGCTGGCAGCAAGTTCAGCATCGGCTTGATTAAGATCTGCATTCCATGGCAATATATAAGGCTGAAAATCGCGCGCATTTTTGCGCGGAGAAGATATAATAAGATCTAAAAGCCTTCTGGCTTCCGGCAATTTTTCTTGAGTTTCCACTAGTGGCGTTAGATGCAAGTTATCAAGCCAAGCATCATAGTCACCTAATATGTTTTTTCCATTCCTTCTAAAACCAGGTTCTTCTGGTGAAGCAATGAAAGGAGTGCAATTTGCAAAATTAATAGCTTCTTGTTTGTTATTTATAAACTTCATAATTTAAGTCTTTTAAATCAAAGATTAATTTTATGTCATGGTTATAGCATAAAACAGGCCAAATAGCAAGGCTTTCGGCTGCTTAACTTAAGATTGGAAAATATGGTAAGAATTTAATTTTAGGTTGAGGGATGGTAAAGCAAGTTTGAGGGTGATTAGGGTTTTGTGTTTTTGCAAAAATTATTTAAGAAGTTTTATAATTGAAACAATGGATTCCCGCCCTCGCGGGTATGACAAATAAAAATACAGTGCAATTGTCATTCACCCGACGGCCGGA
>CAZOKN010000019.1:0-16764 GCA_964580525.1 uncultured Rickettsiaceae bacterium
AATTTTAGCACCCATATCTTCATTAAGTTTTGCAGCTTCTGCCATAATATCTGGCTCATTGCCAGCAAGCTGCACAGAAGTCATATCTTCAATTTCAGAAGTTTCGCATTTCTTCAAACTTTCGCGCGTTTGGCGTATCATAGCGTGGCTAGCCACCATCTCAGAAACCATTAAGCCAGCTCCAAAGCTTTTCACCAGGTGACGGAAAGGCTTATCAGTCACCCCGGACATAGGGGCGAGAATAACTTTATCTTTTAATTCAAATTCACCAATTTTTATGGACATAAAATGTTATTAAATATAGTTTCCTGTGGCGCATCGCTATAGAAATTAAGGTGCGCCAACATATATGAATTTAACAAAATAAGCAAGGAAACAGGTAAAAATTGGCTAAATATAACACTATTTGTATAATTGTAGCCGCCGGTAGCGGACTGAGATTTGGCGAAAAAACCCCCAAACAATACCTGAATTTGGCCGGAAAGCCTATGCTTAGCCATTCTGTTTCCACTTTTTCTAACCATCCTGATATAGATGCTGTACAGGTGGTCTACAATCCACAAGATGCTGATTTATATAACAAATCCGTTAAAGGAATGAATGTTTTGCCTCCTGTTGCCGGCGGTAAAACCCGCCAGGAATCTGTGCGACTGGGCTTGGAAGCTATAGAGAAATTCTCCCCTAAAAAGGTTCTCATCCATGATGCCGCCAGACCGCTTGTAACTAGTGATATTATAACCCGTGTTATTGCAGCTATAGATAAACATAAAGCCATAATTCCGGCATTGCACGTGGAAGACACATTGAAGAAAACAGCCAATGGAAAAATTTTGCATACTATAAATCGTTCCGACCTAATGCGTGCGCAAACGCCACAAGGCTTTGTTTATGAGGATATACTAGAATCACATCGATCTGTGCAGGAACATGAATTCACCGACGATTCAGCAATAGAAGAACATCTGGGCAATCAGGTTACCATCATTGAAGGCTCACAAATGAATTTCAAAATAACTACCAATGAAGATTTAAAAAGAGCAGAAAAACTTATGGAAATAGAAATGCCTTTGGAAGTTAGAACCGGCACAGGTTTCGATGTGCATAAATTCTGCCAGCCAAAACTGGAATCTAATAATTTTATCATGCTTTGCGGCGTAAAGGTTCCCCATCATAATAGTTTGGAAGGCCATTCTGACGCAGATGTTGGGTTGCATTCAATTGTTGATGCCTTGCTTGGCACTATATGCGCAGGTGATATAGGTGAGCATTTTCCGCCATCAGACGCAAAATATAAAGGCATGGCATCGTGCAAATTTTTAGAACATACTAAAACCCTTCTTGATGAAAAGAGCGCTAAAATCAACAATATCGATGTGACAATTATCTGCGAAAAACCAAAAATTTCGCCTTTTAAAAATGAAATGCGGGAGACAGTCGCAAAAATACTTGCTATATCACCATCGCGTGTGAGCATAAAAGCTACCACCACAGAAGGACTAGGTTTTACCGGCAGAAAAGAAGGTATCGCCGCACAAGCAATTGCCACAATAACATTGAGGACAGCACCAAATGAATAATCCGCAAACAGAAGAAATTAAAACATTTCCGGGTATAAAATTTTATCATCCGGCTTTTCTGGTTTCCACATGGTTTGGTATTGGCAAAATCCCTTTTGCTCCCGGAACATGGGGAAGCTTTTTTACCTTCCCCTTATTTATTTTGGCGCATTATCTTTTAGCTTTCGCCAGCAGTGAAAAAACTTTTACCAATCTTTTTCTTTTGTTGCTGACAATTTTATTTATTGTTGGCAATTGGACAACCAATATTTACATGAAACGCACTGGCAAACATGATCCCAAGGAAGTTGTAATTGACGAAGTTGTTGCGCAAATGCTGGTTTTCTTTTCTGCCTTCATTGCAATAGCTCAATCATTGGGAATTTTTCAGGCTTTATACGGCACTCCTGAAGCTCCAAAAACCCCTACATTATCTGACATAACCAACTTGTTCGCAACCCCACCACTCGCACTGTCTTATATAGCCATTGCTGTGCCTGCTTATACTTTATGTTTTATTTTATTTCGCATATTCGATATATGGAAGCCATGGCCAATTAGCTATTGCGATAAAAATATGAAGGGTGGCTTTGGAGTAATGTTTGACGATTTGTTTGCGGCAATGTATGCAATAATCGTACTCTATGGTATTGGATTACTAATTTCTATGTAGGAAAAATATGCTGCTTTCGCCTGAAATAACTTCAAAATCCCATCAACTTACAAAAATTCTCCGCAGCAAAAAATTATGTGTTGTTTCGGCTGAGTCTTGTACGGGAGGATTATTTTCTGTTGCAATGACCGAAATTCCTGGGGCATCTGACGTATTCGAACGTGGCTTTATTACCTATTCAAACGAATCTAAAATTGAGCTGCTAACAGTACCAACTTTTTATATTGAAGATTATGGTGCAGTTAGCCTGGAAACTGCTGCTGCTATGGCTGAAGGAGCACTTCTAATGTCTAAGGCTGATATTAGCATCGCCATAACCGGCATCGCAGGTCCAGATGGTGGTAGTGACGACAAACCAGTAGGCACAGTTTTTATATCAAGCGCCATACGTAGCGGCAAAACATCTTATGAACAACATGCCTTTTCTGGTAGTAGACATTCCATCCGCACGAAATGCGTGGAAGCGGCATTTGATTTACTGATAAAAAAACTTGGAGAATAGTTACTAAATCTCCATCACCACCGGCCCTTCGGTCCATATGAGCATACATTTAATGGTTTTGTCGGGATATATTTCTTCCAAAGCCTTCTTATAGGCCGCCATTTGTTTTTTATAATTTGGGTGAACATAATCAACTGCCTTTGGTGGAGTGCGGTTGGTTTTATAATCAATAATTATAACACTATCAGAAGTCACCACCAGCCTGTCTATCATTCCGGCTAATACATATTCACCAAAGACCCCCACAACTGGCACTTCCGCCTGGGAATTTTTACCGAAAATATCTACCAATCTAGCATCTTGCAAAATTCTGAATGCACTTTCTACCAGTTCTTTTTTTTCATTATCGTTGAAATTATAACCAGAGTTTTTTACAAAATTCTCAGCTATATCCCTACGTTTACTCTCTTCTATTTCCGGCAGATATTCGAGTAATTTGTGGATGATTTTTCCGCGTAAAACAGCTTTGGAATTAATCGGCGACTGCACTGGTGATTCATCTTCATGCATTTTAGAAGGTGATAGTGGAATAGATGGCACAGGCTCTTCTGCAACTGGCATATCAATAAAATCAGGTAACGCTAAATCGTTATTATTCGCCTGCACTCTACTATGCACAGGCACAACTTTTGCCATTTGTTTTGATGATAAAACCAGCCTATCGCCATCTTTTTCGGCAATAGGGGCAAGGCCATTTTTTATCAATGAATACCAGCTATCTTCCAGTCCTCTTCCATTTCCATGTAAACCGGCAATATAAAGCTCATCTTCGGCACGCGTCATAGCAACATATAACAATCTCAAATATTCTTCATATTGCAGCTCTTTATTACGCTCATAAAGCTCAAGCCCATAATGGTTAAGGTTCTCTTTACCGCAATACCAAAGTGGCAAGCTTTCTTCCTCCGGTGTCCATATAACTTTATCGCGTGAAGTTGGCAAACTGGTAGTATCCGGCATAAAAACTATTGGTGCCTGCAATCCCTTAGAGCCATGCACAGTCATAATTCTCACTTCATTGCCGCCCTGATCAAGATCACGCTTTATTTCTGTATTGCCTGCTAAAATCCAATTTAAAAATCCCTGCAACGCCGGCGGATGCGAACGCTCATATTCAGACAAAGCTGCAAGCAGCTCATTGATAGGATCATGAATTTCATTACCAAGCCTGGCTGCTAATTTTTTTCTTACACCCTGCCCTTCCAAAATGTAGGAATATAATTCAAATGGCGACATAAAATCAGTTTTATTCAACAAATTAAGCAGGAATGCATATGCCGCAGCAAAAGTTTCATTATGAGTGGATTTATCACGCAAAGATTCCCAAAGCGACATCTCGCCTCGGTCATAAGCCAGAGTAAATAATTCATCTTCTGAAATGCCGATAATTGGCGATTTAAGAATTACTGCAAGTGTGAGACTATCTTCAGGTAGCAGCAAAAACTCACCCAAAGCCAGAATATCCATCACCGCTATGTGATCAGTTAAAATCATCCTATCAACACCGGCAACGCCGATATTGCGCTTTTTTAGTGCCCGCACCATAGGATTAATAAATTTCTCATCGCGTTTTCTCACCAGGATTAATATATCCCCCGCTTGCACAGGACGGCCTTTTGATTCTAAAATTCTTCCCTGTCTTATCCAGCCTTCTATTGTATCAGCAATTTTTTCCACCAGATTTCTTTTAGCACTATTTTGCGCCTTCCGAACTATTGGCATTTCCCAGCGAATTTCTTCATTTTTTTCCTGCTGTTCTTTTTCTTCTAAAGGCCAAAGTTCAACCCTGCCGGCATATTGGCTTCTATGAGCAGAATGTTCGATTTTCTCAGCATTTTTTGTTATCGCTTTGCGCATTTTTTCATTAGCAAAAACCGCATCGACACATTGCAAAATCGGCTGTGTTGACCGGAAAGATACCTCCAAAGACACAGACTGCCAGCCCTTTTCAACTGCTCTCACTTTCTCGGCAAAAGATTTATGCATGGCATCAAACACCGCCGGGTCTGCCCCCTGAAAGCTAAATATGGACTGTTTTTCATCGCCAACAACAAATATGGTTCTGCTATTGTCGCGGGCACCTTCGCCAGAGAAAAAATCATCGCATAACGCCTTAATAACTTTCCACTGCTCTGGACTGGTATCCTGGGCTTCATCGACTAATAAATGATCAATTCCCTCATCCAGTTTATATAATATCCATGGCGCAATATCCTGCTTTTCCAACAGCTTCATGCTGGCTAATATCAAATCGCTATAATCAAGGAAAGCCATAGTATTTTTTGATTTTTTATATAATGCCAACATCGCTTCCATGATGTGAAATAAATCCGCAGATAATTTCGCAATACATAGTGATTTTAGTTTCTGATCAACTGCCATAACCTTCCTCTGCTCACGCAGCAAAATTTCTTCTATGGCAGGATTTTTTTCCATTATGGCTTTAGTAACCATTCTAGCTCTTGGCTTATCTTCTGTGGTGAGGAAGACTGTTTTATATTTGGTAAATTCTTCCAGCAGCTCATATTCATGCGAATTAGACAATTTGATAGCTTTCAGCCATGCTATAATTTTTGCCCCGTCTTTTATATCTTTTGCGGCCATTTCAAGGCCGTTATGATCAAACTCGTCATTGCGATGAGGGGAGCATAGCGACTCCGAGGAAGCAATCTCATCATTTATAGAGATTGCCACATCGTGCTCACTACGTTCGACTCTTCGCAATGACGTTGAAAGATAACTCATCCGCAAAATTCCCTCTTCTGTTGCATCTTCAGCAACATCCAGAGTTTCATATATTCTCCTGATAATTTCATCAACAGTATAGCGGCTAAGCAGATAATCAAATCTGCCGCGCTGGTTTATAAGCTCTTGTAATAGCTCACTAAAACTTCCCTCACTAACTCTCCAGGAAAGGTCAGCAAATGATTTTTCGATAATTTCGCTATATTTATGCTTTTCACTAATTAGCCTAATTCTGGCTTCTTTCATAAATTCTAGGGAAGTTTTATCATCCATAATCTGGAAATGTGGGGCGATTTCAGCCTCCAGCGGAAAACGCTTCATCAGACTCTGACAAAATGAGTGAATGGTCTGGATTTTTATACCATCGGGCGTGTCCAAAACTTCCAGAAACAAGCGGCGTGCACGCTCCATAATTTCATCATCTGGCTTAGCTTCTATCAATTCTTCTATCTGGCTGGCAAGCTCAGAATCTGTGGCTATAACCCATTTTCCAAGTTCTTTATTGATACGGTTGGCCATCTCCGCTGCCGCAGCTTTTGTGAAGGTTAGACACAATATTTTTCCCGGCAAATTACCTTCTAAAAGCAAGCGCAGAACACGGTCGGTCAAAACTTTGGTTTTACCGGTTCCCGCCGATGCGGCCACCCATACAGAATAATTAGGATTTGATGCAATTTTTTGTGATTTAGTCATGGCTCATAATAGCATATTGGTTCGGGTAGCATATAAGCTAATATGCTATTTTACACCCAACCACCACTTTTTCTTTGACATTGGCGCAACAATTATTTAGAGATACCTCCTCTGAAGTTTGTGGGTTCGTAGCTCAGTTGGTTAGAGCACCGCTCTGATAAGGCGGGGGTCGGCAGTTCAAGTCTGCCTGAACCCACCATTCTTCAAGCATAACCATGTCTTTTATATGCCCATAGCGGCATTTATTGTATATACAAATAATAGTTGACATACATAATTATTGTATATACAATAATTATGTATGAGCACCAAGTATAGTATTCAAAAAAACAAAGAAAACCAAAAGAAACATGGTGTTTCATTTGATGACATTGATAAGTTCGATTGGGATACTTCTATTACTAAGGAAGACACCAGATACGAATATGGAGAGGATCGCTTTATAAGTTACGGTTTTGTCGATAGTCGTTTATATGTCCTAGTTTGGACGCTGCGTGAAAGCGACATCCGTCCTATTAGTTTTCGTAAAGCCAACAAGAGAGAGGTAACACGTTATGAAAAAGACAAATTCCGATAAGCCATTAACTGATAAAGAATGGAAGGCTCTTGGCAAAGTAATGCATGGTATTGAAGGACTTCCTAAAAAAGCACAGAAGGCCGTTAAGATGGCTACGCGTGGCCGTCCACCTTTAAAAGCGCCTAAAAAAAGCATTTCTATCAGACTGGATGCAGATATTATTGATGAATTGCGCAAACATGGTCGTGGCTGGCAAACTGAGGTAAATGATTTATTACGTGCCAGTATGGAAAAAGGATTTTGGCAATAGACTTAGTTATATTTTTTGCAGGATGGATTCCGGATAGTAAGTAAATCCACGAATTTGTGAAAAACAAATTCAAGATTTCCTAACTTCCGGAATGACGTAGTTGCTTTTCCTATCTATACACAATCCTCAACAAATTAACCTTTTCTTAATAGATTTCTCATATAATACAAACTCATAAGGTATATATGAGGGCATTAAAATGCAGGTAGAACACTTTAAATTTCTCGAAAATATTCTAAAATATTTCGAGCCACAGCCTATGGAAATAGTCCATCTTCCCAGCTCATTAGGGCGCATTCTGGCTGTAGACCTCAGGGCGAAACACACCTCCCCTTACAAAGATATTTCTGCAATACATGGCTATGCAGTCTCTTCTGCTCATTCAGATGCTGTTCCGCAAACATTCAAGCTAATTGGCGAATCCACTGCCAGCCGCCCTTTCACTGAGGAATTAACTCATGGACAGGCTGTAGAGGTTTTTTCAGGATCAGTTTTGCCTATAGGCAGCGATGCTGTTCTATCGCTAGAAGAAGCTGACAAGAAAGAAAACTCTATAATAGTTAAACAAGCTATCATCAAGGGACAAAACGTTTGCTATACAGGCGTTGATTTCATAAAAAACGAACCCGTTTTGAAAGCGGGAAAAGTTATTTCGGCAAAAGACATAGGATTAGCCGCAGCAATGGCTATAACCTGGATACCAGTTATCCGTAAACCTCAAATAGCATTTTTTGCTATTGGAGACGAGTTAGCTATGCTTGGCGATATCAGTGAAAGTACAAAAACCGCATCATCATCATCCTTAATGATCGCAGCCTTTATAGAAGCTTGCGGCGCAGTGCCTATCAATCTTGGTATTGCTAAAGATAATGATATTTCCATTCTCCGCACACTTGAAAGTGCCAAAGGCGCAGACCTTATAGTAACAAGTGGTGGTGTTTCCGCATCTTCAGATGGTCTGTTGAAAAAATTGCTTGATAAGAAAAGCAAGAAAAATGAAATCAACATTGAGCTTAGCCACAAAACAACAATATTACTTGGCGAAAAGAACGGCATTCAGGTTTTGGCATTGCCTGGACATCCTATCTCAGCACAAATATGTGCGACTCTATTTTTAAGACCTGTAATACACAAAATGACTGACATGCGTCAGAAAGTATTCAAAAAAGGCCATGCCTTACTTGACCGCGATCTGGACATAAACGATAAAAAAATGGATTATATTTTCTCGCGTCTGGAAGAAGGAGAAGACAAACATTTGAGAGTTATGCCCGCATCATCATATGACAGAGTTTTGATGTCAGCCCTCGCCCATTCAGATTGCCTGATAACAGTAGATCCGCAAAAAAGCAAAAAGGGCGACAGCGTCTGCATAACCAGATTCTTATGTTCTGTGATTAGCGGCTAATACTAATCCAGCTTTCCATGGCATTGCTTATATTTTTTTCCTGAACCACAAGGACAAGGCTCATTTCTGGCAACTTTTCCCCAAGTTTCCGAATCAGCAGAATCACGCTTATCAGGAGAAACTTTTTTATTGTTTTTTCCCAATACAGCCACCGTTCCACTACGACCTATAAGCGCAGGATCTACTCTGCTTTCCTGCATCTTTTGCTTCGGCTTTGGCACTTCTGCAAGTTTGCGTTCATCCCTATGCTCAGCAGAAAGTTCCATATGAGCAAGTCTGCCAGTTACAACTTCACGCAGGCGTGACAGCATATCTTCAAATAAAACAAAAGCTTCACGCTTATATTCATTCAAAGGATCTTTCTGACCATAAGCCCTAAGACCAATACCTTGCCTTAAATGATCGAGGAATAATAAATGTTCTTTCCACAATTGATCAAGAGTAAGCATTAACAATCTTTTCTCCAGCATACGCATAACGCCAGAACCATAAGCCTCTTCTTTTTTAGCAAAAAGAGCGTCAACATTTTCATCAACACGGCCAAGTATTTCTTTTTCAGCAATACCTTCTTCTTGCGCCCATTGAGCAACAGGTAAATGTATACCGTAAGTTCTAAAAATTTCTTTGCTCAGACCATCAACATCCCACTGTTCAGGATATGATTTATGAGGAATATGCTTATCAACCAACTGCTCGGATATTTCATCACGCATAACTTTTACAGTATCTGAAACATCCTCCGAGTTCATCAATTCAACTCTCTGCTCATAAACAACCTTACGCTGATCGTTCATAACATCGTCAAATTTCAAAAGGTTTCTACGGATATCAAAATTATGCCCCTCAACACGCTGCTGCGCTTTTTCGATAGCTCGGCTTATCCAAGGATGTGTAATTGCTTCATCATCTTTAAGCCCAAGTTTTTGCAACATGCCGCTAATGCGTTCAGAACCAAAAATTCTCATTAAGTCGTCTTCCAGTGAAAGGAAGAATTTTGAAACACCAGGATCACCCTGACGCCCTGCACGACCACGCAACTGATTATCAATGCGTCGGCTTTCATGTCTTTCAGTTCCCAAAACATAAAGACCGCCAGCTGCTTTCACTTTTTCTTTATCTTCAGCAACTTGTTTTTTAATTTTATTTCTCAATTCTTCTTCATTAGGATTGCTGCCAGCTTTTTCGATTGCATCCTGCAACAACATTTCAACATTACCGCCGAGCATAATATCCGTACCACGACCGGCCATGTTTGTAGCGATGGTGATAGTGCCAGGACGTCCCGCCTGAGCGATTATGTGCGCTTCTCTTTCATGTTGTTTTGCGTTTAGAACATTATGCGGAATTTTTTTAGTTTTGAGCATTTTTGAAATAAGCTCAGATTTTTCAATGCTAACTGTTCCCACAAGAACAGGCTGGCCGTTTTTATAGCATTCTTCTATAACCTTAGCGATTGCCTTATATTTTTCTTCCGCAGATCTGTAAATATCATCATCAATATCCTGCCTTGAAACTATCAAATTAGGCGGAACAGAAACCACTTCAAGTTTATAAATATCAGCAAATTCATCAGCTTCTGTCATGGCTGTTCCGGTCATACCGGAAAGTTTGTTATATAGCCTGAAATAATTCTGGAATGTAACTGAAGCCAAAGTTTGGTTTTCATTTTTCACAGGCACATCTTCTTTTGCTTCCAATGCCTGATGCAAACCATCAGAATATCTACGGCCTTCCATCATACGACCGGTAAATTCATCAATGATAACAACTTTTTGATCTTTGATGATATAGTCGACATCTTTAGTGAATAATTTATGCGCACGCAAAGCCTGGTTAACGTGATGCACTAAAGCGATAGAAGTTAGATCGTAAAGATTACCGCCCTGCTCAAGCAAGCCCGCAGCTGCCAACAGCTCTTCAATTTTGTTAGTACCATCTTCTGTTAAAACTATGCTTCTGGCTTTTTCATCTTTCTCATAATCGCCTTCTGCAAGCTTTGGAATCAGCTTATCTATTTTATAATATAGTTCAGAATTATCTTCCGTAGGACCTGATATAATCAGCGGCGTTCTGGCTTCGTCGATTAATATTGAATCCACTTCGTCAACGATAGCAAAGTTAAAACCTCTTTGAACCATTTCTTCCGGCGCAAATTTCATGTTATCGCGCAAATAGTCGAAACCAAATTCGTTGTTTGTACCGTGGGTGATATCGCAGGCATATGCCTCTTTGCGACCATCATCATCCAAATCATTTACAACACAGCCAACTGTTAATCCCAGGAATCTATAGATTGAACCCATCCAGTGCGAGTCACGTTCAGCAAGATAATCGTTCACTGTAACAACGTGGGCACCTTTGCCTTCTAGGGCATTAAGATAAACCGGCAATGTAGCTGTAAGGGTTTTACCCTCCCCTGTTTTCATTTCGGCAATCATTCCTTTGTGGAGTATTATACCGCCCAAAACCTGCACATCAAAATGACGCGTACCATGCAAACGCTTTGCTGCTTCGCGCACAACGGCAAATGCTTCCGGCAATATATCGTCCAATGTTTCGCCATTGGCCAAACGCGATTTAAACTCATTGGTTTTAGCTTTTAATTGCTCATCTGAAAGTTTCGATATTGCCGGTTCAAACTCGTTAACCTTTTTTACAATAGGATATAGCGACTTAAGAACGCGCTCGTTAACAGTACCGAAAATCTTTTTTGCTATAGAAAAAAACATATATCTCTTTGTCCTTTTATGTAGGATTCGAGCATATATATATGACTTCCACCCCTGAAAGTAAAGTACCTTGCAAAAAGAAAAAGCGAGCCTTAGCTCGCCTTCCTTTTTCAACTTTAAGAGCACCTTATACCATTTCAGATCAAATTATCTGAAACGATAGTTGAGAAAACCTTATAATCTTCTATTTAACTCGTCTTCCATCGCTTTAATCGTGGAAATCAAAGTTGCGTTTGCGTTATAGTTTGACTGAATACCAATGGTACTGGTCAATTCTTCCGCGATATCCGAAGTCGAACCTTCCAGTGAGCTAGGCACGATAACACCCGCACCACCTTGGCCGGCAAGCTTTAAGTTCACTTCACCCGAGGCTTGAGTAATTTCGAATACGTTACCTGTTTTCGGAGCAAGAGAGTTCTGGTCGGCAACAGTGATAATAGGAAGTTTATATATCGCTTTAATCTGACCGTTACTGAATAATGCGTTAATAGTACCATCCGCTTCCATGCTTATTCCCTTAAACTGTCCGGCTTCAACACCGTTCTGATTTAGGAAGTCAACGTTATAAGCTGCGTCAAATTGTCTCATACCATCAGTTGCGCCAACTGTTCCAAAGTCAAAAGAGAAACTTGTCGGATCACTCTGTCCGCCGGCAACAGGCGCCCAAGTGATAGAAATATCTGTAAAGCCTGTACCAACAGTTGCCAAAGTACCGTCACCATTGAAAGTTATATTACCTGACGCCACCAAACCATCGCTAGTACCGCCTAATATTTCAGAAGGATTTGCAGCATGCAATTCAACCGCCCAGTTATTAGCACCGGCATTTAGGAAGTCTAAAGAAAAGTCATGTCCTGTTCCCAACTGATCAAATATACGAACGTTACGTGTAAAGTGTGGCGTAATTCTTCCGCCTGACATGTTCAAGTTAGGATTTGAAGGATCATAATCCGGGTCAATAGTCGCTGTTTGCGCACCCGCTGCCACTGTTCCGTCAATGCCAAGTTCGGTGAAGAATCCATCACCACTAGCTCCTGCTGCTAAACCAAGTTCAGCAAGAAGGTCTGCGTTATTTGCGCCTCCTACAGTTATTTGCGCTGCACCCTCAACAGCTATTGAAGCGTTAGTTCCTGTCGTAAGAGTTGTTGTAAAACCATCGGCTGCAAGCAAGGCATCAAGTTGAGCTAAAGTTGAAAATCTTTCATTTGCTCCACCTGCTATATCTTGCGCTGCAACTATCGTACAAGTATTCGCCGCCGCACCACCAAAATCTCCACCAAGTGCAGCAACTATATTAGCACCTGTGATACCACCGGTAGTAGCAGAAACACCTATAGGCCTATTGGCACCAGCAGCGGCACCAACACCAGTATCTGTAGTGCTGATATAAAGCTTACCGTTAACTACCTTTGCTGAGAACAATCCAGCACTAGATATTGCAGTAGCGAGTGTATTCAAGCTATTGAATTGTCCAGTTCCTGGCGTTGTAAGTAGGTTACATGTAACTTGTTGTGTAATTGTACCATCACTAAAAGTTATAGTTACACCATTGGCAAGACCTCCACCCGCAGAAAAAACCCCACTCGCAGTAGTTGCTCCAAATATTCCAGCACTTACATCTTTACTGACACCGACACCACCATAAGAATAAGTACCTGAATTAGTACCATCATTAAACGATACCGTTGAAACACCAGCTCCTATACCTGTACCATCACCAATTTCCGAAACCATATCACTACCCCTTACAGGTACTATGACATCATTTTGTGCATTTGCACCATTCTCCGCCGAAGATAAATCAACATCAACCTGGTCATAATTTTTTGTAACTGTAAAATTGAGCAACGGATCTTTAGAAAATACGTCGATAGTTGCATTGGTTGTTGGATTGTTAATTACAGCATTAAGCGCCGCCACACCACTTGTAGCTGTCACCAAACTATAAAGACTGTCCATTGAGTTAAATCTGTTTGTTGTACCAGATGCCGCAGGTTCATCGCTGAAGCCCAAACCAGAAACCAACGTACTAGTTCCAACATTTGTAAATGTTATTGCATCGTTAGGATCAGTTGATGATACATATAATCTGCCACCAGAAGTTCTCGCTGTAAGACCTGGAACTTTATTAATAGCAATCGCTAATGAATCCAAGCTATTAAAATCACCCTGAGGCTGCGTAGTATCCGAAATAGTTGCTTTGTAAGTGAAAGTAGCCGCACCACTTTGAACAGTACTAATTTTAAACTGATCACCGTTAGCTAAAGTTGTGCCAGCAGTAAATGCTGTAGAAGTTAAAATCGAACCATACACACCACCAGTCACAGCTACGTCCGCTGATTTTGCAAAACCACCATAGGTAAATGTATGATCGTTAGCAGAAAGGCCACCCGCATTAAATGTTATAGAATCGCCCTCTTCCATACCAGAACCAGGAATTATTATATAGTCAGAATGTAGAGAATCGTTAGCAGTAGATGCAGGATTGATTGTAACACCAGAACCTTGGAATATGCTCTGACCAGCATTCAAATTCATACCAATATCTATGGCAGTTGTTGCAGAAGCCGTACCGCTCGCAGTATTGATGTCAACAGGAACCAAGCTGTCTGCCGATGCGAAAGATGTTGTATAAGTTGTATTGCCAACTGTACCAGGTAATCTGCCTTGGTCGTCCAACGGCCATGCTAATAATTTATAATTGCCTGTATTCACCAGCTGACCAACGTTGTTAACGTCAAAAGATCCAGCTCTTGTTAGCAACGTAGTTCCGCCAGAATCTTGCACCGCAAAAAATCCATTGCCCGATATTGCAAGGTCGGTCGCTCTTCCTGTAGATTGTATAAGGCCCTGTTTTTCAATAAGTGGCTTTGCTGTAACACTCACACCACCGCTCGAATAGCTTGCGCTTCCTGCAGTGTTGGTAACCAACGTGGAAAATAAACCTCTAACCGCTTTATATCCGGTTGTACCAGCGTTTGCGATGTTATCCGCGCTGATAGAGATACCCGTACTTTGTGCTTGCAGTCCTGTTACCGCTGCATTCCGTGCTCCCGCTAGACCCATAATTTTCTCCTTATTACCTTATTAAATTAAATATAAAATTAGTTTGTAGTAGTTGCTACATTCGTCATGGAGTGTATTGCTGTAACCTTATCAAGAGTAGTGGTTATAGAACCAATACCCAGCAAAACATCGTCCCCATCAAATCTGGCTGAATCAACTATGCCGGAAGTATATGTTTGCACAGATACCGGAAGATCACTGCTACCTTTATAGGTGATATCAACAGTATATTTTCCGTCTTTAAGCTGATTACCGTTATTGTCTGTGCCATCCCAAGCCATAGGATTTTTACCAATCTTGTTGCTGCCCTTGCCGGTAAAAACAACTCTTCCGGATTCATCTTTAACACTCACATCAACCTGGTCAGTCGCCGCTGTAAGATTATAGAAAAAATGGCTCAAACCACCCTGAAGAGCAATATCAGAAGATTTAAATTCAATATCTTTATCAAGATAAGAAACCGGACTGCCTAATTGTCCGCCGGTTTTTCCTTGCAACAAATTAACTATTTTTTCCAAATTCTGATTTTGGTTAACTGCCTGCTCAACAGACGAAAGCCTTGTTATACTATCAATAAACTCAGTACCCTTCATAGGCTCCAAAGGATCTTGATGCTTTAGCTGCGCTAATAATATTTTTAGAAACTGATCCTGAGTACCAATAAAATTTTGCTTAGCCTGATCAGCTTGCGACATACTGGTAGAACCAGAAGAAGAAGCGGCAGTGGAACTGGAAGCTAATATATCCGCAGCAGACACCATAACCTAAACCCTTATATCAAGCCCATCTACAGCAATCATGCCTGATTGATACTGATAGGCCCCAACATTGTTAGAAATTTGTGAAAGATCCTCTTCCTGAGAACCGTAAGAATTAGCAAAAGACGATTGATCCATAAATTGTTTCCATTGCTCATTACCTCTGTCATGGAAACTAAAGCTCAAATTGCTCTGATCAGTCTTAAGAGCATCTTGAAGCATATCCCTCAAAACAGTTGCTTCTTTTTGCAATAAGTTAAGAGTATCTGTATTTTCTGCCATTACAGAAATTTTTGTCTTACCATCAGAAGACATTTCCATACGAATATCAACTTTTCCCAACTCTTTTGGATGCAATTGTATCGAGATATTTTTACCATCTTTGCCAGCTAATCCCGACATGCCGAATTTTATCTGGCTGATAACATCTTCAGCATTGGCAGCTGTGCTTGAATTAGCCGAAGGGAAAGAAGCACCATCAACATATTTTTGGAATTTTACAAAATCACCCTGCAGCAAAGGTGCCGGCGCGTTGTCAGAAGTATTGCTTAACAATGAATTTAATTTTTCTTTATAGCCGCCAGAATCGCCACCAGTTGAATTATTACCATCTGAATGCTTAGCTTGACCAACTGCCTGCCCTACAACGTTTGCCAATTGCTCAACTTTTTGCTGAACACCATCTCTGGATTGTTGATCTAATTTCAAACTTAAATCTTTATTTTGCTGCAAGTTGCCAACAAGACTATCTCTAACTTGGTTGGTATTATGAGCAGTTTCAGTTTTAGGAGCCGTTTCAGTTTTAGAAAGATTTTGCAAATCAATCTTCTTCTCAGAACCTTGATTATCAGAATCATCTTTCAATAAAGATATGATTTGGTCAGATTTAACATCAGATTGAGAAACATCAGGAGCAGAAGCATTTTCCTGCGCCACTTGCAAAACAGCTGTCGCAACAACTTTAGTGCCGCCATTATCATCTTGCTTAATTTTAGATAATAAATCCTCTGACAGCTTCAAACCATCTGGCAAAATTTCTGCAATAAATTGATTATTCGCTTTCTCATTAGATGCAGCATTAACTTCTTTAACAGAAGCCTGGTCAACAACACCGCTCAATTGCTGAACAACATTGCCAGCTTCCTGAGCTACGCTATCAGTTGCAGTGCCATCTTCCAATCCTGCAGTCAAAGCATCAAGCTCAGAACCAGCATCAGAATCTTGCTTATTATCCACACCTTGCAACATTAATAATGCAGCCAAAGCATTGCCGCCAGAACCTGCATTATCTTTAAGTTGCTTTATACCATTATAAACATTTGAAAGGTTCGCTTGAGCATTTGTCTCCGGAGCTGGAGTTTTATTGCCAGATACTTGCTCAACAACCTTATTAACTATCAAAGAAATAAGATCATTAGGCTGATTATCAGAATTTGATGCGGCAGTTTTTTCTCCATCAACGGAAATATTTTCCACATCACCCGAATTATCAACATTAGCTGAAAGGAGTTTAGTATCGCTACTAATATCATTTGATTTAGTTTTATTAGAGAATATAGAGATGCCGCTAGAACGATAAGTTTTATCATCGCTAACCACTTTTTTAACAGGGGCATCAAGGCTATCCTTGAACTTATTACCAGACAGCACAACGCTAGAAGAGTCAGATTTTTTAGTAAAATCTGGCCTATCTATTTGCTGCGTTGTTAATATGTCTAGTAAACCTAAGTTCATACGAATCAAAACTACATAAAGTTAATTCGTATAAATCAAAGCAATTAGTGTGCCAATTTTTTAAGATCAAGAT
>CAZOKN010000019.1:16774-34137 GCA_964580525.1 uncultured Rickettsiaceae bacterium
TCAATTGTAGAATGATTATGTATTTTATCTCAACGCAGCAATATTGGCAGCGTAAGATTTCTTATCGCCTTTGAAAACAGCAGAGCCCGCCACCAGAACATCAGCCCCAGCTTTAACAACTTGTTTTGCTGTTTCAGGATTGATACCACCATCCACTTCCAGGTCGATATGTTTACCGGTAGCTTTAATTTTTTTTCTGATGATAGATATTTTTTCTAACTGTGAATCAATAAATTTCTGTCCACCAAAGCCCGGGTTAACAGTCATAATCAAAACCAGATCAAGCTCAGGCAATATATAATCCAAAACATCAGGTGGCGTTGTAGGAACCAGCGATACGCCGGCTTTTTTACCGCAAGATTTTATAAATTGTATTGTTCTGCTCAAGTGAGTGCAGGCTTCTGCATGCACAGTTATAATGTCTGCCCCGGCATCAGCAAAATCTTTTATGTAATTATCAGGCGATTCTATCATTAAATGTACATCAAACGGCAGCTTGCTGCATTTTCTTAAATCCTTTATCACGCAAGGCCCAATTGTTATATTAGGCACAAAATGCCCATCCATAACATCAATATGGATATAATCTGCACCGGCTTCGCCTATATTAATAATCTCTTCACCAAGTTTGGCAAAGTCTGCTGATAATATTGAAGGTGCTATTTTTATTTTTTTGCTCATAGATACAAAAACCCATCTGGTTATAGTTCATCGCCGATACTGATTTATATTGCTATATGATGTAAGTGTAAAGCCTAAGTAAAAAACTAAAAAATCCAACATTGCAAAAAATTGAGGTGGATTTAATAAAATTACAGGAATGAATATCATAAATTCCCATCCATGCGATCAATTACGATTGCGAAAAAAAATAAATGGAGAATTAAAATGTTGAATAAAAAATTGATATCTGCTTTGGTTGCTGGTTCTGTTATGTTGGCTGGCTCTGCTTTCGCTGCAACTGCTGGTTCTGCTCCAGAAGCTCACAAAGCTACTGCTGCTAAATCTACTCTTTCTAAAGAGCAAGTTGCTTCTATTAAAAAAGAATGCTCTGCTGAACACAAAAATACAAAATCTACAGCTTTCAAGAACTGCTTGAAAGAGAAGGAAAAATCTGCTTCTACAGCTTCTGCTGCACCAGCTGCTGACGCTGCTGATTCTGCTCCAGCTTCAGAAGATTCTTCTGAAAAAGGTAGCATGTAGTTAATAAACTATTCCTAAGTGCTCTAAATGTGGAAAAGTACCGTGCGATAGTTTATACTGTCGCACGGTTTTTTATATGGAGATGAAAATTGCGTATACTTGCTGTTGAAGACGACGAAAGCCACGCCCAGTTTATAGTTGAAGGACTTAAACAGGAAGGTCATAATGTTGATCGTGCCAAGGATGGCATGGATGGTCTTTTTTTAGCTACTGAAGAAAAATACGATGTCATGATAATAGATCGGATGATACCCAAGCTCGATGGGCTAACTATCATCCAAACACTTAGAAACTCAGGAAATAAAACCCCTGTATTGGTTTTGAGCTCGCTAAGCAATGTTGAAGAACGCATAAAAGGTTTGCAAGCCGGCGCAGATGATTATCTGGCAAAACCTTTTGAATTTAGAGAAATGCTTGCCAGAATTGACGCTCTTGCCAGAAGATCGGCACCAGAGCAAGCCCAGCAATCACTGCTTATAGTTGGCGATCTGGAAATGAATTTAATAAAACGCGAGGTTAAACGCGGCAAGAAAAAGATAGATTTGCAAAATAAAGAATTCAGATTGCTTGAGTTTTTAATGCGCCGTCCCGATCAGGTGGTAACCAGAACAATGTTGCTTGAAGGCGTTTGGGATTTTCATTTTAGCCCCAATACCAACCTAATAGATGCGCAAATGAGTAAGCTTAGAAATAAGATAGATAAAAATTTTGAAAAGCCGCTTATAAAAACAATAAAAGGTTCAGGATATAAAATTAGCTCAGATGAAAATTAGGCCATATTTCAAAACATTTTCATTTCGGGCTGGAATTTTGCTATTTTTGGCAACCAGCACAACCATAATAAGCCTGCGCCTTTTTACATATTATGAATCAATAGGCAATGCCTATGAGGGCATCAAGCTTATCGTTACCGCCCATATTGAAGAGATTAATGAAGGCGTTGAACGTTATGGCGTTCAGTATGCACGTAATATGGTGGAAGCTGTAGCAAACGAAACCCACGATGTTCATCTCTATATCGCTTTCAAGAAAAATTCAGTAATTACCGGTAACGTTGATGAATGGCCTAAAGCAATTGGCGTAGACAAAGAAGGCTGGAGCGAGGCATATATCAAAGATCACGAAGACCCCAACACTCCGTCACACGTATATTTTAAAACATTAACTTATCCCGGCAAGTCGGTTTTGCTTGTGGGTTACGATTTGCAGCGTGTTGATTTAATTCGCAGAAATCTTTTACGCATTCTCATAGAAAATTTTATCCTTTCTATGGTCGTATCCTTCGCGCTCAGTCTTGGCTTAGTTTGGCTTTTGAACAGACATATATTAAATATAAACAAAGCCTGTGAATCGGTTATGCAGGGCAATTTGAATTATCGTATCAATGTCAATTCCGACACTGACGAGTTCGATAGATTAGCCAACAACTTAAATAAAATGTTGGACTGGATAAATACGCTTATAGAAACAGTGAAAGATTCCAGCAACGCCCTCGCCCACGATATGCGAACGCCACTTAGCCGTCACAAGCTTGAACTGCGAGCATTATCTGAAAATCCAAAATTGCCAAAAGAATTAAAAGGCAGCGTCACCAGCGCAGCTATTCACATCGATACATTGGTGGAGATGTTCGATAACATTTTAAATATCGCCAAGGCCGAATCGCGCTCAAGCACTGAATTATTTGAGCCATTTGATATAGCCGAGTTAGTGCGCGATGTGCTGGATTTTTACGATATATTATTTGTCGATAAAGAACTCAGCCGCGTTGAAGAAATACCTGAAGAGTCCATAAAATTTTTAGGAGATAAACAATTAGTCAGCCAGGCTTTGGTTAACCTGATCGACAATGCCATAAAATATACGCAGCAAAATGGTGAGATAAAAGTTTTACTTAACAATTCTTCTGCAGGCGAAATACGCATTGAAGTTGCTGATAACGGACCGGGCGTGCCACCTGAATTTATTGAGAGAGTAAAAGAAAGATTTTTCCGCGCTGAAAAAAGTCGTAACACGCAAGGCACAGGCCTGGGACTTAGCCTTGTTAATGCGGTGGCAAAACTTCATCATGGCGAATTTATGCTTGAGGATAATAATCCCGGCCTAAAGGCGATTTTGGTTTTGCGATATAATATTGGTTAATTAAAATTCCGCTTTTTTGCATATTGAAATATCTTTTTATATTTCAGCATAAACACAGATTCATCGCTAGCGTCTTTAACGTTATCAGGTTGCGTGCGATATAAAAATCCGGCATTTATCGAACTATCCTTATCCAAAGTCAGCATATAGAAAGTTCCGATATCTATTTCCTGGCCATTTGGCGAGAGATCAGTTGCGAGAAGCTTCTATAGATATTGCCGTCCAAATCACGTGCTACCGGAACATTAAGCGATGCAGAACCAGACTGAACGCGCAGTGGCTGCGAAACTATAAAACTTATCTTATCGTTTTTTGTAAAATTATTATTCTTAAAGATTCCAAGATCAAATGACGAAGTTGTAATTTGTGACACATCCTGAAACAACGATCCATCCGTTGCCTGTGGATATGAAACACCATAATTATAATTGCCGAACAAACCAACATTTGTTGTTATCGGCACAACACTGCCTATGGAAGAAAACCATGTTGGTGTGTTGCTGGAAATGGCAAATGCCCCGTCAGTCTGGCTGCCGAGCAATGTATTTTCTTCATTGATAAAACCTGTTTGCAAATTCAGGCTGATATTTTTTGAATCATAAGAAAGCTTGCTGGCATAACCACTAACCTGGCCACCTGTTGCTTGTTCCTGTCCAATAAAACTACCTATCTGGAACGAAGTTTTTTCACCAGTTTTTAAATTGGTGACATAGCTCATGCCATCATTAATAAAATTTAAAAATGGATTGGAAGGAATTAAGTTACCAGTAAAATTCGCGTCACCATTGAAAGAAAGATCAGCAGGAATATTATAATTCAATGCCATTTTAGCATCGCCCAAATCTGTAACTAATGACAAATAAGTTTGCGTAGTATCGTCGTCCTCAGGATTAACGGCTTTAGTTGTTGTAACGCTCGACATGCCAAGACTTATATTTTCAGCTACTTGGATTTTTTGATCAGCAAAATTTTGCCCCATAGACTCAAATAAATTTTCCATGCCTGCGAAGCTGCCTTGAGTTTGCGCTACGCTTGCAAGGCCAACTTGATATGATCTTTGGTAACTATCTAAAATTTGAAAAGACACGCCGGAATTTCTTAATGAATCACCAAAAGCAGAGCTCATGCTGATATTAGAATTATTCAGCAGAATTGAATTTCCCGAAACACTATTGGAAAGCGGAATAGAAGCAGGGCCAATTGGCTGCGTTGCTTTGCTAAGATTAATCAAGCCATAACCATAAACATCATCAACGCCCGTAGCACCCAAATCAGTTGCAGTTGTTAATAAAATTTCGGTAACTTGTCTTGGTGTTAATGTTGGAAATTCTGAAAGCAAAATTGCCGCCGCTCCTGAAGCATGTGGCGTTGCCATTGATGTGCCGCTAGTTACTCCATAACCATTAAAACCAATAAGGCTTGTTGGCACTGTTGATGTAATATCTTCTCCCGGCGCAACTAAACACCAGTTTTTTGAATCGCCACAACGATTACTAAAACTTGAAATCACATTATCTGCACCCACAGATGCAACAGCCACAACACCTCCGGTGCTAATGCTGTTGTTAAGTGTTGTTGCGTTTCTTGCCGGCCAAACAGGATTTGCATCGCCATCATTGCCTGCCGCTGCAAAAACCAAAACATTATTATTCATCGCATTTGCAATTGAAGAAGTGATATCCGGGAATGGGTCAACTCCACTTATATCAGAACCACCAATACTCAAATTAATAACTTTTGCGCCATTAGAAACAGCATAGTCAATGCCTGCCGCTAGATTTGCTGATGTGCCGCTACCCGTTGCATCAAGAGCTCTCACAGGTAATATCTTTGCATTATAAGCAACACCATGCATGCCTGAATTATTTTTTACAGCGGCAATAATTCCTGCAACGTGCGTGCCATGCCAGCAGCCGGAGTTAGAAGAATTTAGTACAGCACCGCAATCGCTATCCGCAGAATTATCATTGTTAACAAAATCTTTGCCGTTATTTAAAATATTTGTTTTTAAATCAGAATGGTTCAAATCCACACCAGTATCTACAACAGCAACAACTATCCCGCTGCCAGTATATCCACGTGCATATGCAACAGATGCATTAATTTGTGCAAGGCCTGATTGATTATTATATTCAACTACTGAGGGATCTGGAGGTGTGCCACCGCCTCCGCCGTTATTACCACCATTATTTCCACCCGTATTACCGCCGCCATTATTGCCGCCGCTGCCACCACTACCACCGCTACCGCTGCTGGAGCTTCCACCTCCTCCGCCACCACCGCCGCCTGCAGCAACGGCAACGCCGGCACCAGCTGCCGCAACTCCTGTTGCAGCAACAACAGTTGTTGTAGAAAATCCGCCCGCTCCTGCACCAGCTGCAACAACAACAGGGAACACAGCCTCTGTTTCAACTGCCTTTAATCCGCCCGGATCGATCACGCTCGCAACATTCACATTGCCCAATTTTATTGCATCTTCAAACGCAGTAAGATTATAACGATCTTTTATGTCAGTTCTGGCGCCGCGTTTTACAAGAAGTTTTGCTGTTTTTGTACTGTTATTTCTAGCTGCCCAGTGCAATGGTGTGCGACCATATCTGTCGACTTGATTTATATCTGCACCTGCATCAATTAGAATTTTAGCGATTTCTTCATTATCCATATAAGCAGCTTTTGTAAGTGCAGAAGCACCACTGCTATCAACACTGTTAACAGGATATCCATTAGCAATAAGAGTTTTTACGTAAGATGTGTTGCCAAGTTCTGTTGCTTCGATAAGTAGATTATGTTCAGCAGTAGTAAAAAGACCAAATAATCCTGCGTGTGACTGCACGGGCAATGCGAGAGAAAACGCTACAACTAAACATAAAATAATTTTCTTTATCATGCGTTTTTTTCCATCATTAAATTTTAACAGTATACAACACTTAACATTCGCTATGCAAGTGGTGGCCAAAAAAAAGTTTCAGCAGAAAAAATCTTTATATTTCAAATTGATGAGGAGAAAAAAATTTATATGAGCAAAAATATTTTTTGCGCTGGCATCTAAAAATTATGAAGAAAAATATTTCGTTATTGCGGAGAAAAAACTATTTAAAGATTTGTGGAATGCTTTTAAAAACTTTCAAAATAAGTTATTGATTTATAAGGATTGTCATAACCCCCATAAAAAATAAACAAAATAAAAAAAATCTTACTTCCCTTACTTAAGATAAGAACTCTAAGCCGCGCGTACATACACATACGTACGCGCGGGAGAAAAATAAAATCTATAATGCTTTAGTTAAGTAAAGCAGGATATTTAGAATCGCTTATTGCAGGAATATTAGATCCACAGATCTGCATTTCTTCCTCATAAAAATAACTCATGCTCACACCAAGAATATTGGCTAACAAAAATAAGTCACTAGCTGCTATTGCTTCTATAGCATTTTCATATCTGAAAAGCTGCTTCTCATCAATTCCAGAAAGTCCAGCAACATCAGAACGCTCAAGGTTCAACTTTGTGCGTAACTTAAAAAGCTTCGCAGCAATAACGCTTTCTTCGCGTTCAACATATTCCCCAACTTTGATTTGATCGACCTGTGACATTCTTCACCTCTAAAAAAATTAAAATTCAACAAGTAGTCTTAAGCTCTTAAACTTCTCAATTAGAAACTTCATTGATAAGTAGAAATGCTATCAACTTGGATTACTAAACCCAAATAGTTAACAAATCGTTAACGCCCCTTTAATAAATATAAAAAGCCCCAGAAGAATAAAAAATCATCCAAACATGTATCGCATATGATGTCACTAAAGCCACCAATATTAAATTATCCTTAAAATATTAAGATATAAAATTGCAATCTTGGATTTAATTATGGAAATATTTTTGGAGAAATTTTTAATTGAACTTGTAAAACCGAAAAGAAATTATTTTTTTATCCGGAATGATTTTAGTAATTGAAAATAAAAAATAAATAATAATGATTCTCACTTGCATTTAAAATAAATATCGTTTACATCTTCCCTATCATTATTTCAATGTACTATAATACTTTAAATTGTAGTTAAATTAAAAACTCAACTCAGGATATATTATGAAAAAAGAATTAGTTACCCTCATTTTTGCAAATTGCCTGGCTGTTTCTGCCGGTTCTTTCGCTTACGCAGCAGAAGAAGAAAAGGCTTATAATGATTCTGCCATGACACAATCTTTCAATGGCACAAAAGAAGCTCTAGCCAATATGGGTATTGCTGCTACTCTTGATTATAAAGCTGATTTTATGAGCAACGTTGCAGGCGGCGTTAAAAGACGCGGTGAGTTTTTAGATAACACTGATTTAAAAGTCACTTTCGATGGTGAAAAATTATATAACGTTAAAGGTTCTAAAATATTCCTTTATGCTATCAACAATAATGGCGGCAGACCAAATGATGCTGCAGGCACTGTGCAAGGCGTTGATAACATAGAAGTTTCAGCTAGAACTGCAAAGCTTTATGAAGCTTGGATAGAGCAAAATTTCATGGACGATCAGTTTTCATTGCGTACAGGTTTATACGATCTTAATTCTGAATTTTATGTTACTGACTCAAGTGGTTTATTCATAAATTCTACATTCGGCATAGGAACAGAAATTGCACAAACTGGTGTTAATGGCCCTTCAATTTTCCCAACAACATCTTTTGGTGGCAGATTTAAATGGCAGCCTGATGAAAAAACTTACGTACAAGTTGCAGTGTTAGATGGCGTTGCTGGCGATCCTCATAATCCTCAAGGAACACATGTTCAATTCAATGATCGTGATGGCGTTCTTGGTATTGCTGAAGCTAGCCACACTTTTGACTTTGCCCGTTTTGCAGTTGGCGCTTGGGAATATAGCGAACGTTCTGACGATTTAACGGAAGTTGATGCAAGTGGTAATCCGGTTAAAAGCAGAAATAATGGTTTCTATGTAATGTCAGAAAAAGAAATCTGCCCAAAAACTACAGCATTTGTGAGATTTGGTATGGCTGATCAAGACCTTAATCAAACTGACTATTCTTGGGCAACTGGTGTTACTGTAGATAAAATTGTTCCTGGCAGAGATAACAGCCAGTTAGGTTTTGCAGTTACTGGTGCACATAATTCAGATAAGTACATGACTTCGCAATCTGCAGGCGGTACTCCAGCTGATAATATGGAAACAGGCTTCGAGCTTACATACAGCGACAACCTTCTACCTTGGTTGCGCATCCAACCGGACATTCAATATACTATCAATCCTGGAACAAACCCGGATCTTGATGATTCTTGGATGATTGGTGTTAGATTCGAAGTTGCGGCTTGGTAGAATATAAACCATCCTAAATATTTCAGATAGAAGGGTCTCGTTGCTTTATTGTGCGAGACCCTTCTTGCTTAGAATGTTATTGGGTTTTCCAACAGTTATTCTATCAAAAATCATCACCCCATAAACTGAATGAAGAAAATGCTATATTGTTGTTGCAATTTTCATCCAAAGAGTTTATAAGCCGTGCTTCCTTATAAAAATGCCAAAAATACAGGACTTTATGAAAGAAATACGTAATATTGCAATTATTGCCCACGTTGACCATGGAAAAACAACGCTAATTGACTCCCTTCTGAAGCAGACAGGGACGTTCCGCGAAAACCAGGCCGTTGTAGAACGAGTTATGGATAGTAATGACCTGGAAAAAGAAAGAGGAATTACCATTCTTGCAAAATGTACATCAGTTGATTGGAACAATGTACGCATTAACATTATAGACACTCCAGGCCACGCCGACTTCGGTGGAGAAGTAGAGCGCGTTTTGTCGATGGCTGACGGTGTTATCTTGTTGGTTGATGCTGCTGAAGGCCCTATGCCTCAGACAAAATTCGTATTGTCAAAAGCATTAAAACAAAAATTAAGACCCATCGTTCTTATCAATAAAGTTGATAGACCAGATGGTCGCCCGGACGAAGTTGTGAACGAAGTGTTCGACCTATTCGTAGCTCTTGATGCTACTGAAGAACAGCTTGATTTCCCTATTCTTTACGCTTCTGGTCGTGCTGGTTGGTGTGCACTAGAATTAACAGACCCAAGAGAAAATTTGATGCCTTTGCTTGACGTAGTTATAAAGCACGTTGAAAAGCCGAAAGTTGATATGGATGCACCGTTTTCAATGTTGGTTACGCTTTTGGAAGCTGATCCGTTCCTTGGTCGTGTACTTACAGGCCGTATTTGCAGCGGTAAAGCTACAATCAACATGCCGGTTAAAGCTGTCGACCTTTCAGGAAATGTTGTTGAACTCGGCAGGCTTACAAAATTGCAATCATTCATGGGCGTAAAACGCGTTCCAACTAACGAAGCAGTAGCTGGGGATATCATCTCTATTGCCGGAATGGAAAAAGCTTCCGTTGCCGACACTATCTGCGATCCAAAAGTTGCTGAGCCTATTAAAGCAACTCCTATCGATCCTCCTACAATGTCTATCACTATAAGCGTTAATGACTCGCCTTTTGCTGGTCAGGAAGGTACGAAAGTTACTTCACGTATGATACGTGACCGCTTGTTTGCAGAAGCAGAAACTAACGTTGCAATCACAGTTACTGAAAGCGGTGGCGGTGAGGCTTATGAAGTTGGTGGTCGTGGCGAATTGCAGCTTGGTGTTTTGATTGAAACAATGCGTCGTGAAGGTTTCGAGCTTTCTGTTGCACGTCCAAAAGTTCTTTACAGAACAGACCCTGCAACTGGCGAAAGACTTGAGCCAATTGAAGAAGTTGTTGTTGACGTTGACGATGAATATAGCGGCGTTGTTGTAGAAAAAGTTTGCCTGCGTAAAGGTGAAATGGCCGATATGCGTCCATCTGGCGGCGGCAAAACTCGTATTATATTCTTGGCACCATCGCGCGGTTTGATCGGTTATCAAAGCGAATTCTTGACTGATACTCGCGGAACCGGTGTTATGAACCGTCTATATCACAGCCACCAGCCTTATAAAGGTGCTGTTGCTGGCCGTCGTAATGGCACATTGATATCTACTGACAAAGGTGAAGCAGTTGCTTATGCAATCTTCAACTTGCAAGACAGAGGCACAATGTTCATTAAGCCGCAGGAAAAAGTTTATGCGGGTATGATAGTTGGTGAAAACAGCCGTGATAGCGACCTGGAAATCAACGTATTGAAAGGTAAACAGCTTACTAACATACGTGCTGCCGGTGCTGATGAAGCTATCCGCCTTGTACCACCTAAATCGATGTCGTTGGAAGATATGATATCTTACATCGCTGACGATGAGTTGGTTGAAGTTACTCCGAAGAATTTGAGGTTGCGCAAAAAATTGCTTGATCCGAATGAACGTAAGAGAGCTTCTAGAGCTAAGAAAGAAGACTAATATTAGAATCAGGAATAACGGGTATAACAAATCTAAAAGTTGTACCCGTTGTTTTTTCACTTTCCGCCCAAATTTTTCCCCTGTGCAGCGCTATAATTTCCTTTGATATAGAAAGTCCCAAACCACTGCCACCTGCGCCTGTTTTTGTTGTGCTGCCTTGAATGAACTTATCAAAAATATTATTCAATTCATTCTCCATAACTACCGAGCCTTCATTGAAAATGGAAATCATTGCAGCTCTGGAATTTCTCACCACCCTTGCCATCATTTTATTATTAAGCAGAGTTTCTATCTCAATAAAGCCATGCAATTTATGCTCTCTATAAATTGGATAGATTGAGCATAGCATGCCGTCTTTATCGTAATTTTGTGGAATATATACTGCGTGTAAAATTTTGCCCTTTGGCATGTCCTTCACTTGTTTATGAAGTTTATTATGCCATTTTTCAAAGGCTGCATCACGTTTATTTTCTTCTGCTATTTTGTGGTTAATTCCTTTAATACGCAGCGTCTTATCTTTGTTTTTTATAGTATAAAAAGAAATGCCTTTATATTGCTCTTGATTAGCAAACTCATCTAATATCTCTTTACCCTGCCCTATAAAATGCTTGGTATTTTTTTTGTAGAAAATACCGTTCTGGATATTTTTTTCTAATCTAACTAACGCCTTTATTGGCGGGGAATGAGCAATAAATAATAAGTCACTTTCGATACTATATTTACTCATGCCGATATTCATCTCCAGCTCATGCTCAGACAGGGAATTTGAAATAAGACAAAATTCAGAAAAATCTATTTTGATCAGGCCATTTTGTGGCGTGAATTTTATGGCATTGGAAATAATATTAACCAACACTTGAATTATTTTTTCCCGATCAAAAATCAAATTCGCATTAAAATCAGGTTTGTTTATTTCAATCTTTAAGTTTTTTTCTTCCGATAAAGATGACATCTCATCCAAAACATCTTGCAAAACTTCACATAAATCATTTTGAGCCAAATTTAATTTTCCATGGCCGGCTTCCAGCTTGGAGATATCAAGTAGCTCGTTCAGCAACCTTAATAATCTTTCGCCACTTTTTCTAATATCAGAAAAATATTCCAGCAGCTTCTCTTGTTTGATGCTGCCAATTCTCTCTATACCCATTCTCGAAAAGCTTAAAATAGCATGCATTGGTGTTTTTAGTTCATGCGAAATATTGGAAATAAATTCCGATTTTATATTATCGGCAACTTCTGCCTTGCCTTTAAACAGACGCAATTCATAAATCTGCCTATCTATCATGTGATGTAAATCTGCGATGTGTTGATTCAGGCTTTCTTCGGTGGCTTTGCTATGGCTCATATCGTAGAAAATTAACATAAATTGAGTTGCACCCAATTCCTCAATTTTGCTCATTGAAATTTCGACCGGAAATATATCTCTATTTTTTTTGCGGGCACTGATATGTATTTTGCTTTGTCCTTCAAGTAAACAATGTTTAATTCCCTTGGAAGAAAAAACACTAACATCATCTTTTTTAAACAAGATTTTAATATTTTTATTCAAAATATTATTTTTTTTATAGCCAAATAAAGCTTCAGATTTTTTATTAAAAGCTTTGATAGTTCCATTGCGCCCTATTTTAATTGCCGCATAACCAACAGAATCTAAAAGCCTCGCAAAAGAATCATCAATTTGGTGATTTTTGTAATATTTTATATATCGGAAAACCACGTATAAAATGACCAAAATTGCCAGGGAAACTACAATTTCGCATTCGAGAAAAATTTTCAAAATAGGGATATTTCTGGCGAAATAAATACAAAGCAACACCATGCCCGTGGCAATCGCCAATAGAGCTGGCATTGATATTTTTGCATAGCTTCGTTTTTTCATAACGCCCACTAAACCATAGGCTTAATTACTGCATTAATTATTCTACGAAAAAATGCTTAAATAATGATTAATTTTAATGGGTTACGGCAGTTTGGAAAGCCCTATATACGTCCCTTAGGCTTGGTTATATCTCTCTTGCCACCGCCTTCTGAATTGAAGCGGCCGACATTGCCCAACAATTGTCCCAAAATTCCGACATCATGGCCTTCGGTTTTGGTATAGTCTTTAACAACATCAATATTGGCAAAATCGTCCTGATCATAGTTATCAACTGTGTCGATTACATTGTTTTTACCAAACTCTATAGCTATGACTTTAGCCTTTTTAACCTTGGGATCAAGGAAGGCAATGCTTTGATATTCGGCCGAAATATAGTACCAGGTCTCGTTTCCATACATAGATACAGCAGAAGGTGAGCCTAAAATCTTAAAAACGTCATCTTTTGATGTCGTTCCGGGATTTAAATCCTTCACTTCCTTGTTTTCAAAGGTATAGCCAACCATCTTGGTGGTTTTTATACAGCCAGGCAAAACCAGAAGTAATGCGCTGAAAAATATAGATATTTTTAGTGTTTTTTGCATTTTTTTCATTATATTTATCAACATATTGCGAATTTAGCTGGATTTACTGGAAATTTTGTATTATATAAACCGCTCGGTTTGTAGGATATACAATAGATTAAAATTTATTTCTACGCAAAAAGTAAATTGAAGGAAATTTAAAATGGCAGTTCCTAAAAAGAAGACGAGTAAGTCCAGACGTAATATGCGTCGTTCACACCACGCTTTAAAAGCTATTAACGTTGTGGTTGACCCTATCACTGGTGAATATAAATTACCTCACCATATATCTAAAACTGACGGCACTTATAACGGCCGCCAGGTTATCGTTGAGCAGAATAATTCTGCGAAAAACGACGAGACAGAAGCTGAAGTTCTTTAGTCTTTAAAAAAATCTTATAACAGCCATGTATTGGCTATCTAAGTGGGATTTATGGTGGCACAAGGTAAGCAGGTTATTATAGCACTTGATGCTATGGGGGGCGACAACGCCCCTTCCATAGTTTTAGAAGGTGCCGACAAAGCTCTAACCCGCTACCCACACGCTAAGTTTTTGTTATTCGGTGATAAAAACAGAATTTCCTATCACCTAGATTTATTACCCAATCTAAAAAGTAACAGCACAGTAATTCACACAGAAAGTTTCATCTCTGCTGATGAGAAACCTTCTGTTGCCCTGCGCAAAGGTACAAATTCAAGCATGCGTCTTGCCATAAATGCAGTAAAAGAAGGCCAGGCAGCAGCTGTGGTTTCCGCTGGCAATACCGGCGCTTTAATGGCAATGTCAAAGCTTATGCTACGTACTTTACCCGGTATAGATAGACCTGCAATTGCTTCAATTTTTCCTAACAAAATAGGTCGCTGCATCCTGCTTGATTTGGGTGCCAATGTTGACTGTAATTCAGATAATCTTGTGCAGTTTGCACTCATGGGCGATGCTTTTGCAAAAGTCGTGCTAGGCCTAAAATCGCCAAGAGTAGCATTGTTAAATGTAGGGGCAGAAGAAACTAAAGGCTCGGAAGTAGTAAAACTTGCTGCTGAGGATTTGCGTGATGGTGACTATCCTATAAATTTCTGTGGCTATGTTGAAGGCGACGATATAGCTGAAGGTGCTGCAGATGTCATAGTAACAGATGGATTTACTGGTAACGTTGCACTTAAAACTGCAGAAGGCACAGCAAAAATGTGCGTTAGCTATATGAAAAAATCTTTCAAAAGTTCTCCGCTGGCAATGCTTGGTGGCTTGCTGGCTTATCGTGCAATTAAAAAAACATTCGAAAGCATCGATCCGCGCATGCATAATGGCGCAATGTTTTTGGGCTTAAACGGCATATCAGTAAAAAGCCATGGTGGCACTGATGGTCTTGGTTTTTCCAATGCCATATCTATTGCGATTCAACTTGCTGAGAATAATATAAACAAAAAAATAAGTGATGAATTAGCCGTCCACCAGGAATCCTTCGCTTTAGCGGCAGACAAGCCGGTTGACTACGAGGACTAACATGAAAAAATCTGTAGTTATTGGTTCCGGCTCATATCTTCCGGAAAAAATCATGACTAACGATGATCTGGCAAAAATCGTCGACACTAACGACGAGTGGATTTCAACACGCACAGGCATAAGACAACGTCATATCGCCGCCGCGGGAGAAATGGTTTCAAACATGGCAGCAAAAGCTTCCGAAGCCGCTCTCAAAAAAGCCGGCATTTCAGCACAAGAAATTGACCTTATCATCGTTGCAACAACAACTCCGGACAGAACATTTCCTTCCACTGCTGTCAGTGTACAGGCATTACTTAACGCAAAAAATGCAGCAGCATTTGATGTGCAAGCTGTTTGTTCAGGCTTTATTTATGCCATGTCGATTGCTAATAATTTTATAAAGACCGATCAGTCAAAAAATATTTTGGTTATAGGCGCTGATAAAATGTCTGCGATTTTGGATTGGCAGGATCGCAATACTTGCGTGCTGTTTGGCGATGGTGCCGGCGCAGTCGTTTTGCAAGCGCAAGATGGCAATAGCGGGCGAGGAATAATTTCTACAAATTTATATTCTGATGGTAATTTTCAGGATATTTTGAATACAAATGGCGGTGTTGGTTTTTCTGGCGTGGCTGGCAAAGTTGCCATGCAAGGCCAGGAAGTTTTCAAACATGCCGTTGATAAAATGAGCAGCTGTGTAAAAAACGCACTTAGCGACGCCGAGCTTTCTGTTACTGATATAAATTTCTTAGTGCCACATCAAGCCAACAGCCGCATCCTGGATATGGTGGCAAAAAAACTTTCCGTACCCGGTGAAAAAGTTATTTCAACAGTGCAATATCACGCTAACACTTCTGCAGCATCAATTCCACTTGCTCTTGATTATGCCAACCTAAATAACCAGTTCAAACCTGGCGATCTTATAGCGCTTACCGCCCTTGGTGGAGGCCTAACATGGGGCACTTGCCTGCTTAAGTGGTAGAATTAAATCCAAACCTATAATTATTACTAAAAATCTTAAGTTATTAAGCCCTAAACTTCTTGACGTAACGTTCTGAAAAAGCTAGTTTCTGCCTGGTTCAATAAAAACTAAGGTTTAAAAATGCAGGAAGATACAGTTACTCGCGCTTACTTAACAGATTCTCTTTATAGAAAATTAGGTTTTTCTAAAGCTGAATGTGCTGATTTAGTTGACTCAGTGATAAATGAGATGAATAATGGATTGAAGAATAATGAAGAAGTGAAAATTTCTTCATTCGGAACTTTTAAAGTTAGGGATAAAAAGGCACGTGTTGGCCGCAATCCTAAAACTAAAAAAGAAGTTCCGATTACAGCTAGGAAAGTTGTAAGTTTCTACGTTTCTAACCTTTTGAAGAAAAGTATCAACAACGTTAAATAACAGGTAAGTTTATGGCTATAGAAAAGTCCCCTACGGCATTAAGAACAATCGGTGAAGTAGCGGAGGAGCTTGATATAGCCACGCACGTCCTGAGGTTTTGGGAAAGCAAATTTCACCAAATAAAACCCCAGAAAAGACGTGGCCGTAGATACTATCGTCCCGAAGATATCAACACTTTATCCCAGATAAAAATTTTATTATACGGGGAAGGTTATACTATTCGCGGCGTACAAAAATTCCTTGCCGGTGGTGGTAAGAAAAAAGCTGAAGGAAGCAATAATAACTCTCCAAAAGTTGCATCTGCAGAACAAGCAAGACCAGCAGCAAAACAAGTTTCTAAACCAAAGCCTAATGTTGAAAGCGACTGGTTTGGCAGAGATTTATTCGGCAATGAAATAGCTGCTGAGGAGACTGAATCAGAAGAAACAGTCACCTTGGAAGAAATAGTTGGCGATGTTCCTCCGGTTAATTCAAATGTGCGCGTTGTGCAAGCTGCACCGGTGATCGTAAATAAACTTTCTGAAAGTGATTTAAATCAATTGAAAACAGCTCATGCGGGCTTGTTGAAGATTCAAGAAAGTTTGTTTGATCTGCTTTAAAAACAAGTTATAAGTGGTTAGTATTTAGTAATTCTTTTAGCTAATACTAACCACTAAAATTCTCTTCTCTCACACCCCAAAATCCAACCCAATATCAACACTCATAGGCGAGTTTGTAAGCGCGCCGGAAGATATGAAATCAACACCGGTTTCAGCTATTTTGCGCACTGTTGTAAGGTTAACATTGCCGGAAGCTTCCAGCGGCACTTTGCCACCCACAATTTTCACAGCCGCAAGCAACGTGGCAACATCCATATTATCAAGCAATATAATATCCGCGCCAGCTTCTAACGCTTCCCTCACCTGCTCCAGTGTATCGCACTCAACTTCCACTCTGGTGAGCTCCGGCACCTGCTTTTTAGCTTTCTTTACAGCATCAGTAATGCCACCACAAACGCTGATATGATTATCTTTTATCAATACGCCATCATCAAGGCAGAAGCGATGGTTATAACCACCACCAACAGTCACCGCATATTTCTGAATTATTCTAAGACCTGGTATGGTTTTTCTGGTGTCTAATATTTTAGCTTTTGTGCCCCCAACCGCATCAACAAACTGGCGCGTCATAGTGGCCACACCACACATTTGCCGCAGCAGATTCAACGCCACCCTTTCTCCTGCTAAAATCACACGCGCATTGCCGCTACCGGAAAGTATCTTATCGCCTTTTTTTATGGCATCGCCATCTTTATAATCACTGCTTAATTTAATATTTTGATCGAGGGCAAAAAAC
>CAZOKN010000020.1:0-6119 GCA_964580525.1 uncultured Rickettsiaceae bacterium
TCAAACATCTGCTCAGAATTACCGTGATCAGCCGTAATCAAAACTGCACCACCAACTTTATCCACCGCCTTAACAAGCTTCTCTAAGCACTTATCAACCGCTTCCACAGCTTGCACGGCAGCATTTTGATCGCCAGTATGCCCGACCATATCAGTATTGGCATAGTTTACCACCACTAAATCAAACTCACCAGATTCCACTGCACTAACTAATTTATCAGTTAATTCAAAAGCTGACATTTCAGGCTTTAAATCATATGTAGCAACCTTTGGCGATGGTACCAATATTCTTTTTTCGCCCGGAAACTCTTCTTCCCGACCACCATTAAAAAAGAAGGTCACATGAGCATATTTTTCAGTTTCAGAAATTCGTAACTGCTTCAGACTATTATCTGCAATCACCTGACCTAAAATATTATTTAATTCTTGCGGTTTGAAAACTGCTCCAATAAATTTATTCAAGTCTTGGGAATATTCTACCATTCCAAAAGATGATACAAGCTTAGGGCTCTTGCTTCTGCTAAAACCTTTAAATTCAGGATCAAGTAAGGCTATCAGTATCTGTCTAGCCCTATCAGAACGGAAATTAGCCATGATGATAGCATCTCCATCCTTCATACCATTATAGCCATCGATTACACATGGCACAAAAAATTCATCAAAAACTTTTTTATCATATGAAGCTTTTATTGCTTTAGCTGGAGAGTTAAATTTTTCTCCCTCACCAGAAACCATAGAGTCATATGCCTTTTGCACCCTTTCCCATCTATTATCCCTATCCATGGCATAATAACGACCACTTAAAGTTGCTAACTGAATAGCTTTTATGCCTTCAATTTCCTTATTAAAATCATCAACATATTCAGCTGCACTTGCAGGCGCCACATCACGCCCATCCAAAAAAGCATGCACTTTAACTTCAATACCAGATTTGGCAAAAATCTTCGCCAAAGCTGCAATGTGGTGTTGATGCGAATGCACACCACCAGGAGACATAAGACCCATTATATGGCACGCTCCACCTGTTTTTTTAAGTTTGCTTATAGAATTTACAATCTCTTCGTTTTTTTCAAGACTACCATCTTCTATAGCCATATCTATCATTGGTAGACTTTGCATAATAACCCTACCACCACCTATGCTCATATGGCCAACTTCGGAATTACCCATTTGCCCTTCAGGAAGGCCAACAGCCAGACCTGATGTTTTTAGAAGTGACATAGGATTATTTTTAACCAAAGAATTCCAAAAAGGTATATTTGCCCTTGTTATGGCATTATCGGCAGCATCTTCACGCTCACCCCAACCATCTAATATACACAGAACAACAGGCTTCACAGAGCCTTTTAACTTATTCATATTATAACCTTATAAAAAATACGTCCAGGCTGTCTTTATAGGCGATAAATGATACATTTGCAAATATATTAATCTTATTTATGCTCTTCAATAAACACACTTTTTCCCAATGATTCCAAAGCCTTTTTCAATTCAGGATCATCTATATCATCCAATTTGTTATGCATATGTTTTTCGGCCTGATTGATTATATCTTTATCAATCACCGCAATAGTAGAATCTTCTTTTTTTAATACTGAAGGATTTTGTAGAATTTTGATTTTATCTATAGATTTATAACCAAAATATTTAGCTATTTTCTCAACAATTATAGGCTCCATATACATAATATCATTAGCAATCCCACTGTCCCAAACTTCAACATGCAATACGCCCCCATCTCTATTTTCTCCACGAAAATAGATTTTTTTTGGAAAAGAAAATCTGGCAATTTCGGCACCAACTATTAAATGCCAATCTGTAATAATTTTGTTTTCAGTAAAACCCTTTTTCTGAAAAACAGGCTTGGTTATCTCATCTAACGCTAAAGAAAGATTGCGCAACCCATATATTCTTTTGTTTTTTTTATCTTGGCCAAAACCCATTATTCGACCAGATAGCTAAATTCTTTCACTATAGCAGAGTATACATCTCTCTTGAACGGAACGATAATATCTGGCAATTCTTTGATACTAACCCAACGCCATTCACAAAATTCAGGATGAGAAGTTGCAATATTAATATCGCTATCAACTCCTAAAAAGCGCATAGCAAACCATGTCTGCTCCTGCCCTTTATATTTGCCATTCCATAAAACTGGCACAAGATTTTTTGGTAAATCGTAACAATATGATCTGCTACTAGCAGCCAAAATTTCGGCTTTATCTGTTCCTATTTCTTCCTTAAGTTCACGTATCACGGCCTGCTGCGGGTTTTCTCCCTCATCTATTCCGCCTTGCGGCATTTGCCAGGCTTCACTTCTGTCATCTATACGCCGTCCAACAAAAACCATATTTTCTTTATTTAGAAGCATAACGCCAACACAAGGCCTGTAAGGCAAATTTTCAATATCTCTCAACTTCTAATTCCCCGTATTTGCAGATTCATCAGTAATATTTTTACCCAGCAAGATTGATATAGGAGCAACGTTAAATCCTTTTGATTCAACTTTCGGCAACCACATCTGCAGCATTCTTATCGTTATAGGATATGGATTAGCCATAACAACAACATATCCACGCTTTGTAGATATATCTTCTATCTGCTGAAGTTTGGCATTTATTGCCTCAGGTGATATTTCAGAATCCAAAAGAACATCCGTCACTAAGATTGGATAACCAAGCTTATCAGCCACCTGAACTAAAGAAAAATTTGAATATCCTCCACCATATACAAAATAAAGACCTTGATCCTTAAGATTTTGCAAAATAGGTTCTATACTGCCTATAGAATTTGTAAAAATCTCATCAGTACCAGAATATACAGCCTTGTATCCGCCAATTAAAGA
This sequence comes from uncultured Rickettsiaceae bacterium, assembly GCA_964580525.1. Taxonomy (GTDB): domain Bacteria; phylum Pseudomonadota; class Alphaproteobacteria; order Rickettsiales; family UBA6187; genus CAZOKN01. Next base: position 2,845 of record CAZOKN010000020.1, read on the forward strand.
GGTCAACATTTTCAGCCTTGTAATATTATCATCTTTCGAAGCGCTGGTAACCAAAGCATAAGGCCCAGGATCATTCATCCTATAATCCTTGGTTTCCATAGGAACATTAAGGATAAATTCATATCCCTTATCCTTGGCTTTTTTTACCCACTGCTCCAACGAAGGTGAATAAGGAGAAAAGCCCATTGTTATGCTGCTAGGTAAATCCAAAGCTTCTTCTGTTGTGGATGAACTAAGCCCAAGACCCCTAATAATAATAACAATAACCGGCTTTTCACTTAGATCCTTTATAGAAACTTTTTTAACATCAACTCCCTTTTTTGCCTCAGCAACACCAGTAAGAGCACGAATCATTTCATCAGATAATCTTGGACCTATAAAATCTGTCTGCAACCATGCAAGCTGTGGATCAGAAGAAACTTCAGGAACATTTTCCTTAACCGGAATTCCTGCTACAGGAGGTGAATTAGAAACAGAGTTTTGTTCAGGAGCAGGCTGTTCAGAAACAGGAGTTACTTCAGTAACTGTTGTTTCAGTAGCAGCAGGAGCTTCATTAGTAACCGTGGCTTCAGGAGAAACTACAGCAGAAGGCGTGTCGGTCGTTGCCACTTCAGCTGGAGCAGCTGGAACCTCAGCATTTGGATTCGGAACATCACTTGGCTGCTCCTTAACTTCAGCAGAATTATCCTGAATCGGCTGTTCCGAAGTTAATACTTGCCCCTGCACAGTACCGCTGTCTAAAGAGACTTCAAGGCGTTGCCCCGAAAGTAAAGCATTTTCAATATTTTTTTGCTTTTGTGCTGATGAAAAGAAAAAATATGCCAAAACTGATAAGAGCACAAAAAGCACCATTCCGAAACCATATAATTTCGTACTGCCGATTTTGAACTGCCTTACAAGAAGTAAAATTTTCATCTCTCTACGAGCTTAATTTACTTAGCAACTGCTTTTTTGTTTTCAAAAATATGTATTCCTTTTAGCAAATCTAAAGCTCTGGCTAACTGATAATCCTTTTCACTTGAAGTAGGAATTTCATCAGCAGACGAATCAGACTTAGCATTCTCAGAAGACTTACCATTGTCATTAGCAGCTTTTGCATCATCCTTCGCAGCCACCTCATCAGGACCTTTCAAATGCTTTCTCAAACTAGCTTCTGAAGTCATCTTACTAGAGGCTTTTATAGGCTCAACTTTAGCCTGCTCAACAACGATATCAGGTTTAATACCTTCGGCCTGTATAGAACGACCAGAGGGAGTATAATAACGAGAAGTAGTAAGCCTCATAGCCCCTTTACTCTCAGACAAAGGTATAACTGTTTGAACAGAGCCTTTACCGAAAGATTTAGTACCAACAACAATAGCTCTTTTGTGATCTTGCAAAGCTCCAGCAACAATTTCTGATGCAGAGGCAGAACCACCATTTACGATAACAACTATAGGCTCACCATCAATGATATCACCCTTAGTAGCATCAAACCTCTTATTGCTATCCGCAACACGGCCTTTTGTTGAAACTATTTCGCCTTGATCAAGGAATAGGTCAGATACCGCAATGGCTTGATCTAACAATCCACCAGGATTATTTCTCAAATCAAGAACAACACCTTTAAAGTCTTTTCCTATTTCTTTCTTGATATTAGTAACTTCTTTCTCCAAAGAATCTGCTGCTCTTTCTGAGAATGAAGTTATGCGTGCATAAACAACATCTCCCTCTCTTCTAGCTCTCACAGATTGTATTTTTATTATTGCTCTCTTCATAGTGAAAATCATAGGGTCATTAACACCCTCTCTTAAAACGGTAAGCTCTATTTTTGTTCCCGGCTTACCTCTCATTTTTTCTACAGCCTCAGAAAGGGTAGTTCCCATAACGGCTTCACCATCAATCTTGCTTATAAAATCACCAGGTTTCAAACCAGCCTGAAATGCTGGAGTATCATCTATAGGAGAAACAACTTTTACCAAGCCATTTTCCATTGTAACTTCAATACCCAAGCCACCAAATTCACCCTTAGTCTGTATTCTCATTTCATCAAAAGCCTTTTCATTCAAATAGCTAGAATGAGGGTCGAGAGAAGATAACATGCCATTAATTGCAGCTTCCACAAGATCCTTATCAGAAACCTCTTCTACATAATCACGCTTAACTTTATCAAATACATCTCCAAAGAGATCCAAAAGTTTTATAGTGTCCCTCTTTTCTGCAACAGCTGAAAATGAAAAAAGAGCAAGAACTACAACGAATAATACAGAAATTTTTTTCATGCTAAGAATCCTAACCAATACCTTCGATATAAATATTATGACATTAAACAATTAATCCTGAACAATACATAAAAATAAAATAAACCGCAACAACATACAATTTATTATCCCCAGGATAAATTTATAAACATAAAAATTACAATGCTTTATGCGCCCCATCACAAAGTGGGGAGGTTTTGGTCATTTTGCATCCACAAAAACCAACTCTTTTTGATTCAGTAGCCTTATACTCTACTGGAGAAAATTCACTACCTGAGTGAGAACCATCACAGAAAGGCTGATTTTTACTAAGTCCACATGCACACCAAAAATAAGACTTTCCTGCCTCAACATCAATTTTATAAGAAAATTTCTGCGCCACATGCGGCAAAGCTTTTTTATCCACGACAAACTCCTCTTGTTAATTTAAATTACAGGATGTATTTAGTTCTAGTTAGTAATAGCTTACAATTAGCAGAAAAATAATGGCTGTATATACAAAAATTTCTCCCTCTCAATTAGAGAATCTTCTGAAATCCTACAATATAGGAACAGCGGAAAGTTTAAAAGATATCGCAGAAGGCATAGAAAATTCCAATTATTTACTCACAACTGAAAAAGACCGTTATATATTAACCATTTATGAAAAGCGCGTATCTGCAAAAGACCTACCTTTCTATCTAAATTTAATGAAACATCTGGCTAATAAAAAAATCCTCTGCCCTATTCCCATGGAAAATAAAATGGGAAAAACCTTATCAGAAATAAATGGACGCTCTTGCGCAATAGTAAGCTTTTTAAATGGCTCCAGCACCAAATCCATAAAAAATATTCATCTTGAAGAATTGGGCAAAAACCTTGCCATGATGCATATAGCAGCCAGTGATTTTTCTATGCAAAAAGAAAATGATTTTTCATTAAAAAACTGGGGCGAAATTTTTAAGGCAGTTAGGCCAAATGCTGATGAATTAAAGCCTGGTCTATCTTCAGAGATAGAAAATGAACTCGGATATTTATCAGTTAGCTGGCCATCTT
>CAZOKN010000020.1:6129-34062 GCA_964580525.1 uncultured Rickettsiaceae bacterium
CCTTATATTCCGGCGTTATTCATGCTGACCTTTTTCCTGACAATGTATTTTTCCAAAATGACAAATTAGCCGGAATTATCGATTTTTATTTTGCCTGCAATGATTATCTTATGTACGACCTTGCTATTTGCATGAACGCCTGGTGTTTTGAGAAAAATAACGAATTTAACCTCACCAAAGCAAAAATATTAATTTCCTCATATAATCAAGTACGAAAAATTTCTGAAGAAGAATTAGACGCACTCCCTGTGCTTGCAAGTGGAGCTGCCATGCGATTTTTGCTAACAAGATTGTATGACTGGTTTAATCGTGTCGAAGGTGCGCTAGTAACCCAAAAAAATCCAATTGAATATCTGGAAAAATTACGTTTCCACAGAGGTATAAAATCGCATAGAGAATATGGATTTTAAATGGAAAAAAAAACAAATAAGGTCATAATCCACACAGACGGCGCATGCTCAGGAAACCCAGGCCCAGGAGGTTGGGGAGCTTTATTACAATATGGCAAGCATGAAAAAGAAATCTACGGCAGTGAAAGCGATACTACTAACAATCGTATGGAAATGATGGCTGCCATCCAAGCCCTTAAAGCACTAAAAAAAAGCAGTGACATCGCATTATATACAGACAGTTCTTACCTCAAAGATGGTATTACAAAATGGATTCATAGCTGGAAAAAAAATGGCTGGAAAACCGCAAATAAAAAACCCGTGAAAAATTCTGATTTATGGCAAGAGTTGGAAAAAGAACTTGAGCGCCACACCGTAGAGTGGCACTGGGTGAAAGGTCATGCGGGACATGATGGCAACGAACGCGCTGATTCTTTAGCAGTTAAGGGATTAGAAGAGTTTAGAAAATAGCTTGAGCCCTAAACACTCCAACAACTAGACACCTTCCGCAGCAGGCTTACCTTTCTTAGGCTTAACTTTATCAGTTTCAGGTTTAGCAGCTCTTTTGCCTTCTTTTTCCTGCGCTTTCTTTTCAGAAGTTTCTTCCGCTGAAATAACAACATCGCTCAAAGGAACAGAAGATTTTTTTGGTATACCACCACCAGGTTTTTTATCTTTATTTTTGGTGATTTTATTACCGGCTATCAAATCTCTTATATCATCACCTGAAAGAGTTTCATGCTCTAACAAAGCCTGAGCAATCATTTCCAACTGATCTTTATGTTTATTAAGTATATCTTTGGCATGAGTATATCCCTCTTCAACTAGAGACTTAACCTCAGAATCAATAATATTAGCAGTTTCTTCAGAAACATTTTTCTGCCTTGCAACTGAGTGCCCCAAAAACACTTCCTCTTGATCGCTAGCATGGAAAAGCGGACCAATTTTATCGCTCATGCCCCATTCCATCACCATGCTTCTTGCCATTTTTGTAGCCATTCTTATATCAGAGGACGCACCAGACGTAACTTTGTCATAGCCAAAAATCAACTCTTCCGCCACACGTCCACCCATAGCAACTGCCATATCAGCTTTCGCACGCTCGCGTGTTAAGGATAATCTATCATTTTCCGGTAAGCGCATAACCATACCAAGCGCACGCCCACGTGGAATTATAGTAGCTTTATGGATAGGATCAGAAGCCGGGCAATGCAACGATACAACGGCGTGGCCAGCTTCATGATAAGCTGTAAGCCTCTTCTCTTCGTCACGAATAACCATGCTTTTACGTTCAGCACCCATCATAACTTTATCTTTTGCTTCTTCAAGCTCCTGCATAGTCACAACTTTTCTGTTGCGTCTTGCTGAAAGCAAGGCAGCTTCATTCACTAAATTAGCTAAATCAGCACCTGTAAATCCTGGTGTTCCACGTGCAATAACAAGCGAATCAACATCAGGCGCAACAGGAACTTTTTTCAAATGAACGCTCAAAATTTGTTCACGTCCCAAAATATCAGGCAAAGGAACAACAATCTGTCTGTCAAAACGACCAGGACGCAGCAATGCAGGATCAAGAACATCAGGACGATTTGTCGCCGCTAATATTATTATACCCTCATTCTCTTCAAAACCATCCATCTCAACAAGAAGTTGGTTAAGAGTTTGCTCACGTTCATCATTACCACCACCAAGACCGGCACCACGATGCCTTCCCACTGCGTCAATTTCATCAATAAATATCAAGCATGGTGCATGCTTTTTACCTTGTTCAAACAAATCGCGTACACGGCTTGCTCCCACACCGACAAACATCTCTACGAAATCAGAACCTGAAATGGAAAAGAATGGAACTCCAGCCTCGCCTGCAATAGCTTTCGCTAACAATGTTTTACCAGTACCAGGAGAACCAACAAGCAAACAACCTTTGGGTATTTTTCCGCCAAGAGTGCTAAATCTTTCTGGAGACTTCAAGAAATCAACTATTTCTGTTAACTCTTCTTTCGCCTCTTCGATACCAGCAACATCTGCAAACGTAACCTTCTTACCTTTATCACCCATAAGCTTTGCGCGTGAACGACCAAAACCCATTGCTCCGCCACCTTTTCCGCCACCTTGCATTTGTTTCATAAAGAATATCCAAACGCCTATAAGTAACAAAATAGGGAACCAGGAAATTAAGATGCCAAATACCGAGTTCATTGCAGTATCAACAGGCATAGCAGTTATTCTAACATTTTTTTGCTTTAAACTATCTATTAAGCCGGGATAATCAGGATTATATGTGACGAAAGAACCACCATCTTCGTATTTACCATCGATATTTGCGCCTCTAATATTAACCTCACGCACCCTGCCCTGCTCAACATTATTTAGGAAATCAGAAAACGCTACGCTATCACTCTGTCCAATAGTTCCGGAACCCTTAATGACATCATATGCCATAACAAGGAAAACCATTATAACAAGCCAGATAAAAAAGCTTTTGCCAGAACGCATAAAAAACCCTTATAAAATCCCTATCGGGAAAATTAATTCAACTATTTGAAAAAACTATTTTCTTCATAAACAAATTTAATGGATATTGCATCCTGCAAATCACTATCATTGTAATAGTTTATTTGGGGTACAGCTACAATTTTTTCAAGTATTTTTAATGCCGGAAGGCTATAAATAATCTTTTTACTGTAAAAAATCTCACTAATATCTAAACCACTGTCTGTTATTTGTTTCAAACCTTCTTGACCAAGATTTGATATTGTGTAACTATTTTTTATCTGCCCATCAAGCTCGCAACTAAATCTGTTATCCCAAAAAACCTTCTGCCCTGGTTCTATTTTTATATCAGACCTTATGGAAGATAATTCTCTTGCAATAACAATATGTTCTTTGTTCTTATCTGAAAATATTATACACCCACCAAGAGTATTTCCACCCGCCAAATTATTATCTTTTATAGCGTAATATAGGGTTTTTATTTTCTCAAATCTCGGCTTGTAATATTCCCCACCAACAATTTTAACAATTGATGAAAGTAATCTGTAGGCAACTTCTTCGTGTAAACTATTAAATTTTTTCCAATCCAAAATACAATATCCTTCAGACTTGATAAAAAATACTTCCTTACAATCTTGCGACATTTTAGTCTCTATATAGTCACGACTTCTTCTTAAATTTAGAGAAGTTTCTGCTAATCTATCAATCAATAAATCCGAATCTTCTGCACTCTCGATAAATTTCCGAACATTAACTCGTGCATATTTTATGTTTTCATTAGAAGGATCTTCGATCCATTCATGACCTTCCTGCCTTAAAAAGGCTCTAATCTCATTTTTCGAATAAGACAATAATGGCCTGATAACACGAACACCATTAATTTGTGAATCTTCCGCTATTCCGCTTAGCCCGTCAACACCGCTACCGCGCATAAGACGCAACAAAACTGTTTCTGCTTGATCCTGCTTATTATGTGCTACGAATAAAAATTTTGCATTGTTATCTTTGCAAAAATCAGTGATTAATTTATAGCGCGCGTCTCTTGCTTCAGCCTGAATATTGGAGCTCTTTTTATCGCCAATCCATCTCAGAATTATATGATTAATATTATTCTTTTTAAGAAGAGAATTAACACTCTCAGCCTCTTTTGCTGATCCTTGGCGCAAACCATGATCTACAGTAACAGCTGATAATTTTATATTATTTTTCTTACACCAATCAGCCAAAAGAAATGTAAGAGCCAGACTATCAGCTCCCCCTGAAACAGCTACTACAAAGGAACTATTTTCATCAAACTGCCCAAAAGATCGCATATCCTCACGATAAGAATCATATGACAATTTTTTATATTCATCGGACATAATTTTTAAATGTAAAGCTAGGAGAACCTACGCTCCCTTACATTTTAGACGAGTTTTTTCTTCTTTAACTTTACCCTTAATTTCCTTATCAACGTTAGGGAACTCTTTCAACAATTTATCAAAAGTTGTACAAGCCTCTTTGTCTTTCTTAAGTTTACCTAAAGAATTAGCCAACTTAAACAGGTTGTCTTGCGCCTTATTACCTTTAGGTAGTTTTTGATAACCCTTCAAAAAATTTACTGCTGATAACTCATAATTACTTCTAACGTAATATGTCTCACCTAACCAATAATATGCGTTACTTATCAGATCACTCTCGCCATTTTTATCAATAAATTCTTTCCACGCTTTTTCAGCTTCAGTATATTTTGACTGACGCAAATATTGGAATGCTTTATCATATTGATTAGTAATTTCTTCTTTTTTAGACGCCTTCTTATCTTCTATAGGCTTCTCTTCAGCTACTTTTTCTTGTTGCGCTGCCTTATCAGCATTTTCTGCAGGAGCAACTTTTTCTTCAGCTTTTTTCTCTTCTTTAGCATCAGAAACATCTTTAACCATCACAGATTCTTCACCTCTGTCCACGCCCGCTTTAGAAGCAGGAGCTTCCAACGCTTTTGCTAACTCAGCTTGAGCTTCAGTATTTTCTTTAGGCTCTTTACTCGAAGCTTCTTTATTTGCTGCGGCTAGTTGTTGATTAGCTTTTTCTAGAGCAGCGATACGAAAATCAACATCTGCAACTATCTTATCAAATTTTTTTGACATTGTATCAATATTGTTTTGCAACTCTTCTATTTTACCATTTATAGAACGCATTTGCTCTTCAATTTCTGCAACTTTAACATCACCCTTTGGACCATTAAAACCATCAGAATCTTTAGATTTTTTGCCACCTTTATAAACATATTCCTGTACATTATTTATATCTTTTTCAAGTCTCTCAAGACGCTCTTGAGTTCTCTTGTAAGACATATCATCAGAGCTAGAATCCGCTGAAAATGCTGGAGTACTAAACAACAAAGCTGCTAATATTAATAATGATGATGAGCGCATAAAAAAACAAACATATGGGTTAAGAAAATACTACTCTTCTAGTTAAAACAAAAATTGAAATATATCAATAAAATAAGAATGAGAACAATGAGAGCATGTAAACACAGTAGCACATAAATAAAAATCCTGGTGGGAATGCCCACCAGGATCAACATCTATATAACTATAGAAGAAATAACTATTGCTTAGGAACAGTTACAGCTCTACGGTTTTCAGCCCAAGCACCATTGTTAGAACCTACTACAGCTGGACGCTCTTTGCCATAGCTTACAACTTTAACGTTGCTAGCTTTAACACCAGAGCTTACCAAGTAAGCTTTAACTGCATGAGCGCGTCTGTCGCCTAGAGCCAAGTTGTACTCACGTGTTCCACGCTCGTCGCAATGACCTTCGACTGTAACAGTCACTTTAGAGTTCTTCTTCAACCAGCTTGCTTGCTTGTCAAGAGTCTTCTGACCAGCAGAAGTCAAAACAGAGCTATCATAAGCAAAGAATACGCGATCATACGCACGCGCACCTACTTTGCTACCTTTGATAACAGCAAACGGCTCAAGATTTTTGCTTTCCAAGTCATACTTCGCTGAAGGATCGTCAGAGAAGCTACCTGAATTAGTACCACCTTTTGTCGTGCTACAAGCAGTCAAAAAGGCCGCTAAAGAAATTATAGCTATAAGCTTATAAAACATTGCACCCGCCTATTAATTTTAGTTAAAAAGTTCAAACGTACCACACTCGTTACCAAGTGTAAAACTTGTCACCCTACTTACAATCTTTATTTCTATTGGTCAAATAAATAGTTTGTTTTATTTAAAAAAAATTGCATTTTTTTTAAAGTAGTGGCGACCATGCAGGATCAGACGCATCTTCTGGAGTAGAAATTTGATGCTCGTTATATCCTGTCAAATCAACAGAATATAGCTTCCATTTACCACCACTTTCTCCAACAGATTTAGTCTGTCTAGAAAACATTATAACTCTGCCATTAGGTGACCATGTTGGCCCCTCATCAAGAAAGCTTTGAGTTAGAAGCCTTTCACCACTGCCATCAGTTCTCATAACTCCAATATAAAACTGTCCACCACTTATTTTTGTGAAGGCAATTAAATCTCCTCTAGGTGACCAAACAGGTGTGCCATATTTACCACTTCCAAAACTAATTCTTTTAATATTTCCACCATCACTATTCATTGTATATATCTGCTGTGTTCCACCTCTATCAGAATTGAAAACTATCTGATTTCCGTCAGGTGAATATGATGGTGAAGTATCAATTGCACTGTCGTTAGTTAATCTTCTTTTTTGTTTCGTATCCAAATCCATACTAAATATTTCACTATTTCCATCAACAGAAACAGACATTATCACAGACTTGCCATCAGGCGCAAACCTCGGGGCAAAAGACATACCAGGAAAATCTCCGATCAAGCTAACTTCTCTCGTGTCAACATCCAACATATATACTCTAGGAGATCCACCAGTATAAGACATGTATATAACTTTTTGTGCAGTAGGAGAAAAACGTGGCGTTAAAACCAGGCTGCTTCCGTCAGTCAAAAATCTTTGATTTTCTCCGTCCTGATCCATTATAGCCAATCTTTTTACACGCTTTAGAGCCGATCCAGTTTCAGAAATATAAACTATTCTTGTATCAAAATAGCCATCTTCTCCTGTCAGTCTTTTATAAACTTCATCAGATATTAAATGCGCAACTCGTCTCCAGTTTCTACTATCTGTACCATAAGACTTGCCACCTATTTGTTGCTCAGCAAAAACATCCCAAAGCCTAAATTCAGCACTGATTTTACCCTCTTGTGGAAGGCCAACTCCACCAGTTAATAAAGCAGAAGCATTTATTCTACGCCATGAAGGATAATCAGGAGTAATACTTTTTCCTTGAATTTCTTGTATAAAAGAATGCCTGTTTATAGATTTAAATAAACCAGAACGTTCCAAATCAGACTGAATAACTTTAACAAGTTGACCGCCTAATTCTTTTTCTGAATCGTTATCACCATAAAAATATGGCAAAGCAATTGGCAACGGATCAACATTACCGCGTGTAATATCAATACTCACAAACGAATATGCTGGCTTAGTAAAAGCAAACAAAAGTCCCAGAGCTAAAAAGCTTATTTTTTTATTCATCACGCCTCCAAAATTATTCTAAAAACTAATACATCATTTCGCTAGGATTGAAATTGAGCTCAATTTCTCTCCAACCATCTTGAACATCATACTTCTCTGCAGGCAATCCCTGCAAAGGACTGCTCTTGTACACCGCTCTAACCGCACTATCCGCCATTGCTCTAAAAGCCTGGTCAGTTCCATAGCGCACTTTATCTTTTATACTAACATCCTGAACAGAACCATCTATAGCCAATTTAATAACCAAAGTAACTACCATATTTTGTGCATCTTTAATACCTGACAAAATAGTCCAGTTTTTCGTTATTTGCTGCTTAATAGCATCCTTCTCACTCAAAGAAAGAGGAATTCCAGGCTTATATTCTGGCTGCTCTTTCACATTAGATAATAAATCTTCTACAGCACCAAAATCTTCAGTTTTTTCTTCTTCTTTTTTCTCTTCCGGTTTTGCGTCCAGCTTTTCAACGCTTTTTAAAACTGCCGCAAAAGAATCCTCAGCTTTTTTCTCTTCCTTTTTCTTATCTTCTTTTTTTTCTTCTTTTGGCTTTGGCTTTTCTTCAACTTTAACAGGTTTGTTTTCTGCTTCTTTAACAACAGGTTTAGTTTCTTCTTTTACCTTTGGAGTATTTTCTACAGGTTTTGGCTTTTCTTCTAGCTTAGCTTTACTAGGATCAGGCAAAGACGGCTTTGGAGGAGTTGGTGATGAAACTTCTTTCTTTTCTTCAAGTTTTTGTTTTTGAGCTTTTTTCGGTTTAACATTAGTTAATTCCGAGATAGGTAAAATTTCAACAGTAACAACTTGGTCTTCGACGATTTTCTTATGAAAAAGAGAAGGTAGCCCGAAAAGTATCAGGAAAAAAATAGCCGCATGCAGAATGCCAGAGTATATAACTCCATTACGCATATTATTTCTCCCCGGAAATCTCCGTAAGCAGAGCAACTTTTGTAAACCCGGCAGCGTTAATTGCACCAACCACTTCCATAACTTTTCCGTAGTCTATCTTTTTGTCACCACGTACAAATATTCTGGTATCTTTTTTCTCACCAGTAATTGCTTGTAACTTATCGATAAGATGAGCCATATCAATTTTAGTTTCCTGAATATAAACGTTACCCTTGGCATCAACAGTAATTGACAAAGGCTCTTCTTGACCAGTAACAGGCGAAGCAGATGTTTCAGGTAAATCAACAGTAACACCCGCCACCAACATAGGCGATGTAACCATGAATATAATTAACAGTACAAGCATAACGTCCACCATTGGCGTAACGTTGATTTCCGCCATAGGATGATAATGCCTGTGCCTTTTGCCGCTGTGCTGATTAGCTACTATACCCATAATATTTTCCTCTATTCTGTATAATTAGAGATATTAGAACTAAGCTCGCTGGCATAATCTTCTAACTTTCCAGATAAACGCCTTATCTCGTTACTAAACATATTATAAAATACTACTGCTGGAATTGCAGCAAAAAGACCAATAGCCGTTGCAAGCAAGGCTTCTGCAATACCTGGCGCTACAACTGCAAGAGTTGTATTCTTTGTAGCTGCAATAGCCTGAAAGCTATTTACTATTCCCCATACAGTTCCAAACAAACCAATAAAAGGACCTGCAGAACCGATCGTTGCCAAGAATATGAGATTACTTTCCATTTTATCCATGGCCTCATTTTTTGCTCTCTGAACAGAGTTATAAACTCTCTCTTTTAGAAATTGCATGTTATTTATGCTGTATCTATCAACGCCTTCTTCGCTTTTCAATTCTGACATACCCACAACAAACATAGCTGCCATAGGATTGCCAGGATTTTTTCTATTTATACGTTCAAACAACGCACCAAGAACGCGGCTTGATCTATAGGTTTTTTCAAATTTAGACATTTTATCACGCATATCTTTAAAATATGTCCATTTATCAAATATGATAGCCCAGCTCCACATAGAAGAGAGAATCAATGCAAGCATAATAATTTTTACTACAATGTCAGCCTGACCAATTAATCCCCAAACTGATAGATCAACATGTGCAACACTACCAGCAACGCTTGCAACATCAACAGCTCTATCTGCAACATCTACCATATTTTCCTCCTAAAAAAAATTTATAACTATTTATACATGGATGTCTTGCAATCTTCAAGATTGACAATCCTGCCATATAAACTAAAAACTCATAAAAAACATTATAGCCCTAATAGCGTATTTAATATGAAAGATAAACATGAAGGTGAAAGAATTGCAAAATTAATTGCACGCTCAGGAATTTGCTCCAGGCGAGATGCCGAAAAACTTATTGAAGAAGGGCGTGTAAAGGTTGATGGAAAGATCATAAAAAGCCCTGCCCTAAATGTTACTTCTCAAAATAAAATTCTTGTAGATAACATTCCTTTGCCAGAAAAATCGAAGACAAGACTTTGGATGCTAAATAAACCACGAGGAACAATAACTACAACCTCCGATCCACAAAAACGCAAAACTATATTTTCACTGTTACCAAAAGATATGCCTCGAGTTATCTCAATCGGACGTCTTGATTTTAACACTGAAGGCTTATTACTACTAACTAACAACGGCGAACTTGCACGCCACCTTGAACTACCGAGCACAGGCTGGACGAGAGTTTATCGTGTAAGAGCACACGGAGTAATAAATAAAGAAAAAATTGCCAAAGTAGAAAAAGGCGTTTCTATAGAGGGAACAAAATATGCTCCTGCAACAATTGAAATCGAAAAAAGTGAAAAAACTAATATTTGGCTAAAAATTTCTATAAAAGAAGGCAAAAATCGTGAAGTACGTAAGCTTCTTGAATATGCAGGGTTAACTGTTAACAGACTTATAAGAGTTGCTTACGGCCCTTTCCAGCTTGGCAATTCAGATGCAGGAATGATAAGGGAAGTACCTTATAAAGTCATAAAGGAACAGATAAATTTTAAAGACATATAATTTTTAGCGTTATATAATTAGTTACAAGATCTCGGAGTTCACTATGCGCGTCATTGCAGGAAAATACAAAGGAAGACAAATAGAAGCCGTAAGCGGCAAACAGTTACGCCCAACCATGGGCGTTGCTCGCGAAGCTCTATTTAATATTTTAAGTCATGGCCGCTTTTTAGATGGCGATAAATCATTTTTAGAAGGCTGTAAAGTTCTTGATCTTTTCTGCGGCTGCGGCACATTGTCCATAGAAGCTCTATCACGCGGAGCGGAAAGAGTTGTGCTAATTGATATAGACCAGGCTCACCTAAACATTGCACGTGAAAATCTTAAAAGCATCGGCGAAGAACAAAGAGCAACTTTCATAAGAGCAGATTCTTCTTCTCCACCACCGGCAAGATTTCAGTGCAATCTAGTTTTTATAGATCCTCCTTATCATAAAGACCTTGCTTCACAAGCCTTAAAAAGCCTTATAAAAGGCAAATGGATTTCCGAAGGAGCCATTGTAATTGTTGAAACAGGAAAAACTGAAGACATATTTCCACCTGAAGGTTTTGTCGAACTTGAAAATCGCAATTATGGTAATAGCCGAATAAGAATTTTGGAATGGATGGGGACAGACAAAAAAGATGGGTTATAAAAAAAACGATAAAAGTTCGTTTGAGCAAGCCGAATTGTCGGTTCTGAAAACTTTATCAGAACAAAAAGAATTAAATATCAGCTACACTAAAGGAAATTATCCTGTTCATAACCTGCAGGGAAAAAATCTTTTTATCCCCGAACAATCTCTAAGTACGCTAGGCAACTACAAACAAATTATACGGGGCATGATAGATAGTTCGGCTTTTCGCCTGCGTTATCATAGCGAAAAAATACAGCAAAAATTCAAGAGCGAGCAAAAAACAGTTCAAACCATTTTTGAAGCGTGTGAAGAAGTTCGTACAGATATTATTGGCTCTAATCAATTAGAAGGAACCGCAAAAAATATTCTAGCGAAAGCTTCCTATCAAATAACTTCTGATCCTAAAATATTACTTGATGGCGATAATGAGGCACCACCCATAGAAACTATTTTGCCTCTAATTGTGCGCGAATCTCTAACAAACAAAAAACTCGATTATAACGCACGCATAGAAGAATTGATGGCTCAATGGGGTGGATTACTTGAAACTAAGGTAAGAAAATTTATTCCTGATTTAAAAAACAAAATTTATGATCAGGAAGAATTTTCCCGTGCTGTGATGAATATGGTAAAATCCATAAATATGGCTGATTTAGATTATAAAGAAAATGAAGAAAAATCTGACAATCCAGAATCTAAAGAAAATCAGAGTGACAATAATGATAAAAATAATGATGAAGAAAAAGAAAAAAATCTTGCTACACAATCAGAAAAAAATCTCGCTCGTAAAAAAATGGATGCAGAATATGCAATAGAGCCTGATGAAAAAAGTAAGAAAAAAGAAAAAAGCGATAATTTTGAAGAAGTTGGTTATAAACCTAATCCTCATAATAATTTAGATAATTCCGCTAATCATTATAAAACGTATACAACAAAATATGATCAAATAATAAGAGCCGAAGAGCTTTGCGATCACGAAGAAATAATAAACTTACGCAAACAATTAGATATAAAATTAACAAAAGTTAAAAATATTAACCGAAAATATATAAATCTGTTTTTACGTAAATTATTTTCACAGCAAAATCGTACCTGGTCTTACAATCTCGAAGAAGGATTGATAGACAGCAGAAAACTTCCAATATTACTCGCCAATCCTTGCTATCTTGAATATTATAAACAGGAAAAAGAAGCAGAAAATAAGAACACTATTGTCACCTTGCTACTAGATAATTCTGGATCTATGCGTGGTCGTCCTATTACAGTTGCTGCTATCAGTGCTGAAATACTAGCTCGTACATTGGAAAATTTCGGCATTAAAGTTGAAATACTGGGCTTTACAACAGTAGAGTGGAAAGGTGGACAATCCCGCAAAGAATGGCTGCATAATAATAGCCCTGAACGTCCTGGCCGTCTGAATGATTTACGCCATATAATTTACAAATCTGCCGAAACTCCATGGCGCAAAGCTCGTGCAAATTTAGGAGTTATGCTAAAAGAAGGCATTTTAAAAGAAAATATTGACGGCGAAGCAGTGATATGGGCTTGTAACAGGCTGGCTATGCGACAACAATCAAGACGTATACTTATGGTTATTTCCGATGGAGCGCCAGTCGATGACAGTACAATTTCATCAAATTCCGCGCTATATCTAGACAGCCACTTAAAACACGTAACGCACACTATCGAAACCCGCTCTGATATAGAGATGGTTGCTATCGGAATTGGCCACGATGTTTCTAAATACTATTCCAACGCTGTCACTATTAAAGACGTGGAGGAACTTGGCAACACTATGTTCCAGGAATTAACGAAATTGTTTGATAAAAAAAAGGCCGCTTAAAGCGGCCTTTTAAGTATTAACTATCGAAAAAATTAATCTTTCTTCTTTGCAGCTTTCTTCACAGGAGCTTTTTTCTTAGTTGCTGATTTTTTAGCAGCAACGGCAGCTTTCTTTTTGCTAGGAGCAGCTTCTTTTTTCTTAGCTACGGCAGCTTTTTTAGCAGCTTTTGGTCTTTCAACTTTGGCTTTCTTAGGCTTTTCAGCTTTTGGCTTTGGAGCAGATGCAGACGCTACAACAGCTTTCTTAATTTTTCTTCTGATTTTTTGACCAAGAGCAGTAAGCTTATTGCTTGTAGCAGTAACTAGGAAATTATCCAAACCACCATTGTGATCGATAGAACGCAAAGTAGCAGCCGAAATCTTCAAGCTAAAATCTCTGCCTAAAGCTTGGCTTTTCAAAGAAACATTACGCAAGTTAGGATTAAAACGGCGTTTAGTTTTTATATTAGAGTGCGACACTGTATGGCCTGTTTGGCTACCAATACCTGTTAATTCACAACGTTTTGACATCTTTTTATCACCTAAATTATATATCAGACCCCATAAAAGGGAACGCAGACTAATAGCCGTATTACGCTACAAGGTCAAGAAAAATTTGGCTTTTATCTAAAATCGGCTCCAATTGCCTCATTTATATTAGAAAAACCATCTCTTTCTAAGAGTTCTGCTATTCTATATTTTATATTATTAATCAGGCCAAATCCCTCGTAAACCAAGGCCGAATAAACCTGTATCAGCGCGGCTCCTGCCCTGATTTTCTTATAAGCATCATCCCCGCTAAATATTCCACCTACACCAACTATAGGAATTTCTTTACCAACCAGCCTATACATATCAGCCAGCATGGCCGTTGATGGGGCAAAAAGCGGCCGGCCACTAAGCCCGCCAACTTCTTGTGCATATCTGCTTTTCAATGGCTCGCGCCCAACAGAAGTAGTGTTGCTAACAATTAAACCATCAACTTTATGGACAATAACAACTTCCGCAATCTCTTCTCTTTGTACGCTATCTGTATCAGGAGAGATCTTCACCAAAATAGGTATTTTTTTATTACTCTTAGCCAACCTATCCCTCTCTGGCATAATGACGCCCAATAGATCATCAAGCTCTTGCTTTGATTGAAGATTTCTAAGGCCAGGTGTATTAGGAGAAGATATATTAATTGTTATATAATCGCTATTTCCGTATAACTTTCGAAGCAAAAATAAATAGTCATCCACAGCTTTTTCTGTAATTTTATTCTTACCAATATTGATGCCGACAATTCCTGAAAAATTCTTGTCTTTTACGTTATTTAAAAAATGTTCATAACCCTTATTATTAAAACCAAAACGATTTATTACAGCGCCATCTTCCAGCAATCGAAAAAGCCTAGGTTTTGCATTGCCATACTGTGCTTTTGGAGTCACAGTACCAACTTCCACAAAATCAAATCCCTGTTGCAACAAAGGGGCAACAACATCGGCATTTTTATCAAATCCGGCAGCTAAACCAACAGGACCATCAAAATCGATGCCAAAAACATTATTTTTTAAAGAAGGTATTTCTACAGCTTTGGCAGCAGGAAGCATACCCATCTTAAGTGCCAAAATAGCTAGATTATGGCCGACTTCCGGGGACACGCCATACAAAAAAGGTCGCAATATTTTATAATAATCCATTTCCTTAACCGTATTTTGCTAACAGTCTGATTTAATTTAGCAATTATTTTATTTTTCGTTATAGTAAATTTATGGTAGACTAGCTGTTGTGTTTTATTACAAATTGGCTTAAGTAGCTAACATGCTGTTTTGCACTTATCAACCGGTTTTTATACCCTAAGGGAATTATGGAATATTTGGCAAGGTACAAATATCTATTATTGTTGCTAGTAACCGCAACGAGTCTTGCCTTGTTTTTCAACACAAATCACTCTTTAGCCGAGGATGTAGATACCGACGTTCCTCCTGCTACTGCTGCCGCCGCTCCCAGCAATAAAACACCTCCACCGGCAGATGTTATTCCGCCAAAAAATACTGGTCCCGGAGGCTTTGATATATTCGATGTTGAAACCAAGGATGTAGGCCCAAAAACCAATGATCCTACCAGTGCAGAGCAACCTCTTTTCCAACCTGATTTGCAGAAAAAAGATATTGTTGGCGGCACAGAATCAGGCCCTGATGACATACTGGAAAGCGATTTTGATAAAACCAAAACAACAGCGCCTGGCACCGCAGCTGGCGCAGTTCAGCCTGACACAGACAGCCAACCAGTGGCAGATGCGCCCGCAACTACAACGCCAGTAGCTGATTCAAAATACAGCGAATTAAAAAACCATTTAACAAATTTCATAAAGAATTTTGAAGACAAAAAACTCGCCACAAAAACCCCAGAAAACAAGCCTGCCGATGCAGCAGCCCCTTCCGCACCTCAGCAAACTGCAAATGCAACAGCACCAAATGCCAATGCTGCAGTTCCTTCAACTGATGACTTATTTGGATTGGATGATAAATCTAAAACTGCGGCGGCACCTGTTGCCCCTGCTCCATTGGATTCAACAACTGCAGCTCCAGGCACCCCTGCTGCTGCAGAACCTGTAGCAACTCCGCAGCCAGCTCCTTCTAGTACCGAAACAGCTGCCGCAACACCGCCTGCTCAGCCGGCACCAACTACTCCAACAACAGCTATTAGTGCAGATAATCCTTTGGCTGAATTCGCAAATGCACCCGCTAACAACGCTGCTCCTGCTGCCCCTGCTCCGGCAACACCGGCCCAGCCTGTAGCTGATGTTGCTCCTGCAGTACCTGTTATAACAGCACCTGCTCCTGTTGAAGTAGCACCTGCAGCACCTAAACCAGCAGAAATTGCGGCAAGCACCCCAGAAGCTAAACCGGCAACAGAAGCAGTAGCACCAAAAATAGAGGAAAAACCTGCAGTAGTGGCTGAAAAAGTCGCAGAAAAAACTGAAGAAGTAAAACCGGCAGCTGCCGAAAAAGCTAAACCTGAAACTGCTAAAAAAGCAGAGAAAAAGGCCAAGCCAGTTATCAGCCCTGAAGACAAAGAATACATAGCGAGCCTGGATAAAAAAATGCAGAATTTGCCTAAAAATAAGCAATTATCCGATTCGACTTTAAGCACGATAGATAAAGTTACACCTAGCATAATCCCTGAAAAAGTTGGCAAAAAACTTCCGCCTGAATCTTTAACAATTGATAAAAGCGATAATAGTGAGCCATTAAATGAAAAAGATGGCATCATAAGAAGCACAAAAAACATGGATATTTCTGTCAAAAAGACAGCGAAAAAAGACAAGGCAGTTGAAAATAAAGATAAGCTTGATACAGCTTATAGAGCCTTGCTAGCTGGGCAAATAGCCGCAGCAATAAGCATATATAAAGACATTATAGATAAAAATCCTGACAATAAAGATGCCCTATTTGGCCTTGCTACAGCATATCACAGAAATTCACAGTATGACCAAGCACGTGCTATTTATACCGAAATATTGGAAAAAGACCCAAATAATAAGGAAGTTCTTAACAATTTCCTAGTTTTAGTGGCAGAAGAATCTCCGGAAAGCGCCCTTATAGAACTTGAAAAACTGGAAAGATTAAACAGCTCATTCAGCCCGATATCCGCGCAAATTGCCATGATTTACCTAAAGCTTAACCAGCCGGAAAAAGCCGAAAGATACTTGCGAAGAGCTGTGCTACTCTCTCCGGAAAACGTAACATATAAATATAACCTCGCTATTACCTCGGATAAACTGGGTAAGGAACAGCAGGCCGCCCGTCTTTATAGCCAGATATTAGAAGCTGTTCGCCGCGGCGCTATCATCCCTGGCGATCCTGACAAAATCATGGATAGGCTTTCTTATTTAGAACAGAAGCTCAGCACCTCCAATTAAGCTCTAAATTTACCAATTATTAATGTTTTAAGATTAGAATTAACACTCTAATACCTAAGCAAATTGGTGCATATGGACATAAATGAGCTATTAGCCTTTACGAAAAAAAACAAGGCTTCCGATTTACACCTGACAACTGGTCAGGCACCAATGCTGCGCATTAATGGTGATATATTACCCATAAGAGTTAATGCCCTCACTTCCGATGATATAACCGCAATGCTTTACTCAGTGATGAGTGAAAAAAATCGTGTGGAATATGAGCAAGAATATGAAGTCGATTTTGCCGTACATTTGGCAAAAGAAGGACGTTTTCGTGTTAATGCCTTTCACACAATAAATGGCCCAGCCGCCACTTTGCGTAGCATTCCTAGTAAAGTTCAAACTTTAGAAGAATTACTTCTTCCTAAAATTGTTGAAGACATCTGCAACAGAACAAAAGGCTTAATATTAGTTACGGGTCCAACTGGTAGCGGTAAATCAACAACTCTGGCTTCCATGATAAACTACATGAACTTATATCAAAACAGACATATAATAACCATCGAAGATCCTGTAGAATTTGTGCATAAATCCAATAGTTGTCTTATAAACCAAAGAGAAGTCGGCTCCAGCACAAAATCTTTTGCTAAAGCACTCCGCAGCGCTATGCGTGAAGACCCAGACGTTATATTAGTTGGTGAGTTGCGCGACTTAGACACCATAAGACTTGCTCTAACAGCGGCAGAAACTGGACACCTTGTGCTCGCCACATTGCACACCAGCTCAGCTTCAAAAACTATAGACCGTATAATCGACGTATTTCCAGAAGGCGATAAACCAATGGCCAGAACAATGGTTGCCAGCTCTATAGAAGCTATAGTAACTCAGCTATTAGTAAAAACCGCAGATAACGCTGGCCGCTTGGCAGTTCATGAAATTTTAATTGCCAACTCTGCCGTACGCAATCTTATCCGCGACAATAAAATACCTCAAATACACTCAATAATGCAGGTCAGCAGTAAAATTGGCATGAAGGTTATGCGCGAGAGTGTTTATGCTCTTATGGAAGAAGGCATAATAAGCAAAGAAGAAGCCATATCAACACTGAACTCCAGCATGGCAGAAAGCGAAGAAAGTGATTCCCAGACAAAACGTAAAAATGGAGGATTTTAGTCTTGCAAGACTCCATCCTCAATCAATATCTTGACGCTATGGTGCAATATGAAGCATCCGATATGTATCTCACTGTCGGCTGTCCTCCGAGCATTAGAGGAAAAGATGGCAAGTTATCTTCTATAAATAGCACTTCTATCAGTGCCCAGGCTATAAATACATTGCTAGATAAAATTCTTAATAAAGAAGAGAGAAATGAGTTTGAATCAACATTAGAACTTAATTTATCTATTGCCAGAGAAGATAAATCACGCTTCCGATTTAATTTTTTCAAACAACAGCAATATAATGGCATGGTAATTCGTAGAATAAATACAAAAATACCAACTTTAGAAGAACTAGGATTGCCTAAGGTATATTCCGAAATGGCCATGAAAAAACGCGGACTTATAATTCTTGCAAGTCCGGGCGGATCAGGAAAATCAACTTCAATGGCCGCAATGATTTCACACAGAAATAAACATGGCACTGGCCATATACTTACCATTGAAGATCCTATAGAGTTCGTTCACGAACATGCAGGATGCATCATAACACAAAGAGAAGTTGGAAGCGATACCGATTCATTTAGTACGGCTCTCCGCAACGCCTTACGCCAACGTGCAGACGTTATATCTATAGGTGAGATACGTGATAGGGACTCGATGGATCATGCCATAAGATTTTCCGAAACAGGGCATTTATGCATAGCCACGCTACACTCTACAAATGCTTATCAGGCAGTCGATCGTATGGTAAATTTATTTCCCGATGAAGCAAGAATGTATGTTTTAAAAACCCTTTCCCAAAACCTTCTTGCTGTTATTTCGCAAAGACTAATTCCCAACAGATCAGAAAGCAATTCCCTTGCCACCGAGATACTCTTAAATCAAGGATTGATAAAAGTTCTGATTGCCGATGATAAAATCAATGAAATAAAAGAAGCAATGGAAAGAAGCCGTGATAGCGGCATGCGTACCTTCGATCAATCTTTGTTTGAGCTTTATTCTACAAAAGAAATTTCACTACAAACAGCCATTGCAGAATCAGATAATCCATCTGCACTTAAATTAAAAATTAATCAAAGTGACTTAAGCCCTATCGACCTAATAAAAAATCAGGAAACAAAAGATAATTTCTAAGCCTCTATCGCTTTCAAGAATGCTCTTTCAAGGTTCTTTTCTTTATATTGCTTTAGGAAAGCTGCCGAGCCACCTTCATATATAAGATCGCCGTTATGCATAACAGACATTCTATCGCATATTTCCTCAATATCAGCCAATATATGCGAACTGAAAAAGATAGTATTGCCCTGTTTTTTATAATCACGCAGCAATTGCTTGAGCTTAATTCTTGCTCCAGGATCAAGACCGCTCATAGGCTCATCTAATATCAATAATGGCGAACCAGTTAAAAACACCGACAACAAACCTAATTTCTGTCCCATACCTTTAGAATATTTACCCACAAGATGATCAAGCACTTTAGGATCTAAATCGAGAACTTCCGCCTTTGCCCTTGCCTCGTCTATATCAAGCTTTTTGCCATAATAAGACAAAGCTAATGACAAAAACTCACTACCTTTAAGAAACGGTGATGGATAAAATTTTTCTGGTAAATAAGCTATATTCTGCCTGCTTTTAGGGTCTTTCGCATCATGCCCGAAGAAAGTAACCCCACCTTTATCTGCATCAAGCAAATCCAAGATAACCTTTATTAACGTAGTTTTTCCAACGCCATTAACGCCTATAAGGCCGTATATCTCTTCTTTTTTTATTGTTAGAGAA
The DNA here is from genome assembly GCA_964580525.1 of uncultured Rickettsiaceae bacterium. Lineage (GTDB taxonomy): Bacteria > Pseudomonadota > Alphaproteobacteria > Rickettsiales > UBA6187 > CAZOKN01. Next base: position 25,776 of record CAZOKN010000020.1, read on the forward strand.
ACATCTTTAAGAACTTTTTTATCTTTGAAATTTTTGGAAACATGATCAACCACTAAAGGTAGGGGCAATTTATTTTTCTTTCCTGAGGCGCTTGCCATAAAAATACCGCAAATTTTAAGTGAAAGCATAGCCTGACATAAAGCAATTTTTACTTGCACTTCATACCAGCACTTTACACTTATTTACTACTATCCATAATAGCTTTCAAGGAATTTAACTGATTAATATATTGATCCATGTGTTCTGTAGCACCAGGAATAGTTTCTCCTGCCAATAAAGACTTCGTATTAGGAATAGGATTAGCCGGTGCTGCCGGTGTTCCTGGAGTAGCCGTAGAATTAATCGCAGGTATCACAGGCGATACTTTTGCACCGCTATTAATAGAACCTTCTATAATTTTTAATTCATTAGGTATAAAAGACTGATTAGTCTTTAATATAAAAGAAATATCACCAGTCTCCGAACTAATTACTACATTTTGACCGTTAGAAAAGAACTTCTTTTCCTCATCAAAAGGAATCATATAATCACGCCATTCAGGAAATCTTAAGTCAATTTTTGAATCTTTCCAAAGAAAAGTAGCTTGAGTTTCATCAATTTTAATAATGTTCAAAAATGGAGGACTTTCATCCTGTTTTATCTTCTTATCGTTAATCCATACCGTCCAATCCTGCGGACCAAAATACAGAATAGATTTCAAATAAAATGATGGTATCTCTTCAGGTTTTTCAGGCACAATAGCCTGTTCTTTGCCCGGAGCTTGCACAGTTGTTTCTTTAACCGGAATTTGATCTTCTACAGACGTTCCACTGGAATGATCCGCCGGAAATATACTTGGAAGCAATATCTCCAATGAGGTATTTTTATCATGAGCCTGCAGAGCTGTATTAACCCAGCCAAATACTTTTTCTTTATACATTACAGAGCCATATTTCCATCGCTCTTTAAAATCCAGTTTTATGGTATTTTTATTCTCATGAGAAGTATCTGCCTGATCATCATCCATCATTATAACTTCTTCACCGGCATTCTGAGCAAAAGCTTGGCCACAAACAACATGCAGAAGGATAAAAATGGCTAAAAATAACCTAATCACTGGCCAACTCCTCCCTCTTCTTCTTTTTTCACAGCCACAGGCCCTTTATACTTCAAATCTTTCCAGTCTAGCGATACTTTGCCTTCTACCATTCCAGGCACATCGCCATTAGCAATTTTTTCCAATGTTTCCTTTGAAACTTCCTTAGATCTCATTAAAGAAAATGACGTTATTTGAACGTAACCAGGAAACTCTTCTGTTAAAGCAGCAAGAAAATTAAGCGCGTGATAATCTGTAAGAGCCTTAAAATCTATATTAATATTACTTGCTACAACGCCAACAGTATCTGTTATGTACGCATCTTTAACATCATGAGGCTTAGAAAAGCTAACCTTCATTTCAGATAACTTATAAGGCTCTTTAAATGCATCCAAAATATCCTTAGCTTCATTAATTCTGAGTCCCTGCAACAGCCTTTGACCATCACTGAAATTTTCCCATATTTTGACAGCTGCTGAAAACTCTAGTGTTTTCTTATTAAGACCGTCCAATTTACTATTTAAAGACGAGATGTCATTTTTTAACCAGTTCAATTTTTCATTCGATTTTCTTTCAGAATCATTAAGATAAATAGAAACCACAGACGCAACTATAGTTATAAACACTAATATAGATGATCTTATTACCAGTTTTTTCTTTATTTCTTTAATTTCCATATTTCATACCAAATTAAAGATTGCCTGGAGATAACGGTGCTTCTGTAGGTGGCGGCGGTGCAGCAGCTGGCGCAGGCGCAGAAGCATTAGCCCCTGTTTTACTTGCCACTTTAATCTGAACATCAATAACTTTCTCTTTATTATCGAAAGTAACTGTGTCAGGCAAATTGGAAACCTCAACAGTATAATCTTTCAACTGATTTTTTACTGAAGTTGTAAATGCATCAAAGGTTTTAAATAATTCTTCGAGATTTCCCACTTTATTATAAAATTCTACATTAAAATCAGCATTTATGTTTGCTATTGCTGGCTGTCCAGGTTGCGGCGGAGTGCTTGCAGCTCCAGATGCCTGCTTATTGTTATAAGTCCATGATAATGATTTAGTTAATGCAAAAGAGTTATGCACAATACTTATATCGCGTATCAAATCAAATGGTGTTACATTTTGGTTTATTTGCTGATGTAGTGTAATAGCATCGGATATTTTATTGGAATCATCTATACTATATTCGCCACTTTTTTGAGCATCTTTCCATTTTTTCTCTATGGAAGCCTTATCATCTTCGAGTTTTTTAATATCACTATTTAAACTCATAATACTAAAAACCATATAGCCGCTATACATGGTGAAAATAGGAACTACAATGGCAATAGAGGCAAATGCTAAATTATAAACCATTAATAAAGTATTTGCCTGACGCATTTTTGGATCGTCAAGCTTCAATACTGGAGGACTACTGACAAAATTTGCTGCAATAACTACATCCGCAAATTTATCATCTTTTCCAGCAGCGTCTTTCAAGCCCAAAACGCCACCAACTTCCGCAGGTGTAAATAGCATTATTGGTTTTCCGCGGATTTTCGTATTGCTGAGGCTGGTTTTAATTTCTTTAGAAACTACCGCGATAATATTTATTTCCTCTTCTTCGCCAAATGATAAACGCCTTAAATAATCTATAGTGTTAAGAGTTTCTTGCTCTATGGCTCCAGCAACTAAGTCAGGCAATGTATCTCTACCTGGCCTTATCAACCTGGTAAATATAACTTTTTCATTATGAATAACAACTTGTCTAAACCCGCCTGTTTTATTGTGGGTTATTATAAACTGCCATGACTTGATATCTTTTTTATCTTTAAATGCAGATTTATTAATTTTGCCTACAAAATTCTCCATCTCAAGAGGAAGCATGTAAATTCCGGAAAATTTATTCTCGAGAGAAGAAACATAAGAAATCCAATCAGAAATAACATTGGTTGTAGGCGCTGATGCAAAAAGATATATCCAGTCCCTACGACCGGCAGTATCCCTGCCTAGCAACACTGCACCTTTTATATCAGATGCCGCAAAATCTCTATCCAGCCTTTTCTTTACCAATTTACCTATAGTAAGTGAGCTAACGGCAGGCAAAGTCTGCTTTGTATATGATTGTTCCATAGTATCCAGCATAAGATATATCGGAACATTTTTGTTTTTTGCGATCAAAGCCGTCAATTCACGCCTATCGCTAAGAGCAGGAGAAACAGCAAAAACCCTAGATTCAACAACACCTTTATTAACAAGCGTAAGAACCGCACCGTCATCCCCGATGACAAGAACAAATTTCTTACTCACTAAAAAAGGCAAACCCATTTCAAATACCTAAATCTAAAATTTCATATGACTAAAGCTATTATATAACGGACCAAACACAGCTATCGACACCCACATCATAATTCCACCCATAACGATAGTTAGGAACGGCTGGATAACTCCCACCATGTTACTTACAGCATCTTCTACTTCTCTATCATAAAAGAAATTTACGTTTTCCAAGCATGTGTCAAGATTACCGCTTTCTTCACCCACTTTGAACATTCTGATAATAAGATTTGGAAACTGATTGGAAACACGCAAGGATTCTGTAAGCGAATTACCTTCTGCTACACTGCTTTTCACAACTCCAACATTGTCACGTATAACCTTATTTTTTATCACATTATTGGCTACATCCAAGCAATCCAATATTCCAATACCGCTGCGATACATAATCGCAAAGAAGTGACAGAACCTTGCTAATTCTATTTTTCTTATAGTTCCACCAATATAAGGTATATGGAGTTTGAAATTATCTACCGCATAAGCAAAATCTTCCGAAGTTTTTGCCAAAAATTTAGTTCCAAAACCAAGAAGAATTGGCGTCAACAAAAGAAGGTACCAATAATCACTAAAGAAATGTGATGTAGCAATAAGAGCTTTGGTATAAATAGGTAATTCAAAATTTTGTGCCAATAGAAATTCTGAAAGTTTAGGAATAACAAATAACATCATCAGCGCTATGATGCCGCCCATAAGCATAAGCAAAAACATTGGATAATAAATCGCTTTCTTAATTTTCCTTTGAATACTATTTACCCATTTCAAGTGATGGGCAAGATGGTGGAAAACTTCCTGCAAATTACCTGATTTTTCGCCAGCCTGCACGAGCGAAACAAATACATTATTAAAAACTTTTGGATGCTCTGCAAGTGCCGCAGAAAACATTGAACCACCTCTGATACTTTCGTAAATTTCAGCCATAATCCCTTTTATTTTGGGAGTTTCAGCTGTATCACGTATATCTGCTATTGATTCTAATATGGGAACACCGGCGCGCTCCAACTGCTCTATATGTATGCAGAATATAATAAGATCCTGCATGGTAATAGAACCAAAAACACTGCCTTTACCTTCTTTAGTGATTTTGCAATCGATGACATCCAGACCTATGACACCCAACCGCTCCTGCAGGTCAACCTCATTGGCCGCTGTCATCGTGCCAGTGATTTTTCTTCCACTTCTATTTAACGCTTTATAACTATATACCGGCATTACATACGCCTTTTTTAAAAATTAAATTATAACCTATCCGTCAAATCCACCGTCCTTATCAATTCATCCAAATCTGTCACGCCTGCCAGAACTTTACTTATACCATCTTGTACCATAGGTATGAAACCTTTTTCAAGCGCATAAGCAATCATTGCTTTTCTGGTAGCACCAGTTGCTATCAATTCATCAAGTCCTTTATCTACCGGAAAAATTTCTTGCGTTGCTACACGGCCTTTATAGCCAGTTCCAAAACAAACATCGCATCCTTTATGGCTATGTATTTTTATATTTTTACTTGGATCTATTCCTAAAATTCTTGCTTCGGTTGGAGTTGCAACATGCTCTTCTTTACATTTGCTGCATAATCTTCTGAGCAATCTTTGCGCCATAACGCAAATCAAAGAACCTGACAATAAATGTGGTGGAATTCCTATATCTATCAACCTCGGTATGGCACCAACAGCATCGTTGGTGTGTAATGTCGTAAATACTCTGTGACCTGTCATGGCAGCACGCATAGCCATGTTGGCTGTTGCTTCGTCACGCACTTCACCCACGAATATAACATCAGGGTCTTGTCGTAAGAGTGATTTAATACCGCCTACGAAATCCATACCCTTATCATCACGAATATCTGACTGGCGCAACATCGGCAATTGATATTCCACCGGGTTTTCCAATGTCATAACGTTTATATCAACCGAATTAATGAAACTTAATATCGAATAAAGCGTAGTTGTTTTACCGCTACCAGTTGGACCAGTAACAATCACAATACCTTCAGGCCTTTTCAGTAACCTTCTTATCAACTGATCGTTCTCAGCTGTAAATCCTAATTTTTCTAACGGCACGAGGGATTTATGTTTATCCAATATACGCATCACTATATTTTCGCCGAAAATAGTAGGGTGTGTTGCAACACGGAAGTCAATATCACGACCAAGCACGAAATAGCTTGTTCTACCGTCCTGAGGGTTACGGGTTTCAGCAATGTTCATTCCTGAAATAATTTTTATACGCACAACAAGAGCAGGCCAATAGTCTTTATGGAAGCTTCTTATCTGCACAAGCTTACCATCAAGCCTATAGCGCAATCTCACGAAATTGCCTTCCGGTTCAAAGTGTATATCCGAAGCATTTTTCTTGATGGCATCAACAAGTATGGCATCAACAAGACGAACAGTAGGGTTTACATAGCCATCACCCTCGCCGCTTACAACAGCATCTTCGTTTATTCCGGTTTCTATTTCTTTCAATATTCCACCGATAGATGTTTCATAGCCGTAATATTGGTCAATAACTTCTAGTAGGTTTGATTCTGAAGCATAAACCGGCACTATTTTTAAATTGGTAGGAAAATATTTGCGGATTTGGTCGATTGCAAGGATGTTATAAATATCAGTGATTGCCACTTTTACAGTATCGCCCTCTAAAGCAACGGGAACGGCCTTATAGCGCACGGCAACTTCTTTCGGAACTTTTTTAATCAGCTTAGGATCAAGAACTGATTTTTTAATATCAAAAACTTTTACACCAGAAGATTCAGTTAAAATTTCACCAAGCGCACTTTCAGTGATGAATCCCATGTCAATCAAGACTGCACCAAGCATTTTCTTAGTGCTGGATTTTTGGCTTCTTTGCTCTTTCAACGCTGTTTCCAACTGGTCTTTGGATATCAATCCTTTCATCAGTAATTTTTGGCCAAGAGGTATAGTCTTTTCAGCAGGGGCAGATTTATCCGTTGCAGCAGCTGGTTTTTTATCTGAAGGATTTTCAGGAGGTTTATTATTGATTTGAGAAAAAGCAAAGCCTGCGGCTGGTAAAGGTTTTTCACCATTAATTGGTGATCCTTTCATTCCAGCGTTTATATTCCCGATATTGCCAGTATCGCTCCCTACATGTTGCGTATCATCTGTCAATTGCTTCGAAACCTACTTGTTTAACAAAACCTTGCAAGTAGATTGTATCACATTTTTGGGATATTTCAAAAAGTTAATTTCATTTTTTTCTAAATGAGTCAATGTCTATGACGTTATCTGTATCTTTTTTCTTACCTTTTTTCTTCTTTGTATCTTTCTTGGCAGCCGCTTTGCCTTTTTTCCCTAGGGCAGATGGGCTTTTTTTCACTTCAGGCAAATTTTCGTCTTCCATATCATCAAATTCGTCTAAATGTCTGAACTGCAGACCAAATTTAACACTAGGGTCAGCAAAAGCAACCAAAGCATCAAACGGCACCTCAATTCTTTCCTTAACATTGTCAAAACTCAGAACTACGCTAAAACCAGAATCATTAACTTTCAATTCATCGAATTGATGCTGCAAAACTATAGTAATTTCTTCACTATACTTGCCTCTTAGCTCTTTGGATATTTTAACTCCGGCATGTTTTGTGGCAAAAGAAATAAAGAAATGATGCTTACCCGGCAATCCTTCCTTAGCTACTCTTTCTAAAACTTTTTTGACAATTATGTGCATGGCATCGTCAATAAGATGGCCATAATCTATAAAATCTACATCATCATCCATGTTCATAGCAAAAAAACATACCACTTAATAGTTTACAATCCCACCGATACATTCGGCACGATACGAGTAGATAATCTTAATGGGAAAAATATAACATGCAAGAAAAAAGGGAGCTTCTGTTGCCCGGTGCTCCCCAAACCGCTACCAATGACTGGTTATGCAGCTGCTGCAATTGCAACAGGAGCAAAGTTGTCATTAGCTACTACGAAATTATCGTTAGCATTTACTTATTTTGACTCTTTGCGGTGATATCATACCGAGTAAAAACAACCTCTTTATTACGCACGTCGATCCTAGTTCGTCCCCATCAATAATTACAAGAATTTCAGAATTTTAGAAAACTAGAATTATAGAAAATCTCTAAAATTCTAATGCTCTTATATTCTAAAGTTCTTATAAGCATTGGTGGAGACGCCGGGTACCGCCCCCGGGTCCGCAACGCTTATTCTAAGCCATCATTTATTACCATAGTCCAAAAGGACACCCCTATTATAGCATAATGGGACGTAAAAGGGAAGGATTGAGTTAAAATACCTGTTTTATTATGAAACAATATTATATATAACAAAGCTATATCAGAATAGAACCCAGACAGGAGTGTTTATGTCATTAACTGCCCTTCAAAAGGCTGAAGTCGATGCTCAGCGCCAAAATACCTACCAAACTGCCAGAGTTATAGCACCAGAACTTGAAAAAGTGCTCTATGAAGCAATTCCGGTTTTAGACCATGGTTTTATCAGAGTTGTTGACTATATGGGCAATGATACTTCTGTAGTTCAGGCTGCTCGTGTGTCCTACGGAATCGGCACAAAACAGGTGAATCAGGATGCTGGATTGATCAATTATCTACTCCGCCACAAGCACACAACTCCATTTGAAATGTGCGAAATTAAATTCCACCTAAAAATGCCTATATTTATTGCGCGCCAATGGATTCGCCATCGCACTGCAAATGTTAACGAATATTCAGCACGTTACTCTGTATTAGATAAAGAATTTTATATCCCAAGCCCAGAAGTTTTAGCAGCACAATCTTCTAAAAATCATCAGGGTCGCAGCGATGAAAAACTAAGCGCAGAAGAAACCAAGAGAGTTATAGAAATTCTAAAAGGAGATGCTGACCAATGCTATGCACACTACGAAGAATTGATGAACACCAAT
>CAZOKN010000021.1:0-15426 GCA_964580525.1 uncultured Rickettsiaceae bacterium
GCACCCAAGTCAGAAGCCTGAACTTGCATTGCTTTTAATAGCTGTGCATCCACATTGTTTGATATGTTTAGAACTTCAACACCTTGCCCTATACCACCAGCAACCAAAGGGCCAAGGTTAACATTTTGTTTTATATAGCCTGTTGTATTTACGTTTGCTACGTTATTAGATGCAACCGCGATTGAATCCTGAACAACGCCTAAACTGGTAAGGGATGAATTTAAAGCTGCAATCAGAGACATATTAATACTACATTTTAATGTTAAACCGTCTTATATATCGACACTGCCGGAATATTTTTCATTTTTTTTTTATCAAGATCAACCTGACCTTTTTTTGTATAATTAGAAGAAGCTGCGATTTTATTTCCTATCACCGTTCTCACGGCTTCCATTATTATTCGATGCACTTCTTTAATTTTACGCAAATGAACACCTTGATTTTCAACCACAGCTTCAAATTGCTTTGTTTCTGAGCGCATTTGGCTAAGCACATCATTTGGAATTTCTTTGAGCAAGCTTGGATTTGCAGAAAGAATTTCTTTATATTCCTCAAGTACTGAAGTTAGTCTGATTTTTTCGTCATGCAGCTTATGTAGCTGTGCAAGCTTCATATCTTTCATCATAACTACTTCTTCCTGTAACAAAGCAGATAGCCTTTTGATAACCTGGACAAAGTCTTTCCCGTTCACTTCTAATAGAGCCGTACTAGTCATAAAAAACCTCCTGTTATTTATTTAAGGTTGCTGGCAATATTATTCGCCAGACCCAAACCGTTATTAGCTTCCAAAATCTTTCCATATTCCTGCACCATCATAGCGCGGTAAATACCAGCGCCTTCATGTCCGCCATAAAGGCCGCTTTCTTTTCCTTCAGGAAACATAGGATCAACCATCTTAGAAATAAAAACTGCTTCTAGATCTTTGGCTTTTTTATTTATTTGTTCTTTCCTATCTTCAGCTGAAGCCATTTTGCCATATTGCTCCATACTTAATTTTCTGGCTTCAACAGGCTTTTTTTCAAATTTATAAACAGTCTTCACAATTTTACCCGAAGCTTCATCCTTCAAAACCGGCATAGCAAAAGCGTTGCAGGAAGAGAGGAGGGCGATTAAAAAGGTAACTTTGCTAAGCCTGGTCATTATATTATCTAACCTCAATATCAGCATTTAAAGCGCCGGATAATTTTATGGATTGTAAGATTGAAACCAAATCTCTTGTACCAACCCCAAGGGCATTTAATCCTCTCACTAAATCACGCAGACTTGCACCTTGGCTGACGATAGCAAAACCGTTACCAGACTGGCTATTATTGTTAACTGCTTCGCCTGTTTTATCAGTATTGGCAAGGTCAGAAGAAAATTGTTCTGATTTTTCTGAATCCTTATTACCTATAGAAACCATTAGATTTCCTTGAGCAATGGCTACAGTCTGAATTTTCACTTCTTCACCCATAACAATAGTTCCAGAAGCTTCATCAACAACGATCTTAGCCTTTTGATCTGGTTCAACAATTATCTGTTCAATATCAGACAGCAATCCCATAACGTTTGCGCCATAAATATCAGGAACCTTTAACTTCACAGTGCCAGGGTCAATAGCTTGCGAAGCATCTTCACCTAAAGATTCATTGATATTTTCTGAAATACGACGAGCAGTGGAAATATCAGGATTGCGCAGAGATAGTTTTAATTCCTTTAAAGTATTCAAAGCAAATTCTGTTTCGCGCTCCACCATCGCTCCGTTTGGTATAACTCCCGCAGTAGGAACACCTTTGGATTTTGCATTAGATGTTTCACCCCTGGTAACAAGTTCGCTGATTGTTATAGGACCTTGTGCAACTGCATAAACGTTACCATCAGCACCCAAAAGAGGGGAGGCGAGAAGTGTTCCGCCGGCTATACTTTTCGCATCACCAAGTGTGCTAATTTCAACATCGAATTTGCTACCGCTACGAGCGAAAGGAGGTAAGTTAGCAGTCACTGTTACTGCCGCTACGTTTTTGGTTTTAAGCTTTGTGCCGCTGGCATTTATACCAAGTTTAGATAAAAATTGTGCAAGACCTTTTTCTGTAAAAGGCGCGTTTTTCAAGTTATCGCCAGTTCCGTTCAAGCCTACAACCAAGCCATAACCTAGCAAAGTGTTTTCCCTTACACCTTCAAAATATACAATATCTTTTATACGTGATGCAGCATTAGCATCTTTGGCCATAATCAAACACATTAAAACTAATAAAGTGAGGCCAAAAGTAATCAAAAATGTTTTAATTTTTTTGATCATAGGATGTTGATTATCATTCTGAAATTTTATATGGCCGGCAACAAATTCCTCACCATTTAATATGCGTGCAGTTTCAAGAGTTGCTAACGCAGACTTATAAGGAGGAAGTTGATTCTGTACTTTTTTTCTTTGCATAATAATCGCCTTAATATTTTTAAACATCTATGTGTTCGAATGTATATAAGCGAGAATCATGCCAATTATGTATTAGCCTTGAAAAATAAGGAGATATAAATATTTGGAGTTTTATATGTATCTGTAAAACAGGAAAAAATATCCTATTTAAACTAAATAAAAAACAGAAGGGGAAAATTTTGCCTGGGTCAATTAAGCCTTAAGCAAAAACACCACCCAGTTATTATCGCTGATTTTTTCAACCAGAGAAAAGCCTTGTTTTTCATGAGCTTTTAGAACGTTATCTGCCTGTTTTTCTAGCAGGCCGGAGAGAATTATATGTCCACCTTTTGCAATATTATTCTTTGCATCAGGAGCAAGCGTAATAAGAGGCTCCGCCAAAATATTTGCAACAATTAGATCATACGGAGCGTTATTTTTTACGACATCAGTCTTATAGCCATCGCTAGCATAAAATTGTACAATTGCTGAAACATTATTTATCTCAGCGTTTTTTATCGAAGTTTCAACGCATATTAGATCATTATCAACTCCAATAACTTCTGCATCAGGCCAGAGTTTTGCCGCTGCAATAGCAAGAATTCCAGAACCACAGCCAACATCCAGAATATTTTTAAAATTATGTTGGCGTGAAAGGCGGCTAAGTCCTACCAGACAGTTTTTAGTAGTCTCATGCCCACCAGTTCCAAAGGCTTGTTGTGGATCTATTTCAATATCGATTAGATTTTTTGTATTACTTTGCCTGTCCCACGAAGGATGAATAAAAAATTTATCAGCTTCGACAGGCTTAAAGTTTTTCTGTGACTCAGCTACCCAATCTGTATCCGGTAATTCAACATAAGAATATTCAGGTATGTTGATATTTAGTGCCTGGCAAATAGAAGACAGCCTGCTTTCTATTTCTTCGGCATTAGGCTTTTTCTGAGTATATAATTGCAATAACCAATCTTCCGGCGATGCATCTTCAAAACAAGAAATTGAGTCAGCAAAATCCTCGAACGCTTCCATGAAGCTATCAGAACTTTCTAGAGTTACATTTATTTCTGTAAGCCAGACGCTATTTTTTGCCATCTTCATTCTTCTTTCTATAAGCCTTAGCCCAATTCTCTTTATTAATCTGGCGGTTACGGGCAACTGCTAAAGATTCAGCTTCAACTTGTTTTGTAACTGTGCTACCAGCGCCTATAAATGCTCTATCACCAATTTTAATAGGTGCGATAAGTGCCGAATTTGAACCAACAAAAACGCCTTTGCCAATTATAGTTTTATACTTGTTATAGCCATCATAATTACAAGTTACTGTGCCAGCGCCAATATTACTTTTATCGCCGATTTCAGCGTCACCTATATAGGTAAGGTGGTTTATTTTAGCGCCTTTGCCGATTTTAGACTTTTTAATTTCAACAAAATTTCCTATGCGTGCGTCATTATCAATATCTGTGCCTGGACGAATTCTGGCAAATGGACCCACTACAACGCCGGAAGCTATATTAGATCCTTCAATGTGGCAGAAAGATTTGATCTCAACATTGTTTTGTATCGCAACTCCAGGGCCAAAGCTAACATTTGGATGAATGACAACATCTTCTCCAATTTGAGTATCATACGAAAAATAAACGCTTTCCGGATCAATTAATGTTGCACCGTTTAGCATAGCCTCTTGCCTTAAACGTCTTTGCAAAATTCCTTCTACTTCACTTAGTTGAACTCGGTTATTAACGCCTAAAACCTCATCTTCACGCGCTTCTATATAGGAGCATTTTTTATTGTCTTTACGCGCAAGTTCAATCAAATCAGTTAAATAAAATTCACCCTTTGAATTATTATTTTTAATATTTTTTATTTGAGTCAATAAAACATCAGATTTTGCAGCAATTACGCCAGAATTACATAGATTTATTTTACGCTCATTTTCGGAAGCATCTTTAAATTCCACAATGCGATCAAGTTCGCCAGAATTATTTACAACCAAACGGCCATATTCAGCCGCATCTTTGGGGATAAATCCTAGCACCACGACATCGGATTCTTTCAATTTTTCCAACATTTTAGTCAAAGTGTTTTTTTCAATTAAAGGCGTGTCCGCATATAATATTATAATATTGCCGCTAAAATCTTGTAATTTTTCCAATGCCGGCTTTACAGCGTCAGCCGTGCCTAATTGATTTTCTTGAACCACAATTTCGCTATCATTGCTCACAGCTTCGCGCACGGCATCCATATTAGGGCCGATAACTGTTATATTTTTTTTTGGATTAACATGTGCTGCCGTATCTATAACGTGGCAAACCATAGACTTGCCGCAAACTTCATGCAAAACCTTTGGTTTTTGTGATTTCATTCTTGTGCCTTTGCCGGCAGCGAGGATTATAATTGCGGTGTTCATTTTATTTCCTTAAGTTTTTTGGCACATTAGCTTATATGTTTATATATAGAGAAAAAAGTAAACTGCGCAAGTCTATGGGTTGTACTTCTATATTAATAGAATCTGAGCCCTCTTTTGGGATAAATTATTAACCATTTGTTAACACAATAGTATTACAATCAGACGCATAAATATAGCTATAAAGGGTATCTGTTATGCCACTAAGTACCTTACAAAAAGATCAATGTAAGCTTGTTGCCGAGCATTTCAATCGCCTAGGGCTGGGCAATTGGAGATATGGAAAATGGTTTGATGATGGTGTTCTTAAATATGGTATTTTAGCAAAAGAGCCTGATTTTACTTCCCTAAGCACTCAAACTTCTGGTGGAACAAGGGCTACAGCAGAGGTAATGAATATTTTATTGGATAATAAATCTGAAAATAAGATAATTGCTTCTCCAACGTTTAAAGATCCAAATTATCCAGAGATGGTGTTTAATAAAAAAAATCTAACATTAGAATTTTCTCCTGAGCTTTTTGAAAAATTTGCGAAGCAATGTAAACTTGAAAAATCCCAAGAAGCCATAAATAAATCTGTTAAAGAAAAAGAAATGGAAAAGATGAGTTTGCCACAGGCAAAGGAAGCACTTAACCATGTTAAGCTAGACATTCAAGATGTTAATTCATATGAGGCAAGTGGGGCTGCTGCGCCAGGAAAAGCAGGAGACGATTTACTGGCAGCTGTGAAACAAAATAATAGAGCATCAGACATTCTTAGAAAAAGATTGGCAGATGGTCTTAAGGCACAAGCTACAACTATTCCTAATCTACAAGCGGAAAGGGCGCAACTAGAAGGAAGAGTGAAAGAACTATCAAAACAGTTTGAACCAAAAGAAAAAGAGCAAGATTCTGCACGTTTACCAAGTGCTAAAAATGATGCTCCTGCGAAAGAAGCTAAAGCAGCACACAAACATAAGCCAGGATTTAAAGAGGTAGACTTAGATAAATTAGATAAAGATTCTTTGAAAGAATTAAATGAAATCAAAAAAAGTTTTCAGGAAAAAAACAAAAAAGGCCATTCACATAAAGGAAAAGAACCCGCTGAAATAGCAGTATCAAGGGAAGGTGATAATAATGAGCTACATTTTTCTTTTTCTAGAAATGATTCTGGAAAGGCCGCTTCCGAAAAATTACAGCAATTCTTCAAAGACCAAAATATTGATATAAGGGTTAATAAAGTTAGTGTTCCTCATTCTATTACAATCGAAAAATCCAAAGGAAATGGACACAATGGAGCTTTCGTCTCTCAGAAGAATGGGGATTCCGGCCTTGCATTTGGCAGCAAAGAAGCTGCTAAGGAGTTTATGGATATTTGTGGACTTAAAAGCGACAAAAAGAAGGTACACCATCCTTCTGAGGAAAAAGGCAAGGATAACGCGGTTTATTTCAAAGAACTTAAAAAAGGCGTTGATAAGCTTAATGGAAAAACTCAGGAATGTAATTTTTCAATGCCGGAAGATAAAGACAAAACAAAGCCTAAACAAAACCTCAAAAGAGACCAGCTTCAGTTGTAAGAATGTAAATTTGACCTGCCTATACATAAAAATTAGGCATTTTATAATTTAGTTACTACAACCAACCTAAGCTTTTCCAAGATTTCTATTTTACGTTCTTGTACTTTTCCAACCCTTCAGGTAATTTGATCAAATAATTGAATTTTTACCAGAGGATTTGTTATGGAAATGTATATAACCTCATCTGTTTTTGCCTCATTGGTCGCTGCTTCAGCCTTTCTTTATTCAAAATATACAATAAAAAAACAAAAAGCCGAAGCCCTCGAAAAACAAAATGAAGAATTAATTCATGATATTGAAGGCCTAAATAACCGCATATTTGACATGGAAGCCGAGCAGGACGAAATCCTTGCCAAAAAAGTTGAAGCTGAAACCAAATTTTCGTCATTTAAAGAATTATTAGCCAGAGCCGAAGAAGAGAAAGAACAAGCGTTCAAAGCCAGAGAAGCGGCTAATGAAAATATGAATAGCTCAATGCGTGAGGCTGAATTGGTTAAGCAGCGCATAAAAATGATGGAAGAAGAAATGGCTAATTGGCAAAAAACCAAAGAGCAACATCTTGAAGCTGCGAAGGCATCTATCTTGCAAGTAGGCACTACTCTTTCAAGTAAGCTTTTGGAAGATCATAAACGTGAATCAGAGGCAGCAAAAAAAGAAAATGAGAAAATTGTTAAAGAGACAACTGAGGATTTACAGAAGAAATTCCAGAGTGTTTTTGAATCAATGAATACACTTAATGAAAATGTGAAAAATGCCAACAGCACGGTAGATTTAGTAAAACGCTCGCTTTTGTCTCCTGGTGGCGCAGGAAATCTGGCGGAAATTACGTTGGAAAATATTTTCAAAAATTCCGGCCTAATAGAAGGTCAGGATTACCAGATGCAATATTGGATTGAAGGAGCTAGCGGTAAAGGTTCTAAGCCTGATGCTGTAGTATTTTTACCTGGAAATAGCGTTATGGTTATTGACAGCAAAGCATCAAAATTTTTCATCGAAATTGGAGATGCCGAAGATGAAAGTAGCCAGCAGAAAGATCTGAAAGAAAATCTCAAAAAAAGCATGAATCAGCATTTGAAAGATTTGGTGGAGAGGAATTACCGCGAAGTTTTTGAAACGCAGACTGATAAAGAAAATGTGAACATAATCATGTTCTTGCCGACTGAAGTTGCGCTAGAAAAATTGCGTAAAGTTGATAATAATTTTATCGATAAAGCATGGAAAGAACGTATAATACCTGTTGGACCTGCCGGTTTGATGAATTTGCTTTTACAGGCTAAAATAATCATTTCCAATGAAAAACAAGAACAAAACTCTCGTCTTATATTAGCTGAAGTGCGTGAGCTTTTATCTAGCGTGATAAAGCTTCATGAATTAGCTGGTATGGTTGGTAAAGGATTGCGCAGTGCATTTACACAATATGATAAATTTGCTGGGTCGTTTAACCGCAACTTTTTATCAAAAGCCAAAAAAATCGAGAAGCTAGGATCAAATATGCCGCAAATGCGTAAGATGGAGCAATTGGAACGTTATAAAATTGATTCGCATAAATATAAAGAAATAGATGGCGAAATTGTTGATAACGAAGAAGAAAATTCAGAGATTGTGGCCATTGAAGAATTGGCATAATTTAACGTTATAATTAAAAATATTAAAATGAAAAAAATCTCCTTACAAGATATCGAATTTAGAAAGTTCTTTGCCATATTATTCGCGTTTTTAATAACGATAAAAATATATGACTATATGGATGGCAGGCCTAGCATACAAAGAAAGCATAACATTAGAATATTGAAGCAACCAATTGATATATCAGAAGGTATTTTGATAGGTGATGATGGCAAAGAATATGGATTAGTTGCTGGCAAAGGCAAGATGCAGATATTAGCATTTTGGGCACCTTGGTGCAAGATATGTGCTTCTGAGTTTCCCGATATGGATAAAGCTAGCCTGAAATTGGCTGAAAACGGTATTAATATCATTCCTATTACAAAGCCAAGCGAAGATCCTGTAAAAATCAAAACATTTTTTGAAACTTTGAAAATCAGTAATTTGGTAAATTATTCCTGTAAAACAACTACAATTGGAGTTAAATTGGGCGTCCGTGGCTACCCTATGTTTTTTCTTGTAGATGAAAAAGGCATGGCTATAGCCAGTATGCGCCCACAATGGGATGAAGATGATATCCTTGAAGCTATTGAAAGTGTCAAAGGCGCACAATAACTTGACCTTCCGACTATATTATATATGCTGACCTCTTACATTGATTACGGAAAAAATAGTGATAAATAAGTTATCAAACATAATTTCTAATAATAAAGAAGAGCCGTTGAAACGCCTTAGAAATTTGGTGGAGCTTGATCTTAAAAAAGTTGATAAACTTATATATGGCCTAATTGAAAATAAAATTAGTCTGATTCCTGATATATCAAAACACACAATATCTTCCGGTGGCAAAAGGTTGCGTCCGATATTGACTCTGGCTTGTTCGCAAATGGCGGGATATTCCGGGCAAGCACATGTTGGCCTTGCGGCCTGCGTGGAATTTATTCACACGGCAACTCTGCTGCATGATGATGTTGTTGATAAAAGTAAGCAGAGGCGAGGGGCTTCTACAGCTAATAGCCTGTGGGGCAATAAAGAAAGCATATTAGTGGGCGATTATTTATTGGCAAAGGCTTTTGATCTTATGGGCGCGGCAAATTCTTTGGATGTTTATCGCGTGCTTTCTAATGCCGCTGTGGTTATTTCCGAAGGCGAAGTTTTTCAGCTTGCGGCAACAGGCAAATTTGCTGATGCAGAAAATAGCTATATAAAAATTATCTCTGCTAAAACGGCAGAGCTTTTTGCAGCATCTTGCGAAGTGGGCGGCATACTTGCCAATTTAGGTGCTGATAAAAATGCGGCATTGCGTGAATTTGGAATGAATTTGGGAATTGCTTTTCAAATTGTGGATGATGCGCTGGATTATTACCCAAAAGCTTTGAAGCTTGGCAAAGATGTGGGCGATGATTTTAGAGAACGAAAAGTTACCCTGCCGGTTATTATTGCTTTTGAGCAAGGCGATAAAAAAGAAAAAGATTTCTGGAAGCGTACGATTGGCAAGGGCCAACAAGAAAACGGTGATATGGAAAATGCCTTGTCTCTAATGGAAAAATATAATGTGTTTGAAGCGGTAATTGAAAAAGCCAGGGAATATACAAAGCCAGCAGCAAGAGGTCTTGATTTATTTCCTGATGATGAAATTCGTGAAGCATTGATTGACGTTCTAAATTTTACAGTTGAGCGCGAGTTCTAATAACTTGGTTGCCCAATAATAATGACTAGCTTAGGCTTTAAATATCTTTGACAATAATATTCAAAAACATATATTGTACTTTCTTGTCCTTTGATATTTTATAGGAAAAAGGTATGAACCTCCGTAAACTTATATCGCTATTTGCATGCCTTCTTGTTCTTACATCGTGCAGCTTTTTCAAAAAAGAAAAATCTGATGTGGTTTTAAGCGCTGAGGAAATGTATGCCAAAGGCCTTAAAGATATGGAAAAAGGCAGAAATCAGTCGGCGGTAGAGCAGTTTTCTGATCTTGAACGCACATACCCTTATTCGCCACTCGCTACAAAAGCTGAAATTATGTCGGCTTACACAAATTACAAACATGAAAAATATGACGATGCTTTGTCGGCACTCGATAGATTCGTAAAATTACACCCGGGAAATGAAGATGCGCCTTATGCTTATTATTTAAAAGCCTTGTGTTTTTATGACCAAATTTCTGATGTAACCCGCGACCAAAGCTACACTCAATATGCAAAAACTTCGCTTGAAGAAGTGATTTCACGTTTTCCTGATAGTCAATATGCTCAGGATGCCAAGCTAAAGCTTGACCTGGTGGTTGACCATTTGGCCGGAAAAGAAGTTGAAATTGGCAGGTTTTATCTAAAGCAGCACTATTATATATCGGCGATAAATCGTTTGAAAATAGTTTTGGAAAAATACAACACAACCAGCCACACACCAGAAGCGTTGCACAGAATGGTTGAGGCTTACATGTCTATGGGCTTGCGTCAGGAAGCTATAAAATATGCTGCTGTTCTGGGTTACAATTATCCCGGTAATAAATGGTATAAGCGTAGCTATGAGCTTATCGAAGGCAAAAAATATCGCGAAGAATCAGAAGAAGAAAAAGCCGGAAAATGGTATGACTTCAAAAATATAACTGACATCTACAAGAAAAAATTTGAAGCTAAAAAAGCCGTTAATGAAGAAAAGAAAACAATAGCTCCTGATAGTAGCGGTTTTGATCGCTCTGTGGTTGAGGATTCTTTAGATGGAAAAGAGAAGAAAAAAGGCGTATTCAAAAAAATGAAATCATGGATTGGCGGAATTAAAATACCGTTTATAGGGGCGCATTAGTCAAAATGCTTACCGGTCTTTTCATCAACAATATAGTTCTAATAGACAAGTTAGATTTGCAGCTTGATAAGAGTTTTTGCGTGCTTACGGGGGAAACCGGCGCTGGTAAATCTATATTGCTTGATGCTTTGGGCTTGGCACTTGGTGGGCGGGCTTCATCTGGATTGCTAAGGCATGGAAAACCACAAGGTTTTGCCACTGCAATTTTTGATATTTCTGACAATAATGAAATTAAAAAAATCCTGGAAGAACAGGGCATTGAAGCCGATAGTGAATTAAATTTGCGGCGGGTGATTTATGCGGATGGCAAAACCAAAGCATTTTTGAATGACACGCCAGTGAGTGTTGGTTTGCTTTCTTCAATTGCTGAATTTTTAGTGGAAATTCATGGGCAGCACGATCAAAAAGGTTTGATGGAGCAAAAAACTCACATATCCACACTTGATCTTTATGGCAAACTGGAAGATCAACTTAGTAAAGTTAGTGAGGCTTATGGGGTATATAAAAACACTGCAAAAACTTTGCAGGAATTTGAAGATAATAAAGAAAAATTTTTAGCTGAGCAGGATTTTTTCCGCCATGTTATAAAAGAAATAACTTTGCTAAGTCCGGCCAAAGGCCTGGAAGAAGAATTGGCGCAAAAGCGCGAATTATTGATGAATCGTGAAAAATTGGCAACGCTGCTTAATCAGGCAACAGCAAGTATTTACGATAGTAATATCGAAGGAAAAATCCGTAGTGCGCAAAATTCTCTGGCACAGGCACTTAGCATAAGTGATAAATTTTCCGGTGCGATAGAAGCTCTTGAACGTGCCTCAATTGAGCTGGGCGAGGCAACTAGCGAAATAGATAAAATTACTAGTCAAATGGATTCCTCAACTGAAAATCTCGATGAAATAGAAGAGAGACTTTTTGGTCTAAGAGAAGCGGCAAAAAAATATAATGTGACTACAGATAGCCTATCTGAATATTGCGAACAGGTGAAAGAAAAATTGAGCTTCACTGAAAATCAAGATGTGCGCCTTGATGAATTGAGAAAGCAATTAGCTGTGGCCAGTAAAAATTATTCTACGGCAGCGAAAAAACTTTCGGACATGCGTAAAAAATCGGCATTGGTTTTGGAAAAAGCAATCGCTAATGAACTTACACCTCTTAAAATGGGCAGCACAATTTTTAAAGTTAACATCGAAGAGTTGGACGAGAATAACTGGTCTGAAAAAGGCATTGATAAAGTTGCATTTTTAGCTTCCACCAATCCTGGACAACCACCATCTCCTATAGCAAAAATTGCTTCTGGTGGCGAATTATCGCGCTTTATGTTGGCGATGAAAGTTGCTTTATCTGGTGTGAAATCTGTGCCAACAATTATTTTCGATGAAATTGATACCGGCGTTGGCGGCGCAGTTGCAGAAGCTATTGGTAAGCGTTTGGAATTATTGGGGAAAGCTTTGCAGGTGTTTGCCATAACTCACCAGCCGCAAGTGGCTGCGCGTGGTAATTATCACATAAAAATTTATAAAACGCAAAATGCCCAAGGCACAACGACAACAGCGTTTAAAATGTCTGACTCTGAAAGACAGGAAGAGCTGGCGCGGATGTTGGCAGGTGAAGAAATTTCAAATGAAGCACGTGCTGCAGCTGTGAAGTTGCTTGAGGCGGTGTGAGTAAATTTAACATAACAGAAAAAAAGCCCCCGGAAGCATTCTTGAAGAGGCTTGCCCGGGGTCCACGGAATCATTATAACAAATATATACCATTATGTCAAATATAATCACTCTACAAAATATTCACAATTCTATATCAGAACCTAGATTTCAAGGCTTTTTATCAAATTCTTCTGAAGACGTAGAGAAGGCCCTGGAGCTGTATATATGGAATTGCCGTTTATGCGAAGCACTATATACTTCTTTACACGTATTAGAAGTTACATTGCGTAATAAATTCCATACAAAAATACAAGAAAAATATGGAGATAAATGGTATGATAAAGGTATACTAATAGATAGAGATTTAGCAAGAATTCAAGAAGTAAAAAAACAACTTTCAGATCAAAAAAAGCCTCATAATAGCGGAGATATTATAGCCTCTCTTAATATGGGATTTTGGTTAGGATTGTTGGGTGGTAAGTACGAAACTAAATTATGGCGACCTTGTCTGTATTATTCTTTTCCAAACTCAGGAAAACCATTCAAGAGAAAAGACGCCTTCAATAAGCTATTTTCAATAAAAAATTTAAGAAATAGAATAGCACATCACGAGCCTATTTATAATAAGCCTTGTGA
Source organism: uncultured Rickettsiaceae bacterium (assembly GCA_964580525.1). Lineage (GTDB taxonomy): Bacteria > Pseudomonadota > Alphaproteobacteria > Rickettsiales > UBA6187 > CAZOKN01. Next base: position 13,048 of record CAZOKN010000021.1, read on the forward strand.
TAAAGTATATAAAGATTTGTTGGAAGTTATGGGATGGATGTGTAAAGATACAGAAACATGGCTTAATAAAAATTCACGTTTTGACGAAGTTTATTTCCAAAAGCCTTCGTTTTACGAGGTGATTAAAAAATGACCAACTTATTTGATTATAGTAACGATCCGAAAAATACTCCGCCGAAAAATCTTTCTAAAGAGCAGGCAACAGCTGAGCTTGCGCGTTTGGCTGCAGAAATTTCTAAACATGACAGGCTTTATCATCAAAATGATGCGCCGGAAATAAGCGATGCTGAGTATGATGGCCTGCGTCGTCGTAATGATGAAATAGAAAAATTATTTCCACAGTTGGTGCGCGATGATAGTCCTTCACACAAAGTTGGCTCTGCGCCGGTGGAAAAATTTTCTAAAGTTACTCATAAGGTTGCCATGCTATCTCTGGGCAATGCTTTTGCGCGGGAAGATGTGGATGATTTTATTGATAAGATAAAGCGTTTTCTTGGCTTTGCTGAAAATGATGGGATGGAATTTTTTGCTGAACCAAAAATCGATGGACTTTCATTTTCTGCACGTTTTGAAAATGGGCGTTTTGTGCAAGCAGCAACCAGAGGCGATGGCACAACTGGTGAAGACATAACGCAGAATATTGCTACGATAAAAAATTTTCCTCAGCAATTGCAGGGAAAAAATTTTCCCGCCATTTTGGAAGTGCGTGGCGAAGTTTATATGTCGCATGCGGATTTTGCCAAATTGAATGAAAGCCAGGCAAAAAATGAGGAAAAGACTTTTGCTAATCCACGTAATGCAGCCGCGGGTTCGCTACGTCAGCTTGATGCGAAAATCACAGCCAGCCGTAATTTACGTTATTTTGTTTATGGTCTGGGTGAAGTTAGCGATGACATTGCCAAAACACAATCAGAAATATTGGATAAATTATCAAGCTTTGGTTTTGTAACTAATAAAATTTCAAAAGCAGTTTCTGGCATTGATGAGATAATGCAGTTTTATAATAAGCTCTATGAAATGCGGCCTGGGTTGGAATATGACATTGATGGCATTGTTTATAAGGTAAACAGTCTGGCATTGCAGGAACGTTTGGGATTTGTAAGTCGCAGTCCACGCTGGGCAATTGCGCATAAATTTCCGGCTGAACAGGCGAAAACTATTTTGGAAAAAATAACTATTCAAGTTGGCAGAACGGGAACACTAACCCCGGTTGCTGAGCTTGTGCCGATTAATGTTGGTGGGGTTATGGTTTCGCGCGCAACACTTCACAATGAAGACGAAATCCAGCGTAAGGATATTCGTGAAGGCGACACTGTTGTGGTTCAGAGGGCAGGGGATGTTATCCCGCAAGTGGTGTCTGTGGATTTGGCGAAACGTCCGCAAAATTCCAAGCCATTTATTTTGCCGGAAAATTGCCCTATTTGCGACAGCGTGACAGTGCGTGAAGAAGGCGAGGCAGCAAGGCGTTGCACAGGAAGTTTGATATGTAGAGCGCAAGTTATCGAAAAGCTCAAGCATTTTGTATCGCGCGATGCTTTCGACATTGAAGGCTTGGGCGAACGTCAGATAGAATCATTTTTACAGGATAAAATTATCAGCAAGGCCGCAGATATTTTTTATTTAGAAGAGCGGGATAAAAACAGTTTGGGTTCACTTGCCAATCGTGAAGGTTGGGGCAAAAAATCCGCAGAAAATTTATTCGCTGCCATCAATGCTAAACGCACAATTGGCCTTGATAGATTTATTTATGCAATCGGCATTCGCCATATTGGCCACACAACAGCCAAGCTTTTGGCGCGAACATATAATTCTTTTGAGGGCTGGAAAAAATCCATGCACGCAGCATCAGATACAAATTCCACAGAATATGCCGATTTACTTGCTATTGATGGTATAGGCGAAAAAGTTGCCCATGCAATTATTATGTTTTTTAAGGAAGAACACAACGCAGCTGCAATTGATGAGCTGGCAAAAATATTGACCATTACAGATGTTGCTGCGCCGGTTTCTGATTCACCAGTAGCAGGAAAAACTGTTGTTTTCACAGGCTCGTTGCTAAAAATGACACGTGCTGAAGCAAAAGCAAAAGCAGAAAATTTGGGAGCTAAAGTTGCCGGCTCCGTTTCAGCGAAAACTGATTATGTTGTGGCTGGGGAAGATACTGGTTCCAAACTCAAGAAAGCGCGCGAACTTGGCGTTAAGGTTTTGAGTGAGGATGAGTGGTTGGAGTTGATTGGTTAGATTTAATTAAGCAACAATATCGTCGCAGAGGAATTCACGTAAGAAGGCTATGCGGTCTTTCAGCTGAAGTTTACGCTTTTTCATTCGCATAACAAGAATCTGGTCAAAAACTGCTTCAGAAGATATGGCCGTTATTTT
>CAZOKN010000021.1:15436-33089 GCA_964580525.1 uncultured Rickettsiaceae bacterium
TGCTCTGCCAGTAATTCATCCAACTCTCTTCTTGCTTTGTCTTCTTCGCCCATTGCAAACACCTACTAATAAGACATCTGCAAAACGATCCAGAGGTCTTCTGTTTTCCAATAATGGCTGAAAAAAATATACCGTCCAAAATATGAAGCGGCATGATACTTTCAACAGCCTTTACAATTTTCTATAGCTATTTGATTTTATTTTTTTCCATCGTTGCTAACTAGCTTATGTAGGCCTGCTACACTGCACTTCAAGCACCTTGGGAAAAAACAAATTCAAACAACTACACAAGTATCATATCACATTTTTGGCAACAAAGAAATAGGAAATGGTAAAAAATATTTGAAAAATGGTAAATAAAAAGCAACCAATAGGTGCGATAAGAGGTGACGAATTATATCGACGCGAGATAATTATATAAAACAAAGGATTAGAATATTTTTGGAGAACTATCTACCGCCGTGACCACTACTGTGACCAGTTCCAGTGCCATGAGCGCCAGACAATGCAGCAGCCCTGGTGTGACCTTCTGGTGTGTATCCATTAGTTTGCGTAGCTTGATTCTGTGTGCCCTGAGTTTGCGTTGCTTGTGTTTGAGTAGCCTGACCTTCGGTTTGTACACCATGAAGACTGTTTGGCTTGCTATAAGTATGGGCAATACTTTGGCTATTAGCAACACTATGCGTTGCAGCCTTCACACTCTGTCCATGACCTAAACTAGTGGCAAAACCTACGCTATCATTATTATATTCAGACACAACAACACATCCAATTAGTTAAATAAGTGCCCGCAATATAGACATATATATAAGGCCTGTCAACAAAAGATGAGGCTCTTTCTAAGATGCGTCTTTTGTGTCCTTCCAACGCTTCACCAAATCAGTTTCAATTTGAAAAAGATCGAGCAGGCGGCCAGTGCTGTGATTTATAATATCGTCAACACTTTGCGGATTAGGATAAAAAGCGGGCAGGGGAGGTGCTATTATAGCGCCCATTTCTGCCAGCGCAGTCATAGTGCGCAAGTGGCCTAGATGAAATGGCGTTTCGCGTACAGCCAAAACCAGCTTGCGACGCTCTTTGAGAGTAACGTCCGCAGCACGGCTGAGGAGATTAGAAGTTACACCAGTGCAAATTTCCGACATTGTTTTAACTGAGCATGGAGCAATGACCATACCTAGCCCCTGAAAAGAACCGCTAGAAATGGCAGCGCCAATATCATCAATATTATAAAATTTATCGGCTAATTTTTGTACGTCCGACACTTTGTAGTCAGTTTCCTGTACAATAGTTATGCAGGCAGCACGGCTTATGACCAGATGAGTTTCAACACCAGCTTTTTTTAGCTCTTCAAGCAGGCGAATGCCGTAAATAGCACCTGATGCACCGCTAATGCCGACGGCTAACCTATTGTTTTTTATATCTTTTTTCATATATTGATTTTAGCTTTGTAAGCATTTAGATATCAAAGAGGGTAACTCTATATATCAGAAAATAAAAAAAAATCAAAGAATTTATCAGCAAAAATTGCATCTTTTTCCCTTCTTGGGGATGTTTGGACGTGCTATAATCAGTTTATATCAAAAAATCAAAAAAATTGGAGGGTTGAATGTCTATCAATAAGCATCTTATCTCTTTAAGTGAAAAGCATGAGCAATTGAAGGAGCAAATCCGCGAAGCCTATCTTCACCACCAATCTACTTCTGAGCTGAAGAAGGCCAAACTCAAGCTTAAAGATGAGATGAGCAGCCTCCTGTCTTACGAAAAACAGGATAGGCGCAAAGCTGCGTAATAGCGGTTTATTGAATCGCATTTTTAATTTCAGTTTATAGTTTTGATAAAAGTTTCGGGTGTTCTCCTACATGGCGTAGGACTCCTCTCAACCGTCTCTAATGTCTGGCTTAAAACTGAAGTTGAAAGTGCTATAAGTGGAAAGGCGGCCTTAAACAAGCCGCCTTTTTTATTTGTTAGGTGATTTTGGTTCTTTTTTTGATTCTTTAATCACATCCCTATGTGATTTATGGGTTTTTTCAGTTGTGTGATGATCTTTTTTACTAGTGTGCCTTTCGCTGTGAGTTTTAGAAGATTTTTTCTCAGGATTTTCTTTAGTAGTTTTTTCTTTGCGAGATTCAGAAACTTTTTTCTGATGTTTGTTTTCTCCGGCCTCTGCTTTTACCGCTTTTTCTTTTTCGGCTTTAGCTTTAAATATCTCATTTGCTTTGGAACTGAGAAGATTATTAAGTTCAGTGCTAACACTAATATTTTCCATAGGTAGAGATAGCGGAGTTTTCCCTTCTTTGTTTCCAGCAAATACGTCAGCACCTTTTTCTATCAATAATTTTGCCATTTTGTAATTGTTATCCAATACAGCTACATGTAATGCTGTGTTGCCATTTTTATCAGGCTGAGTTACAGAAGCACCTTTTTCTATAAGTAAAGAAGCAATTTTTTCATTTTTTGACTTACAAGCTACATGCAGACATGTTCTTCCATCTATATTAGACCTGTTTACGTTTGCACCTTTTTCTATCAACAATTTAGATAACTCAAACGCGGCTTCATGGTTTTTTACTGCAGCTGCATACATCAAAGGATAAAGATATTCTCTTGATGATGTATCGGCATTTGCTCCTTTTTCTAGTAAAAACTCTGCAAGCATAAATTTGTTATTCTCTATGGCAATAATCAAAGGAGTTTTTCCAAATATCCTAGGACGTGCATCGCTCGGTGCTAAAGTATTAATATTCCTTAAAAACATTTCTGTATTTTCGTGATAATATTTTTCTATTTCTTCAAAGCTGCTTGTCGCTATAATTGTAGGAAGAAATGTATTAGGCTCATCGGGATACTTTGATAATTCTTGCAAATAAAGATTTGTAAGAACTGGGATGCCATGATCTGCTCCAAATAATCCTAGGTTATAAATAGGATTGCTTAGATTTTTTTTCGACATTGGATCTTGAGATAGATTATATTCCGAGGCTTTAAAATATTTTTTTGTCGATATTTTTTTTGCTTCCTCTTCCAAAGCTTTTATTTCTTCTTCATTATAAACTTTTGTAACAAATTCTTCAAAAAATTTAGGAAATTTTTCTTTTCTTATATATCTTCGAAATTCTTTTTGTTCTTGAAATATATTAACTCTATCAGGACTTCTAGAAGTATGATGGTTTATATTATCATTATGGACATAAGATATATTGTGAGTTTCAATAGTTAAACACATATTACGCATGAAGGCTTTTGCTAACTCATATCTCATATCAAAGTTTGGTTTTTTTAATGCTTCGCAATGTCTTGCTATATTTACCGCTGCTGTTTGGAGGTTTTGATCAGCGTATGAAACATGGCTATCTGTGGCATGCGATTGCAATACTGAGCCGGAAACAAGGTTTTTAATGCATCCTTTAGTTTGTCCGCCATAACAACTCAGTATATCTACATAGATTGGTATTGGCCTTGTTTTTGTTTCTTTTTCTTCCTTATATTCCTCTTTTGCCTCATCTTGCAAAATATTAAGTAAGTATTCTGTTGTTTCTTCTTCTAATATTTGGATAGTATGCTTCCTAACTCCATTTATATTTTTTACAAGGCCGTGGCCATCGCAAAAAATACGCGTATTTGCGCCAATTCTTCCTTTTATCTCTTTACGTAAATTTTCTTCTGAAGTCTGCGTTAAACCATCACCTATGATAATAAAATCTTTGCCTTCTTGTAGTTTTTTGCCAGCGAAAGCTTTTAACAAATTGTCTCTATATTCAGGATAACTAGTATCAGGCCCGAGTATATATATAGCGGGAATCGGTTCGCGAGTGAGTTGTTCATCAGGCATATAATCCCTATGGCGGAAGGGCAAATGGCCCAGGCCATAGGGAAATTATATAGTTGAAAGATTAACCATTAGTTAATTGTAGCAATTTTATCACCTTTGGGTGAGAAATTAAGCTGCTTTTTCGCTTTCAGATTCCTCATCAAGGGCAGGGAGCATACCAAGGGCACGCTTATACGTATCAAGCAAATATTCCTGCTCTTCCAGCTCGTTAGCTTCGATTTTACGTAATCTGATAACCTGTCTCATGGTTTTAACATCAAAGCCGCTGCCTTTTGCTTCAGCAAAAACTTCCTTCATATCGTCGGCTATGTTTTTTTTCTCAGCCTCAAGACGTTCAATTCTCTCAATAAATTGCTTTAAATGCTCTGCAGATAATCCACCATAAAAAGACATAATAAAAACTCCCTAAATTTTATTTGAATAAACCATAACAATTTTTATTTTGTAATACAAGGAAACTATGAACAGGCGTTTTTAATTGGCCACAACCTTAAATTGCTCGGATAAAACTCATCACAACTAATTTGTTGCCTTCTAATTAAATAATAATTATAACCAATCATGCAACAATATGGGTTCCGATTATATGAAGACAGTGCTTTTGATAGAAGATGAGCCAAATTTCCGCCGTGATTTAAGCTATTTGTTGGAAGAAGAAGGCTATAGAACGATTGAAGCAGAAGACGGCAATACGGGTCTGGAACTGATAACAAAAGAAAAGCCTGATATGATTTTGTGCGACGTTAAATTGCCAAACATGTCTGGAATTGATCTACTAAAAAAAATCAGAATGGAAGGTTCTTGCAATAAATACACACCTTTTATTTTTCTAACAGGATATAAAGACAAAGCGCAGATGCTAGATAGCATAAGCTTCGCGCCGGATGATTATCTGGTGAAGCCAGTTTCTTTTGATGTTCTAACTGCAAAAATAAATTCAGCGATTAATAGAGTTGAGCTAATCAACGGCCACAAAATACCGGCAAATGATTCAGGAAATGCAAGCTCTATACAAAAATATAGCATTGTTAAGGAAATAAATAAGCAGCTACTTTCTATCATTGAAAGTGCCAGTTTATTGAGACCTCAAATAGAAGAAAAATTTGCAGCCACTTTGAGCAAAATTATTTCTTCAGCATTATCCATAAATGCTTTGTCAGAGCAGGTGAGGGAGAAAACAAAAGAACTTGAAGTTGAACTGGTTAACATCAGCAAGCTTATGGAAGCTGTGACCGCATTGGTAAAAAAAGACAAAAATAACCTTATGCGCCTCATCCGGATTGATGTTGAGCATAACATGCCAGGCATAATAGTAGATTATAAATATTTTTCGAAAGCTGTTGAAGAAATAGTTAAGGAAATGGTGGCGTTAACTCCTGTGGATAGCGCTATTTCTGTCAGAGCTAAAACCAGAGGCATTGGTGTGGAAATTTACATCAGTAACGATGTTATAAGCAAAGACCTTTGCGATAAAATACTTTCATCCAATTTTGCCAAAGCCGTTCTCGGGCTTCAAGGCATCGAACTATCTTGTGTTTCTATGGCAGGGCAATACGCCATAGCCATCAGTATTCCTGGATATAGGGTTGGATAAACTGCCGATTTAAGCTAGTGGGCTTGCATTTTTTATAAAAAAATGGTATAAGGCTTAACCACTTGGTAAAAAAGGGCTTTTTCGATGAATTTACATCTTAGAATGGCAGCAAGGGTTGGCAATCTTCAGGAAGTTTATAATGCACTCCTGCAAGGCGCCGAAATCAATCATAAAGACGAATCAGGAAACACTGTTCTGCATGATGCAGTTTTGTGTAACAGATCGCCGCAAGCAATAACTTATCTCATAAAAGCCGGTGCAAAAATAGAAGCGAAAAACCTTAGGGGAGTTACTCCGCTACATATGGCCGCTGGCAACAGTAATTGCGCTTTAGTTGATACTTTACTAGGCCTCGGCGCTTTTTTAGAAGATGCTGATAATAACGGCAATAGAATATTGCACACTGCCTGCCTAGATGGAAACGCTGAAATTGTGCAGCTTTTGCTCGATAGAGGCGCTGATAAAGAGGCTAAAAACAGCCGTGGCGAAAGGCCGTTGCACTCCGCTTGTGAAAATAACAACCAGGATATAGCCGAAATTTTGCTTGATGCCGGGGAAAATATAAATGCCAGGGACAATGCTGGCAACACGCCGTTACATAGAGCAAGTTTTAAAGGACATAAAAAACTTGTAGAGTTTTTAATCGGACGTGGCGCGAATATTGAATCACGTGATGTACGTGGAAATACAGCTTTGCATAGCGCAAGCGCCAATGGTTGTTTTGATGTGATGTTGGCTTTAATTTTGAAGAGAGCTAATGTTAATGCTAAAAATCATGATGCTAGCACACCGCTACATAGCGCTGTTTCCGGCCATATGCAGGATGCGGTTAAATTGTTGGTTAAAGCTGGTGCCGAGCTAGATGCTCAGAACAAACATGGTTACACACCAAAATGTTTGGCTTCATCTCTAACAGTGAAGGAAGTTCTGTCTAATTACAGCAATATCAATCGCAAACATGTGGCTAATGCTCCCGTGAAAAAGGCGGACGAGCAAGAGGCAGCCTAGTGTTTCCTGAACCTTGGTACATCCCTCCCAATTTCGAATATACTGAAAAAACCGTAACCATCATAGGGGCAGGGCTTGCTGGCACATCGGCAGCTTATAGCCTGGCCAAGCAAGGATGGAATGTAACCATAATAGAGCGAAATGATGGGGTAGGGCAGGAGGCTTCTGGCAACCCGGCAGGCATAGTAATGCCGCTAGCATCACACAAAAGCGATGTTATAGGACAATTTTATCTAAATGGCTTTGAGCATACGTTGAGGCATCTGGAAAATTATAAAAAAAATAAAATCTGGCAGCAATGCGGTGTATATGAGATCAACGAGAAAAAACATAAGATAGATAATATTATTTCAAAAGAATATAGCGAAATTACAAGTAAATTGCCGGAAAATGTTCCATTAGTAAAAGAAGCAACTGAATACCTCTATTTGGCAAAAGCGGGGATGGCATCACCAGGCTTGTTATGCCAAGAAAATATAAAATCACCCAATATAACCACAATCTTCAATACTGATATATTATCTTTAAAATTCAATGGAATATGGAAGATATTCGATTCAAAAGATAAAATTATTACAACATCGGAAGTTGTGATAATTGCCAATGCCAATGATGCAAAATCATTTGAGCAAACAAATTGGCTGCCAATAATTCCTGTGCGCGGGCAGATTACTTATTTACCTGATATCTATGATTTTAAAAATATAATTTGCTATGAGCGTGGCTATATAACACCGGCAATTGATGGTTATCACTATGTTGGAGCAACATTTTCACGTGATAACATGGATCTGACGCCAAAAGCGAGCGACGACGCTGAAAATATCGAAAATTTGAGCCGTTATATCAACACCAAACATATTGATATGGGTAAATTAACGGGTAGGGCGTCTTTGCGAGCTACCACACCAGATAGGCGGCCAATCATAGGGCCAGTGCCGAATGCGGCTAAATTTGCCGAGGATTATAATGATCTCAAACACGGTAAGCGGCATAAAAAATATCCGGCAGGAACATATTTGAAAGGCTTGTATATAACTGCAGGGCACGGCTCGCGCGGGCTGACATCATGCCCAATTGCCGGAGAAATTATCGCTAATTATGTTAATAGCGAAGCAAACAAAACATCACCACAAAATATTCTCAATGCGCTAAACCCGGCCAGATTCTTGATAAGAAGGCTGAAGAAGTAAGATTTTTAAGGCCATTAGAGAAAAGGTGGCTACGAAATGCTGAAAGGATTTATTAATAAAAGTTTGATAATATATATTATGTAAAATAATGAGATTATAAAATTTCCATAATATACCCAACAATCAAAACATTTACTCAAAATAAAAACGCCCACCCTTAGTTAGATGAGCGTTTTATACTTTAGAAAATAATAAAGCTTATTTTCTTGTTCTTGGGTCATTATTCTTTGGATCAAACTCCTTTATGAAGTCATAAATTGACTCTTTCTTCGGCTGAACAGGAGGAACATTAGCCCTAGAAGGAATACCAGCTGCAAATGATCTTGTATTGTTTGCACCATTATTCTTTGGATCAAATTCCTTTATGAAGTTATGAATTGACTCTTTCTTCGGCTGAACAGGAGGAACATTAGCCCTAGAAGGAATACCAGCTGCAAATGATCTTGTATTGTTCACATAAGTCTTTTGCCTTCCAGATGACAAATCTAATGCAACCGGGAAAGGACTAGGATTCGGTGAAGGCTGTTTAGAAACACCCTTATTTACAACAGGATCTTTAGTAGCCAAACGCGAAGCATTCACAACAGGCTGCTGTTTTGGAGAAGAGTTCTCCTGTTTAGCGGGCTGCTGAGTTTGCATTGCTAATAATTCCCTAATATCTTGACTAACTTTATAAGCTTCTTTCATATCCTTAGAGGCAATAAAGCTAGCTTGAATATCTTGCAATGCGTCAATCTGACTCTGAATAACATCAGCAACAGGTGTAGACGATCCAGGAGCAGATTTAGTATATATAGTAGAATCAAGCGGAGTACGTTTTTTATTATTTTTAGATAAAATTTCCGCTGCAGCTTTTTCTTGAGCTTCAATAGCAGCTTTTTCTTCAGGCGTTAAGATTCCGTCTAAAAGAGAAGTAAAGCTATCGCTATAAGCTATAGGCATTCTTCTTGGCTCCGGTGTCGGCGTGCTCGTTACCGGCGGTATCGGTGGAAAAGTTGCATCCGATATATCTTCTGATGAAGAAGATATAGGACTAGCAGAACGCAAAGGTTCGGCATTCAGTATAGCCTCTATATCTCTACCTTCACCTTTAAGATCGCTTATAAATCCATCCAGTATAGAAATTGACTCAACACCATCGGCAATATGATATTTTTTAGCCGTTTGAGGAAAAAGAACATTAATGTTCGCACAAATATCTTTATTACTATATATACCTTTAGCAGGTACTACACCCATAGCTCTCAAATTTTCTTCACTCAAAATAACGTCATATTTAGCAAAATTATCTCTAAATATTTTCTTTTGTTCATCCGTGTATTTTCTTCCTGCTTTTCTTACAGTGCCATCTTCACGTCCCCTTGGAGATGAATCCACCTGCCCTGTTCCAAAATCAAAATCATCACCTAACAATCCTGATAAATCTTGAGGTACAGGCACGTCTTCTCCTGAGCTTTGAAGCAAACCACCTAACGCACGCTTCGCTGTCCTGTCAGTTGGTAAGCCATTAGACTGATTAAAATTATCTACCACTGGCGTTGCAGGTTGCGGCGGCCTATCTTCAGACATACTAGCACTTGGAGAACCAGAAAACGCTTCTCCATCTTTTATATCAATCTGATTATCTCTTTTATCTTTCATTTTTTTCCTTGTAAATTCTCTCAATCTCAAATCTCTAGCAACTATTTTTTCAGAAAGTGCAGCTTCAAACCTAGCTTCTTCTTGCGGATTCAACCCGTTACAAATAACAAAATTCTCTACGTCATTAAGAAGAGGATCTTTACCTTGCATTTGTCTTATATTTCTAATAGTCGCCCCAATAGTCCTTATCCTTTCGGCTTGCAATTTTGCAGATTCTTCCGGAGATCTTCTCAAATCTGCAAGAATTTCATCCCTTGATTGAGAAGGACATGCTTTTTCTAATGCTACCGCTTTTATCAATTCTAATTCAAAACCTTCATTAATGCTGTACTGAATCTTACCACTAACATTTACGACAGGAATGTTTATCAACATCTCTTCATAAATGTCCTTAGCGGTTTTATTACCGTCAATTATCTCATCAAGTTTTGTTTTTTCAAAACGTCCTCCCTTTTGACCAATCTCTCGTATATAGTCAATCTGGGATTTTGTAAATTTAGCACTATAACTAAATTCATCACCTTCTTTAGGACGCAAAACTTTATTAGCAAAAGCTATACAGAATTGTGTTTGTAAATCTAAAGCAATAGCATCTACCCTTCCAACATTATCTTTGTTAGCTTGTATATTTTGGCGAGCTCTTTTTATACTAAAATCCAAAGAATCATCAGCAGTGATTTTTGATAAATCCGGTAATGTAGTAGGATTTGGAGCTATATTATCATCCTCGTGTTCTACAAAACTATCTACTCCATCCAATTCAGAATCTGATATTTGTCCATCTTCGTCAGAACTTATCGATTCATCTAACCCTTTATCAGTTCTTATCTTTGGCATTTCTTTTTCCTTTGTTTCTGTTTGCGATGATGTTTTATCAGATGCGTTTAATTTTTTCGACCCAAAAAAACTTTCTTTCATTTTATTAACACTACTATTACCAATTTTCTTTTCTAGTGTCTCTTCTGCAGGTGAAGCAGAAGTTTCTAACTGAGAAGTCGATAAAACCGGAGTTTGAGGTTGTCCAGAAGCTTGAGCCAATCTGCTAATAGGCGCATAATGATCATGCTTTGGTGTTACAGCAGGTGTCTTTTTACTAGTAACTTCTGGTGTTTTTCTTAAATCTTCATCTTTAGGAGCTACAGGAACCGGCCCTCTTTTTACCGAAGATGACACTACAGGCGATTTATCATCCTTTCGTGCTTTAGCAGATTCTTTTTTACTAGCAACTTCTGGTGTTTTTCTTGACTCTTCTTCCTTAGGAGCCACAGGAACTGGCCTTCTTTTCACCGAAGGTTCATGTTTAGTAGCCTTCTTTGTTGTTTTAGAAGATGCCTTCACAACTGATACTTCGCTAAATACAATATCCGATTCATTATCAGACTTACTTGTAGTTTGAGAAGATTTAGCTATATCTAATTCTTCCTTTTTAGGCCAAAACAGATCTTCAGCAGCTTTTCTGTCATCAGCACTATTGGTCATATTGACTTTTTTTGTCAAATTATCATGAAGATTTGCCAAATAATTATCAACTTTCTCAGAACTATCCAAAAGTAATTCGGCTATCTTTGCCTTTATATCTTTTTGGCAATTTTGTTTTTGTTTTTCAAGTGCCGCTTTTTCTTCTTGTGTTGCATAACCAAAAATTCTCTTCTTAGTAAGCTCTCCAGTTAATCTAACATGATCCGAAAAAAGACGATCGATTTCTTTACTCGCTTGCTCTATCTCTTCATCACTTTTCGTAGACGACTCAGTGTCTAAAGACAGCAATTGTGAATCTTGAGCAGCAAAATTTTCAGGCAATAAAAGTTCTAGACTCTTTCTTTTGCTAAGTTCTTCGATAGCATCATTAACTTCTATAAGAGCTTTTTTGCCGTGTTTTGACGAATCTTCTGAAAGTAATTGTTGTTTAGCAACCAATGCGTCTAAGAGAGTCCTAGACTTATCTTGTAATTCACCTATTTCACCCACAAGAATAGAAGAAACAGCGTAATTTTCTAAAACACCTTCTAATTTTCTTTCTCTTTCTGCCACCTCATCAGAAAGTTTTCTCAATCCCTTTTTAATATTTTTAACAGGACTTGCAACACTTCTGGCTGATGATTCTTCAAGTCTTTGTTCAAGAGCTGTAGCATCTTCTTCTTTCTTTCTACCAAGATTGTCAACTTCCTCAATGATTTTTGCAGTAGGCGTTATCTTATCAAGCAACTTCTTATCTGCTTTATCTTTTCTTTCAGATTCTCCATTGTGTTTTCTTAATAAATCGCCGTGATTTTCTCTAAGAATATTTATTAACTCCTCACGATTATGGTTGAGTGATTCTATCTTATCATCGTGGTTAGTGTCTTGTGGTCCCCTATTTAATTTCAATGACTTTAATTCTGATTCTAAAGCAGCAAGCTCAACTATATACTGTTCCCCTGTTTTTTGTGGAACAGAAGGTTGTTGCTCTGAAGCAGGAGCTTCTTTTCGCTTATGCTTTCTATGTTTTCTGTGCTTACTCTCACCATCCTCAGTTTTCTTCGAGCTAGGTTTTTTAGGAGAAGAAGAAGGATTTTCTTTCGAAACTTCTTTCTTAGCCTTATCCCTTCTAAATCTTTCAGTTGGAGTTGGAGGAATTTCCCCTAATGGCACATGAACCCCAGCAGGCTTTTGTGATTCTAGCGATTTCGTTAATGAATCAATAACATCAGTTTCTGACTGAGGTTTTGCTTCATGAGAAGACGATTCATTAGACCGTTGTAAATCTTCAATTAATCCTTCTATTTCCACATCATCATCATGCTTTTTAAGAAGAGTGTCTAATTTTTTCTCCATATCGGCAGGATTTGTGTTATCTACTGACTTTGGAGCGTCTGAATCTAATGACCGGCTTGAGCTTTCAGTTTCTTCTATAATTTGCTTTATCAAATCTTCATCTGGATCACTTTTTGGCTCAGCAAAAGAATCTACAAAAGTATCTAACTGTTGTATTGACTGTCTAGAAGGTACATCACCTACTGATGTATTATTCAACGGCTTTTCTAATGATTTCATCAATCTATCTAGTTCTTCGTCGTCTACAGGCTGTACCGGAACAGAAGCTTTAGGAGCAGAAGGCGCAGACGAACTTTCAAGCGATGAACGCTTAGGATTTGAACCAGAAACAGCCTGAGGCGCTGGAGCTTTTATAAGATCTAATTCTTTTTCGTTCAATTTGTCCAATTGTCTTTTTAGACTTTCAGCCTCCTTCTGCATTTCAAGATCTTCTAAATCATCTGTTAAAGGCTGCGCCGGAACAGCAGAATCCCTAGGTTCAGTTTTAGGGCTGGAAGGCGAAGCAGCAACAGGAGTCGGCTGTGCCGGTGGCGGAGTTATTGTAATTGATGGAAAAGTTTGCTTTCGTGCAGAAACTGGAGTTCTTGCTACTTCAAGTAAGTCATCCAATGCATCATCAATATTAATAAAACTAGACTTTCTTGCATGCGAAACAGGAGGTGTAGAAGAAACAGGAGGCTTTTCTGATTCCTTTTTTCGCAATTTAGCATTCTCAGCTTGAAGTCTAGCAATAAGTACATCCTTCTCTATTTCGCCGAACATCTTATCGAGTCCAGCTTTTATATCTTCATTATCGCTCTCTTTTATCTTTTTCTTGTACTTTTCCTCTAATTCTTGCACAAGCGTGTTGAATTCAGCATCGTCTTTTCTGAGTACCGACTTTCTTCCTATTAATTTATCAATATTTTCTGGATGTTCCTTAGCATATTCTTCTACAAATTCGTCTAATTCTGCTAGATCCGCTTCTTGTTCTATTTGTTGTATAAATTCAGGATCAATTTGTTGTATAAATTCAGGATCTTCTTCAGCTGCATCCAAAAATGCATCCAAAGCGTCAGCCTCATCCAATGGAATATTTTTAGACTTCCTTTTTTCTAAATCCGCAGCAACCTCTCGTCTTCCATCAAAAGATGCAGAGTGCCCATCTCTTTTAGATTGGCGGCCACTCTCAGATGATGTCGATAATATTGATGTGTCTTCCTTCATCAATGAAGCTGACGGCTTTATGCTGGCAATTTCTTCATCAGTCATTTTAAAATCTTTTTTGGCTCTTTCGACGAAATTTTTTAGCTTCTTATCAAGACCATTTCTTGCCTTTTCAAAATTTTTCTTTTGACTTTGATACTCCAAAAGATCTTCTTTATTAGATTTAATCGCCGCCTCTTTTCTCTCGATTTCTGTAGCCTCTTTTAATGCCCCAATCTCTTCTTCTTTCCTGCGAATAGCACTTTCGAATGTTTTAATTTTTTGATCATTTTCTATTATAAAGCGATCGGTTTCACTTTGTTCATGTCTAACCAAAGCTATTTCACGAATCATTTCTTCTTTGGTATTAATTTTCTGTGACAAGATTTTAGAAAGTCCATTTGGTTGAGAATCCACATCACCAGCAGGCACACCAGATTCTTCACGCGAATTAGATCTTTTATCAGCGTCATCTTTCGAAGATTCTAAATTTTTGTCTAATAATTCTCTATATGCAGCAGTTTCGCCAAAACTAAGGATTAAACGCTTAGAGTTTACTCGGCCGTATCTATTATCTCGAGTCGTTCCTTTTAACGAATTATCTTTAGGTTTTTTCCCCGCGCTTTCAACTTTATTTTCAGGAGCACCAGCGGCTTCAACCTTTTTTGCTAGTTCTTTTTTAGCGCTTGGAAAAGCTTTTTCTTCAAATTCATCAATTTTTTCCTGCGTCATACCAACTTGTTTAGCCAATTGAGCTAGCTTTTCAAAATTTGCAGGATATTTTTCCCATCTCGCTTCTATTTTTCTTATTTCTGCCTCTATTTTTTTATTATCTGGAGAATGTTTTAAAAACGCTCGATTATTAGCCAAGGCCTCTCTATCTTTTTGAATTTTTTGCACAATATCCGTCAAATGAACTATGGCATCACCTATATTATAAGCCTCTCTCGAGGCATCTTTTAATGGAGTATTAACCGACTCTTTCAGATCTTCGAGATTATCAGAGGCCTCACCACTGTTTGGAGCTTTAGGCTCCTCAAGCCCATTTAAAATCCCATCAATAGAATCTTCTTGTTTTGGAGGACGCTTTTTAGAAGAATCGTCATCCAAAGTAGCAATAATTTCTTTTACATCTTTAGATTCCAATTGATCGTCTTTTTTTGCTACTCTTCTTCCTCTTCCTTTGCTTTGTTTTTCTTCTAATTTTTTTTCCTCTTTTTCTTTTTTATCCAATAGATTAAGTTGAAAAGCTAATGTACCCAAAGAGATATCTTTATTAGGCTTTGGACTTGATTTTGGCTCGCTTGGCTGTGGCGATGTCGGTGCATTCCACTGTATTTTAGAACGTGTAACAGGAGAAGGGCTCGGAACTTTCAACTTAGGCAAAGCAGAAGACGCGTCCAAAGCAGGGCTTTCCGGTTTTGAAGATTCAAATGCCGATTTAGCACGACGAAGCGTATCAAACGCAAGTGGATTTTCAGGTACTTCCAACACAGGTGGTCTTGGTAATGCATCTGGTCTTTTAGGAAGAACGCTAGGAATTGCAGAAGGAGTTGCGTTTTCAGCTTTAATTTTGTTTCGTCTTTCTTCTACTTTTTTTGCGACTCCAGGCATTGCTAGCAATGTATCCAATTCCTTATTGGCTACTAAAATAAGATTATCAGTAATTTTTCCACTCAGCTCTCTTACAGCTCCATTGCCACTTTCTTTTTGTTTCAATTTTTTTGCAACTTCCGAATCTAAACTGCTTATCAAAAACATAGCTCTATCTGCGTAATATTCCGCAGGAATAATTTTCCTCATCGCCTCTATGGCAGTTGTTATTTCTAAAGGCTTTACGGCATCTATGTTTTTATTTTCTCTTAACAAGCGTTCCAGAGTTTCTTTATCGGCAATCAGCTGCTCTTCAGTAACTGAATTGTTATCTTTTTTATACTTTTTTATATTTTCCTGCACTGCTTTTAAGCCAGATTCTATCTCTTTTCTTGCAGTTTTCGTCAGTTTCTTTGACTCTTTTTTAAGATTTTTAGGCATAACAACCACCAATAAAATTTTCAAACTATAGGCCGAGTAAAATACGGCTACCCTTAATTAAAGGGTAATTTATATAGCACTATATCACTAAAATGTTAACTATTTTTTACAAAATAATACATAAAAACTAAGAAAAACGCAGAAAACTCCAACTAAAAGTTGGAAGTCATGTATTAATTTTCTGTCTATAGTGGAGCTATCATTAAGATTGTGATAAAAAATGTGTTTTTTAGCTAGATTTTAAAATTATTCTGGCAGAAAAAAGATAAGAGTGAGTTATATAATATTTAAAAGAATGGCAAACAAAAAATACCTAAACTTCTATCTCTTCGGCTAATTTTAACTGATTTATTCTTTTTTCTGTAAGAATATTGAAATCTTCTTTTTCTTTTTCGTCAAATATTGCCAGTTCAAAAAGAGTTTTACAGGCCATTTTCAAGCCATTTTCAGCATTAGCAATTGCGGCCTTCCCCTGATAATCTTCCCCTACTCTGCCTCTAACATGCTGCGCGACATCTTTAATTTTTTCACCAGCATTTTCCTCGCCATGGCGATGTAATTCTGCTGATGATTTATCAAAAATTGTAGCCGAAATTATTTTAAATGCCTCTACCGATTTTTTAATATCATTTTCAGAAGCGAGATTTTTATCTAGCAAAACCGCTCCTTCCAACAAGTCTGCCAAATGATGGCCAGCTTTTGCAGCAATGAGATATCCCGGTTCGTCAGCATGCAAATCTATATATGGGCGCGCCAAGCGCGTATTACCGCCAAAATCATATAATCTATCCTGCAATATTTTATCTTTATTATTCGAAGACGCGATTGAATGGAAAACCAAGCCGTCAATGCGCTCCGCCGCTTGCAGGGTTTTTTCACCAGACTGTCCCGCTAAAAGCGCGTTTTTTATATCGTTGCTAATCAAGCTCAAGTTAACCGCGATCATTCCCATAGCCGGGACATCGTAAACCGCGCGATTACGTTCATTTACCTTGTGCACAGCCTCCTGCAACAAATCAGGAAGTTTGCGCAAAGTATCATAAGCATCCGTACGTCCGCTTTCGAAATCTTTTATTATTTGCGGCACCTGATCAAAATCATATTTGGATATACCATGCTCCGCCAACAATCTTTCCAGAAGGTGATGATCACAAACAGCATAAAGATTGGTTTTTTTATAAGGTGAATCTTTCTCGGCCTTGTGCAAAACATGTAGCCCGGTTTGAAAATGCAAAACTTTGCTCTTATCAAATTTAACGAAGCTTTCCAGCAATTCGCCGGTGACTTTATCGAGGTTTTTTCTTATGTCTTCGACCATTTTTACGCCTTATTTTGCGAAGAGCCGAATAATATCTAAAAATTTACAACAATACAAGGTTGAAATGATTTTATCTAATGTATATTATAGGTTGAGTCAATGTGATTGGAGCTTACCTTTGGAAAAGACATATATGATTGTGGATGATGATCAAGCCAGTAGATTCACCTATATTGCCATGCTTGAAAGCCTTGGAATAACTTCCGTTTCGGCAGAAAGCTCAGCCGTTGCTTTGGCGGAATGTTCGGAAAAAATGCCAGATTTTATAATTCTCGATTGGATGATGCCAACCATTGATGGCATCGAATTTATCAATTACGTCAGAAAGTTCAACGGCGGCGAAAAGCCTTATATTATCTTATGCTCAGGTAAAGAGCCTGATAATGCTAATGTTGATATTTCTTTAAAAGCTGGCGCGAATGCCTTTTTGCAAAAGCCTGTGCGTATTGAACAATTAAAAAACGAAATTGAAAAAAGTCAAAAAAATAGGTAGTTATTATGACAGTATGTCTTGTAGTTGACGATTCTACTACGCAAAGAAAATTAATGAAAAAAATTGCTGAGTCTTGCGGCGTTGATGTTACTGAAGCAAAAAATGGATTGGACGCATTAAAACAATGCGAAGAAAATGTACCTGATATAATTATTCTCGATATCAATATGCCTGGTATGAGCGGACTAGAATTCTTAAATTCCTTACGCGAAATGCCGAAAGAATACTCTCCTTATATTATTGTCTGCTCGGCTAACATAAACACGGACGATATTGTTGCCGCTGTCAAAGCCGGTGCAGATGCATATCATTGCAAATCTACTGATATTGATAATTTGCGCAGCAAAATTAAGGAGGCTTTCGAAAAATCCGGAGCTAGGTAATTCCCCTGCCCTATTTTAACAAGCTTGTACAACTACAAGCTGGGTGATATCATTGCCCTTCAAATATGTGGGTAAAGATTATCATGCTTGAGAGAAGACAACAAAAAAAACTCATTCTAGGATTAGCAGCATTACTAGATAAAGAAGAAAAAATTATAGAT
>CAZOKN010000022.1:0-7926 GCA_964580525.1 uncultured Rickettsiaceae bacterium
CATACGGTTGCTTATGTTATTTTTTTCTATAATTGTTTTAATATCTTTCAAGGGATAAACCCTGAAGCCGCACATGGCATCATTTATGTCCTTTGAAAA
Source organism: uncultured Rickettsiaceae bacterium (assembly GCA_964580525.1). Taxonomy (GTDB): domain Bacteria; phylum Pseudomonadota; class Alphaproteobacteria; order Rickettsiales; family UBA6187; genus CAZOKN01. The sequence goes on from CAZOKN010000022.1 coordinate 100, forward strand.
TGTTTCCAGTCTAACCCAGAAATTAGTTATATTACGACCGTATAGTCGAGATTTGGGAACAGAAGAGTCGTATATTGGTACTCCATTAATCAGGCAATCAGGATTGTTCTGTGCTTTTTCAAAGAATATTTTTATATCGTCAATCGTGTGCTGGCCATCTGCATCAATTTGCAAAGCATGACTGTATCCATTTTCTATAGCGTTTTTAAAGCCTGTAATTACAGCTTTGCCCTTACCCATATTATTTTCCAACCTTATCAGAGTAATTTCAGGGTTGGAATTTTTTATATCTTTAAGTATTAGGCATGTTTCTTCGTTGCTACCATCATCAACTATTATGATATGGTAGCCAAAAGATATAATTTTAGCGATGGATTTTTTTAATAAACGACCGTGGTTATATACGGGTATGATTATGCAACTTTTTATAGACACTATTTCTTCGCCTATTTTAGTTTTATGTTTCCAGATGAATATATACTATCGTCTATAAAATACTTAAATGTTATTTTGTTTAGATCTTTTGAGTAATCAATTTTGAGTGAAATATCCATATCAGGTTTAATTATATTACTGAATTTCAGTTTATTAATATTAGATATTATAGGTTTAATGCCCAAATATTCCTGGGCATATTTCATAACATAATCGATTTGAACAACTCCTGGCAAAACTGCAAAACCATCAAAATGGCCGTCAAAATATTCAGCATCTTTTGCAAAGTTTAGAAGCAGTTCTACAGTGTCCGTGGTGTACGTTTTATTTTTTATTGTAGGGTTTTTCACTTTAATTCTCGTCAAACAATTTTATCATATCTAAATGCGAAATTTTACCCTGAGGGTTTTTCTTCAATTCTTCAACATAACGCCATTTGCGTGGAATAACCACAGCATCAAAATATTGCGATAAGTATTCCCTGATAGATTTATTAATACTCAATTTACCATTTTCATGCAGAAGTTTATTTCCTGTTTCATTTAATATAACAGCTGCTCCAATTGTTTGGCGACGGCCTGATAAAATTAAGGTGTGGCAATCACTAACTAATGGGCTGGATTTTAGTTTATTTTCAATCTCAGTTAAAGATATTCGTTTTTCTTCAATCTTTACTATACGGCCGATTCTTTCTTTTAGTTTGAAAGTGTTTTCATTAATTAAATCGATTGTATCGCCGGTTTCTACATATTCTTCCCCTTCGAAATAAGGGCTTTGCACTAGTAGCTGATTATTACTATCAATATTGATTTTTACTTTTGAAAACGTTTTCCATACTTCAGAATTTTCCTGACTGCGATAAGCGATGCCGCCAGTTTCTGTACTACCTAATATTTCCATTGGATAATAGCCTAATAATTTTCTTACTTTTGTGGAGACTTCATTTTCTAAAAGGCCTCCGGAAGAGAATATTATTTCTATATTTTGAGGTAACGAATAACCAGTATCATTTTCACCAAAGCGTTTTAAAAATGCCGGGCTTGATATAATAACAAAGCTTTGAGATATTTTTGATAGGCCGATCAAGGCTTCTGGTGAAAATATTAGCGAAGATTCAATTATATTTCCTCTACAAAGTGGCCATAGAAAACGAAATAAAAGGCCGTATATATGCTGATGACTTACTGTTGAAACGAATAAAGAATTATATTCAATATTGCTTCCCCACATGTTTTCCAGTTCTGTAATTTCTTGTGCTAAATTAGCAATGGTTTTGCATATTCTTTTTGGTTTTCCTGTTGAACCAGAAGTGTAGAAAATAATTTGAGATGAGGAAAAATCTATATTATCAATTTTACTGATAGTCTTTTCTTCGTATTTTATGTCTATTACATTTCCAGAATTATAAGATAATTCAATATCTGTAAGGATTGGTTTGTTTTCTCCTATTTCTTTTATACTATCAGGCTGGATATTTTGCGGCATTATTATGTTTTTGTTTGCTTTTAATAATGCAAAAAATCCAATAGAAAAAAGGAAGGTATCCTCGCAATAAAGTAAAAAATCTTTTTGAGATGAGGTAGCTAATTTTTCTGATAGTTTTTGAATATTGAAATAAAATTCCCCATACGTAATTTCTTTTTTATTAAAAAGAAATACGGGTGCGTTGATATCTCGTGCAGATGAAAAAGTTTTTTCAATTGGGTAAAACATTATGCTTCATGTTTACGTATTACAAACTGGCGTATTATATATTCTCCTACAAATAAAACGCCCATTAAACAATAACAAATAAAGCCGCTATATAAAGTCCATATTTCAACTGACGTATAAAAAGCCGTATATAGCAAAATGCAGCTGTTAATAAAAAGAAATACAGACCATATTATAGTTACGTTACGAGTATAAGAAATAACATGTGGCTCTAGGTTTGGATGTTTTATTCTGGCGAATTTTTCTATCATTGTTGGTGGTGAAAAAAGAGTATATGTAAAAATACAAAAGAAGAAGAAACTCATAGATGCTGGATATATTTTTACAAATACAACATTGTTAAATAATTGCATTAATAAAGCCAGTCCACCCAGAATTAATGCAACAGCTCCTTTCTGCCATTTTTCCATTGGGTTTTTTGCAGAGGATGATAATAAATAGAAAAAAGCCATACAAACTAATAGGAGTGACAGAATTTTTGGCTCAAAGTGGTGTATGCCAAAATACATACCGAAAGGATATAATACCGCAAGTAAGGCATAAATAATTCGTAAAATTGGCTTAAGATTGGCAAATCGCATAAATGGCGTCAACTACGTCCCCGATACTGCGGACCTGTTTGAATGTTTCTGGATCTATTTTTTTGCCGGTTACCTGTTGTAATTTAACTATAAGGTCTACAGCATCAATGCTGTCCAAGTCTAAATCTTCGAAAAGTTTTGTTTGTGGAGTTATGATCGCCGCATTACATTCGAAGTCATTCACAAGGAAGTCTTTAACCATGTTGAAAATATCTTCTTTGCTTGCAAATTGAGTTTTCATATAGGCACTTATTTTATTTGACTGGCCACAAGAGCCGCCAGGGTTTTAACAGAATAGAAATGTTGTTTGTTGTTATTTTCGCTGGTTAAAGTAAGGCCGTATTTTTTCTTTAAGGCCATACCTAATTCTAGCGCATCAATTGAATCGAGGCCAAGACCATCAACAAATAAAGGGTCTTCTGAATTGATATCTTCGACTGAAATATCTTCCAGTTCCAATGATGTGATAATCAATTTTTTAATTTCACTCTCAAGTGTGTTTATATCTATTTTGCTCATTGGCTCAATTATTTATCAATTATATACAAAAAAGAGGCGAATTATAACATTAATCTGACAAATGTCAATATCTGTAACGAAAGTGTTGTTATTTCCCACTAGTACATGGTACGAGGCTGAATAGAGCCCTCTATAGAAGTTACCTTACCATTAGTGAAATTCACAGTGCCCTTAGACATTCTCTGATACCAGTAAGTCCAGACGTTGCTGTCCAAAGAAGCTGTAGTGTGAGTAGGAGGATAGCCTCTTGCTAGCAAAACCTCTTCTTTAGTCATCCCTTTTATAACTTCGCATTTTGATATAGCTTCGCGAACAGCCTGGCTATGGCCGGTCAAGTTCACTTCTTTATCAGAAAACATTCTGTCTTTTAATCCGCTAATAGTGAGATGAGTGTATTTATTTACATTCTTTATCTCTATTGACCCACCATTATTAAGGTCACTAACAGTCATCGAATCACCTTGACCGAAAAGACGAGTGTTGATTTTGACCATTTTGAATTTCTCATTTACGGGGTGGCAAGTGCCTGTACCATAGTTGGTACCGAAATTAGTACCGTTTTCTGCGTAAAAGCTTTGCTGTGCATATAGCTCTCTGTCATCAACAGCTTCATTATCAGCCATAGCGAAATTGGCGAAAAGAAGAGTAAAAACGGCTGTAATAACGAATTTATATTTCATATTATGCTCCATGTTATTAATTTCACCACACACATCGCACAAATCGAAGAAAAGTTCAAGGGAATTGCTATGACCACTTTTTGAAAATCAGAGAAGTATTTATACCGCCAAAGGCAAAATTGTTGTTCATAACATATTCATTTTGCATATTACGGCCATTACCTACTATATAATTCATCTCGGCGCATTGTGGGTCGATGTTATCTAGGTTGATAGTGGGTGCATACCAATTATCGTTCATCATATTTATAGAAATTACGCTTTCGATGGAGCCGCAGGCACCTAGTGTATGACCCATGTAGCTTTTTTGCGAGCTGATAGACATTCTTGAACCAAAAATTCTATGGGTTGCCTGGCTTTCTGCTATATCGCCATGTGCAGTTGAAGTGCCGTGTGCGTTAACATAACCTATGGCATCAGGAGATAATTTTGCATCTTGCAGTGCTAATGATAGTGCGTTTGACATAGATTCAGAGTTTGGTTGGGTGACGTGAGTACCATCTGTGTTAGTACCAAATCCTACTATTTCAGCATAGATTTTTGCACCGCGGGCTTTAGCATGTTCAAGTTCTTCTAAAATTAAAGTGGAAGCTCCTTCGCCAATTACTAGGCCATCACGGTTACGATCAAAAGGACGTGGAGTTTTTTCAGGTTCATTATTGCGGGTGCTGGTTGCATAAAGCGTGTCAAAAACTGCTGCTTGAGTTGGACTCAATTCCTCGCTGCCACCAGCCACCATAATAGTTTGATAGCCGTGTTTTATAGCTTCATAAGCATAGCCAACTCCCAAGCTGCCAGAAGTGCAGGCTGATCCTGTTGGTATCAAGCGGCCTGTTAGCTCAAAAAATAAACCTATATTAACAGCAGTAGTGTGCCCCATCATTTGAATATAGGTTGTAGCACTGATACCGCGCACTATGTTGGTTTTCAGCATTGAATAAAAATCTAGTGCAGCATTTATAGACCCTGATGAAGAGCCATAGGCAACGCCAGTATTGCCGCTTTTAATTTCTTCTGAATTTAATAATTTTGCATCTTCAAGAGCCAATTCAGTTGCGCGGGTGGCCATCAATGCGACTCTACCCATCGCTCTTATTTGTTTTCTAGTATAATGAGAAGGAACGACAAAATCCTTAACTGCGCCACCAAGCTTGGTGTTTAGTCCTTCGTATACGTTCCAATCGTCCATGAACGCAATGCCGCTTTTTCTATTTTTCAAATTAGATTTAACTTCCGACCAATTACTGCCAATTGGAGTAATCAAAGACATTCCAGTTACAACAACTCGCTTCATTATATCATTCCTCCATTAACGGAGATAACCTGTCTTGTAATGTAAGCTGCGCCATCGGATAATAAATAGGCGGCTAAACTAGCCACTTCTTCTGGTTGGCCAATTCGTTTAAGAGGTATCATTTTTGTAATTTCATCAAGAGGAAGTTCAGTTGTCATGTCTGTTTCAATAATGCCTGGAGCTATACAGTTTACTGTTATTTTGCGTTTAGCAAGCTCAAGTGCGAGGGCTTTTGTGGCGCCAATAATTCCAGATTTGGCAGCGCTATAATTTACCTGGCCGCGATTGCCAGCAATTCCTGATACGGAGGAAAGGGTAATAATTCTACCACCCTTACGGGTTTGAATCATGGGCATAACAATAGGGTGCAGAACGTTATAAAAACCATCAAGATTAGTGGTTATAACGCCATCCCAATCATCGCCAGAAATAAGAGGAAACGGATTATCTTTAGCGATGCTGGCATTGCAGATAACGCCATAATAAGCACCGTTTTTTTCCATATCATTTTCCAAAACGGTTTTGCATTGTTCACGGTTGCTAATATCAAATTGTAATACCCTGCCATTACCACCTTCAGCTTTTACAATTTTTAGTACATCTTCGGCGGCTTTTTTGTTTTCTCTGTAATTTATGATTACTTCATAACCATGTTTTGCAATATAGACTGCTATAGCCTTGCCAATTCCACGGCTGGAGCCTGTAATTAATACCGTTTTTTTCATAATACCCTCATAAACAATGGGTATTTATAGAATGAGTTACAAAAAAAGACAACTATATTGCTGGAATTTATGATTGGTAATTATAGTTAGCTCATTATCTTCGCAGGCTATAGAGAGCATATATTTATCGGCGCATATAAAAGATATAATAGGTGGTTCTTTATCTTTATTTTCCTGATACTTAATTAAGCATTCCTTCGTAGTCCAATATTTATAGAATAGCTGCATTTTGTCAGAATCGTTGGTAGTATTTTTTATGGCTTTGGCTTCTTCTTCAGAAAAAGAGCTATTCGCTATATTATAAAAATCTCTTTGTTTCATAAATTCGATATCTATTCCTACTGGTTTATTGCCTATAGCCAAAGCAACTAGATCGTTTGAATGAGATATATTAAAGTTTATATTTGAGTGATTATCTTTTAATTCCAGCCTGCCGCTGGTTTGTTTTATTATTTGAATATCTTTAGCTTTTTTACCTAATATTTCAGATAATTTAGTTCTCAACAAAAAACGTCCTAATAGAAACTGTAATTGTTGCTTTTTGCGTTTTTTATTATCAAAACTTTGTTTTTCTTCGTTCGAAAGAAATGTGAGATGCTGAGAAATTGCTTTTTCATCTGAGTAAATATTAGATAAATCTTCGATGAAAATTTGCATAAGCAGTATATAAACAAGTTATTCCTAAGAATACCATAATCATTATGGCATAGATTTTCTAGGATAATACACAATAAAAATGGCGTTTGACAACTAAAACCGTAGCATATAGAAATTAGGCCATAATTTAAGCTTTTATAGGAAGTTGTATGAAAAATGTAGTTAGAAATACCACTATATCATTATTGTTATTGGTTTTTACGGCTTGTGTAAGCACTCGTGATCCTAATCTTGTTGCAGTGAGAAAAAATGGCGATGATAAGCTGAATTGCAAAGCTTTAGGTTTGGAATATAAATCTAACACTGAAATTGCTTCTGCTAAAGTAAAGAGCAATAGAAAGCACGACCGCAAAGAATTGTGGTATGGAATATTTATCTGGCCTGGTTTGATGGATTTTAAAAATGCAGATGGTATAGAAGCAAATTCTATGTTGGATCGTAATATAGAAATCAAAAATATTGCTGTAAGTAAATCATGCGACGTTAAATCGTGGCCTGCGCAGCCTGCCAGATATTAAGAAAAATTTATGACAGAGCCTTACCGCAGGAAAAGAAAGACTGGAATATCTGCGATAGATGCAAAATTCGAAGCGCATAAACTGGCTTTTGCCCCGCTGGCTTTTCAGGCTGTTATAGCTATGCGCAATCTCGGCATATTGGAAATGCTTTCTAACTCTGAAGGTTTGTCAGTTTCTGATATTGTTGATAAACTTGGTGTTTCTGAGTATGGCGTTAGCACTTTGCTTGAAGTTGCTGTTACTCTAAATATTGTAAATTTAAGTGAAGATGGACAATACACTATTACTCGAGTTGGTGATTTTATTTTAAATGATGAAATGACCCGTATCAATATGGATTTTGTAAATGATGTTTGCTACAAAGGCGCATTTTATTTAGAAGATTCTATAAAACAATCCAAGCCTGTTGGTCTAAAAGTTTTTGGTGATTGGGATACTTTGTATCAAGGTTTAGCATATTTGCCTGATAAGGCTCAAAAAAGCTGGTTTGCATTTGATCATTATTATTCTGATGTAGCTTTTCCCGCAGTTTTGCCAATTGTTTTTTCTGGTTCACCGAAACATATTTTCGATATTGGTGGTAACACCGGAAAATGGGCGATTAAGTGTCTTCAACATAATAAAGATGTTAGGCTTAGTATTTTTGATTTACCAGGGCAATTACGCAAAGCGAAAGAAAATCTTGAAGAAATAGGGTTAGCGGAG
>CAZOKN010000022.1:7936-13219 GCA_964580525.1 uncultured Rickettsiaceae bacterium
CTACATTGCCTGTTGGAGCTGATGTTATATGGATGAGCCAGTTTCTTGATTGTTTCTCAAAAGATCAAATTGTTTCTATACTAAAAAAAGTTGCAAACGCAGCAAGCAAAAAAACATCTATATATATTCTTGAGCCTTTTTGGGATATTCAGAAATTCAAAGCTTCTACTTACAGTCTGAATCATACTTCACTATATTTCACCTGTATGGCAAATGGTAACAGTAAAATGTATAGCCTGAATGATATGGAAGAATGTATAAAAAAAGCTGGTTTGCATATTGAGCAGGCCTATCATGATTTAGGGGATAATGCTTATTCTTTGCTGAAATGCTTAATTAGGTAAAAAATTGTGTCGCATTGGTCAAGCATTAAGGAAAAAAGCGGCGGATACTGGCAGATGCAGTTTATGCTTAAAGTGTATAAACTGTTGGGCAAAAAAGCTTTTAAATTTTGCCTTTATCCTATTGTTACGGTTTTTCAAATAGGATCAAAAGAAACACGCGATTTTTCTCACAGCTATTTAAATCGCATTTATAAAATTAAAAATCAGCAATCTCCTGGCAGTTTTCCTCCAGTGACTTATAAGAGTGTTTTTAAACATATTTTTGCCTTTGCAGATGGTCTTTCTGATAAGATTATTGCTTGGTCAGGCAATATGCCGCTTGAATCTGTGCATATTAAAACGCAGGATACTTATAACGAATTTTTAGACCAGCTAAAAAAGAAGCAAGGCGTTTTTCTTATATCATCGCATTTTGGTAATATTGAGATATTCAGGGCTTTGGGCAATTTTCACTCAGACAAGCCTTTGGGTGAAAAATTAAAAATCAACACCCTGATGCAGATGCAGCATACAGCCCATTTTAGTAAGCTGATGCAAAAGCTAAATCCTGATGTTATTACTAATGTTATTTCGGCTATTGATGTTGGCGTTGATACCGTTATTGACTTAAAGGATAGGCTGGGTCGCGGTGAAATAGCCATTATTGCCGGTGATAGAACAGCTGCTAAAAATCAGGACAAAACGCTTGAACTGGATTTTTTAGGTGATAAGGCGCATTTTCCCTTGGGATGCTTTACTTTGGCAAGTTTGATGGAAAGTCAGGTTTATTTTATATTTTTAATGAAAGAAGAAGATAATCTTTATAGTTTGTATATGTATAAAAGCACTGCCGCTATAAAAGCAGCGCGCAACGAACGTAGATTGCAAATCGAAAAAATGGCAAAAGAATATATAGGATATTTGCAAAACCTTATGCCTCAATATCCTTATCAGTGGTATAATTTCTTTGATTTTTGGAAGGGAAGATAAAAAAGGGCAAAAACCTTTATTTCGCCCTTTTTGAATCTCTTAATTTTACTAAGAAAATAATCCTTGTTTCTGCATATCTTTAATAAAGTTTAGCATTACATCTTCTACGACCTGAGAGAAAGCATCTGCGGGATGTTTAGGTTTTACGTTAAGTGGTGCTGATTTATGGCCTATTGTAGCGTAGATAACATGTTTATAATTTTTATGAACCACATTTCCATTTTTCTGTATCAAACTTATACTTACGTCGTAAGAATCCTGAACTGTAGTTCCTATGGCACCAAATGTTAACCCAACAAGAAATCCTTTTCCTGCTCCTTGTGTAGTATTAGCAAGATTATTGACAGTCACTTTAATTATGACAGAAGCATTTTCATCTAATGATACTAGCTTTGTCTTATTAAGAACTTGCTCAACACTATTTTTTAAATCATGATCAATTTTATCTAAATGCTTACCATTCCTTTGGAATTCAACTTCTACTTTAGCATCATATTTTTTTGATACTGGCTTAATTTGGTCGTAAGAAGAATTCTTATATTGTGGATCAACAAAAGATTTTACAGACATACAGCCGGATAAGCTAAAAAACGCGACTATAACCAAAATTGATTTTATTTTTTTCATAATTTTTTCCTAAATTTTTTATACGTAGTTATGGAGATTAAGATTTTTAACTATTGCAACTTCTTATAGTTGAGTGGGATCTACCAGATACAATTATATTTTGCAACTATGCTATCTCCAAAACTTTCTGTATCTCATCTGTCAATTGACGAGCTGCATTATGTTTACTGGCTGAATTTTCAAGATAAGGTTGGATATTGATTTGTGGTTTGACTTCCAAAACATATTCTAATGCTCTGTCTGCAACATCGTACCATTTTTGATTTTTTAATAATCCTGGCGGTATACAGGATATATGAATAGGCAATATATTTGCCTTTGCATGTAAGGCTATATGAGCTGCTCCCCTGGATAATTTACTTTTTTTGCCTGGAACTGTGCGTGTGCCTTCAGGAAATATAATCAGGCTATTGCCGTCATTTAAAGATTTTTCACAATCTTTCATAAAAATCTCCATATCTTTTGAGGATAGGATATAAGCGGCTTTTATAACATTTTTCATAAAAAAATTCTGGCCTAACGAGCTTTTTACAATGCAATCACTTTGCGGTAGCATGGAAATCAATATTACTACATCAATTAGGGAAGGGTGATTGGCTACGATAACCTGTCCTTTTGAATTTTTTGCTGAATCGAAGTTTTTTGTTTTTACTGAAATTAAGCCCATCACACTCATAAGCCAAACGAATATTTTAAAACTTATCTGGATGGTTTTTCTAGTAGCTAAATTTTTTTTAATGTGCGAGGGATTTAAAATAGCAACTAGAGGAAAAATTGTACTGACAAGTGTTAAAGCCCCTAAGCCGAATACTGAAAAGCAAAATCCCGTAGCAAAAATTCTCCAACAGATATTTAGCTTTTCTCTAAACATGTTTAATCTCAAAAAATGAGCTGTTGATTTTTGCAGGCTGTTTTTTACCTATGAACCATTTTAAAAAATCCAACGCTTCAATATGTTCTGATCTCTTTTTAGTTTGTGTGAGAGAAAATTTTCCAATTGCTTTCTTGTTATCTTTTTTTCCTAGCAGAAAAGCAATTGCATATGGTTCGATAGGCTTAGGGAATATGCCTTCATATATGGCAGGCATGGCTTCTTCTGCGATAACCATTAGAACGTAATCTTGTGTTTGTAGACGTCCCAAGGCTTCAACTAAAGCTGAATCAAATGTCGCAGAGCAGCTTGCAAGGGCTGTATATGCAGCAGTGTTTTTACTGAGAATAGAGTATATTCCGCCGGCAGTGTTGTGCACTGACATACTGAATCCTGCAGGCGAAGTTTCCTCTTTTGAGGAAATTGAACGTAATAATTTTACTGTTTGTTCCCATTCGCCATAGCGTGAGGCGAAAACACTTTCAAGTTGTTCATAGCCGTTGCCAGATTCCAGAGCAACCTTAAGCGACATCTTGGTTAGGTTGCTCAAGCGGCGTGTTTGCATGACTGGAATGTTGTTCAAAACAGGAGAAAGTGAATAATCATCTGATATGGATTTATTTCCATTAGACCATTCTTGCCAACATGCCGCGCTCTCAAGTCCAGGTGCCCATGCGTTCCAATTTATAATACTAAAGCAGGCTTCTTTCATTGAACTATACGGTGCATTTTGATAGATTAGGTCGAAGTTTATTTTCTGTGTAATACTATCGTTAACTATTGTGACTGCAAGAATTTTTATTATAGCATCTCTTGTTTTTCTACAAAGCTGCGCTTTTATGAAGCCGACTTACAATAGCTATGCCTATATATCAAGCGGAATTAAGCTTAATTTGAGTAGTACGCAGGGGCTTAATAAAAATAAAACACTTAACCAGTTGTTGAACGGTAAGTATAAAGATAAGAATTATAGTTTCAATTTGGTGACAAAAATTTCTCCTGAGAGATTTAATACTGTTGCCCTAACCAAATTTGGCGCCAGAATATTCACTATCTCTTATTATGATAATCATTTAGATTTTGTGCCTACTCCTCTGATAAAAGCCACTTCTAAAATAAGACCTGAATATATCCTTGCAGATATTCAACTTGTTTATTGGCCGCTAGATGAAATAAGAAAAAATCTTACGGGCGATGTAGAGATATTGGAGTCTAAGAACGGTAAAGGTTTTACGAGGACTTTATCTAAAAATGGCAAGATCTTTATTGAAATTTCATATAGCACAAAGGATAAATGGAATAGTAAAATAAGATATAGGCATCTCGAAAGAAAATATGAATACACAATAGAAAATTTATGAAACCAGAATTCTTTTTATCTGCGCTGGGAATAATATGTCCTCTTGGTCTGGACAAACAAGAGACTTTTGAGAATCTTGTCGTAGGTAGCACTAATGGTGTAATTGCGAGGGATGATTTTATTCCTGATAAAACTGTTAAATTGGGCTCAGTTACTTGCGAATTGCCAAAAATACCCAAGAAATTTAAAATATACGATAATCGTTGTAATCAGCTGTTGTTGGCTGCTTATTTACAAATTGAAAACGAAGTGAAAGCAGCAGTAAAAAAATATGGAAAAGATAGAGTTGCTGTAATAATTGGTTCGGGAACCAGTGGCATTGATGATGTTCAAACTGCAATTGATGAATTTTTTATTAAAGAATTAAAATTTCCAAAGCTTGATTACAATACGCTTGAAATTGCATCACCTTCGACATTTTTGGCTGAATATATAGGGCTTGATAACATAAGCTATACGGTTTCTACTGCCTGTACATCAAGTGCTAAAGCTTTTTCTTCGGCGCAGCGTCTTATGCAAATGGGTTTTTGCGATGCTGTTATTGTGGGAGGTTCGGACAATTTATGCAAGCTGACAGTTAATGGTTTTTGTGCGTTAGAATCAGTTTCGTTCGACATATGCAATCCATTCAGTAAAAATCGTAACGGTATTACTCTTGGCGAGGGAGCGGCTATTTTTCTTATGACCAGAGAAAAATCTGCAATTGCATTGTTGGGAAGTGGGGAGAGTTCTGATGCTTATCACAAAACTTCACCTGACCCAGAAGGGAAGGGCGCTATTGCTGCTATGAATAATGCTTTGCGCCAAGCTTCTTTAAGTGCTGATGATATTGATTATATAAATCTACATGGTACCGGTACTATTTTGAATGATAGTATGGAATCTCTGGCAGTATCTTCTTTATTTTCCAATAAAACATTGTGTAGCTCGACGAAGCCTTTAACCGGCCACACACTTGGCTCTGCTGGAGTTATAGAATTGGCAATTTGTTGGTTGATTTTATCGCAATTGAACGGCAATAATTATTTACCGCCTCATATTTGGGATGGCCAGATTGATGAAGCGCTGGCGAAGCTAAATTTTGTTCAAGAAAATGATAATAGTGTAGGCAA
>CAZOKN010000022.1:13229-30644 GCA_964580525.1 uncultured Rickettsiaceae bacterium
CAATCATTTGGTAGCAATAGACTAGAGCTCATAAATTCATTTGCATTTGGTGGAAGCAATTCTTCTCTAATAATTGGTAGGGTTTAGTTATGTATGAGTGTGCTGATTTAGAGGCTATAATGCCACATAAAAGGGATATGATTTTAATAAGCCGTGTTGTTGAGTATGATATAGTAGATAGAAAACTGACAGCTGAGGTTGATATTACTCCAGAATCAATGTTTTTTGATGATAAGATGAATAAGGTTCCTGTTTGGGTTGGTATTGAATATATGGCGCAAAGCATAGCTGCCTTATCTGGAACGCATGACGTAAAAGAAAAGCATGGCGAACCTAAAATGGGATTTATTATTGGTGCAAGAAACTACGAATGCTTTGTAGATGGTTTTAAAGCAGGAGAAACATTACTTGTAAAAATAGAGCAGCTATTCCTAGATTCGGAGCTTGGTTCTTTTGCTTGTGAGATATTTCATGAGAAAAAATTATTAGCAAAAACTGAGCTTAATGTTTTTCAGCCGCAATCTCTGGAAAAATTTAGTGGTATCAATAATTAGTATTTATAGGAGATTGGGTAATGGCTAATATTAAATCTGTGGATGTAAAAACCCTGAAAGGTTGGTTGGATAGTAAGGATGCGGTTCTGGTTGATGTGCGTGAGCCAGCTGAATATCAGGCGCAAAATATTCCACAAGCTTTTTTATTGCCGCTTGGTCAAGTGTCAGTAAAAACTATCCCTGAGATAAAAGGAAAAAAATTGGTTATCCATTGTAAATCAGGTGGAAGGGGTGGCAAGGCTTGCGAAAAATTATTAGCAGAAAATCCTGATATTGAAGTTTATAATCTTGAGGGTGGAATTACTGCCTGGTCTGCTTATGGTGAGAATGTAAAATCTTCAGGTAAGTTTTTTCTGTCGCTAGATAGGCAAGTGCAACTAATTGTTGGAGCTTTGGTACTCATTAGTTCAATATTAGCGTATACTGTCAACCCTGCATGGATTTTTCTGGCAGGATTATTTGGTGCAGGTTTAACATTTGCCGGCCTTACAGGCTTTTGTGGTTTAGCCATGCTTTTGGCTAAAATGCCTTGGAACCAGTGTGTTAAAGAAAAGTCATTTTGCATGACAAAATAATGATTTTTAGACATAAGTCATTACTTTAACTAACAAAATCAAATAAAAAACCATGTTATTTATTAAAAAGGGTTGCTTTTTGTAAAGTAACCCTTTAGATATTCCGCCCACGTTTGCGGGTGTGGCGGAATTGGTAGACGCCCTAGATTTAGGTTCTAGTGCCGAGAGGCGTGGGGGTTCAAGTCCCTCCACCCGTACCAACGAAATGGACTTCAAATATTGAATGCTTCAAAAATAAAGGTGTCTTATGCAGGTTAAAGAATTAAAGAGCGAAGGTCTAAAAAGAGAATTTAAGGTTACACTTCTTGCTGATGACATCAACAAAAAGGTTGAGCATCGTTTACAGGAAGTAGCAAAAACTATAAAGCTACCTGGCTTTCGTCCTGGTAAGGTTCCTTTGAGCGTTGTTAAAAAGAAGCATGGAAAAGAAATTCTGGGCGAAACTCTGGAGAGAGTTGTTGCTGATAGTTCTAGCAAAGTTTTGTCTGAGAGAGAGCTGCATCCTGCTTTGCAGCCACAGATTAAGATTGATTCTTTCGATGAAGGTGCCGATTTGGTTTATAACCTTTCATTGGAAATATATCCTGAAGTTCCTGCTATGAATTTTTCAACAATAAAGATTGTTAAATCTGTTGTTGAGCCTTCTGATGCTGATGTAACTGATGCTCTTGCGAAATTGCAAAAAGCACAAAGAAATTTTGTACCTTTGAAAAAAGCCAGAGCTGCTAAACTTGGTGATGCTGTTGTTATTGATTTTGTTGGCAAAGTTGACGATGTTGCTTTTGAGGGTGGAGCGGGTAATGGATATAGGTTGGAGCTTGGCTCGAACCAGTTCATTCCTGGTTTTGAAGACCAATTAGTTGGCGCTAAAAAAGATGAAGATGTGGCGGTAAAGGTTACTTTCCCTAAAGACTACGGTAGCAAGGATTTGGCTGGTAAAAAGGCTGTGTTTGACGTTAAAATTCACGATATATTACAATCTGAAGAAGCTGAGCTTACTGACGAATTTGCTGCGAAATTTGGATTTGAAAATCTTGAGAAGTTAAAAGACGCTGTTAAACAGCAAGTTCAGAAAGATTTTGACGGCATTTCCCGTACAAAATTGAAGAAAGATCTTTTCGATGCTTTGGATAAAGAGTGCAAATTCACTGTGCCTGAGGGTATGGTTACTATGGAGTATGATTCTATAGTTAAGAGTGTTGGTCAAGAAGCTGGTAAAGAGATCGATAAAAAACAGCAAAAAGAATACAAGGAATTGGCTGAGCGTCGTGTGCGTCTAGGTATAATCCTTGCTGACGTTGGTAGAACTAATGCTGTAGCTGTAACTGATGATGAGATTAGAAGAGCGGTTTTTGAACAAGCTCGTAATTTTCCTGGTCAGGAGCAGAGAGTTATAGAATATTACCAAAAGAATAAAGAAGCTTTGGATCATTTGCGTGGTCCTATTTTGGAAGAAAAAGTTGTTGATTTTGTTGTTAGCAAGATTTCCGTTCAAGATAAAAAAGTTTCTTCAAAAGATCTTTTGAAATTCAACGAAGAAGAATAATTTAAATAAAAGTTGTTGGGTGCGGATAAATTCCGTGCCCACTTCGCTCTAAAGTTGTTGTTTTCCTACACTTATCCACTGAAAATTTGCTTTTCATTAGTCTCTGCTAAATTATTGATATTTCTTACTTTAAACTTTTGCAACCTATGTTTTGCATGATTTTATCTAATTTTTGTTGCAATATTTTGCGGCTTGGGCTTGCTATATCCTAGTTTCTGTTATATTTGTTAATATACAGTAACTTGTTGAATAGGTAATGATATGAGAGATCCTTTGGAAACTACTATGGACCTTGTGCCTATGGTGGTCGAGCAGACCGCTAGAGGTGAGAGGGCTTATGATATTTTTTCTCGCTTATTGAGAGAAAGAATTATCTTTTTAAACGGCCCAGTGCATGACGGAATGTCAAGTTTGATTGTGGCCCAGTTGCTTTTCCTTGAGTCTGAAAATCCTGATAAGGATATATACATGTATATAAATTCCCCTGGTGGTGTTGTAACTTCCGGTTTGGCAATTTATGATACTATGCAATACATAAAGCCTGATGTTGTTACGCTTTGTGTTGGTCAGGCTGCATCTATGGGATCTTTGCTTCTTACTGCTGGAGCTAAAGGTAAGAGATACGCCCTGCCTAATTCAAGAATTATGATACACCAGCCTTCAGGCGGCTTTCAAGGTCAGGCGACGGATATAGAAATACATGCTAAAGAAATTTTGGAACTTAAAGCAAGACTGAATAAATTGTATGTAAAACATACTGGTAAGTCTTTGGCTATAGTAGAAAAAGGCATGGAGCGCGATAATTTTATGACTGCTGAAATGGCGAAAGCTTTCGGTTTGGTTGATAAAGTTATATCCTCTCGTCCTGGCGATGGCAAGGATGTGAAAGATTCTACTGCCAGCTAAATTTTTAGTTAGAGTAATTTGTATTTCTTTTTAAATAAAAACAAAAGGTTAAGTAAATGGGAAAAGCTGAAGGCCAAGATTCTAAAAATACCCTGTACTATTCTTTTTGCGGAAAAAGTCAACACGAAGTTAGGAAATTAATAGCCGGCCCAACGGTTTTTATCTGCGATGAATGCGTTGAGCTTTGTCTTGATATAATAAGGGAAGAAAGTAAATCTGCCCTTGTTAAAGATGGCGATGGAGTTCCTAATCCCAAGGAAATTTATAACGTATTGAATGAATATGTTATAGGCCAGGAGCAGGCGAAAAGGGTTCTTTCTGTAGCTGTACATAACCACTATAAGCGTATTGCCCACACTGAAAAAGGCGGGTCTGAGATAGAGCTTGCAAAAGCTAATATATTGCTGATTGGCCCAACAGGTTGCGGTAAAACTCTTCTTGCACAAACACTTGCAAGAATTCTGGACGTTCCCTTCACTATGGCTGATGCCACAACTTTGACCGAAGCTGGTTATGTTGGTGAAGACGTTGAGAATATCATTTTGCGTTTGTTGCAAGCAGCTGATTATAACGTTGAGCGTGCACAAAGAGGTATTGTTTATATTGACGAAGTGGACAAAATTTCACGTAAGTCTGACAATCCTTCTATAACGCGTGACGTTTCAGGTGAAGGCGTACAGCAAGCGTTGTTAAAAATAATGGAAGGTACGGTTGCTTCTGTTCCACCTCAAGGTGGCAGAAAACATCCACAGCAGGAGTTCTTGCAAGTGGATACCACTAACATATTGTTTATTTGCAGTGGTGCGTTTTCTGGTCTTGAAAAGCTTATATCTGCGCGTGGCCGTGGTACTTCTATTGGCTTTGGTGCGGATGTACGTGGCGAAGATAAAAGAAGAGTTGGCGACATATTGCAAAACTTGCAGTCTGAAGATCTGGTAAAATTTGGTTTGATACCGGAATTTGTGGGCAGGTTGCCAGTAGTTGCTACTTTGTGTGACCTTGATGAAAAAGCTTTAATTGAAATTCTTACTAACCCTAAGAATGCCCTAGTAAAACAATATCAAAAATTGTTTGAGATGGAAAATGTGAAGCTTGAATTCAAGGATGAAGCTCTTAGTGCAATTGCTACCAGAGCGATTAAGAGGCAAACAGGTGCTCGTGGTTTGCGTGCTATTCTTGAAAGCATATTGTTGAATGTTATGTTTGACGTTCCAGGCATGAAAGATGTTAAGGAAGTTATTGTTAACAGGGATGTTGTTGAAAAGAACCAGGAGCCTATCCTAGTTCTGGAAAATAACAGCAATAAAAACGCTAAAAAACCTGCTAAAAAAGCCAATAAGGCTTCATAGTAGCCAATTTAGCGAGTTTTATGCCTGTTGATATAGAAAAAGAACTTGTTGAATATTTGGGGCAGGAGTACATCTCACTTTCTGCCCCAAATAAATCTAAGCTTTCGCAGCTTTATAAAAAATACAGACGCGGCGATGCCATATATTTCTGGTGGTTTTTCAATTTTCACTATGCCTATGTTAAGAAATGGAAGCTTTGCGTTTTATTTGTTTTAACTTTTGGTGCAATTGGTGTCTGGTGGCTTATTGATTTATTCAGACTCAATACTATATTAAGAGAATATAATGTTACAAAAGCTAAAGAGCTTTTGAAAAACCTTAATCAGTAATGGATATGATAGAAAAAAATAGCCAGATTTATTCTCTTCTTCCTCTCAGGGATATTGTTGTATTTCCCGGTATGATTGCGCCGTTATTTGTGGGACGCAAAAAATCCATATCAGCCCTTGAGAATGTTATAAAGCAAAATAGTAAAATTCTCTTGGTAACACAAAGGGATGCTACTAAGGACGATCCGTCTACCCAGGATTTATACAAGGTTGGTGTTTTAGCAAATATTCTCCAGCTTCTAAAGCTACCTGATGGAACTGTAAAAGTTCTTATAGAAGGGCAGGAGCGTACTAATGTAAAAGAATTTTTTGAAGATGGTGAGTTCTTCCGCGCAAGTGTGGAAGTTGTTGGCGATGTTTATGGCGATGATAAAGATGTAAAAGGCTTGGCCAGAGCTGTTATTAACCAATTTGATAAATATGCAAAACTTAACAAAAAAGTTGCTCCTGAGGTTACTGCGTCTTTAAGCCAGATAAAAGAAGCCAGCAAATTGGCTGATACTGTTGCTTCTCATATAACTTTGGAAATTGCTGAAAAGCAGGAAATCCTAGAGATTTCAGATGTTGTAAAAAGACTTGAACGTGTGTTTTCGTTCATGGAATCTGAGATGGAAGTTTTGGATACCGAGAAAAAGATCAGATCTCGTATCAGAGAACAAATGGAGAAAACTCAAAAAGAATATTATTTGAATGAGCAGCTAAAGGCCATACATAAAGAGCTTGGCGATAATGGTGATGGTAAGGATGAACTTGCTCAATTTGAAGAAAAAATAAAAAATACCAAGCTTACAAAAGAAGCTGAAGAAAAAGCAAAGGCTGAGCTAAAAAAGCTTCGTTCAATGTCTCCTATGTCAGCAGAGGCTACTGTTACAAGAAATTATCTTGATTGGGTTTTATCTCTGCCTTGGTCGAAACGCACTAAAACCAAGAATGATATAAATTTTGCCCAGCAAGTTCTTGAGAAAGATCATTATGGTTTGGAAAAGGTTAAAGATAGAATTTTGGAATACTTAGCGGTTCAGCAGCGTACTAAGAAGCTAAGTGGGCCTGTGCTTTGTCTTGTTGGTCCTCCTGGTGTTGGTAAAACCTCTTTGGCTAAATCAATTTCAAGCGCGATTGGCAGGAAGTTTATAAAAATTTCCTTGGGTGGTGTACGGGATGAAGCTGAAATAAGAGGTCATAGACGTACATATATAGGTTCAATGCCTGGTAAGATCGTGCAGTCAATGAAGAAGGCGCAAGCTTCTAATCCGTTGTTTTTGCTTGATGAAATAGATAAAATGGGAACTGATTTCAGAGGTGATCCTGCATCAGCTCTTTTGGAAGTTTTGGATTCTGAACAGAACAAAAATTTCAACGATCATTATCTTGAAGTGGACTATGATCTTTCAGACGTTATGTTTGTGGCTACTGCTAATTCTCTGAATTTGCCACCTGCATTGCTCGATAGATTAGAAATAATAAGGATTGCCGGTTATACCGAAGATGAAAAAATCGAAATAGCCAAGAATCACTTAGTTAAGAAGCAAAGCGAAAATCATGGCTTGAAGAAAGGCGAATGGTCTATTTCTGACGAAGCTTTGAGAGACATAATTCGCTATTACACAAGAGAAGCTGGCGTTCGTAATTTGGAGCGTGAACTTGCTAAATTAACTCGTAAGGCAGTGCGTAAGATTCTTTCTGGAAAATGCGATAAGGTTGAAGTTAAGCCTTCTAATCTTGATGATTTCCTTGGTGTCAGAAAATATAGTTTCGGTGAAACTAGCACTGAAGATTTGGTAGGTGTTGTAACTGGCCTTGCTTATACAGAAGTTGGTGGTGATATACTGACTATTGAAGCTGTGCAGTTGCCTGGCAAGGGTGGTATTAAGAGTACTGGTAAACTTGGCGAGGTGATGCAAGAGTCAGCGCAGGCGGCGTTTAGCTATGCGCGTTCGCGTTGTTTAGAATATGGTTTTACGCCTACGCACTACAAGAAGAAGGATATTCATATACACGTTCCGGAAGGTGCTACGCCTAAGGATGGTCCATCAGCTGGTGTTGCTATGTGTTTAGCTATAGTTTCTGTTTTGACAGGAATCCCTATCAAAAAGTCTATTGCTATGACAGGTGAAATTACTTTGCGTGGCAGAGTTTTGGCCATAGGTGGTTTGAAAGAAAAGCTTCTTGCGGCATTGCGTGGTGGTGTGAAAACGGTTCTTATACCTCAGGAAAATGAGAAAGATCTGGTTGATATTCCTGATAATGTGAAGAAGGGGTTAAAAATTATCCCTATATCAACAATGGATGAGGCAATTGCGATTGCTTTGGTTAGGAAGCCAACGCCTGTTGAGTGGGTTGATCTGGATGATTTGCCTGCTGTTGCAGAGGTGGCAGAGGACGTTGATTCTAACCTTACGGCACATTAAAATTTAAAATTATGGTTTATTGAAAATCAAAGCCTGCTTCAAAAGAGCAGGCTTTTCTTTTTTATGAAAATCACTTTTTCTTAAAAATATTGTTGATTATATTTTTTAATGGTGATATACGCTAGCCTCCCTTTGGTTGAGGGCGATTAGCTCAGTTGGTAGAGCGTCTCGTTTACACCGAGAATGTCGGGAGTTCGAGTCTCTCATCGCCCACCACTTTTTCTGTAGTGTTCCCTTTTGTTTTGTATTTTATAGCACAGCCTAGATGTAGCTATTTTGGCATATTTGTTGTATTTTATGTATCGTTACACCACAAGATTGTACTCAAATTAAAAAATTAATAAATTCTTCTTTATTTATCCATGGCTTTGTTATATAAGAATCGCAAATATTGGAAACTTATAGATAAATTGTTGTATTTAAGTACAGAAGAGTATTGGGTTTTATGTCTAGAGACAAAGTGACAATTCCTACCATAGGCATAGTTGGTGGAATGGGGATAGAAGCCACCCAGGAATTTGAAAAGCTTATAAGACTTGCTACCAAGGTTCTAGGCTATGATGGTGAGAGCCATATACCTCCTGCAATAGTTGATAATGTTTTGAAGCCAGATAGAAGCAAGGCGCTTTTAGAAGGTGGCGAATCTCCCGTTACAGAAGTTTTGCGTGGTTGCGTAAATGTCGCGAACGCTGGAGCAAAGGTTATTTTTCTACCATGTAATACTGTGCATGCTTTCTTAGCTGATATTCAAGAAGGTTCACCGGTACCTATTATATCTCTAATTGAGTCTACACGTTGGTATATAGAAAAACATTACAGGTATGCTGAAGAGGTTGGTTTATTAGCAACTGATGGCTCTGTTAAATCTGAAAGAGTTTATCATCCTGTTTTTGAAACAGGTAACGAACGCATCAAAATATTGACGCCTGATGATTTATCTCAAAAAGCTGTAATGCAAGCCATTTATGATCGTAATGGTGTAAAAGAAGGAATAACAAGGAAAGTTCCTAAAAATACTGTAAAAGAAGGACAGCATCCAACAGATAGATTCATTTCTGCGGTTAAAACTATTAGATTTAAAGAGCGCTACTCTACGATTAAGAAGAAAATATTTATTGCTGGTTGCACAGAAGTTCCTCTTGCTTTGCTGCAAGAAGATATGCCGGAAGATTCAATACTTATAGATCCTATGAAAATAGTAGCTCTCGCGGCTGTTATTTTATGCCATGATAAAGATTATATACAATATTGCAATACTACGTCTCCGGAACAGATAAAAAAAGAGATTTTATTAAAATTGGCAAATGGAGCTTTTCAGGAAAGGCGGCCGATAACTAAGAATGATATGGAAGGTTTGGAACAGGCTGTTGCGGAAGAGTATAAAGCTCGTTCAAGTTCATCCCCAACAAAAGAATTTTCTTCTGATGGTGAATCTCCAGATGTGAGTGAAGAAGAATTGTCACAGAATGGGGAAGAAAAATTAACTGAGCTATTTAGCAAATATAAGAATTTTACTGTAACGCCTGGAATAGATCAAGGCCGCAGTAATGTGTTAAGAATTAAATTATCTCCTAGAGGCGCAAATCAAGTCCTAGAAGGGCCTGGTGATGTTCGTATTATTGAAAAATATATTAGAAAAGAAACTGGTTTGCACCCTCATGCTCAATCTAGGTTGCATTTAACTGGTTGCAGTGTAACAGTTGCAGATACTCGCCCTGTAAGGAGTTTATTGGAAAAAGTTACCGGTCGTGAGATTGGTTCAGAGAAGACGAGATAAGTTGTATTATAAGGAAAAAATATCACTAGTAATTTAACTTGAAATAGCAAAATGGCAAAGTTAATTCCACACAAAGTGTCGCGTGATTATTTAAAGCTTGTTTTTGCTGTTGTTGTTATTGTTTTTTCTATCAGTTCATTTTTTGTAATTACTGTTTATAAAAATAACCAGGCAGCTCTTGAAAGTTCTATCGAGCAGCGAGCATTTCATCTTGATTCATCACTTATTGGTTCATTCAACTATATTATATATCTTATGGATTTTTTGGGCCGTCAAATTAGCTCACATGGTTCTGATTTAAAATATGTTGAATCCCTTTATAGAGGATTTAGAGATGACTTGAAGGTTAAGGATTTGTCATCATGGAGTATGTTTGACTGGTTGACTCCTGATAAAAGCATAAGGGCAACGAGTGTTAATGGTATATTGGAAAAACCAGTTAGTCTTGCTGATCGTCCTAATTTAAAAGAAGCTGATAAAACTCCTAATAAAGTTTTTTTCAATAAGCCTACTTTGGGTAAAATTAGTAATCAGTGGATTATCCCTGTTTCTCGATCTGTTACTGACGAAAAAGGCAAAAAATTAGGATATATAAATCTAGGTGTAACAATATCTGGTCTTCTGTCCAGCTTTGAAAAATATGGTGATAATATATCTTATACAGTATTTACCGATCAATTTTTTCAGATAACAAATCCTTCTGAAAGAATTATGGATAAAAGTTTAGTAGAAATTCTAAAAACTGAAACTGATCTTAAGAACGGTTATTTACCTACTCCTATAGTTTTTGATAATGTAAAGTACGTATATTATTACAAATCCAGTAAGTATCCTTTCATATTTATATTAGGCTATAATCCTAATGTACAAAATATGATGTTATTAAGAGACTTAATTTTACCTTTAACGATTTTTCTTTTTCTAGGAATAATAGCTCTCATTTTATCTTACATGTTATATTATAGGGTTATTAAGCCTATATCATATCTTGGAGAGGCTGCGCAAAAAATTGCGAAAGAAAAGGACATAAACATTGTTCTAAAGCGCGATTTGCCTATAGAAATAATCAATTTGGCTAATCAACTGAACAATATAAATATTTATAAAAAACAGCTATTATCTGCAAAAAAAGAAATTGAAGCCGCCAACTCTGCCAAAACCGAATTTCTGTCGGCCACTGCCCATGAATTGCGTTCGCCTTTAAATGCGATTATTGGTTTTTCTGGAATGATAAAAGAGAAAATTTTTAAAGATGATATTGAGAAATATTCCGAATATGCGGCTGATATTGAGCAGTCCGGGAAAGAGCTTTTAGAGTTTATATCGGATTTATTGGATGTAAGTAAATCGGAAAACGGTAATTTTGCTATAGAAAAAGAAGAATGGCTGGATGTTAGAAATATTATAAGGCGTGCCATAAAATTGAATATAAGTAGAGCGTACCAGTCGCACATAAATATTAATACTTCTATCGCAGAAGATTTGCCGCGTCTTTATGCCGATGGTCGTCGTATTAGGCAGGTTATGGTAAACCTAATCAGCAATAGCATAAAATATAGTGGTGAAGGTACCAATATTGAAATATCGGCAAAAATGCGTGGCAACAAAATGGCAATAGTTATTGCAGATCAGGGTTTTGGTATGAGTGACGAGCAAATTTTAATTGCCTTGAAGAAATGGGGTCAGGTAAAAAATCAGAATTTTGGTAAGGTTGATTCTTATGGTCTCGGTTTGCCACTAGCTAAATATTTATCTGAATTACATGGTGCAGAATTTACTATCGATTCTGAGCCCGGCAATGGCACTAACATAATTATAACTTTTCCGGAAGAAAGAGTGGAATCTGTTAGTAAATAGCAATATGCTATTCTGGTTATTTTCGGAGATTCTTTATGGATAAGCATAACAAACCATTCACGTGCATGTTGAGCAGCGAACAACTTTATGTTCTTGATAGAGAAGGCACAGAGAGGCCATTTTCTAGCCACCTTAATGATGAGAAGAGGTCAGGTGTTTATGTTTGTGCTGGGTGCGAATTACCTTTATTTAAATCTGATGCTAAATTTAATAGCGGTACAGGCTGGCCAAGTTTTTTCAAAGCTATAGATGAAAATATTGAAACAAAAATTGATTCTACGCATGGTATGGAGAGAATAGAATATCATTGTGCGCGCTGTGGAGGACATCAAGGGCATGTGTTTGAAGATGGTCCTAAGCCTACAGGACAACGTTATTGTAATAATGGTCTGGCACTTAAATTCATACCGGAGTAGTAATATGTTTAAGAAAATTTTTGGTTTTATGTTTTTGATTATGTTGCCATTTATTTCTATGGCTGAGGGGACAAAAGATATGAAAAATAATTTGGAAACAGCTACTTTTGCAGGCGGATGTTTTTGGTGCATGGAGCCACCATTTAAAAATCTAGAAGGCGTTGTTTCTGTTGTGTCGGGCTATACTGGTGGAACAAAGGCTAATCCTACATATGAAGAAGTTTCAACTGGAAAAACAGGTCATGCAGAGTCTGTAGAAATTATATTTGATCCAAAAAAAGTTAGCTATCAAACATTGCTTGAGATATTTTGGAAAAATATCGATCCAACTAATGCTAGCGGCCAGTTCTGCGATATAGGTAGTCAGTATCGCACGGCTATATTTTATCATGGCGAAGAACAGCATAAAGCCGCGGCAGCTTCTAAAAAAGCTCTGGAAGATTCCAAGAAGTTCAAGGAAGTGTTCACTGAAATTACAGAGGCTACAAAATTTTACCCTGCAGAAGATTATCACCAGAATTTTTATCTAGATAATCCTGGTCGATACAAAGCCTACCGCCTCGGTTGTGGCCGAGACGAGAAGTTGGATAAGCTTTGGAATAAAAAATAATATTTACTTATTTATTATGTGCCTTTTGGTGTTTTCTTATACCATGATAGAAGTCGAAATGCTCGCATTCATAGTGAGAAGCGTAGGCGATTATAGCTGTTATAACCAGAATGAAAAATACGGCGATTGCCATGTACATAAAATCCTCCGTTGATTAAAGGACAACACGTTTATTATAGCATATTTTTGGCTATTTTTCGCTGTTATTTTTACGTGTGGACTTAATTACTATAACAACTCCTACAAAAAGTAGGATAATGGGCATTAGCCACAAAATATAGGTATTTGGCTGAAATGGTGGCTTCATAAGCACGGCATCACCATATCTTTCATGTAAGTAAGTTATGATTTCTTCAGGTGTTTTACCACTTTTTATTTCATTTCTGATTAATATACGCATATCCTTTGCTAAGTCTGCTTTTGAATCATTGATTGACTCGCCAGTGCAAACCATGCAACGAATTTGCTTAAATATATCAGTGGCTTGCTGTTCTTGTTCCTGATTGGTGAAATGATCTTCAATTTCAAGAGCCAAGCTTGTTTGGCTGAATAGGATTATTGCTAGTATAATAGCTCTATAAAACATTATTTTACCCCAATAATTGGCATTATCTCGTTCTTAAATATTTCGTCTGTAATTGGCCCCATATAATGCACTAAAATTTTTCCTTCCGGCGAAATCAAAAAACTTTCCGGAGCACCGGTAACTCCAAGAGCGATAATGGCTTTACCATCTTTATCATCTAATATTTTCTCATATGGATTGCCACTTTTATCCAACAATTTTTTCAATTCTTCAGCAGAGTCTTTCCAGTCTATGCCATAAATGGGGATTATATTTTGTTTTTTTATAGCCATGAGAGAAGGGTGCTCTACTTTGCATGTTATGCACCAGGAGGCAAAAATATTAAGTAAAAAATATTTACCGCGGAGAGATTCTATCTTAAGGGTTTTATCTTTTTCTAAAGCTATGGGAAGTTCAAACGATGGTATTTCTTTTCCGATCATTCGAGATTGTGGCAAAGTATTCTTATTTTCCAATAGACTTACTATCGCAAACGCTATGATTACAGAAAATAGTATAAGAGGTATGATATGCATTATACGCATTATTTTTTCCTTTTTAGTAAAGCTAATAAGCCGCCAAAAGACATCAAAACGCAGCCTAACCAAATCATATTTACCAAAGGTTTGTAATATATTCTGACAGCATACCCGCCCTTGCCATCGCTATCGCCCATTGCAACATAGACATTAGAAAGCAGACTATAATAAATCGCTGCTTCAGTTGTATTGGTTTGTTCAACTGGATAATAGCGTACTTCGGGTTTTAGAATTTCAAGATTTTTACCAGAGGAGTTGGAAATATAAAAGAATCCTTGTCGTGCCATGTAATTATCTTGCGCGGTTATATACATTTCTTTCATTTCCACTGTGTAGTTTGCCACTGTGATTTTGTCATCAAGCTGCATAACTTTATCCTGCTCTGTTCCCCAGAAAGACGTTGTAGTTATACCAATTGCCAAAACACCAAGGCCAATATGTGCAACAGCCATAGCTAATAAATTTATTGGAATTTTTTTATAGCCGTTTTTCATCGTCTGTTTAATGATAAGATTCAACATTGATGCGATTAGAGTTGCGGCCAATGCTAAAAATAATGAAGCAAAGGTTGATTTAACTTCTGGCATTAAAAATGAAATAGTGAAGGTAACAACTCCTACAAAAGTTTGGAAGCAATGTTGCTTAATCACATTTATAAAATCATCTTCCTGCCATTTTATATAGGGTGCTATGCTAGCAATACATAGCAAAGGCAAAGTAATTGGCAGAAATATAGAATTAAAATATGGCGCACCAACTGAAACACTAGTTTTAGAAAACACCTCTAGAAAGATTGGATATAAAGTTCCCAACAAAACAGTAAGGCATGCTACAGAAAGTAGGAGGTTGTTTATTAAAATATAACCTTCTTTCGAAAAGAATGTGAAAGTATTGTTGGATGATAATTTATGTGCTCTTGCTGCAAAAAGAGTTAGCGATGCTAGGATTACTGTGCCAAGGAAAGCAAGGATAAATATACCTCTTGCGGGATCATTTGCAAAAGAGTGCACCGAAGTTAAAATACCCGAGCGTACAAGGAAAATACCCAATAGGCTTAAACAAAAAGAAAAAATTCCAAGTAATATAGTCCATACCGGTAGAGAATTACGTTTTTCCAAAACTAATATGGAATGCATAAAAGCCGTTGCGGCAAGCCAAGGCATAAGCGAGCAATTTTCAACTGGATCCCAAAACCAAAAACCGCCCCAGCCCAGCTCTCTATAGGCCCACCAGCTACCAAGACCAATTCCCAATGTTAAAAATGACCAGCTAAACTGAATCCATTTTTTTATTAAAATAATCCAATCATTCTCAATTCGTCCTGCAATCAGCGTAGCAATAGAAAATGAAAATCCGATCGAGAGACCTATATATCCTGTATATAAAATTGGTGGATGGCTCGCCAAACCTACATCTTGTAGTAGAGGGTTTAAGCCCAGGCCATTTTCAGGAATAGGAAATATACGTAAGAACGGACTGGAAGTGAATATAATAAATGCGGTAAAGCAAGATGTAATAAGGCTTTGCACGCGAAGCATGTTATTTTTTATTTCCGACGGAAGTTTATTTATATAAGCAAATGCGAAATTGTAAGCACTTAATATAAATACCAAAAGAAGCATCGAACCTTCGTGATTTCCCCACGTTCCTGCTATCTTATACAGCATTGGTTTGGCGGTGTGCGAATTATTATAAACGTTTGAAACGGAAAAATCCGACACTATGTGGGAGTATAATAAACAAGAAAAAGATAATATAGAAAAAATGAAACCTGCTAACGAAGAATATTTTAGCTTAGAAAAGCCTGGATATGCTTGTAATAGATTTGTACATAAAATAATAATAAGTGAGTAATAGCCTATTTCCGGAATCATTTATTTTCTCTCCACTGTCCTGATTTTCTCAGGGATTCTGTAACTTCGCGCGGCATGTATTTTTCATCATGTTTTGTCAGTAATTGTTCGGCAATAAAAGCGCCATCGCTTGATAGGGTACCTTTTGCAACAGTTCCTTGTCCTTCGCGAAACATTGGTGGCAAAAGTCCTTTATAGCGCACTGTAATATCATTTTGTAAATCGGTGATTATAAATTCGTTTGTTAAGCCATCATCGAGCTTATGAAAACTTTTTTCTTTTATAAGCCCGCCAACTCTTATCATTTTATTTTGGGGAACGTGTTTTTGTCCCAAATCAGAAGGGCTATAATAAAACACGAGATTATCTTGAAAATTTTTCAAAATTAATCCTGTAGCCACCGCAAGGCAAATTAGGCCTATTAAAATAAATATGAGTCGTTGATGTTTTTGCTTCACGATTTTTTCTTTTTTATTCTCGCAAGTTTATTTTGTTGTTTTTTCAAATTAATTAAACTTGAAAAAAATACTAATAGCAGTAATACTACGGCAGTTAAATATGCACTTAATATATATTCTGACATTATCTGTATTATCTTTTTTTGTATTTACATGATATATAGTCGTTTGACTTTACTTTTCCCATCCTTGTTCATCAGCTTATGTAGTTAATCTACATTTTGCTTAGAGCCTTTGGGGAAAATAAATTGAAACGACTATAGATAAATAGTACAAATTACAGATATTCCAAGTAAGAATTTTGTAGTATTTTGGAGATGTGGCATGCCAAAAGCCATAATTATAAGAGAAACCGGGGGGCCTGAGGTCCTTAAATTTGAAAATGTTGCCGAGCCAAAAGCTCCTGGGCCGGGACAAGTTGTCGTACGCCAAACGGCAATTGGCGTTAATTACATGGATATTTATTATCGTACCGGCCTATACAAGGCGCCAAGAATGCCTATGATTCCTGGTATGGAAGGTTGTGGTGTTGTCGAAGCTGTTGGCCCTGGTGTTAGAATTCCTCTTGGTAGTAGGGTTTTATATGCAACAGCGCAGGTTGGTTCATATTGTGAAAAACGTATAATAAACGAAAAACATCTGGTTGGTGTTCCTGACGCGGTTCCTGATGAAATTGCAGTTTCTATGTTTGGTAAAGCTCTAACTGCACACTATCTTATTTTCAGAACCTATATGGTTAGAAGCGGTGATAAAATCCTTGTACATGCTGCGGCTGGCGGAGTTGGACAAATTTTATGTCGCTGGGCGAAAAGATTAGGGGCTGTTGTAATAGGAACAGTTGGTAGCCAGGAAAAGGTTAACGCAGCTAAATCAGCTGGTTGTGATCACGTTATTGTTTATACGCAGCAGGATTTTGCTAAAGAAGTTATGAATATAACCAACGGCCAAGGTGTTCTGGTGGTTTATGATTCGGTAGGAAAAGATACATTCACAAAATCTATGTCCTGTTTGATGCCATTAGGTCTTTTGGTTAGTTATGGTCAATCTTCAGGACCTGTACCGGCGGTTAATATTCTTAGTCTTGCACAAAAAGGAATATATGTAACAAGGCCAACCCTGATGCTATACAAATCTGATAGGCAAGAATTGATACTAACTGCGGTGGAAATATTCACGTTGCTTAGCCAAGGAGAGCTAAAGGCAAATATTAGCCAGGTATATCCTCTGAAAGAAGCAAGGCAGGCTCATATAGATTTGCAGTCAAGAAAGACTATGGGATCACTTGTTCTTAAAGTGTAGATTTTTAGTTAAATCTTAATATGGCTCTTATGAAAAAAATTACGGCAGCATTATTGCTTATCATAGTTTCATGGGTTGCTGTTTATTTTCTATTTTTTGCAAAACAAAATAAACTTAATGATGAATTATTTGCAGCTGTACGGATCAATGACTTGCAACAAGCGGAAAGTCTTGTAAAGCTCGGTGCAGATTTGAGAAGTCGTGATAATCTTGGACAAACACCTCTACATAGTGCCTGCTATCGTGGTTACTATAAAATGGCTAAATTTCTTGTGGCACAAGGGTCTGATCTTGAAGCACGGGATATAAGAGATGGTACTCCTTTGCATTGGGCAGCTTTGGGTAATAACCCTGATAATGTGGAGTTATTGCTA
>CAZOKN010000023.1:0-29754 GCA_964580525.1 uncultured Rickettsiaceae bacterium
GAAGATATTGCAGACCCGCATGATGCAGAACTCTGCAAAATGCTGGATGAAAACAGAATAAAAGAATTTCTTATAAACTCTATTATATGGAAGAAAAATATCATTATCAGCGGCGGTACTTCCACAGGTAAAACAACTTTCACTAACGCATGCCTTAAAACTATACCTAAAGAAGAAAGACTCATAACAGCTGAAGATGCACGCGAAATAATTTTAGACCAGCATCCCAATAGGGTTCACTTGCTTGCTTCCAAGGGTGGTCAAGGCCGTGCGAAAGTAACCACACAAGATTTGATAGAAGCTTGCTTGCGTTTACGTCCAGATAGGATAATTGTGGGAGAATTACGCGGAACAGAAGCGTTTAGCTTTCTACGCGCTATAAACACAGGTCACCCTGGTTCAATATCCACTCTGCACGCAGATACGCCAACAATGGCTATAGAACAATTAAAACTAATGGTAATGCAAGCTGGCCTAGGCATGCCACCTGCTGAAGTAAAACAATATATATTAGAAGTCGTAGATATTGTTGTACAATTAAAAAGAACTGGTAAAGTAAGGCATATTTCGGAAATATATTTTAAAAACCGAAATAGAAAACATCTGGAAATATAATTTTTTAAAGGATAGTTTTTAGCCAGTATATGTCAGACTTTATACGCTCCCTCCGTAATTTTGCGATTATTTCCATCTTGGCCATAATGGTTTCTGGATTATGTCTGACTGTTTCTGCTGTTTTAGTAACAATAACTGTTTCTGATCAATCTGCGATAAAATTTACTGGAGATATATTTTCCGATGGATTTCATTATTGGGTACATTTTATTCACTGGTGGAAACAATGGTGGAAGTATAAATATCAAATTTCCTTAGACTATCAAAATTTCTTTGTAATTAAACTTTTTGCTTTTACTTTATTCCCTCCAATTCTTATGGGAATATTAGGGTTTCTTTTCCGCGCCCCCTTGATGGACTGGCGCCCTTATAAAAAGCAGGAATCTATTCACGGCGATGCTAGATGGGCAACAGAAAAAGACATCAGAAAGGCAGGATTACGTGCAAAAAAAGGCATGCTAATGGGAAAGGACACAAGAGGTCAGCTTCTGATAGCTGAAGGCTTCCAACATGCTTTGTTATTTGCACCAACAGGATCTGGTAAAGGTGTGGGCTTCGTTATACCAAACCTTTTATTCTGGGAAGATTCAATATTTATCCACGATATTAAACTTGAGAACTATGAGCTTACTAGCGGCTGGCGTGCCCGCAAACTAGGACAGAAAGTGTATCTCTGGTGCCCCGCAGATTCCAATGGTATCAGCCATTGCTATAACCCTCTTGAGTGGATAAGTACCAAGCCCGGACAGATGGTGGATGACGTACAAAAAATTGCTAACATCCTTCTTCCTGATACTTCAGACTTTTGGGAAAGTGAAGCACGAAGCTTATTTACTGGAATAGTATTATATCTTTGCGCCGTACCTGAAAAAATCCAGTCATTCGGCGAAGTTGTACGTACACTAAGAAGCGATGACGTGGTTTATAATCTGGCCGTTGTTCTGGATACTATAGGAAAACAATTGCACCCAGTATCATACATGAACTTGGCTTCATTCTTACAAAAAGCCGATAAAGAACGCTCAGGTGTTATTTCTACACTAAACTCAAAGCTTGAGTTATGGGCAAATCCACTGATTGATACAGCAACTGCATCAAGCGACTTTAATATCAATAAATTCAAGCGAGAAGCTACAACTGTTTACGTTGGATTGACGCCAGACAACTTGAAACGACTTGAACCACTAATGCAGGTCTTCTATCAACAGGCTACAGAGTTTCTAACCAGACAGATGCCAAAGGACGAAGACAAATACGGCATTTTATTCATGATGGACGAATTTCCTACACTTGGAAAAATGGAACAGTTTAAAAGTGGTATAGCTTATTTCCGGGGCTACAAAGTGCGCCTTTTCCTGATTATTCAAGATACAGAACAGCTTAAAGATATTTATGAAGAAGCTGGAATGAACTCATTCCTATCAAACTCAACATATCGTATTACATTTGCAGCAAACAACGTACAAACCGCAGAATTAATTTCAAAAATGGTTGGTAATAAAACAGTAGAACAGGTTTCTGCCAACAAGCCAAAATTCTTTGACTTGAACCCAGCTTCGCGTTCATTACACGTTTCACAAACACAACGTGCGTTGCTATTGCCGCAGGAAGTTATAAATCTTGACCGCGATATGCAGATATTACTGATAGAAGCAAGCCCTCCTATCAAGTCCAAGAAAATTAGATATTACGAAGATCCTATGTTCACCAAAAGATTATTACCACCAATCGAGGTGCCACAGCAAGAGCCTTATGATCCTAGGAAACACTCAAAAGAAGAAAAGAAAGAAACTGCTGACGCTAAGGCTTAAACTTATTTTCCGTAAGAAAATTTATGCTTACTCTTCAAGCCCTCAACAACAAAATTAGCCTTATCCGTAGCTAAATCTATTGCAGAAATTATATCTTCAATATTGCTGTATTTAACATCGTCAAACTGCTCAAGACATGCCTCAATAACAGATATAATATCAAGAAAACCTATTTCATTTTTGAGGAATTTTTCAACAGCTACTTCATTAGCAGAATTGAAAACTAATGGCATAAGACCACCAGTGTCCAAAACATTCTTTGCTATAAAAACAGCTGGAAAATTTTCGTTATTAACCTTTTCAAAAGTAAGTCTTCCAACTTCAGAAAGATTTAATTTAGTAGCATTATTAAAAACTCTATCCGGCCACGACAGAGCATAAGAAATTGGCACACGCATATCTGGTGTACCCATTTGCGCCAACACAGATCCATCAACATATTCGACCATAGAGTGGATAACTGATTCTGGATGCACTATAACATCTATCTGTTCAGCTTTTATTGGAAATAAATGGTAAGCCTCAATAATCTCAAGACCTTTATTTACCATTGTTGCAGAATCCACCGATATCTTGCTTCCCATGCTCCAATTCGGATGTGCTATCGCTTGTTTTGGAGTAACAACTAGCATTTGCTCTTTTGTAAAATTGCGAAAAGGGCCGCCAGAAGCCGTAAGAGTTATTTTGCTAATATTTTCCGGTCTACCAAAATCGAAAACCTGAAATATAGCATTATGCTCCGAATCGGTAGGTATTATAACAGCACCGGATTTTTTTGCCTCTGCAATTATCAAATCGCCAGCACAAACCAAAGATTCTTTATTAGCTAAAGCAATTTTGTTACCAGCTTTTACCGCCGCAAGTGTTGGTAATAAACCGGCAGATCCGACAATTGCTGCTATAACAATATCACTCTTTTCACCCGCAACATCAGAAACTGCATCACTCCCAGCTAAAACTTCTATTTTATAAGAAAATAACAATGATTTCAGTTTTTCATATTGCGATTTATCAGCAATAACAACCTTCTCAGCTCTTAAAGCAATTGCTTGCTTAGCTAATAATTCAGCATTTGAATTTGCTGTCAGCGTTTTAATTTTATATGATTTAGTTGATGAGGTTATAACATCTATCGCACTGCGACCAATAGAACCTGTTGCACCAAGGATAGTAACCGTTTGGGCGTTTTCTGCTGCAATCACAAAATCCTCTAAATAATCTTCACAGTCAATGCAACGTACAGAAGAACGTACGTAAGAATTTCTTCAACGATAAAATTTTTCACTGAAAGAAATTCCCACCATTAAGCATAGCTATAATCGCAAACACTATAACAACAGTCACAAGACCATCTACCCTGTCTAAAACTCCGCCATGGCCTGGAATTATAGTACCACTATCTTTCACTTCGAACCTACGCTTAACCCATGATTCAAAAAAATCACCAGCCTGTGAAACCACTGCCAAAACCGCACCCAGCAACAACATGGAGAAAAAGCCAACAGAATGAACAAACACTGATGAGAAAGCTGTAACTAAAGCTGCCGCGATCATTCCACCACCTAAACCAGCCCACGTTTTATTAGGGCTAATTTTTGGGTATATTTTAGGTCCACCAATTATTCTGCCAGCGAAAAATGCAGCAATATCTGTCGCCCAAACGATTACCAGCATCAAAAATATAATGCCGAAACCACTCTCCATATTACGCAAATAAATCAACGATCCTGCAAAAGATGCAACATAAGCTATACCGCTAAACTCCCACCTTTTTCTTTCTTGCTCAGAAAGAATTTTACCATTAGCAGTAATTATTCCATACCACTCAAAGCTCATAATAACCGCAACAACCACAACAGTAGTGCTAAATAAAGCACCGCCTGCCCAAACAATCATAAGAACCACAGGCGCTAAAATACCAGCTGATATTATACGCTTTTGCAAATTTTCTGACATTTTAGGAAGTTCCATAACGTCTTTACATCTTTTTAAAGTCTGATATTACTTCTGTTATATGCTCTTTTTTGAAATCTGGCCACAAAATATCTATAAAAAACAACTCTGTATACGATAATTGCCACAATAAAAAATTGCTGAGACGCTTTTCTCCTCCAGTTCTGATAAGCACATCAGGACATGGCATATATTTTGTATATAAATTCTTTTCGAAAAGCTCATCGTTAATATCTTCTAACGAGATTTTTTTATCTTTAAAATCCTCAGCTATTGTCTTAGCAGCATTAACGATTTCATCACGACTACCATAGCTAAGAGCAATGGTTAATGTTAAAGATTTATTTTTAGAAGTTAGTTTTTCCGCTTTTCCTATCTGTTTTTTAATATCCTCAGAAACCTTTGATCTGTCACCAATAAAAACAATTTTCACATCATTTTTATGCAAGCTTTTTATTTCTTTACCAAGATAAAACTTCAGCAAATCCATAAGCCCCGAAACTTCTTCAGTAGAGCGGCTCCAGTTTTCCGATGAAAATGCATATAAGGTGAGGTAAGGGACACCGTTTTCCCTACACGATTCTATAACTCCTCTCACCACTTCAGCACCCTTCTTATGGCCAGCAATTCTTGGAAGACCGCGCTTTTGTGCCCAACGACCATTACCATCCATTATTATGGCGATGTGCCTCAGTGTACTTTCTGTGCCTGAATCTTTGGATAAGGAAAACATTAAAAAATAACCAGATGAAACTATACGTTCATTATATCTTTTTCTTTTAAGGCTATAGCAGCATCCACATTCTTGGTATACTCATCAGTAACCTTCTGTATTTCTTCAGATTTACCGTGCAATTGATCTTTAGAAAGGGAACCATCTTTTTCCATTTTTTTCAGATCATCCATACCATCACGACGAACGTTACGGATAGCAATTTTAGCCTTTTCAGCATATTGATGTACGGCTTTAACCAATTCTTTTCTTCTTTCTTCGCTAAGGCTAGGTAACGGAACCCTTATCAATTGGCCATCCACCATTGGATTCAAGCCAAGACCAGCATTCAATATTCCTTTTTCAACAGCAGAAGCATTCGCCTTATCCCACACCTGAACTGTTAACATCCTAGCATCAGCAACGTTGACAGTAGCAACTTGATCCAATGCCATTTTGCTACCATAAGCTTCCACAACAACACCTTCCAAAAGCGCAGAATTAGCACGGCCTGTACGCAAACCCTTGAGATCTTTATGCAAAGATGCCATTGAACCTTCCATACGTTTTTTCAAATCATCAATCAATTTATCAGCCATTATTTTTTCTCCTTAATTATTGTAAATGTTCCCTCACCAGTAGCCGCCTTAGCAAAAGCCCCTTTCGTCTGGATTGAAAAAACTAAAATAGGTATTTTATTTTCACGCGCAAGCGATATAGCAGCGGCATCCATAACCGCAAGATCATTGGTTAAAACTTCTTTATATGTCAATGTTTCATATCTCTTGGCTTTTTTGTCTTTTTTAGGATCCGCTGAGTAAACACCATCGACTTGAGTACCTTTAAATATTGCATCACAACCCATTTCAACAGCGCGCAATGCACCAGCGGTGTCAGTCGTAAAGAATGGGTTTCCAGTACCAGCAGCAAATATAACTATACGACCTTTCTCCATGTGCCTAATCGCACGTCTTCTGATATAAGGCTCACAAACTGTTGTCATCGGAATTGCAGATAAAACACGGCTTTGTACGCCAAGACCATCAAGACAATTTTGTAGAGCTAGTGCGTTCATAACAGTCGCCAACATACCCATATAGTCAGCACTTGCACGTTCCATCCCAACAGCGGCGGCCGACATACCTCTATATATATTACCTCCGCCTACCACCAGACAAACTTCAACCCCTTTATCCTGTACCTGCTTTATATCGTTGCAGATACGTTCTATGGTTTCTAAATCATGACCATATTTCTGGTTACCCATAAGGGCTTCACCGGAAAGCTTTAATAGTATACGTTTATATTTCATTATTTTTTCTGTGTTTGGTTTGTTTGTTGTCAGAACAAGAATCTAATACAATTATGCGTCTTTGTTAAGGCTAAAAAAATAAAAAATAAAGGGCGGTAAAATACCGCCCTAAATATAACACAATTATTTTGCAAAAATAAGAAATAAAAAACTATGCATTCGCAGCTTTTGCAACTTCATCAGCAAAATTTTCTTCTTTTTTCTCAATGCCTTCACCAAGCATGAAACGAACATAAGAAGCGATAGTTACTTCACCACCGATATCTTTTGCAGCTTCTTTCAAAACTTCTCTTATAGGAGTTTTGCCATCCATAACGAATGCCTGCTCAACAAGAACAACTTCCGCATAGAATTTTTGGATACGACCTTCAATCATCTTTTCGATAACATTATCAGGCTTTCCAGAAGCACGTGCTTGCTCAGTCAATATAGAACGCTCACGCTCAACTAATTTAGGATCAAGATCAGCAACATTTAAAGACTCAGGTCTGTTAGCTGCAACGTGCATAGCTATCTGTTTACCAAGAGCTTTTAATTTTTCTTTATTGCCAGAGCTTTTCAAAGCAACTAGAACACCGATTTTACCCAATTCTTTATTAACAGCGTTGTGTAGATAAGAAACAACTACGTCTCCAGAAACTTTAGCTGAACGACGCAATTGGATATTCTCACCAATAACACCAACTAATTCAGCAACTTCTTGAGCAACATCATTGCTTTTGCCAGGGTAAGCTTTTTTCTTCAACTCTTCAACATCGCCAGAACCTTGCAAAGCAAGCTTAGTAACGTTTGAAAGAAGAGCCTGGAATTTTTCATTTTTCGCAGCAAAATCTGTTTCAGTGTTGATTTCAACAACAGCAGCCTCTGTTTCTGAACCATTAGTAGTAACACCTACCAATCCTTCAGCAGCAATTCTACCAGATTTTTTAGCAGCGGCAGAAAGACCTTTTTTACGCAACCAGTCAATAGCTTCTTCCATATCACCCTTACATTCAGTAAGAGCCTTTTTGCAATCCATCATACCAGCTTGTGTTTTTTCACGTAAATCTTTAATAGCAGCAGCAGTAATTTCAGCCATAATCTCCTCCAATAAACTATATTCAAAATAAGAAAATAACAAATAAGACAGGAGGCCAGGAAAGCCTCCTTTTAATTCAAAAAACTATTTCTTAGTTTTTTTTGCTTCTTCTGTTTTACATGCAGGCTTTTTAGCAACAGGCTTCTTAGCTTTTTTTACTTCAGAAACAACTTCTTTTTTAGCAGTTGGCTTTTTTACAGAATCTTCTTCTGCAGTTTCTTCAGAAACATAGGCTTTTTTACCAGTCACGTTTTTAGCTACTCTGTTATGCCTGTTATCATTTCTTATAACATCAGCAAGCATTTCTTTTGGCAATTCAGCAGCAGAACCAATATCAACACCAGAAGCACCAAGGCTGTACTGAATACCAGCAAGAGCCGCATCAGAAATCAATTGGCAATACAAGCGTATAGCACGCACTGAGTCATCGTTTCCAGGAATCAAGTAATCAACACCATCAGGGCTGCAGTTACTATCTACCACCGCAACAACAGGAACGCCAAGATTCTTAGCTTCATGCATCGCTAGAGACTCTTTATTAACGTCAATTACGAAAAGCAAATCAGGCTTACCACCCATATCCATAATTCCACCAAGTGAACGTCTGATCTTATCAGCCTTTCTTGATAGACCAAGAATCTCTTTTTTCTTCAAACCTTCTGCACTACCAGACAATGTAGCTTCGATATCACGCAAAGCTTGGATTGAATTTGATACAGTTTTCCAGTTAGTCAACATTCCACCCAACCAACGGTGATTAACATAATATTGGCCACAACGAGCAGCACTTTCAGCAATAATATCAGAAGCCTGACGTTTAGTTCCAACGAACAAAACACGACCATTATTCTTTACAACTTCATAAACAGCTTGCAAAGCAGTGTGCAACATAGGCACAGTTTGCTGAAGGTCTATAATATGCGTACCATTACGGCTACCATAAAGGTAAGGAGCCATTTTCGGGTTCCAACGCATTGTTTTGTGACCATAGTGAACACCTGCTTCAAGCAGGTCTTTCATAGAAAAATTAGGTACTGAACTCATAGTAATTATCCTTATTTTAGGTTATGCCTCCGCGAGAATTGATCCACAAAAAGTAGACACCTAAAGGTAAAAATCCCGCGTGCGAATTAATAAAAGAGGGGGTTTTATATATAATATTCAGCAAGTTTGCAAGTTAAATTATGAAAAAGACTCTAAGCTGCCCTTTTTATCTTTAACCTATCAAATACAACACACAACGCATCCACCAACCGTTCCATCATCTCATCAGTATGCAATGGTGTAGGAGTAATACGTAATCTTTCAGTTCCACGCGGAACAGTAGGGAAATTTATATGCTGAACATAAATATTAAATTCATCAGATAAAACCTCAGAAGCCTCACGGCATAAGTTGGCCTCTCCAACCATAACCGGCACAATATGTGTATCATTATCAATAAATGGCACTTTACACTGACGCAGCATAGACTTAAGGCGCTCTGCCCTCTCCTGCTGCTTTTTCCGCTCAATATCTGATTTTTTCAGGTGTTTTATGCTAGCAGTCGCACCAGCAGCCAAAGATGGTGGTAGCGCAGTTGTGAATATAAATCCTGGCGCATAACTCCTGATAACATCAATCAATCCGGAATTTGACGCAATATAGCCTCCCATCAGGCCAAAAGCCTTTGCCAGAGTGCCCTGGATAATGGTAATTCTTTCCATCAACCCTTCCTGCTCAGCAATACCGCCGCCCCTTGGACCATACATACCAACCGCATGCACTTCATCCAGATAGGTTATAGCGTTATATTTATCAGCCAGATCACATATTTCCTTAATCGGGGCAACATCGCCATCCATAGAATAAACTGACTCAAAAGCTATAATTTTAGGACGCTTTATATCAACTTTTTGTAACAATTCTTCCAGATGTTTTACATCATTATGATAAAAAACATGTCTTTCCGCCTTCCCTGCCCTTATACCCTGTATCATTGAAGCATGGTTAAGCTGGTCAGAAAAAATTACTGCATCAGGCAAAATATTAGAAAGAGTGCTAAGAGTTGCTTCATTTGCTACATAGCCACAAACAAAAGCTAAGGCCTTCTCTTTGTTATGCAAGTCTGCTAATTCATTTTCAAGCTGAACAACCGCATGATTATTACCTGATATATTACGCGTGCCACCAGCTCCAGCGCCCATAGAGCGGGCAGCTTCTTCAATAGCTTTTATAACGTCAGGATGCTGGCCCATACCGAGATAATCGTTACTGCACCAGATGGTTACGTCCTTACCTGCTATAAAATCCTTAGCCTTTGGAAACTCACCAGCATATCTCGCTAAATCCGTGAAGATCCTATAACGACCTTCTTCCTTTAATTTATCAATAGCTTCCGAAAAATGCTTATTATAATCAAACATAAAACCTCATGCTAAATCAGCAAAACAACTATGTCCTACACGTTGCTGACATTTACAACTTCATCATTAGGCGCGCATAATACACAATTCACACATAAAGATAAAGCAAATAGAACCAACGCTCCCATTTGGTGAATTGAAGCCAATGGAACCGGTACAGCATTTAGGAGAGTAGCTACACCGAGCGAAAATTGGATAATGACCATAACAACCAGAGAACAAATGAATTTAAACGGCAATCCTGAGATTTGATTTTTCCTTGCCAAAAACAGCAAATAAACTATCAGTCCAACAACACAAAATGCCCAGATTCTATGCTCAAACTGTACCGTCGTAACATTTTCACCAAGATTCCTGTACCATGGCGTCAGCTCAAATAACCCTGTAGGTATAAATCTGCCATCCATAAGAGGAAAAGTATTATAAACCATTCCTGCATGTAAACCCGCAACAAATGCGCCCAAAATCACCTGAATAAAAATCGCGATTGTAACTATAATGGAAATTCTTCTGATTATTGAAGAAGATTTGGGCAAACTACGATTACTAAGCTGCCTTCCCAGCGCAATAAAAAATAACATGGCAAAAATAACAAATGCTGTTGAGAGATGAAAAGCTAGCCAGTAATGGCTTACATAAGGTATGTCTTTCAATCCGCTTTTAACCATGTACCAACCGATCACACCCTGCAATCCACCAAGAGAGAATATACCAAATAGTTTAGCCGCAAAAACTGATGAAATTTGCTTTTTACGCCAAAAATAAATTAACGGTAAAAAAAACACTAATCCTACAGTTCTACCCACCAATCTATGTATAAATTCTAGCCAGAAAATTGATTTAAATTCCTCCAAATTCATACCGATATTAACTTTATTATATTCAGGACTAGCTTGATAAAGCTCGAATTCCCTAGCCCACTGGATTTCATTTAAAGGAGGTAGAAAGCCAGTCACAGGTTTCCATTCGGTAATGGAGAGCCCAGATTCGGTCAAACGGGTAATTCCCCCTATCATCACCATAAGGGCGATCATGAAACAGCATAGAAAGAGCCATCTGTTAATGTGTTTATTTTTATCCACCGGTAAATCTTTATCATTGGATTATTAAACTGATTGGTATATTTATTTAGACTTTCACAAAAACATTTCAAGTAATAACTTATGAAAAACAGCCTAATAATCGAAATTCCTGCAGGAAAAACAACAAAATTAACTAAATATTGGCTAGTTTTGGCTGTAATGTCTTTGGCTGCTGCGGGTATTTTTTCTCTACCACCGGTCATTTTCCGCGGCTCGTTTTTTGCGAACATGCTACCTATAGAGAAAATATTTGATACATCACTTATAGTACATGTTGATCTTTCAGTATTAGTATGGTTCCTAGCAATTGGCGG
Organism: uncultured Rickettsiaceae bacterium; assembly: GCA_964580525.1. Classification (GTDB taxonomy): domain Bacteria; phylum Pseudomonadota; class Alphaproteobacteria; order Rickettsiales; family UBA6187; genus CAZOKN01. The sequence continues at coordinate 11,283 of CAZOKN010000023.1, forward strand.
CTTACTAATGTCCTTGCTCGCAAAAGAAAATTTCTTTTCATTATACAAAACTAATTTCATACTGGCCGCTTTAGGCACGGCTCTTATAGCTCTTGCCCCTTTTACCGGCGGGTATGCCATAAAAAATAACTATATCCCCACGCTCAACAATCTAACATTTTTTTTAGGTCTAAGTTTTTTTGCCTGTGGAATACTATTCCAATGCGCAATAACACTAACCAGTTATCAGCAAATCAAAGATAATGTTCTAAAAATCGGTATTTTTATAACAGCAGTAATCGTGCTTGTAGCTTTCATATGCTTCGTTATAGCGCATAACACAATACCAACTCCACTTTCACAAGATGATTTACAAAGCTATTACGAAGCATTGTTCTGGGGCGGCGGCCATGTTTTGCAATTTGCCTATATAAGTCTTATGGCCATAGCGTGGCTTTGGTTATCTGAAATTTGCAATGTAAAAATAAAATTGCCAACTAAATTTATATTAATGCTTTTTGTTCTAAATATGTTGATTATTCTGCCATCACCATTTTTTTACATGTCTGAAAATACAAGAGATTTATTTACTCAGCAGATGCGTGCTTTCTGCGGAATATCGCCATTATTTATAGGAGCGTCTATATTCTTAGGAGCCTTTAATAAAAATAACTCCTCTGACAACAAAATAATCAAATCATGCTTGATAATTTCCATAATTTTGTTCGGCTATGGGGGCGCTTTAGGATATATGATAAGCGGCACAAACGTTACAATTCCAGCGCATTATCACGGCTCAATAATTGCTATAACAATAGCATTCATAGGTTTTGCATATCATTTATTGCCACAATTGGGGTTTGGCAAAATCAGTGGCAAAATGGCAAGCTGCCAACCATATGTTTATGGTATAGGCCAGATTATGCATATCACAGGATTAGCCTGGATGGGTGGTTATGGTGCTCTACGCAAAGCCGCTGGTACCAGTCATGAAATTCACACTGTCGCAGGCAAAGCCTTGTTCTTCAGCGGTGGTGCTCTAGCCATAACCGGGGGGTTATTATTTGTAATAGTAGCCATTAGAGCTTTATTAAAAAAATAAACTTCTTGCCAAAATATATAAAAAATGTCAAAAATCCCCTTAATTTTCAGTGCATAGCGTGCAAACCTGCCGCAAAAGGGATAAATTATGACAAAACCAACAAGACAGGATGCCGAACAGGCAGTTAGAACCCTACTCGAATGGATAGGCGAAAATCCAGCTAGAGAAGGCCTTATGGACACACCGAAGCGTGTTGTGAAAAGCTATGAAGAATTTTTTGCTGGCTATAATACAGATCCAGAAGAAATATTAACACGCACCTTCGAAGAAACAGAAGGCTACGATGAAATGATCATCCTAAAAGATATAAGAGTGGAATCTTACTGCGAGCATCACATGCTACCAATAATCGGCAAAGCTCACATAGCATACTTACCCAATAAAAGAGTTATTGGTATAAGCAAGCTAGCACGCATAACTGATGTTTACGCAAAGCGTCTACAAATACAAGAAAAATTAACCGCTCAGATTGCCAATTCAATAAATGAAGCATTACAGCCGAAAGGTGTTGCTGTTGTTATTGAAGCAACTCACCAATGCATGAGCACACGCGGCATTCACAAATCAGGCGTTGTTATGCAAACAAGTCACATGCTTGGAGTTTTTAGAACCGATAAAAAAACTCGTCAGGAATTTATTGATCTGGTTACATCTCCTAATAGAAATTCTGATCACATATAAGATATTGCGCATTTTTCAAAAAAGGCCTAAAAATGATTAATAGTGAGTTATTTTTAGGTATTTTTAGTGTTAAATTTCAAACCAATTTTGTTCATAATAGGTACGATGTTAAGCGTACTTGCTATCGCAATGTTGGTTCCTGCTGCTTTCGATATAGTTGCAAATGACAATAATTGGAATTGTTTCTTCATTTCAGCGTTTCTAACAGCATTTCTTGGCATTGGTCTTGTACTCACTAATCAAAACCAGAAATTTTCTATTGGAATTAAGCAAGCATTTTTTCTAACCACCGCAAGCTGGGTAATTATATCCGCTTTTGGTGCATTACCATTTTATTTATCCGATTTAAAAATAGGCTATATAAATGCGTTTTTTGAATCTGTTTCGGCTCTAACGACGACGGGATCAACTATCTTTTCAGGACTGGATAATCTACCTCCTGGCATACTTCTATGGCGCTCAATACTTTCATGGGTTGGAGGCCTTGGTGCCATCATAATGGCAATAACTATCCTTCCATCGCTAAATATTGGCGGAATGCAGATTTTCAAAACAGATGTCCTAGAAAAATCAGAAACCATTCTTTCGCGAACTGCACAAATTTCTATAGCGGTAGCTAGCGTATATCTTCTTATTTCAACATTATGTGCATGTGCGTATTGGTATTTAGGTATGGATAAATTCGATGCCATTAATCATGCCATGACTACCATCTCTACGTCAGGATTCTCAACGCATGATAAATCCTTAGGATTCTTTAATAACGCAAACCTGGAATATACAGCCTCTTTTTTCATGGTAATAAGTGCCCTTCCTTTTATCCTCTATATTAATACACTGCGAGGTGATGCTGGTGCTTTATGGAAAGACAGTCAAGTTAAATGGTTTATATCAATACTACTAATCAGCATAATAGCCGTTATTGTGTGGTTAATAACAAGATTAAACTTCCCTATAGAAACAGCCATTAGAACCGGAATATTTACAATAACATCGCTTCTGAGTTCCACTGGATTTTTCACATACGATTATTCTATTTGGGGTGGTTTTGCCGTCACCTTAATATTGATGTTATCTGTGGTTGGAGGATGCTCAGGCTCTGCATCAGGAGGAATAAAAATATTCCGCTATCAAATTCTATATAAAGCAACAATGGCACAAATAACCTATATAGTTCAACCTAATGCCATTCTAAGACCACGTGTAAATAATACAGTAATTTCAGATGACATAGCAGGGTCCGTAATCAGTTTTATAATAATTTTTGCATTCTTCTTTTTATCCACTGCACTAATATTATCTTTATGCGGACTTGATTACATATCAAGTTTAAGCGCTTCTGCTGCATCTTTAGCCAATTTAGGCACAGGAGTAGGCTCCGTAGTTGGCCCATATGGAAACTATTCAACCTTGCCAGATCTTGCTAAACTGGTTTTATCAGCTGCTATGATTCTTGGCCGAGTAGAAATCTTTGCCGCAATAGTCTTATTTTTCCCATATTTCTGGCAAGATTAATAAATATCCTCAATTTTGTTGCAAAAATGCTAATAAAATACTATGTATCTCGGACTGATTAAATAGAAACAGGTATAAAATGTCTTATAAAATAGCCGTAGCCGGTGCAACTGGCAATGTAGGAAGGGAAATCTTAAGCGTTCTTGCAGAACGTGAATTTCCGGTTAGTGAAGTAGTAGCCCTAGCTTCAAAGGATTCCAAAGGCAAAAAAGTAAGCTTTGGCGAACACCAAACCTTGATTGTCGAAGCTCTTGATGAGTACGATTTTACCGGTACAGATATAGGCTTGTTTTCGCCAGGTGGCAAAGTTTCTGCAATACATGCTCCGCGCGCTGCTGCAGCTGGTTGCGTAGTTATCGACAACACTTCCCACTTCCGTATGGAGAAGGATATACCTTTGGTTGTTCCTGAAGTAAACGCACATGCCATCGCTGACTATAAAAAGCGCAATATAATCGCTAACCCGAACTGCTCTACAATCCAGATGCTTGTAGCGCTAAAGCCTTTGCATGATTACGCAACTATCAAAAGGATTGTGGTTTCAACTTATCAATCAGTTTCAGGTGGTGGTAAAGAAGCTATGGATGAGCTATTTAACCAGACTAAGGGAATATTTATGAATAATAAGATCCCTGCAAAGAAGTTCTCCAGACAGATTGCTTTCAATGTAATTCCACAAATCGATGTTTTTGATGATGGCGACTACACAAAAGAAGAACTTAAAATGGTTAACGAAACTAAGAAAATTCTTGATCCAAAAATTGAGGTTTCTGCTACTTGCGTTCGTGTTCCAGTGTTCAACTGCCATTCAGAATCTGTAAATATCGAATTTGAAAAACAAATTTCGGTTGAAGATGCCAGGGCTATTTTGCGCGAAGCACCAGGAGTTACTGTTGTTGATAATCCTGAAAAAGGCTTATTTTCAACTCCTGTAGAGTGTGTACGTGAAGATGATGTTTTTGTATCGCGTATCAGGAAAGATTCCACAGTAGAAAATGGTCTTAACATTTGGATAGTTTCTGATAATGTTAGAAAAGGTGCGGCGTTAAATGCTGTACAAATAGCTGAGGAGCTTGTAAACAACTACCTCTAGAGCGATTTTATGGAACTTAAAAAAAGTTCATTCTGTTTTCTCATCGCGATAATGTTCGCCGGTCAGGCTTTTGCTTTGCCTACTGTTGCAGAAATAGAAGATTACGTACAACAGCAACGCTCTCAGGATAAACCTATAGAACTCACTAAACAGTTCGGCACTAACTTTGCCGAGCTGTTTATGAGTGGCCTTGATTTGCATGATGTCGATTTATCTGGTGCTAATTTAAGAGAGGTAAGTTTTTATGGCACTAATTTAAAAGGTGCTAACCTTTCGCATACAAACCTCATACAAACAGATTTATCTTCCGCCAATCTTGATGGCGCCGATCTTTCCGAAGCTGATTTAACTGATAGCGATGCGCAAGAAGCATCATTCGATGGTGCTAACCTTTCAAAAGCTAAAATTCAAAATGCCACTTTCTCAAATAATAGCATGGTCGGTGCAATTTTCGATGATGCCATAATAAATTCAACAAAAATGTATGGTTCTGATTTAAGCAAAACCAGTTTCAAGAATGCCAACATGTATGGTACTGACATGGAAGCAGCTAACCTAACAGAAGCCGATTTAACAAAAGCATACATGGAGGGCGTAAATCTTCAGAGTGCAAATTTATCCAAAGCAATTCTTACAAAAGTAAACCTAACCGAGTCCATCCTTACAAAAGCCAATTTTCAACAAGCTAACCTCGTCGGCGCTAATTTAACCGAAACCATAGCAACCTCAACAATTTTCAAAGACTCTGACATGTCAAAGTCCACTCTTTCCAAAGCAAATATGCTTGGTGCCAACATGCAGAATGTTAATCTATGGGGTGCAATAATGAAAGGCACAGTTTTTACAGGTGCCAATTTAGAAAAAGCCATTCTTGAAAGATCTTATCTTGAAGATGCAGATTTACGCACGATAAACCTACAAAGAGCTAACCTTAACGAATCAAATATAAAAAACGCCAATATGTACCAAGCAAGTCTGGTTCAATCTACTTTTCAAGGGGCTTCTTTAGTTGGCGTAGAATTAAATAACACCGACTTGCGTTCTGCTAATTTGATAGAAGCAAATTTAACTCAGGCCTCACTATGGAATGCTAACCTCGTAGGCGCGAAATTAAACAATTCTGTATTAATAGGCACCAGTGTAAAAGATTCAGATTTTTCAAATACTGATTTAGGTGGCGCAAAAGTTAAAAACTTACTTCTTATAAATGTTAAAGGACTTGATACTAAAATAGCTGGTCTCGCCAAAGATGGTGCATTGACAGACCTAAAAGATCTATCACAAGCCGCTGCTAATGGCGTTAATATGTCATATATGAATTTAAAAAATCTTGATCTTTCTAATATAGTTTTTAACGGTGGAATTTTAAAGAATGTTCTATTCTTACGCAGCAATCTTTCCGGTGCAAGCTTCAAAAATGCCAATTTAGATAATGCAAATTTTAACATGGCTAATTTAGGTAATTCAAATTTTGAAAATGCCTCTATAAAAGAAGCTGATTTTACAAGATCAACTCTACAAGGGACTAACTTCAATGGTGCTAATCTTCAACAGTCCAACCTTGCCAACACAGAAATGTCTAAAGCAAGTTTTATAGGTGCAAATCTTACAAGTGCCAATTTAGAAGGATCTTCACTTGAAAAATCAAATTTTTCCAAGGCAAATCTTAGCTATGCAAATTTCCATAGAACAGACTTAAGCAATATTATAGTATATGGAGCAGTAATTAATAATATCCAAGGAATTCATACAAACGTCTTAAAAGAACTAGAGCAACGCACTCAAAACCAACCGGTAATCCAGGAGCAAAAGAGTGAAGATATCCAACAAAAACCTCAAGAGCAACAGCAACAATAAAGTTGCCATAGTTACAGGATCCACCAGTGGAATTGGCAAAGGAATAGCCTATGCACTTGCAGCAACTGGCTATAACATCGTCTTAAATGGAATTGCTTCTAAAAAAGAAATCGAATTATTAAAATCAGATATCTCATCAAAAAACAATATTGAAGTTATCTATTCTGAAGCTGACATGTCAAAGCCCAAACAGATCAAGAAAATGATAGATGATACAGTAAAGAAACTTGGCCGTATTGACGTTCTGGTTAATAACGCAGGCATCCAACATGTTGACTATATACAAGATTTTCCTGATGAAAAATGGGATTCTATTATTGCTATAAATATGTCATCCGCTTTTCATGCTATAAAACATGCAGTTCCTCATATAAAACAACAACCACAGGGAAGAATTATAAATATAGCCTCCGCGCACGGCCTTGTTGCATCAGCAAAGAAAAGTGCCTACGTAGCGGCAAAACACGGCATTATAGGCCTTACAAAAGTTGTAGCTCTAGAAAATGCCGGCTCAGGAACAACATGTAATGCAATATGCCCTGGCTGGGTTTTAACACCATTAGTTCAGAAACAGATAGAAGCTATTGCCGCAAATGATAAAATTTCAGTAAAAGAAGCAGAAATAAAGCTTTTATCAGAAAAACAACCCTCAAAACAATTTGTAACTATTGAACAAGTTGGTCAATTAGTTACTTATCTTTGTAGCGATGCAGCTAGTGCAATAACAGGCTCCAGCTTCTCAATAGATGGTGGATGGACAGCACAATAAAAAAGGAGAGCATATCTGCCCCCCTTTTTTCAAATTCCATAAACAAATACTAGCTATTTTTGTCTTCAGCTTTTTTGGCATCAGACTTCTTCGCGGAACCAAAGTTGATATTTCCAAATTTCTTGTTAAACCCAGCAATACGGCCAGCTCTTTCATTAACTAACACACCACCGCCAGTCCAAGCCGGATGAGTATTAGGATCGATATCAAGCTGATAAGTAGTCCCCTTTTCGCCGTACGTAGAACGTGTTTTAAAGGAGTCACCATTAGTCATTTTGACTGTTATTTCATGGTAATCCGGGTGTATATCAGGCTTCATCACTATCTCCAAATCTCTTATATTCTCTAAAGAAAGAGGTGCCTTATACAATAGATAAGACAGATAATCAAGCATTCATTTTGCTGTTACCTTAGAAATTTTTTTAACCAAAACACTGGTTATCTGGTTATTGTTTTTCTTAAGAATTTTGAACCTAAAGCCGAAAAACCTGAATTCTTGACCAACGTCAGGTATATATTCTGCCTGATTTATAAGCAAACCAGCGATTGTAGCCGCTTCCTCATCTGGCAGTTTCCAGTCAAGCTGACGATTTATATCACGTATATTGATATCTCCACGAATGCGGTAAGAACCGCTTTTCAGCTTTTTTATACCCGTAGAAACCTTATCATGCTCATCATCAATCTGGCCGACAATTTCTTCTAAAATATCCTCCAAAGTAACCAATCCTACCAAATCACCATATTCATCTACTACAAATGCCATATGGTTGCGTTTTTCACGGAATTGTAACAATTGATTACTTAGCATATTAGTTTCTGGTACAAACCATGGCTCTTTTGCTATTTCCATGATTTTAAGATTTTCAACAATTCCATCATGTTCCTTAAGAGCTTTTAGTAAAGCTTTTGCGTGCAATAAACCCACTATATTATCGGTAGTATCCTTCCATAAAGGTATTCTTGTATATTCACTCTCCAAAACGAATTTAATGATTTCTGCAGTAGGTTTATCAACATCTATGGAATAAATATTTTTTCTATGCACCATAATATCACCAACTTCTGTCTCCGAAAGATCAAGAATACTACCCAACATATCCCTATCAGGCTTTACCACTTTGCCCTCGCGATGATGCAATTCTATAGTACCACGCAATTCGTCTATCGGCGATATCATTTCAGGACGGTGCTTGCCGCCGAAAACTTTAAGCAAAATATTTACTATAATTTGCACCATTTTAGTGAATGGCGTTGATATTTTTATAAAAAATAGCAATGCAGGTGCAACTTTTAGCGATACACTTACAGAATTATAAACCGCATACGTTTTAGGCAATACTTCAGCACAAACAACTGTTAAAACTGTCATTAATATAGTTGAATATAAGACACCACTTTCTTCACCATAAGATGATATGGCAATACTTGTGGCAATTGATGAAGCAAATATATTAACCGCGGTATTACCAAGCAATATGCTGCCTATCATTTTTTCTTTATTGCTACGCAGCTTGGTAACCAAAATAGCTCTTTTGTTGCCATTAGTTTTTAGCTTATATATTTTCGCACGCGAAGCTGCAGTTAAAGCTGTCTCGGCTGCAGAAAAAAACGCAGATGCCAGTATAAGAAGAGAGACCGCTATAAGCGGCCAGAAGTGACCAGATTCCATTATAAATAAACAAGTTAGTGTTAAGTACAAGTGTAAAATGCAAGCAAAAACTTGCACCTTGCACTTATATTCTACACCTTCAAAAACATTTTTATAGTATCAGAAACAAATTTCCTATCAATGGATTTTTCAATAAAAGCATCACCAATGCCTTTAACGAGAATAAATACAACTTTTCCGTCTACTACTTTTTTATCGTGAGAAATAATTTCCATAATCTCTTTAACGTCCCATTTTTTCTTTATTTGGGAAGGGTGCACAGGCAATCCGGCTTTTTTCAAATGGCTAGTAACTTTTTCTACATCTGATTTTGAGCAATATCCAAGCTTTTCAGACAGGAAAAATGCAAATACCATTCCTATGGCAACGGCTTCGCCATGCAGTAATTTTCCGCTATAGCCCATTTGTTGTTCCAAAGCATGGCCAAAAGTATGACCAAGATTTAATAACGCACGCACATCAGATTCTTTTTCATCCCGTGCAACAATATCTGCCTTCGCTTCACAGCTTTTATGAATAATATATTTCAGTGCTTCAACATCTTTAGCTAAAACTTTCTTCAAGTTATTTTCTAGCCAATTGAAAAATTCTTTATCACCCAGTAAACCGTACTTAACAACCTCAGCATATCCAGCCAAAAATTCTCTTTTCGGTAGAGTATTAAGCGCATAAATATCAGCTAGAACAAGCCTTGGCTGATAAAAAGCTCCTATAAGATTCTTGCCAAATTTGTTATTAATTCCAGTTTTCCCCCCAACAGAACTATCTACTTGTGAAAGTAGAGTTGTAGGTATTTGGATAAAATCGACACCACGCATCAAAACACTTGCTGCAAAACCTGTTAAATCACCAATTACCCCTCCACCGAAAGCAACGATAACTGACTTTCTTTCCGGTGTCTTAAGCTCAAACAGACTATCTAATAATTTCTCAAAAACTTTAAAGCTTTTAGTTTTTTCGCCTGGCTTAAGTATCACGTCAAAAGTTTTAATCTCAGCTTTTTTCAGAGAGTTTTTGAAGCTCTTTAGATGTGCCGTAGCAACATTTTCATCAGTCACAACATAAACATAACCACCTCTGGCTATCTTTTTTATATATTCACCAGCTTCATTGATAAGATTTTGGCCAATGACAATGTCATAACCACGCTCACCCAACTCAACTTTCAAAATTTTATTAGTGCTCACTTTATGGCCTCTATTATTCTACCAACAACGATTTTATGCTCTCCCGTTGAAGTATCAACAGTTATATCGGCTTTTTTATATATAGGATAACGTTTTTCTATCAAATCTTTCAATATCTTAGCCTTATCTCCACCTTCAAGCAATGGCCGGTTGTTTTTTCTTGATACCCTGTCCAGCAAAACATCAAAATCCGCCCTTATCCAAACTGATATAGCTTTATTTTCTACCAAAGACCTAATTTTTTCACTCATGAAAGCACCACCACCGGTAGCCAAAATACAAGGTTTTTGCGATATTAAGTTATTTAAAACTTCTTCTTCAAGGTTTCTGAAATACGGTTCACCATGTTTTTGAAAAATTTCCGGTATGGCCATATTCTCACGTTTCTCTATTTCAATATCCAAATCAAAAAACTCGACTCCTATTTCACTAGCCAGTCTTCTCCCTATGGCAGATTTACCACAACCCATCATACCTACAAGAACCACACTCTTTTTTAGTTTTATTTGAGACTTGTTAGCCATTTATGTTGCAAAGCCTATCTATTTATTGATGATGCAAGAGAGAGTATCAGTATAAAGAAAAAACTTACGTGTAAAGTAAAAATGAACAATTACATAGAATCCTTTCTTGAAATGATGGCTGCTGAAAAAGGTGCCGCAAAAAATACGCTAGATTCGTATCGCAGGGATTTACTTGATGTTGCCAGCTTTATTACAAAACATAATCTTGATGTACTAACTCTGAAAAGCGAAGATTTACGTAAATATTTCATAAGTCTTGATGCTCAGGCTTTGTCTTCTAGGACCATTGCAAGGCGCCTTTCTAGCATAAAACACCTATTTAAATTTTTGTATAATGACAACATAAGACAGGATAACCCTTCCCTATCTCTTGATGCACCAAAATCTTCAAAATCGTTACCTAAGCACTTAACTGAAGCAGAAGTTGAATTGTTACTCACAACTGCCCATAGCGATAAAAGTGCAGAAGGATTGCGCATGACAGCATTAATCGAATTACTGTATGCCTCAGGCATGCGCGTTTCCGAAATGGTTATGCTAAAAATGAATGCCTTACAGAAAATTAATATTAGCGGTAAAATCACTTTAAGAGATTTCATAATTTTAAAAGGCAAAGGCAACAAGGAAAGATTAGTTCCACTCAATAAAAGTGCCATTGCAGCCCTGGAAGAATATTTAAAAATAAGAAATTTTTTTATAAAAACACATACAGAAAAAAATATCTGGGTTTTCGCCTCAAATTCTAGAGAAGGATTTCTTACCAGACAACGTTTTCATCAATTATTAAAAGAATTAGCGCTAAATTCTGGCATTGACCCTGAGAAAGTTTCACCACACGTTATACGCCATTCTTTTGCAAGCCATTTGCTAAATCATGGTGCAGATTTGCGTGTATTGCAGGAATTGCTCGGCCATTCCGATATTTCTACAACTCAGATATATACACATATACTAAATGAGCGTATGAAAAAACTTGTGGAAGAACATCATCCTTTGGCAAAAGTATGATAAAATTTACTATAAAAAAATTTTATTATGACATTCTAGTCCTTGGTGCTGGCGGAGCAGGACTCATGGCTGCTGTTCATGCCTCACGCAGCGGACTCAAAACAGCCTGCATAAGCAAAGTTTCTCCTACTCGAAGTCATACCGTAGCCGCAAAAGGCGGCATTAACGCCGCACTTGGCAATGTAACAAAGGATGATTGGCGTTGGCATATGTATGACACAGTTCGAGGTGGCGACTGGCTAGGAGATCAGGATGCTATTGAATATATGTGCCAGAATGCTAGTAGCGTTATATTAGAATTGGAAAAAATGGGTGTACCATTTTCGCGTGGAGAAAATGGAAAAATATACCAACGCATTTATGGTGGACAATCCTCTGATTTCGGAAAAGGCAAAGCACCACACCGTGCATGTGCTGTAGCTGATAAAACCGGCCATGCTATTCTTCACACGCTCTATCAACAAGCCATAAAAAACAAAACCAGCTTCTTTATCAACCATTTTGCTATCGATTTAATTATGGATACAGATGAATGTCGCGGAGTTGTTACCTGGGATATTGAAAATGGTGAGATATGTATATTCCGTTCTCATAAATTAATCATCGCCACAGGTGGTTATGGCCAAGCCTATGAAACAAGCACATCTTCCAGCATATGCACAGGTGATGGTGGAGCTATGGTTTTGCGCGCCGGCTTGCCTTTGCAAGATATGGAATTTATTCAGTTTCATCCGACTGGATTGTATGGATCAGGTTTTTTAATAACAGAAGCAGCACGCAGTGAAGGTGCTTTCCTCATAAATTCCGACGGTGAGCGTTTTATGGAACGTTATGCCCCAGCCTATAAAGATTTAGCACCACGCGATGTTATTGCTCGTGCGATGTCACAGGAAATCATAGAGGGCCGAGGTACTGGTGCAAATCGTGATCATTTGTTGCTATGCCTACAACATTTAGACAAAGAAACTATATTAAAAAAACTTCCAGCCGTTTACGAAAGCTCTCTAACTTTTGCTAAAGTTGATCCAACAATTGAGGCAATTCCGGTACTACCATCAGTACATTACACAATGGGTGGAATACCTACTAATAAGTACTGTGAAGTTATGAGTGATGACAAAAAAATTATACCTGGACTTCTAGCAATTGGCGAAGCAGCTTGTCTATCAATTCACGGAGCCAACAGATTGGGTTGCAATTCTCTTCTGGATTTGGTGGTTTTTGGAAAATTAGCTGTCGAACATGCTTGCAAAGATTTTCAACCACATAAAGAGCTTCGCAACGAAGCCGAGCCAGCTATAGAAAAAATAAATAAATTATTGTCCAAAAAGGGTGGCCATAAAAATCATATCTTAAAAACAGAATTACAAAAAACTATGGCCAGTTATTGCGGTGTTTTCAAAAATGAAGAACTCCTAACGACAGGCGTTAAAAACCTAAAACAAATTTTTGATCAAATCATTGAAGGCACAAATGTTTCCGAAAAATCTTTAATGTGGAATAATTCGCTTTTGGAAGCATTAGAACTGGAAAACATTGCTCTGCAAGCCCTGGCAACTATGGAGCTTTCTCTAAACAGAAATGAGAGTCGTGGCAGCCATTTCCGTGAAGATTATCCTGAACGTAATGATAGAAAATGGCAAAAACATAGCCTTATATTTATCGATGACAAAGGTAAAAGCAAAATCTCCTACCGTAAAGTTCGTAATGATACTGTAGATAAGTCACTACCAGAATTTCTACCTGAAAAAAGGAAGTACTAGAAGTTTCTGATAATAAATGATATTTTCCTATCATCAGCAACATATAATCATAATGGCATAAAATGAAAATAGTAAGAAATGTAGCTTTTTTTGTAATAATATTACTAGTAGCGATAGGCTCTTACATTCTCGGCACAAAAACATCTGTAATTCCTTCAGATCAGCCATTGCGTGAGCAGGTAATTAAATTTGTTGAAGATGAGCGTGAAAAAGGCAAGGAAATCAATCTGGTTGCAAAATTTGGTACTAATTTTTCAAAGATAGATTTATCAGGAACAAATTTAAAAGGAGTTATACTAAAAGGTGCTGATTTTTCTTATGCTAATCTGCGTGGCGCAATTCTGGAGGGTAGTAACCTGGAAGGAACTAATTTCAAATATGCCAATCTGGAAAGAGTAAATCTAATACAAGCCAACCTTAATAAAACAAATTTATCTTACGCAAACCTCAGCAAAACTAATCTTGAGGGAGTTGAGATTAAAGAATCAAACTTATCTTATGCAATACTTGGCAATACCAATATGAAAAAATCTGTAATGAAAGGAATTGATCTTTCTTACGCCGATATAACAAATTCACATATTTTCGGGGCAGACTTGGAAGGAGCAAATCTTGAGGGCGCTGATTTAACATTATCTGATCTTAGAACTGCTAATCTGGAAGGAGCAAATATGCTTGGCGTTGCGCTTGATTTTGCTAATCTTAAAGGCGCCAATATCAAAAAAGCTAATCTCGAAGGTGCATTTTTACACAGAACAATATTAGATGAAGCCGATATGTCGGAAAGTAATTTATCATCTGCCAATATGCAGCGCACTGATTTGCAAAGTACAAATCTTTCTGGAGCGAATCTTTCTGAAGCCAATGTAACTGATTCAAATTTGTGGAAGGCTAATCTTTCCAATACAACAATGATTAACACCAATTTCACAGGCGCACAATTATGGGATAGTGTTATAAAAAACGCAAAAATAAGCGCAGCAGCCTTTTATATGGCAAATTTGGAAGGCTCTGATTTTAGCGAATCTGAGGTAAAGGAATCAAATTTTAAAAATGCTAGCCTTGATAACATTAATTTTACAAAAGCTAATCTACAGGACAGTGATTTTAAAGACGCAAGTCTCAAACAAGCTAACTTTACAGAAGCAAATTTGCAGGACGCTAGTTTAAAAAGCACTAATCTGACAGGCGCAATATTAAAAGATACAAATTTAAACGGTGCAGACCTAACTGATGCAATAATTACAGGCGCTAACATCAACACCACCAAGATGGATAACATAATTGGTTACACTCCAAAAAAACAACCCCGAGTAGATTCGAATTAAATTTTTTTAATCTTCTTGGTGTAAAGCGCTGCCAGACTCACTTCTCAGTTGATATTAGACACTTAAAATGTTATCTTAAGTTACACAAGCAGGATGCTTTTGTATAATTTAAGGATAAATTTTATGACCAATACGTTACAACGCAAAAAATTTGACGGCTCTTTGTTTGAAAAGATTAAAAGATTTTCAGAAAGTCTTTCTACTAGACTGCAGTCAATGACCATATTCCTATCTTTAGTGGGAGTAGTATTTGGAGTAAAAAGTTTTTTGCATGTTGAAGAGGTTTTTGGGGTAAAGGAAAGTGCTGTATTTCTACATGATCTTTGGGTACAGCTCATAATAGCTACAATTGTAAATATCATTGTTGGTGCAATTATTTACAAAATAGTTACGAGCAGAATCATAAATTTATGCGAAATAATGCGCGCTTTAACCGAAGGGCATTACGAAGTTTCTGTGCCTTACACAGAACTACACAACGAAATTGGCAGCATGGCACGTAAAGTTCAGATATTCAAAGAAAATGGCATGCAATTACAAAAGATGGAGCAGGATAGAATAGAAGCTGAAGCTCGCTCAAAAGAGGAAAAAAAAGCCCTTTTAGAAAAATTAGCCGAAGAATTTAACTCTACTGTAAGCAATATAGTTAGCATGGTAAATTCTGCAGCTATGAATATGAAAAATAACTCGCATTCTATGGTCGGTCTTGCAGAAGCAAATAACAATAAAATAAAAGAATTAACCCACGAATCAAAACATGCATCCGACAACGTCAATACTGTATCAGCCGCTGCAGAACAATTATCTGCTTCAATAAGAGAAATAGGTAATAAAGTTTCACGCTCTTCTCAAATAACAAAAGAAGCTGTAACTCGTGCAGAAGAAGCGCATGGTACAGTTAATAGCCTTTCAATGGGCGCAGAAAAAATCGGAGAGGTTATTGGTATAATTAATGCTATTGCAGAACAGATTAATCTTTTAGCACTAAATGCTACAATTGAAGCTGCACGCGCAGGAGAGGCCGGAAAAGGCTTCGCTGTAGTAGCAGCAGAAGTAAAGAACCTTGCTAATCAAACTGCAAAAGCTACAGAAGAAATATCTTCTATTATAACCAACATACAGACAGAAACCCAAAAATCAGTTGTTTCTATTAAAGAAATCAGCACTACGATCCTCGAAATTAATAACATTTCAAGCGCTATAGCAAGCGCGATCGAACAGCAGACTTCTTCAACACATGAAATTGCTAAAAACGTTCACGAAGCTGCATCTCATACAAATTCTGTTAATACAAATGTGTTTTCAGTTTCTGAATCTTCACAAAAAAGCGGCTTATCTGCTACCGAAATGTTAAATGCTTGCTCAGAGCTAGCAAAACATTCTGAAGATCTTTCAGGAGAGGTTTCTAAGTTTTTATCAACGATGAAAATGTCAGCCTAAGCCATTAACTCTTAGGTAATTCGAGACCAATTTCTCTATAGACGTCAGGGCTGCTGGTCCAGTTTTCCTTAACCTTAACGAACAGAAAAAGATTAACTTTTGTTTCAAGGATATATTCAAGCTCTTTTCTTGAATCGATGCCTATCTGCTTAATCATTGAAGCATTTTTGCCAACAATAATCCTTTTTTGACCTTCCTTAAGTACATAAACAACTTGATGTATATCAATGCCTTTCTTGCCTTTATCTTCCCATTTTTCTGTTTCGACAGCAATTGAGTAAGGTATTTCCTGCTGCAAACGCATAAAGATTTTTTCTCTAGTAATTTCCGCAGCAAAAAACTTTATCGGCGCTTCCATTATTTGATCTTCTGGAAACATCCAAGGGCTAGGCTTAGCATTT
Organism: uncultured Rickettsiaceae bacterium; assembly: GCA_964580525.1. Classification (GTDB taxonomy): domain Bacteria; phylum Pseudomonadota; class Alphaproteobacteria; order Rickettsiales; family UBA6187; genus CAZOKN01. The sequence goes on from CAZOKN010000023.1 coordinate 27,602, forward strand.
TTCAGGAAAAATTGTTTTACACCATCTACACCGTTATTTTTCAAAGCTGATATCATAAATATATCGCTAAATATACCAATCTCATCCATCTCTTTGGCTAATGGTAACAATCTTTCTGGATTTATAAGATCAACCTTGTTTAATATAAGGACGGCCTTTTTTTCCTGCTTTTTCAAAGACTCAATAATGCTGGCAGTATTTTCGCAAACACCTCTCCTTGCATCCATCAACAAAACGTTAATATCGGCATCTGCCAAACTACGCCATGCCTCTTTAACAATTGCTTTTTCTAACGTTTTTTTAGGGCTAAAAATACCTGGAGTATCTATAAAAATTAACTGCGAATCTCCTTCTGTGCATATTCCACGCACACTGGCTCTAGTAGTTTGAACCTTAGGAGAAACAATCGAAACTTTGCTTCCTACCAACTGGTTCATTAAAGTTGATTTGCCGGCATTAGGCGCCCCCAATATGGCTATATAAGAACATTTTTGTTCAATCTTTTTATTCATTTTTATCCTTTATCATAGCTAAAAGTAATTTAGCAGCATCTTTCTCTGCACGTTTTTTTGAATTACCCTGCGCTTTCACAAGTTCCAAACCTTCAACAACAACTTCAATTTCAAAAATAGGCTGATGTGATGGACCAGAAATATTAACGATTTTATATTCGGGTATCGGAAGTCCTTTACCTTGTGCCCACTCCTGCAAAGCTGTTTTAGCATCTTTTGGCGGCACAACCATATCATCAAGCAACTTTGTCCAGTGTTGTGATATAAATTGTCTAGCCTCTGATAAGCCAGTATCTAAGTATATTGCGCCAATAATCGCCTCAAGTGAATTTTCTATATTGCTAGAATTTTCTCTTCCGCCCATAGTTTCTTCACCATTGGTCATTTTTATAAATTTTCCAATAGTAAGTTTACGTGCAACTTTTGCTACCGCTTCACCTCGCACAAGCCCAGCTTGCCTTTTTGCTAAATGACCCTCTTTTTCATAAGGATATTTATTTATAAGTAATTCGGCAATTACAAGACCCAAAACAGAATCACCTAGAAATTCTAGACGTTCATAGTTAAAGGAACGCGTTCCCTCCCCATGTGATTTTTGTTTTGAAATACTTGGATGAGTCAGAGCTTCTTCTAATAATTCTTTATTCCTGAATTTATAATGCAGGACTTTTTCTATTTCATGACTCATTTTTCATCTCAAACGATATTGATTTAAAGAACCTTTCAGTTCTAAAACTGGAAAACCATTTCCAAACTTTCACTAAAGATGTGCTAGATGAGAAGAAAATAACCCTAGCAGGCCCTAAAACATTTTCTTCCGGCACATAACCAACTTTTTCTAAAACCCTACTATCCTGTGAATTATCGCGATTGTCGCCCATAAAGAAATAAGTATGTTCGGGAACCTGATAAATACCAGTATTATCAAGCGCACCGTCTTTTAACTGATCAAGAACTTTTATAGTAACACCTTCTGGCAGAGTTTCTATATATTGTGGAATGATAGTACTATTACCTTGTTCATCTTTATCAACAAAATCCTCTATCCTCGTGCGTGGCACAGCAATGCCATTAATATATAATATGCTGTCTTTAACTTGTATTTTATCCCCAGGCAAGCCTATCAAGCGCTTTATATAATTAACCGAGGTATCAGATGGCAATTTAAAAACTATTACATCACCACGTTTTGGTTGTTCTTTCTCAAATTTACGACCTTCGAAAAAATCCAATCCAAATGGAAAGGAATATCTGCTATAACCATAACTATATTTAGATACAAAAACATAATCACCAATAAGCAAAGTGCCTTTCATCGAACCTGAAGGAATATAAAATGGTTCAAAAGCAAAACTTCTAAAAACCAAAGCCAAAAGTATAGCAACAAAGAGTGACCTTGCCAGCTCAGCAAAGCTTTCCTGATTTTGTACGCTATTTTTTAATACTTTGTCTTTTTTAGCCACAAATCAAAGACTCCCCTGTCATTTCTTTTGGTTTATCAATTCCTATAATATCGAGTATTGTAGGAGCAACATCGCTCAATCCACCATTTTTCAGTTTGCAGTTCTTCAACTCTTTTCCAACAACAATAAACGGCACAGGATTTGTCGTATGCGATGTATGTGGTTGGCCTGTTTCAGG
>CAZOKN010000024.1:0-20794 GCA_964580525.1 uncultured Rickettsiaceae bacterium
ATCATAGTGCCTCATTTTGATCATGGATTGGTGGTTTTAATTGTTTAATAATTTTGGAGTAATATAGTGGCACGTATCGCTGGTGTTAACCTGCCCTCGGCAAAAAGAATAGATATTGCGTTAACTTACATATACGGGATTGGCTTTTCGGCTTCTTGTAGGATTTTGGAAGCGCTTAAAATGGATCGTTCTAAAAGAGTTCATCAAATGAATGAAGATGAAGTCATAAAGATTCGTGAATATATAGATGAAAATTACGAAGTGGAAGGTGATTTGCGTCGTAAAATTGCAACTAATATAAAGTTGTTGATGGATATCGGTTGTTACAGGGGTATACGTCATAGAAAAAGATTGCCTGTTAGAGGCCAGAGGACGCACACTAATGCTAGAACCAGAAAAGGTAAGGCTATTGCGATTGCTGGTAAGAAGCAGGTTGGTAAATAGTTTTTAGTTTTTGGAGTTTTTATGGCGATAGAAAAAGTTAGTGATAATAATGTTGATTCTGGTGCGAAGACGGCGAAAAAGCGTCAGAAGAAAAATATTTCAGTGGCGATAGCGATTGTTAACGCTACGTTCAACAATGTAATTATAAGCATTATTGACTTGCAGGGAAATGTTATAGTTTGGTCTTCTGCAGGGGTTCATGGTTTTAAAGGTTCTAGAAAATCTACGCCTTATGCGGCGCAGGTTACTGCTGAATTTGTGGGTAAGCAGGCGCAAGAAAATGGCGTTAGAATACTTCAAGAAATTAGGGTTAAAGGTCCAGGTACTGGAAGAGAATCTGCTTTGAGAGCTCTTCAAGCTGTAGGCTTTAACATAGTGGCAATAAAGGATGTAACTCCCGTTCCTCATAATGGTTGCCGTCCTCGTAAACGTAGACGTGTGTAGAAGGAATCTTTTGAATTTTTTCATAAAATTAAGAAAGGGTTGATCTGTGATATCTAAGAATTGGCAAGAGTTAATAAAACCATCTAAAGTTCAAGTTAACCCAGGTGGTAACGCTTCTTCGCAAGCTCGCATAGTTGTTGAGCCGTTGGAGAGGGGATTTGGTATAACAATAGGTAACGCCCTAAGAAGAGTTTTGTTGTCTTCTTTGCAAGGTGCTGCTGTTACTGCTGTTAAAATCGAGGGCGTTGTTCACGAGTTTGACTCTATAGCAGGCGTTCTTGAGGATGTTACTGATATTATCCTTAACGTTAAATCAATAGTGATAAAGGCTCATACTTCTGAAAAGAAGCGTGTTGTTATAAATGCTAAAGGTCCTTGCACGGTTACTGCAGGTATGATCGAATGCGGTCCGGAAGTGGAAATTGTTAATAAAGATCTCGTTATCTGCCACATTAGTGAAGGTGGAAAGTTTGTTGCCGAGCTTACAGTTGAAAGCGGAAAGGGTTATGTTGCTGCTAGTCAGAACAGACCTACAGATGCTCCGATTGGTTTGATACCGGTAGATTCTTTGTTTAGCCCAGTAAAAAAAGTTAGCTACAAGGTTGATAACAGCCGTGTTGGTCAAGTGACTGACTATGATAAATTGTTTATCGATGTTGAAACTAATGGAACTCTTAGCCCTGAAATGGCTGTTGCTTTGTCTGCACGCATATTGCAGGATCAGCTAAATACATTCATCAGCTTCGAAGAAATTAAGGAAGAGCCTGAAGTTCAAGAAGAGGCGCTTAAGTTTGATAGAAATCTTTTGAGAAAAGTTGATGAGCTTGAGTTATCTGTTCGTTCTCAGAACTGCTTGAAAAACGATAATATAGTTTATATTGGTGATTTGGTTAGAAAGAGCGAAGGCGAAATGCTGAAAACTCCTAACTTCGGTAGAAAATCTTTGAACGAAATCAAAGAAGTTCTTGCTAATATGGGATTGAGATTTGGAATGGAAGTGGATGGTTGGCCGCCTGAGAATATCGAGGATCTGGCTAAAAGATTCGAAGATCCATTTTAAAGATAATTTTAAGATTTTTTAATATAAGGAAGTGTTGAAATGCAACATAGAAATAAAGGGCGTAAGCTTAACAGGACTAAAGCTCACAGAAGGGCGTTGTTTGCTAATATGGCAGCAAGCCTTATAAATCACGAGCAAATTACTACTACTCTGCCTAAGGCTAAAGAAATACGTCCTATAGTAGAGAAGTTGGTTACTTTGGCTAAAAAAGGTGATTTAAGTGCAAGACGTCAAGCGTTGGCATTTTTGTACGATGAAAACGCTGTAAAAAAGCTTTTCGCGGTTCTTGGTAATCGTTATAAGGCTAGAAATGGTGGTTACTTGCGTATAATGAAGGCAGGCTTCCGTTATGGAGACAATGCTCCTGTAGCTGTTGTTGAGTTCGTTGATAGAGACGTTTCAGAAAAAGGTAAAAATTCTGGTCCGGTTTTGGCTGTGTCTAATGAAGAGATTGCAGCTTAGTTAACATTATTTTTTGGAGACAGGTATGTTGCTTCGAGTTATAGGTTTTGTTATGGCGTTATTTTTATCGCAATCTGCTTTTGCAGCAGCTGATCCTGAAAACACTTTGTATCTTGAATTAAAGGGTGGCAGGGTAGTTATTGAGTTACGTCCTGATATAGCTCCTAATCACGTTGCACGTATAAAAGAACTTGCTAGAGAAAAATTCTATGATGGTATAGTTTTTCATAGAGTTATAGATGGTTTTATGGCTCAAACTGGCGATCCTACTGGAACTGGTATGGGTGGTTCTAAAAAGCCAAATCTCGATGCTGAATTTTCCAAGGAGCCGCACGATAGAGGAATTCTTTCTATGGCTCGTGCAGGAGATCCTAATAGTGCAAACAGCCAATTCTTTATAGTTCTAGAAGATTCTCATTTCTTGGACGGTAAATATACTGTGTTCGGTAAAGTTGTACAAGGAATGGAGTTTGTTGACGCAATTAAGAAGGGTGATGCAAGAAATAATGGTTCTGTAGAGAACCCTGACAAAATTATAACTTTGCGTGTCGCAGCGGATGTTAAAGAAGAAGTTAAGGACGAAAAAAAGTCTAAGGCTAAAAAAGAAGAGAAAAAAGAAGAGACTAAAAAGGCAGAATAATTATTCTGCCTTTTTTCTTGTCCTATGTTAGTTAGTGAATTTAATTTTGACCTCCCTAAAAATCTTATAGCTTCGCATCCAGCCTCTCCAAGAGACTCTGCAAAATTGCTTTGTATTTCAAAAAAAAATCTTGATAGAAAAATTAGTGATTTGCCTTTGATTTTAAAAAAGGGAGATTTGTTGGTTTTTAATGATACTAAAGTTATACCAGCTCGCATTTTAGGCAAACGTGGCGAAGCTAAAATAGAAGTTATGCTACATAAAAATATTAAAGACAGTATTTGGAAAGTTTTTGCTAAACCTGGAAAAAAACTTAAAGTTGGTGATATTTTTACTGTTGGAGAAGACTTTTCAGCAAAAGTGCTAGAAAAAAAAGATACTGAAGTTACTTTAGACTTTTCTATTTCTGGAGAAGATTTTTATAATAAAATTTATCAATATGGTTTGCCGCCATTGCCACCCTACATAGAGCGTTATAAAGATGCTGCAAAGGAAGATGTAGAAAATTATCAGACGATATATGCAAAAAATACAGGGGCAGTGGCTGCACCAACAGCTGGGCTGCACTTTACAGAAAAATTATTTAATGAATTGAATTCAAAAGGGATAGACAAGACTTTTGTGACTTTGCATGTTGGTGCGGGAACCTTTTTGCCGGTTAAAGCGGAAGATACCAAAGATCATGTAATGCACAGTGAATATTGTGTGGTAAATGTGGATACGGCGGAAAAAATTAATGCAGCCAGAAGGCGTGGTGGTAGAATTATTGCAGTGGGTACGACATCATTGAGGGTTTTGGAAACGGTTGCAGATCAAAATGGTAATATGAAAGATTTTTCTGGCGAAACAGATATTTTTATAACGCCTGGTTATAAATTTAAAATTGTTGATGTACTGCTAACTAATTTTCATCTTCCTAAATCAACTTTGTTTATGCTCGTAAGCGCTTTTGCTGGCTTTGAAAAAATGAAAAATGCCTATAAATATGCTATAGAAAATAGCTACAGGTTTTATTCTTATGGCGACGCCTGTTTGTTGGAGAAAAATTATGAGTAAGAAATTTTCTTTTGAGATAGAAAAATCTTCGGGTGCTGCGAGGACAGGGAAAGTTTATACAAAACATGGGGTCATAAGAACGCCTGCCTTTATGCCAGTTGGTACTGCTGCTACGGTGAAGGCTATGCTACCAGAATCGGTTAAAGAAACAGGCGCGGATATAATCTTAGGTAATACTTATCATCTTATGCTTAGACCTACAGCCGAGCGAATAAATAATCTTGGTGGCCTGCATAAATTTATGAATTGGCAAGGTCCTATATTGACAGATTCTGGCGGATTTCAGGTTATGTCATTATCGAAAATTAGAAAGCTCACGAAAGATGGAGTGGAATTCCAATCACATATTGATGGTAGTCGTCACATGCTTACGCCTGAGCGTTCTATGGAAATTCAGAATTTGTTGGGTAGCGATATAACAATGATATTTGACGAATGTACACCATATCCTGCTACGCATAAACAGGCAGCGGAATCTATGCGTTTATCGCTTGATTGGGCGCTACGTTCAAAGAATGCGTATGAGGAGCGCGATGGTTATGGACTTTTCGGAATTGTGCAAGGTAGCACTTATCGTGATTTGCGAGAGGAGTCTTCGGCAAAATTACAAGAGATAGGATTTGATGGCTATGCAATTGGTGGCTTGGCAGTGGGTGAGGGGCAAGAGTTGATGTTTTCAACGCTTGATTATACTGTGCCGACAATGCCTGTTGATAGACCTAGATATTTAATGGGTGTTGGCAAGCCTTCCGATATCGTTGGAGCAGTGCTGCGTGGAGTTGATATGTTTGATTGTGTGTTGCCAACAAGATCAGGCAGGAACGGTCAGGCATTTACCAGAAATGGTGCAGTTAATATTACTAACGCTAAAAATGTTGACGATGATTCTCCTTTAGATGCGGAGTGTAAATGTCCTGCTTGTTCTAAATATAGTAGAGCATACTTAAACCACTTAGTTAAGTCTAAGGAAATTTTAGGCTCTATGTTAATGACGTGGCATAATCTTCAGTATTATCAGGATTTAATGTCTAGTTTGCGCGATGCTATAAAAAATGATTATTTACAAAAAATTGTGGATGATTTTTATTCTAAATATGAAGCTGATAGTTTGTAGTTGTTAGCTTAATTTTTATTTACTAGCGCAGTAGATTAAAATTAAATCTTTTGTCTTTAAATCTTCTGAAACTTTTTAGATAGTATTTTTACACTTGGTAACCCCTGGTTGTAGCGATATTTCCTGCAAATTATTCTTTGCATAAATTTTTTTAATGTGCATAATCCTTGATAACTTTTTTAAAGTTTAGGGAGTTTTATTTTGTTTAACGCCTTTTTGCTTTTTTCTCTTCTGTTTCTTACGTGGATTATCCTATCAGGGATTTTCAATTTTTTCTATATAGTTCTGGGTGTTGGGAGCTGTCTTGTATCCGTGTATATCTACATGGAAATGTCAAAAAACGAAAAAAAAATTAAGGGTGTTTTTGGTATAACACTCAGACTTGTTAAATATTTTTTCTGGCTCGTTGTAGAAATAGTAAAATCTTCTTTAGAAGTAAGCAATAAGATGTGGCAGCTTGAGCCTGAGATATCGCCTGAATTATCGTGGATTTCTACTAATATGAAAGGCGATGATATTGGTATAACATTGCTTGGAACTTCTATAACACTTACTCCGGGTACAGTTACTACTGGCGTGCGGAGCGATGGTATGGTGCAAGTGCATGCATTGACAAAAGATGGAATGGAATCTTTGCGTCAGGGCAAAATGCGCGACAAAGTGAGTAAGGTTGTTAATTTTAAGGTGGAAGGGTAATCATGCTGATTGGTGCGTTATTAGGTATGATAGCAAGCATGGTGATGGTTATAATAAGGGCGATAGTTGGTCCTACTATATTCGATCGGATCTTGGCGGTTAATAGTTTTGGTACGAATGTTGTTGTTTTTATAGTGCTACTGCAAAGCTTTATAGGAACTGGGTTTTTTCTTGATATCGCAATCACATATGCGTTGATAAATTTTATAGCGACAGTTGCGTTGTCGCGTTATTTTATGTACGCCAATAGCGAAGGAGAAAAATAATGATGACATATTTTGTTAATATGGTTTCCTACGCTTTTATACTGGCTGGTGTATTTTATATTTTTACCGGTTCTCTTGGCATATTGAGAATGCCAGACTTATTTACTAGGCTTCACCCAGCCGGACTTTCAGATTCTTTCGGTGCGCCATTAGTTTTGATTGGTGTTGCAATACAAAATGGTTTTACATTATTTTCTGCGAAACTAATTATGTTGATATTTTTTCTTCTTGTTACTAGCCCTACAGCTACACATGCTTTGTCAAAGTCTGCTCTCCTTAGCGGTATAAAGCCGTGGTCAAAGCCATTTGAAAATAATAAGGAGAAAAGTTAATGGCTGGAATTGATATTATACACATCCTAAATATTGCAATATTATTTTTTCTTATAGTTACTGCAGTAGCGATTGTTAGGGTTAGGGATTTGGTTACCAGCACTGTACTTCTGGGTGCTTTGAGTCTTCTTATGGCGTCGGAATATTTGGTTTTGGGTGCGCCAGATGTTGCTATCACTGAAGCGGCAGTTGGTGCAGGAGTGAGTACCGTTTTGATATTAATGGCGTTGTTTTTAGTTGGCGATAAAGAGAAGAAAAGTAATGATAAATGGTTTTTATTTCCAATCATATTGGTAGGAATTGCGACAGCTGTTTTAATATGCGCGACGTTCGATATGCCTACTTTTGCAAGCCAGTATACTCCATCGCAGATATATGTTGCTCCTTATTACATCCAAAGTGCTCATGATGATACTGGTGTTCCAAATATGGTTACTGCTATTTTAGCCAGCTATAGGGGCTATGATACGCTTGGTGAAACTTTTGTGATATTTACGGCTGCGGTTTCTGTTTTAGCATTGCTTGGCAGATTCAAGAAAAAGGGAGAATAACCTTGGAAGATGAAATAATACTGAGAACAGTCGTTAGAATATTGGTGCCGTTTATATTCCTATATGGCTTATATGTTCAGTTTCATGGTGATTTTAGTGCAGGTGGTGGTTTTCAGGCGGGAGTTATTTGTGCAGCTGCATTTATTATTTACAGTCTTGTTTTTGGTTTGATGGATGTTTTATCTGTTTTGCCAATTATGTTTGTAAGATTGCTGAGCGCGCTCGGTGTTTTACTCTATGCTGGTGTTGGTATCGTGGCGACTGCTAAGGGTGGAAAATTTCTTGAATATTCAGTTTTATCTGACACACCTGTGCATGGACAAACTTTAGGGATCATGATAGTTGAGCTTGGCGTAGGTATTACAGTTTTTTCGGTTATGATGTTGGTTTTTTATACATTTGCTGAAAGGTCAAGGTAGTCAATGCTAGATAATTATAATTATTGGATTAGCATTCTTATTATGATGATAGGTTTTTATGGCGTTATTGTGCGCGGAAATCTTGCTAAAAAAATGATGTCACTTGCAGTTTTGCAAGTTGCTGTGCTGCTGCTTTATATATCTGTAGGAAATGTTGAGGGTGGTGCAGTTCCTATAAAAATTGAAGGAAATAATTTTTATGTAAATCCTATACCCCATGTTTTAATGCTTACTGCTATTGTTGTTGGGGTTGCAGTTATGGCTGTTGGCTTGGCAATTATAGTTAGAATTAAAGAAGAATATGGAACTATAGAGGAAGATGAGATATCAGATATCGATATAAAATTTTCAAAAGATGAAGGAAAATTTTAATGATACAGAGTAATCTTCCGGCATTTCAGGTAGTTTTTCCACTTATCGCTGCGCCTTTTTGTGCTGTTATGCCATGGAAAAAACTTAGCTGGTTTTTGGCTTCTGCAATTTCTTTAATTACATTCATTATAGCACTTAGTATTTGTTATTACGTAGTTCATAATGGTCCTATTTATTATGTAATGGGAGGTTGGGAAGCTCCGTTTGGAATAGAATATCGTGTTGATTTGCTGAACGCTCTAATGTTGGTGATGGTCTCTGCAATAGGTGCGCTCACTTCTGTTTATTCTTATAACAGTGTTGATAGTGAAATAGAGTCTGCTAGACAGCCATCTTTCTATTGTTTGTTTTTATTATGCCTGGCGGGCTTGCTTGGTATGCTTATAACTAACGATATTTTTAACATTTATGTGTTCTTAGAAATATCATCCCTTGCGTCTTATGCGCTGATTTCTTTAGGAAAAGATAGAAGGGCGTTGGTTGCAGCGTTTGAATATCTAATTCTGGGGACTATAGGTGCAACCTTGATTCTTCTTTCTATCGGTCTTATTTATAGCATGACTGGAACGCTTAACATCTCCGATATTTCAGTTAGGTTGCCAGGCCTTTCAAATACTCTTACCATAAAAGCGGCTATGGCATTGTTTGTAATGGGGTTGTCTTTGAAGATGGCAGTTTTCCCTTTGCACATGTGGATGACAAAATCTTATACGCATGCGCCATCAGTAATTACTGCTTTTTTAGCGGGAACTGCTAGTAAGGTTGCAGTCTATTTATTTATCAGAGTTTTATTTACAATATTTGGCTACAAATTTTTGCCGATCTACATTAGCGAGATACTTATAATATTGGCATTATTTTCTATAGTTGTAGGCTCGCTTGTTGCTGTTTATCAGGATAATGTGAAAACAATGCTGGCTTACTCAAGTGTGGCGAATATAGGTTATATTGTTTTGGCAATAGCAATTGCGAATCGCTCTGGTATTTCTGCTGCAGTATTGACGTTGTTTGCACATTCATTTGCAAAGTCAGCTTTATTTATGGCGGTTGGTTGTGTGGCAATTAAAACTGGTGGTGTAAATATAAAAAATTTCAAAGGAATTGCAGCAAAAATGCCATTCACTATGGCCGCATTTTTGCTTGCTGGTCTTAGCCTTATAGGTGTTCCTGGTACGGCTGGATTTTTAGGTAAGTGGAGTATGTTGCAAGCTTTGTTTGAAAAGAATATGTGGCCAGTTTTTGTGGTGGTTATTTTCAGTTCATTGCTTAGCATAGTTTATATATGGCGCATTATAGAAGTTGCTTATTTTAAGGATAATTTTGATGAAGTTGAGAAAATTTCAGAAGCTCCTTTCGCAATGATTATGTCATTGTGGGTTTTGGTGGGCGCTAGTTTATTTTTTGGAATTTATACAAAACCTTTGTTGATATTCTCTGAAGGGATATCTAAATTTTTATTTAATTTGTAAGAAAAATGCCAGTAGAACAACAGTTATTTTATTACATATTTTTTATACCATTATTGGCTGGAATTTTTTCGGCCTTGATAAAGTACGCCAATATTCGTGACGCGCTTAATTTAATTTTTTCTGGTGCTTTATTTTACAAAGTAATTCAGTTTTATTTACTCTTTAAGCAGGGCGTTGAATTAAAACTATTTGTTGCCGAGTTTTTGCCTAACCTTAACATTGTGTTTTCTGTAGAACCGATAGGAATGCTTTTCCTGATGGTCAGTTCATTTCTATGGTTTGTTAGCGTTTTATATTCAATAGGATATATGCGAGAGAATAATGAGCGCCATCAATCCAGATTTTATAGTTTTTTTGCATTATCGATTTTTACAACTGTTGGCGTAGCGCTTTCTTCTAATTTACTCACTTTATTTATCTTCTATGAAATCCTAACCATTGCAACGTATCCTCTTGTTACGCATGCTGGAACTTATGAAGCGAAAAGGGCAGGGAGAATTTATATTGGAATATTATTGGCAACTTCGTTTTTATTATTTTTGCCTGCAATGATAATAAGTTGGAATTTTGCCGGAACTATTGATTTTACGAGTGGTGGTATATTGGCAGGTAAGGTTGGCCCTACACTGTCTATATGTTTGTTGGCGATGTTTATATTCGGAGTGGGAAAGGCTGCTATAATGCCTGTGCATAAATGGTTGCCTTCTGCTATGGTTGCGCCAGCTCCGGTAAGTGCTCTGCTACACGCTGTTGCTGTAGTTAAAGTTGGTGTTTTCACAATTCTGAAAATAATGATTTATATTTTTGGTATAGATTATTTATCGAGCCTCGTTTCTGACGATTTTGGTGGGATACAATGGCTATTTTATGTTGCATCTTTTACCATAATTGTGGCCTCAATTGTTGCGCTAAATCAGGACGATTTGAAAAAAAGATTGGCATATTCTACTATAAGCCAATTGGCTTACATAGTAATGTCAGCATCTATACTTGCACAAAAATCTATAATTGCAGCTGTTTTTCATATAGCTGCTCATGCTATTGCCAAGATAACATTATTTTTTGCAGCCGGTTCTATCTATACTGTCTCGCATAAGAGAAATGTTAGTCAATTGGCTGGTATTGGCAAAAGAATGCCTTGGACAATGACTGCGTTCGCAATTGCTTCATTCTCTATTATTGGCGTGCCTCCAACAGTTGGGTTTTTGAGCAAGTGGTACATGCTACTAGGTGCATTCAGTCAGGAAACTTATGAAGTCATAGCAGTCATGGCTTTGAGTATGATATTAAATTCTGCTTATCTTCTGCCAATTGTCTACAAGGCGTTTTTTGAGAGAGAAAGGCAAAATATTGGCGTAAATATAGAAAGAACATATGGTGAAGCTCCGGTGTTAATGGTTGTTGCGGTCATGATTACTACATGTGCAATTATCGGATTATTTTTTATGCCTGATGTTTTTATGGAACTTGCTGAAAAAGTTGTGGGACAAAAATAATGGCAGAAGAAAAACAAAAAAAACGCGGTAGAAAAGCCTTTATATATTGGTTTATATTTATATTAATACTGGCGATTTCTGTAGGTGTAGAATTTCTTATTCCTGAAAAAAAATCTGTATATGGCATTGATGGAGAGAGATTTTTCTTTGCAGGATACGGTTTTTTATCATGTGCGGCGATTATAATTTTCTCAAAAATTATTGGTGTGTTCCTGAAGCGCAAAGAAAATTATTATAAGGAGATTCGTCATGATGAATAGTATTCAGATGATTTTGCCTCAGGTTCCTCCTGCGTTGATTATGATTATTGGTGGGATTTTATTGCCATTTGTTGGTAGGAATACCCGTTTTGTGCTAGCGCTTATAATTCCGATTATAACATTAATGCAGATCTGGAATATACAAGACGTTACTGATTTGTTGACCATACACATAGCTAGCTTTGATATAAAGCCATTATATATTCATCCATATACTCATTTATTTGCGAGTGTTTTTGCAATTGCGGCTTTTGCAGCAGCAATGTTTGGTGCTTTACATGGACGCGGCGCAGAGATAGGTGCGGCATTTGTTAATGCCGGTAGCGCGATAGGTATTACATTTGCTGGCGATTTTATTACTCTGTTTATATATTTTGAATTGATGGCTATAGGTTCTACTATAACGGTCTTTTTCTCCGATCAACCTGGTGCTATGAAATCTGGTATCAGATATGCCATGATACATTTTTTGGGTGGCTTGATTTTGATGACGGGAATTATTGCTAGGTTGTTATTGGCTGGAGATATAAATCTTATGCCATTTGAAACTACAATGGCAATATTATTGCCGGAATATTATTCTTTTGACGCCAATGCAATTGTTATATGGCTGATATTAATAGGTATACTAATTAATGCTGCCGTGCCACCATTTTCGGCATGGTTGCCTTGTGCTTATCCAAGAAGCTCTGCTTTTGGCGGAGTTTTCCTTTCTTCTTTTACAACAAAGGCGGCAGTTTTTGTCTTGCTAACATTGTTCCCAGGCGCCGAAATTCTGGTTTATATAGGAATGTTCATGATATTCTACGGCATAGTCTATGCCATGCTGGAAAATGATATGCGTAAGATACTTTCGTACAGCATCATAAATCAGGTTGGGTTTATGTTGGTAGGTATAGGCTTGGGAACTGATTTATCTATGAATGGTGCGGCAGTTCACGCTGCATGCCATATTATATATAAAGCCTTGTTGTTTATGTCGGCTGGTTCAGTTCTTCATATGACCGGACGTAACAAATGCACCGAGCTTGGCGGTCTTTACCGTTCTATGAAGCTTACCACAATTTGCGCGTTGGTAGGTTCTATGTCGATTTCTGCTTTACCACTTACTTCTGGATTTATAAGCAAAACTCTCATATCAGAAGCAGCTTATAGCGAAGATTGGCAATATCTTTGGTTTTTCCTGCTGGCGGCATCAGCGGGTGTTTTTTTGCATGCTGGTATAAAGTTTCCGTGGTTTGTTTTCTTTAATAAAGATTCAGGTTTGAAGCCGAAAGATCCTCCATTGAATATGCAATTGGCGATGGTTTTCTTGTCTGTCCTTTGTATTCTACCTGCGATACCTGGTGTTGCAGAAAAAACTATATATAAATTGCTGCCTTCAGCTGTTGAATATACGGCATATACTTCATGGCATGTTGTATCGCAAATTCAATTGTTATTATTTTCGGCGCTGGCATTTTTCCTTCTTCTGCCGTTGCTGAAAAGATCAGATACTATAACCTTGGATTTTGATTGGTTCTACCGCGGTATAGGGCGTTATATAATTTTAGCGTTTGCTATGTTAGCTAGATTGCCGCTGAGAATTTTGCGCATTGTTCTAAAAAAAGGTGTGCGTAAATCGATCAAATTTATTTCTGTTATATACAGCCCGCAAGGGGTTATAGCTAAAAATTGGCAAATTGGTGTGAGCGTTATGTTTATGCTCTCAATCATTACAGTTTATCTGGTGGTTTATTATTTGATGTAAATTGTTTTACGGATTTTGTTCAATCTGAAAAGAAACTACACAAGGCGTTTCGGATGTGTTAGTCAGATTATAAGCTCCACCGGAAACGCAATCGCCGGCAGTTTCGCCTGTTCCATCACTAGCTCGGATAGTTCCTGTTGTTGGGTTGTTATCATCATATTTTCCGTCATAATCGAAAGCTTCTTTTGTCGTGAAAAGTCCATATCCAGGAGCGCCTCCGGCAGAGCCTATCTTGCTTACAGTTATGGTCATAAGGCCACCTGACGCCTTAGTAACTGTGAAAACGCTATATTTTAAAGGTCCTTGCATAAGCCCGCCTATTCCGTTGGTTGCGCCATCGTAGCTACCTTCTATGAGTCCGGCTAATTGTAGATGTTGCCAGAATAGTAAGGTTTCATTTGTATTTGTGTCTACACCTTCTGAGGTTCCCAAGAAGCCATTACCGTTTCCGTCATCAGTGCTCGTTGAACCAAGTCTTTCTTCTGCTGAAGGGAAGTCTCCTGGATAATAAATATATGTGCTTCTAAAACTAGAAACAGCTCTCGTTATATTGCTTATATCATCAACAACCTGGCTAAGTTCTAGGCTATGTTTTAGCGATGCGCCTGTCGTTACAGCTGCCACAAGCATTGCAATAACTGTAAGTGACATTGTTAATTCGAGTACTGAGAAACCACGAGAAAAACTTGCTTTTGCCATTAAACTACCTATGTTTCTTTGTTATATAATTTTATTTTTAGCAACTCACATCAGCATTGTACATTAATATGTTTGAAAGTTTAAGCGATAACCTAAGTAAAATTTTATCAAAATTAAAGGGAAGGGGTTTTCTCTCTGAGGATGATGTAAATGCAGCTATGCGAGAAGTTAGGGTTGCATTGCTCGAGGCTGATGTTGCGCTTCCGGTGGCAAAGGATTTTATAAATAAAGTAAAAGAACGTGCAGTTGGAGCTGAAGTTGTAAAGAGCGTTTCTCCTGGACAAATGGTTATAAAAATCGTTCAGGATAATTTGGAGGAAATGCTTGGTTCTGAAAATGTAGAAATAAATCTAAATACCACTCCGCC
Organism: uncultured Rickettsiaceae bacterium; assembly: GCA_964580525.1. GTDB lineage: Bacteria > Pseudomonadota > Alphaproteobacteria > Rickettsiales > UBA6187 > CAZOKN01. The sequence goes on from CAZOKN010000024.1 coordinate 13,898, forward strand.
AGCGGTTATTATGATGGTGGGATTGCAGGGTTCTGGTAAAACTACAACTTCAGGAAAGCTGGCTAACTTTTTGAAAACAAAGCAAAATAAAAAAGTATTGCTGGCATCGCTAGATATTTACAGGCCGGCAGCACAGGACCAGCTTGCGGTTTTAGGTACGCAGATTTCTGTAGCCACATTACCTATCATTAAAGATGAAAAACCGGAAAAAATTACCAAGCGTGCTTTGGAGATGGGGCGGCTTGAAGGATACGATATTATCATACTTGATACAGCAGGACGTTTGCATATAGATGCTGATTTGATGGAAGAATTAAAGGCGGTTAAAAAACTGTCTAATCCTATAGAAACAATATTAGTGGCCGACTCGCTTACAGGCCAGGATGCGGTTAATATTGCTAAAGAATTTAATGAACAGGTTGGTCTTACTGGAATTATCCTAACAAGAATTGATGGCGATGGTCGTGGAGGTGCGGCTCTGTCTATGCGTGCAGTGACTGGTTGTCCTATCAAATTTATTGGTGTTGGCGAAAAAATATCAGAATTTGAAAGTTTTCACCCTAAGCGAATAGCTTCTCGGATATTAGGTATGGGTGACGTTGTTTCTTTGGTAGAAAAAGCCGTTGAGACTATGAATAGCGAAGATGCAAAAAACCTTGAAAGAAAGATGAAAAAAGGTTCTTTTGATCTGAACGATATGGCTAAGCAGTATAGCATGATGCGTAAAATGGGCGGTGTTACTGGTTTGGCTGGTATGATTCCTGGTATCAGCAAGATAAAGAAACAGATAGATGAAGCTGGCGTTGATGACAAGCTTATAATAAGGCAAGAATCGATAATTTATTCTATGACTAAAAAAGAGCGTCGTAATCCTGATTTAATCAATGCTTCGCGTAGGAAAAGGATTGCAGCGGGAGCGGGAGTTCAGGTTCAGGATGTTAACCGGATATTGAAGCAATATAAGCAAATTTCTACCGTTATGAAAAAAATCAGCAAGATGGATAAAAAAACCATGCTTAGAGGTGGTTTGGGTAAATTTATGCCTAAGATGCCTGGACAATAAGTGATTCAATGGTAAAAAAGTTGAAGAGATATAAGACCCAGAATTCCTAGCTTTTGCGTATATTCCCCTCTTTATTTTGTCTTATTTTTGTATCGTTTTGTTTTTATTTATTGACTAAAGATGATATTTTGTTTAGAAAGCCTGTGAAATATATTTAAAGAAGGTGACTTATGTCTAAAAATGACCCTAATAAACGTGGTGAAAAAGTTGTTGCAACATTCGAAGGTAAGGTTGTAAAGCCTGTGCTTTACGTTGGTACGCATGTTGGCCATGGTAGCTATATGGCAATACAGTATGACAACGGTCAGATGGCACTTGATGCTTCTGGTAGACCTCTTGAGTGGGCTGCTACAACTGCTTAATAACAGTTTTACATATTCGGATATCTTGGGCCGCCACCTCCTTCAGGTGCGGTCCATTTTATATTCTGGCTTGGGTCTTTTATATCGCAGGTTTTGCAGTGTACGCAATTTTGCGCGTTTATTTGTAGCTTCTTATTATTGTTCCCTGCATCAATAAATTCATATACTCCTGCTGGGCAATAGCGTTGCTCAGGGCCATCATAATCCTTTAAATTCAATTCCACAGGTGTTTTACTGTCTTTTAAAGTTAGATGGCAAGGCTGATCTTCTGTGTGATTGGTGTTTGAAAGCTGCACAGATGTAAGCTTATCAAAACTGATTTTACCGTCTGGCCTTGGATATTCAATTTTTTGGCATTCTGACGACTTTTTTAAGGACTTATGATCGGCATGGTTTTTGAATGTCCAAGGTGCGCGTCCACGCAAAATATAAGTATCTATTGCTGAATAGATCAAGCCAAACCACAGGCCTTTTTTAAATGAAGGTCTTATGTTGCGAGATTGATATAACTCTTTGTATATCCATGATTTTTTTATGGATTGCGGGTAGGATAATAAATCACCGCCATCTTTTAATGCGCCTACTACGCTTTCGGCTGCCAACATGCCTGATTTCATGGCGGTGTGGGAGCCTTTAATTTTAGGCACGTTCATAAAGCCAGCACCGCAGCCCATTATTGCGCCACCTGGAAATGTCAGGTCGGGTATGGATTGATATCCACCTTCGTTTAGTGCGCGTGCACCATAAGAAATGCGTTTGCTATTTTCAAATAAGTGTCTGATTTTTGGATGTTGTTTAAATCTTTGGAATTCTTCATAAGGGTTTAAAAATGGATTTTCATAATCTAGCCCCACAACAAAACCGACGGAAATTTGATTGTTTTCCAAATGATAAAGGAATGAGCCGCCATAAGTTTTATTGTCCAGCGGCCAGCCTATAGTGTGAGTTATGCTACCTTGTTTGTGGAGTTCAGCGGGAATTTCCCATAGTTCTTTTATGCCTATGCCATAAGTTTGTGGATCTGAATTTTCGCGTAAATTAAATTTATCGAACAGGCTTTGTGTAAGCGAGCCACGACAACCTTCTGCAAATAAGGTATATTTCCCTTTTAGGGCAACGCCGCGCTGGTAGGATGCTTTTTGGCTGCCATCTTTGGCAACGCCCATGTCGCATGTGGCAATGCCAACAACCTTATCGCCTTCAAACAAAACTTCGCTGGCGGCAAATCCAGGATATATTTCAACACCAAGCCCCATAGCTTGTTCAGCTAGCCAACGGCATAAATTACCAAGGGAAATTATGTAATTACCTTTGTTATGCATTTGCGGTGGAGTAGGGAGTTTGAATGCGGATTTTTCTGTGAGGAGCAAAAAATTATCGCTTTTAGCTTCAACGTTAAGTGGAGCACCTTTTGCTTTCCAATCGGGGATTAATTCATCTAAAGCTTTGGTTTCAATGACAGCACCGGAAAGAATATGCGCACCAACTTCTGAGCCTTTTTCAACAATGCAGACAGTTGTCTCTGGCGATAGTTGTTTAATTTTTATTGCCGCGGAAAGCCCGGATGGCCCAGCGCCAACAATAACCACGTCAAATTGCATTGATTCTCTGTCTGACATACTTTGTCCTTTTCAAACTAATAGTTAACCAAACTATAAGAATTTTAACAAAATGCCAAATGCAAAATTTTTTCTTGTTTTTTTGAAGAGCGTGCTTATAAGTTTTCTCCTTAAAGTTTATTATTTATAGAATTATTTAATTATTAGTATGAAAGGATTGATATGGCTGGATTTTTTAGCAAAAATGCTGCAAAGGCGGGAGAAGGTTTTCTCCGAAGAAGTTTGAATAGGGCGCAGTATGAATGGGGAATGACTAAATGGGAGGCTAAATCTTTAGCACAAGAGGTTAGAAATGGAGAAAGTATTCCAGCTGGATTGGAAATTGGCTTAATGATTTCTCCTTTTATGGGTTTGTCTGCTGGAGTTATGGGCGCTATAGCAGGTCATGAAAACGCAAAAAAAAGTAACAATGGTGGTTTTGCATCTGCTGCAAAAAGAACGGGTGGTTTTGCAGCTGGTTTTACTGGGGGAGTGGCTGCAAGTTTTGCTGCTGGACCTATTACATCTTTAGGATTCTTTGCGGCATTGTGTGCTCCCAGGGTCTTTTTTCCGATAGTCATCGCTGCTGGTGCGTATAAGGCAGGTGAAAAATTACTTTCAAATGATAATAGCCATGTTGCGCAAGTGCAGGCGGCTAGAGAGAAACCAGAGCAGGCAGGTCCAGTTCGTTCTTAAATTTTAGAAAAAATATATTCTTAAAAAGCGTCGGGTTTTTCTGGCGCTTTTTTTATGTTGTATATTTGAAAATGAGGTTGTATTGATAAAGTAAGAAGCAACCTATTGGTGCTAAAATTATGAGATATGTAATCGGATTATTTTTAATATTTATAAGCCCTTTTGTGCTGCTTGTATGCTCAATAAAATTTTTATTTGTTGAATTTTATCATTTGTTCAAAAGTAAAAATCTCAAGCAACCATACTCCAGAAGAAAATCTTTATCCAAGAAGGCTATAAGACATTTTTAAAGCGCTATTTTCTTTAGCAAGTCGGTTGCAACATAGCAAAGTTTTTGTATGATAGTCCTCTTTGGTAAAACTAAGATGGCACTATGAAAAAAGACAAGCATTATCCTGAGGTTGGCGCGAATCCTGACTTTCCTAAAATGGAAGAAAAAATTCTGCAATTGTGGAAAGATAAAGGTATTTTTGAAAAATCGGTAGATAACCGTCAGGACAAAAAAGAATTTATTTTTTATGATGGCCCGCCATTTGCCAATGGCCTGCCGCATTATGGCCATTTGTTGACAGGTTTCGTTAAGGATATTTTTGCGCGTTACCAAACTATAAAAGGCAAAAAAGTTGAGCGTCGTTTTGGTTGGGATTGTCATGGTCTTCCTGCTGAAATGGGTGCGGAAAAAGAACTGGGAATTTCCGGTCGCCACAAAATCGTGGAATATGGTATCGAAAAATTTAACCAGCAATGCCGCACATCGGTGATGAAATATTCCGGTGAATGGGAAAAATATGTTGATCGCCAAGCACGCTGGGTGGATTTTGAAAATGATTATAAAACCATGGATAAAGGCTATATGGAGTCTGTTATCTGGGCATTCAAACAGCTTTACGATAAAGGCCTGGTTTATGAATCTATGCGCGTGATGCCATATTCATGGGCGTGCGAAACACCTCTTTCCAACTTTGAAACAAGGATGGATAATTCTTATCGCGAGAGAGCTGATAAGGCTGTGACTGTGGCGTTTGAGTTGGATGCCCGTCCAGAAGGTGCGCCTGCAGCTGATAAATACTTCTTATGTGCATGGACGACAACTCCATGGACATTGCCGAGTAACTTAGCACTCGCTGTAGGCGAAAATATAGAATACGCCTGCGTTGTTGTTGAACGAGATGGTGCTGCCGTGTGCTATATATTGGCTGCGAGTTCGTTGAAAAATTATAAAGAGTTTTTCAAATTTGATGATTATCAATGGGATGGTGTTTTATCATTCTTCAATGCGCCTTATGATGACAAAAAAGATATTAGAGTTATTCTTACTAAAGAAGCGGCAGAAAAATATGGTTACGAGAATGATAGTCTTGATGTTTCTGACTTGGTAAAAACAAAAGAAAAATTTTTAGCCAACGAATATGTTGCTGTATCTTCTTTAAATGGTGATAAACTATTAGCTATAAGCTACACCCCACTTTTCCCATATTTTGCTAACCATGCAAATTCATTTAGAGTTCTCTCTGGTGATTTTGTTGCTGAGGGCGATGGCACAGGCGTTGTGCATCTTGCCCCGGGCTTTGGTGAAGACGACCAGCGTGTTTGCGATGCTGCGGGGATAAAGCTTGTGTGTCCGGTTGATAATGCGGGAAAATTTACAGCAGAAGTTTCTGATTTCCAAGGTATGCAAGTTTTTGATGCTAATGATGAAATTATCAAACGCTTGAAACTTGATGGTGCATGGATAAAAACCGAGCAATACATACACAACTACCCACATTGCTGGCGCACAGACACTCCTCTTATTTATAAAGCTGTGCCGTCCTGGTATGTGGAAGTGACAAAATTTAAAGACCGCATGGTGGAATTAAATCAACAGATAAACTGGATTCCTGGCCATATACGTGATGGGCAATTTGGTAAATGGCTCGAAAATGCTCGCGACTGGTCAATTTCGCGTAACCGTTTTTGGGGTGCGCCAATACCTATCTGGCGTTCTGATAATCCGAAAAATAAAAAATTATATGTTTTCGGTAGCATAAAAGAGTTGGAAGAATTTTTCGGCCAAAAGGTTGATGATCTGCACAGGCCGTTTATAGACAATCTCACTAAACCTGATCCTGAAGATAGCAGCTATACCTTGCGAAGGGTTGAGGATGTGTTTGACTGCTGGTTTGAATCTGGCTCGATGCCTTATGCGCAGGCGCATTATCCATTTGAAAATAAACAATGGTTTGAAGATCATTTTCCAGCGGATTTTATCGTGGAATATGTGGCGCAAACGCGTGGCTGGTTCTACACATTGATGGTGTTATCAACGGCTTTGTTTGATCGTCCACCATTCCTGAATGTAATTTGTCATGGCGTGGTACTGGATGAAAAAGGCCAAAAGCTTTCCAAGCGTCTGAATAATTATGCCGACCCTATGGAAGTGTTCGACAAATTTGGTGCGGATGCTATGCGCTGGGTGATGGTTTCGGCGCCGATTATGCATGGTGGCGAATTGCTGATTGATAAAGAAGGTAACATGGTGCGTGATGCTGTGCGTCTGGTTATAAAACCAGTATGGAACAGCTACAGCTTTTTCGCGCTTTATGCTAATGCTGATGGTATTAAAGCTAAGTTCCATCCATCATCGGATAATCTGATGGATAGATATATTCTAGCTAAGTGTAAAGACGCTGTTTATCATATTGAAAAAGCTATGGATTTTTATGATACTCCTGTGGTTTGTAAAGCTGTGGAAGATTTTTTTGAAGTGCTGAATAATTGGTATATTCGCCGCAATAAAGACAGATTTTGGAAGACCCAGCACGACCAAGATAAATTTGAAGCTTATAACACTTTATATAGCGTTCTGCACATAATGTGCCGCGCGATAAGCCCTTTATTGCCTTATCTGGCGGAAGAAATATGGCAAGGTTTAGGCGGTGAAGGAGAGAGTGTCCATCTGGCAGATTTTCCGGATATGAAGCATGTTTCGGATGAGGCGGAACTTATTCGCGATATGGATAGAGTGCGCGATGTTTGTAATGCCACTTTGTCTATCAGAAATGCGGAAAATGTACGTGTGCGTCAACCGCTTTCTGTGCTTACAATTATTGATGAACAGACCGACAGATTGAAAGATTATGCCGAGATGATTAAGGATGAAGTGAATGTTAAAGACGTGCATTTCAGCTCTGATGTT
>CAZOKN010000024.1:20804-28207 GCA_964580525.1 uncultured Rickettsiaceae bacterium
TGATGTTGCGAAATATGCTGAACATAAACTCAAAATTAATTTCTCGGTTTTAGGTAAGCGTCTGCCTCAGAAAATTAAAGATATAATTGCTGCAACTAAACAAAATAACTGGAAAAAAGTTTCCTCTGGTCAGGTGGAAGTTTTAGGTGAAGTTTTGAGTGTTGAAGAATGTTCTTTGCTTTTGGAGCCAAAAAATAAAAAAGGAGCGTCAGCACTGGCTAGTAACGATGCGCTGGTTATTTTGGATTTAACCATAACTGAAGATTTAAAAACTGAAGGCATTGCAAGAGACTTGGTGCGGGCTATCCAGCAATCAAGAAAGGATGCGAATTTACAGATAACTGACAGAATATCCCTGAATGTAAATACTGAAAGCGAAGGTGTTAAAACGGCTGTTGATAATTTTGGTAATTATATATCAGAACAGACATTAGCCGTTTCAGTTGATGTTGGTGGTGCTGATAATCAGAACTATAAATTTGAACAGGAAATTGACGGCGATAAGGTTTTAATAGGGTTTAGCCTTAAATAATTTTTAAAGGAGCAAGTGTGCGCGTTCTAAATGTTCAGATCAAATATATGCATGGAGGTAATCCACAAGTGTGTTTGGACTATACGCGTGTTTTGATAAATGCCGGTAATGAAGTTACTGTTCTTACCAATCCACAAGATCCATTTCTTGAAAAACATAAAGCCATTGGTGCTGAAGTTATTAAATCAAAAAAGAACGGCAGTAGAGGTTCTTATGATATATTATCGATTCTTTATTTTAAAAAAATTCTTGCGCAGGTTAAACCTGATGTTGTGATCGTACATGATGGCAGGTCGGCGCCTCTTATGAAGCGTGCGGCAGGAAAAAATTATAGGGTCATTGATGCCAATCATGGTCGTAGTCCTAAGCAATCGAAAAAAACCGATGCAACAATTGTTACTAATAAAAAACAATTTGAACGAAATTTAGAATTTTTTTCAGGTATAAATCATCAGGTTTTTTATCTACCTAATTCGATTGATTTAAGTAATCATACAAAACCTAAATTTCCAAAAAAATGGCAAAGCCCTCCTATAATAGGTACTATTGGACGTTTAGTGAGTGAAAAAGGTCTTGATATCTTTATTGATGCTCTAGCAATTTTGAAGAATAGAGGCGTTGATTTCAAAGTTAAAATGGGCGGTGATGGTGATAAAAAAACTGAAATAGAAAAACAAATTGCAGATAATGGACTTAAGAACTTTGTTGATATGGTTGGTTGGATAAAAAATCCTGATGAATTTTATCAATCGATAGATATTTTTTGTTTTCCTTCTAGGCGTGAAGAGTTTGGTCTTGTGTTGCTGGAGGCATATAAAAATGGTTTGCCAGCAGTTGTTTCGGATGCGGAAGGACCTTTTGATATTGTTAAAGATGGTGTTGATGCACTTATGGTGCCAAAAGAAAATCCACAGATGCTTGCTGATGCTTTAGAAAAAGTTATAAAAGATAAGAAACTTGCAGATTCTTTAGCTAAGGCTGGATATGAAAAATTGATTAATCAATATTCTGTTCCGGTTATAGCTGGACAGTTGCAGGATATTTTGGAAAATACTTGCATAAATTTAAGAAAGAAAGCGGTATGAAAAAAGTAGCAATTCTTGGTGCTGGAGCTTGGGGAACTGCACTTGCTATGGCATGTGTCGGTGCTGGATGTGAAGTTGTTTTGTGGTCGCATAATCCTGATGTTGCTAAGTCTATTAATAAATCGCGCGTCAATAAAAAATATCTTCCTGGTATAAAGTTACCGAAGGAAATAAAAGCAGTTTCTGCGCTTGATGACATTTTAAGTTGCGATATTTTTATATTGGCAATTCCATCACAAAAGTTAAGAGAAAATTTTGAAAATTTGGCAAAATTAAAAATTTCAAAAGATATTCCATTCATTCTCTGTTGTAAGGGAATTGAAATTGGCAGTCTAAAACTTATGAGCGAAATTTCTAAGGAGTTTTTTCCTAAAAATACTATTGCAGTTTTATCTGGCCCCAATTTTGCTGCAGAAATTGCCAGAGGATTGCCAGCATGCGCCACTATCGCTTGTGAGAATAAAAAAGTTGGTATGGAACTGTGTGAAATATTAGGTAGCCAGTTTTTTAGGCTATATTATGGTGAAGATATTATTGGAGCGCAGGTCGGTGGTGCAGTGAAAAATGTTATTGCTATTGCTTGTGGAATTGCTATTGGCAAAGGTTTTGGTGAGAACACAAGGGCTGCAATTGTTACGCGTGGCATTGCCGAAATAAGCAGGCTATGTGTTGCTAAAGGTGGAAAAGCTGAAACATTGATGGGACTTACAGGTATTGGCGATATTATGCTGACTTGTGGTAGCCTGGCTTCGCGTAATATGTCTCTGGGTTTTGAGCTTGGAAAAGGTGCAAGTTTAAAAATGTTATTGGCAAATAGACAAAGTGTTGTGGAAGGGGTTTATACAGCGGAATCTGTTGTTGAGCTGGCGGCTAAGCTACATGTTGATATGCCGATATCTCATGCTGTTTATGCGATATTGCATAAGGGCGCAAACATTGATAAAACAGTGAAAGAATTGTTGAACAGGCCTTTAGGCAAAGAATAAGTGACTGGCTAAAATATTGACTATGTTAATGCTTTAGCTATTCTAATCACCGAAATGTAATTCGCGGAGGTTTTATGGGCAAAGGTAATGTTAAGCCTGATCAGATTTTGCATCATGACAATGTTATTATTCCCGTAAAAAAAGATTTTGCTGATAAGGCACTTATAAACAAGGATGTCTATCAGGAAATGTATAAACAATCGATTGAAAATCCTGATAAATTCTGGGGAGAGAAAGCAAAATCCCTTGATTGGATAAAACCATTTTCTAAAGTTAAAAATACTTCGTTTGGTGGTGATGTTTCGATAAAATGGTTTGAAGATGGTGCGCTTAATGTCTGCTATAATTGCGTTGATAGACATTTAGAAAAAAAAGCTAATCAAACTGCGATAATTTGGGAAGGTGATGATCCAAAAGATTCTAAACATATAAATTATACTGAGCTCCATAAAAATGTTTCAAAGCTTGCAAATGGCTTAAAAGATCTTGGTGTTAAAAAAAGCGACAGGGTTATAATATACATGCCTATGATACCGGAGGCAGCTTATGCTATGCTGGCATGTGCGAGAATTGGTGCGGTACATTCAGTTGTTTTTGGTGGTTTTTCTCCTGAGGCACTGAAAGGTAGAATTGAAGATTGTGGATCTCATATAATTATCACCGCTGACGAAGGTTTGCGCGGTGGTAAAAAAATTCCTCTTAAAGAAAATGTAGACGCTGCAATTGCAACGCTATCTTCTAAACAGAAAATTGTTGTTGTAAAAAGAACAGGTGGCGAAATTGCCTGGAATTCTGATAGGGATGTTTGGTACGACGATATCATAGCAAAAACCTCTGATAATTGCCCGCCTGAAGTTATGAATGCGGAAGATCCTTTATTTATTCTTTATACTTCTGGTTCTACAGGAAAGCCTAAAGGTGTTTTGCACACAAGCGGTGGTTATTTGCTGTTTGCTTCGATGACGCATAAATATATTTTTGATTATCAGGATGGCGATGTTTATTGGTGTACTGCAGACGTTGGTTGGGTAACCGGGCATAGCTATATTCTTTATGGACCTTTGGCAAATGGTGTAACTACTCTGATGTTTGAAGGGGTTCCTAATTACCCTGATTGGAGTCGTTTCTGGAATGTTATTGATAAGCATAAGGTGAATATTTTTTATACTGCACCAACAGCGATACGCAGCTTGATGCGAGAAGGTGAAGAGCCAGTTACTAAAACTTCTAGAAAAACTTTGCGGGTTTTGGGAAGTGTTGGAGAGCCTATAAATCCTGAAGCCTGGAACTGGTATTATAATATTGTTGGCGATAAGAGATGTCCGGTGGTTGATACCTGGTGGCAAACGGAAACAGGTGGTATATTGATAACGCCATTACCTGGAGCTATTGATTTAAAACCAGGTTCAGCAACATTGCCATTTTTTGGAGTAAAGCCAGTTGTTGTTGATAATGAAGGAAAAATACTTGAAGGTGCGGCGGAAGGAAATTTGTGCATAGCGGATTCGTGGCCAGGCCAAATGCGTACTGTTTATGGCGATCACGATAGATTCAAAAAAACTTATTTTTCACAATTTAAGGGCAAGTATTTTTCTGGTGATGGTGTGAGGCGTGATGCTGATGGTTATTATTGGATTACAGGACGTGTTGATGATGTGCTAAATGTTTCAGGTCATCGTATTGGTACTGCAGAGGTGGAAAGCGCACTTGTATCTAATCTGAATGTTGCAGAAGCTGCGGTTGTTGGCTATCCACATGATATAAAAGGGCAGGGGATTTATGCCTTTGTTATATTAAAAGCCGGTGTTGAAACAAATGATAAGCTAAAGGATGAATTATTAGCTAGTGTAAGAAAAGAAATTGGGCCGATTGCAAAGCCTGATATAATTCAATTTACTCCAGGCTTGCCTAAAACAAGATCAGGTAAGATTATGAGACGTATTTTGAGAAAAATAGCAGAAAATGATTATTCAAATTTGGGTGATACCAATACTCTCACAAATCCTGAGATAGTTGATGAGTTGATTAAAAATCGCTTGAATAAATAATAGATTGTGAGAGTTTTTCATAATGAAGGGCATAGTGGTGAATTATAAAAAAAATAAGAAAATCTTTATAGTAGAAGATAATGACCTTAATCTGAAATTATTTAAGGATTTATTGGAAGCAAATGGTTATGATGTGTCTTTCACAAACGATGGCTTAAAAGCTTTTGTTTTAATTAAAGAAGCATTGCCTGACTTGATTTTGATGGATATTCAGCTTAAAGGAGTCTCTGGATTTGATATTATAGCGGAGATTAAAAAAGACAAAACGCTGAAGCATATTCCTGTTGTAGCGGTTACTGCTTTTGCTATGAAAGATGATAAAGATAAAATATTGGCATCTGGCTGTGAAGAATATATATCTAAGCCAATTGCTATAGAGGCTTTCTTAGAAACAATTAATCATTTTGTTTTTAAGGATAAAAAATAACATTTATTTAAAAGTATAATTATTCTGTTTTATGGTTGCACGCATACTTGTAGTTGATGATTTACTTCCTAACAGAAGGCTTTTAGAGGCCAAGCTGAAGAGTGAGTATTATGAAGTTACTACCGCTGAAAGTGGTATGCAGGCAATTGAAAGTGCAACAAAGTTGCCTCCTGACATAATATTACTTGATGTTATGATGCCGGAAATGGATGGTTTTGAAACCTGTAAGCGTTTGAAAAAACATCCCAGAACTTCAGACGTTCCTGTTGTAATGGTTACTGCCCTAACAGATGTTGAAGATCGTGTGCAAGGCTTGAATGCGGGAGCGGATGATTTTCTTACCAAGCCAATTAATGACCTAGCTCTCTTTGCAAGAATACGTTCACTTGTGCGCTTGAAAAATATGACTGACGAGTTGAAACTTAGAGACAAAACTGGTGCGCAGTTGGGTGCGATTGCTGATGTTGAAAAAATAGATGGCGTCAGTGGCGCTAAAGTCATGATCGTTGATGATGATGCAACTCAGGCCCAGCAGATTAATATAAAATTGCAGGAACTAGGAATTTATGTTGTTGTGGAGGGTGATCCTGCAAAAGCCGTAAGGCTTTCAGAAGAAACTGATTTTGACCTTATAATGGTTAGTGCCCAGCTTGCAAAAGATGATGGTATACATTTTTGTACCCATTTAAGAAGTCAGGAAAAAACAAGAAATACTCCTCTTCTTATAATAATAGAAGATGATAATCCTGATTTGCTTATTAAAGCCTTGGATATGGGTATAAATGATTATTTGATTACGCCGATAGATAGTAACGAAGTTATAGCCAGAGCTAGAATACAGATAAAAAGAAAAAAATATCAAGATGCGCTACAGGCAAGCAGGCAAGAAAATATTGAAATGTCTGTAAAAGATGGTTTAACCAATCTTTATAACCGTCGTTATTTTGATATGCATATAGAAAGTCTTCTTAATAGTTCTATGCAGAATGGTAAGCCGTTATCTTTGATGATTATAGATATGGATCATTTTAAGGGTGTGAATGATACTTATGGTCATTTGAGCGGAGATACGATATTGCAGCAACTTGCCCAGAGAATATTGGCCAATGTACGTCCTTCAGATTTGGTTGCCAGATATGGTGGAGAAGAATTTGTTGTGGTTATGCCGAGTACAGACATTAAACATGCAGCTAACGTGGCTGAAAGAATTCGCAAAGTTGTTGAAGCTACCGAATTTAATATTCCTGTCGAGCCGGGTAAGTTGAAAAAAACAATTAGCGTTGGCCTTGCTGCAATAGCGGCTGGTGATACGCCGCATTCTCTTGTTGAACGAGCTGATAAGGGACTGTATCATGTTAAAAATACTGGTAGAAATAAAGTTGCTATATGTGCGGATAAAAAATAATGTTTAAAAATTTTTTCTCAGAAGAAGTATTAAATAACCTCAAGGAAGTCTGGGAAATAATTGGACGTTTATGGTCATTAAAAGTTGCCAGAATTGAAAATAATGATGTTACTGTAGCAAATATATTTATAGCTCTTTTTATATTCATTATCGGTTACCGTGTATCAAAGAAGGTTAGCCGTATAATTAGGAATATACCTTCAATAAGTCATCTTTCTGAAAACACAGTTTACATGATTGAAACTGTAAGTTTTTATTTCCTTTTGGTTATCTTCACTTTTACTTCTCTTTCAATAGCGCAGATTCCTTTGAAAGCTTTTGCACTTCTAGGCGGCGCACTTGCGATCGGATTCGGTTTTGGTAGCCAGAACATAATAAAGAATTTTATTAGCGGTATTATATTAATGGCGGAGCAACCAATAAGGGTTGGTGATATTATACATCTTGATGGAAATACTGAAGGCAAGGTTGTTAGAATTGGTGCGAGATCAACCCATATACTGACATTTGATAATGTTGATATATTAGTTCCAAATAGTTCTTTACTTGAGCTTAATGTTACCAATTTTACTCTTACTGATAATTTTATCAGAACAAGGATAAAGGTAGGCGTTGATTATGGTTCTGATAGCAGAAATGTAGAGAGGATTTTGAAAGAGATATTGAACAATAATCCTGATGTAATTAAGACCAGGCCAATCAAGATATTTTTTGTTGATTTTGGATCAAGCTCTATTGATTTTGAAGTTCAATTCTGGTGTGAAATGTTCAAGCCAAGCGATAAAAAAGACGTTGAGACAGACTTAAGGCATAGTATTTATGAGGTCTTTGCAAAAGAAGGAATAGGAATTGCTTATCCGCATGTTAACGTTACTGTTGATATGGCTAAACGTGTTGATGTGAAGATGGTTAAGACTAAG
>CAZOKN010000025.1:0-7697 GCA_964580525.1 uncultured Rickettsiaceae bacterium
GGCAATGTCAGCCAATTCGTCAGGCGTAGGAAGTTCGTTAACAGTTGTATCTGAAATGAACACAGTTCTGCCTTTTGCAATCATCATAGAAAGGCCGAAAATCATTTTATTAGGCTTGTTATCGACAACTTTTAATACGTCTTCCAAAGAGTCATAATAGTTTCTGGTTAAGCCAGTAATCATAGCATCAGCGTCACCACACTGAACCATGCAGGCAGCAAAAATATTCCTGTCATTTTTCACCATACGTGTGCAGTCACGATGCAAATGACCATCTCTTTTTAGTCTTTCGTACAAAAATTCGATATATTTATCGTTGTTTTCAGCGATGGCTGCATTGCAAATTTCGATGTTTTTAGGATCAACACCCATTTCAGCCATTTTTTTCATGATATGGTTTTCACGGCCTACAAGCTTAGCAACGCCATAACCCTGGTCGCGCCATATTGCAGCGGCACGTATAACCTTTTCTTCTTCACCTTCAGAAAATACGATGGTTCTAGGATTGGCCTGTACTCTGTCAAACAGCAAATTCATGCTGTTAGCAGTTGGATTTAAACGGGCAGTAAGCTCGCGCTTATATGATTCAAAATCTTCTATAGGCTTTTTGGCAACGCCGCTTTCAATAGCTGCTCTTGCAACGGCAACAGGAACTGTTGATATCAATCTAGGATCGAAAGGAACCGGAATGATATAGTCAGGGCCATATTGCATTTTACGACCTGAATAAGCGTGTAAAACTTCGTCAGGAACGTGCTTTCTAGCAAGTTCAGACAAAGATTTTGCAGCGGCTATTTTCATTTCTTCGTTAATTGTTGTGGCACGCACATCCAAAGCACCACGGAAAATGTAAGGGAATCCCATTACGTTGTTAACCTGGTTTGGATAGTCTGAACGACCCGTAGCCATGATAGCATCATCGCGCACTTCATGAACTTCTTCCGGAGTGATTTCAGGATCAGGATTTGCCATTGCGAATATAATAGGATTTTTGGCCATTGATTTAACCATATCCTTAGTTACAGCGCCTTTAACAGATAGACCAAGGAACACATCGGCACCTTTCATGGCATCAGCTAAAGAGCGCGTGTCAGTTTTAACAGCGTGAGCAGATTTCCATTGGTTCATGCCTTCGGTACGGCCTTCATAAATAACGCCTTTTGAATCGCAAAGAATAACATTTTCATGAGTTACGCCCATTGCTTTTAGCAATTCTATACAAGCTATTGAAGCTGCTCCAGCGCCATTGGCAACGATTTTCATGTCTTTAAATTTTCTGCCTGTAATATGTGCTGCGTTTATCATGCCTGCAGCTGTGATTATGGCAGTTCCGTGTTGATCGTCATGGAAAACAGGTATATCCATGAGTTCTTTTAGTTTTTGTTCGATGATAAAGCACTCAGGTGCTGCAATGTCTTCTAAGTTAATACCACCCCATGTTGGGCCAAGATATTTAACGGCGTTAATGAATTCATCAGGATCTTCAGTGGCAACTTCGATATCTACAGAATCAATATCAGCAAATCTTTTGAAAAGAACGGCTTTACCTTCCATAACAGGTTTAGAAGCCAGAGCGCCAAGATTTCCAAGGCCAAGAACCGCAGTTCCATTAGATATAACGGCAACGTAATTGCCTTTTGCAGTATATTCGTATGCTAGGCTAGGGTCTTTTTCAATTTCAATACAAGGAACGGCAACGCCGGGAGAATAAGCTAGGGATAAATCTCTCTGAGTCATCAGAGGTTTTGTTGGAAGCACAGACACTTTGCCGGGTTTTCCATCTTTTTTATGGAAATATAAAGCATCTTCATCCGTTATTTTCATCGCCTTTTTCTTTTCTGCCATAAAATATATCCTTCGTATTGCATAAACCAAACAAGACAAGGCTTATACATTACTATTGTTAAATAGTCAAAGAAAGCGTGATTTTTCAATTTTTTTGAATATAAGATAACCTGAAGTAGGAAATGAAATAAAATAATCAAAGTATAGATAAAATGACAAATTTGGCTTTAGTCGAGGATAAAACTGAAGAAAAACTAGATAAATCAGAGGCTGTAACGCCAATGATGCAGCAATATCTTGCAGTTAAAAAAGAGCATAGTGATAGTCTTTTATTCTACCGTATGGGTGATTTTTATGAGCTTTTCTTCGAAGATGCCATAATTGCCGCGAAAGAGCTTGATATTGCGCTGACAAAAAGAGGGAAACATTCGGGCGAAGAAATCCCTATGTGCGGCGTGCCACACCACAGCTATGAGCCATATTTACATAAATTGATAAATTCAGGCTATAGAGTTGCGGTTTGCGAACAAATGGAAAGTCCTGAAGAAGCTAAAAAGCGCGGTTATAAAGCTGTTGTGCGCCGCGAAGTAGTTAGAATTATAACTCCCGGAACGCTGATTGAAGAAAGCTTATTAGATGCCAGAGAAGCAAATTATCTGGCATGTGTTTCCGAAATTGGTGGGCAAATAGCATTGGCATGGATTGATATTTCAACCGGAGAATTTAAAGTTAGCCCGACCAGTCGTGAAGCACTTTCTTCTGATTTAGCTAGATTGAATGCTAAGGAAATTCTGCTATCAGATAAAATTTTCCTCGATAATGAATTATCTCCATCATTGCGCGAGTATAAAGCTGCGCTTATGCCGCAAGTGGCTAGCATGTTTGATTTTGTTAAAACGGAAAATAAGCTTAAGACTTTTTTTGAAGTGCAGTCATTGGAAGGCTTTGGCATGTTTTCGCGTTCAGAAATTTCTGCCTGTGGAGCTTTGATTGAATATGTTGCTATAACGCAAAAAGGTACGTTGCCAAGACTTTCGCCGCCACGTAAATTTTCTACCAGTCATTTTATGGTTATAGATGCAGCCACAAGACGCAATCTTGAAATAAGCCGCACATTATCAGGCGATAAAAAAGGTAGTCTTTTGAATGTTATCGATAGAACAATAACTGCTCCGGGCGCTAGGCTATTATTTTCTTATGTTACAACACCATTTGCGCATGCCAAGCCAATCAATGAAAAATTAGATGGTGTAGAGTTCTTTTTTACCAATAACGAAATTAGGCATAATTTGCGGGAGGTTTTAAAGCGTGTGCCTGATATGGAGAGAGCATTATCGAGAATTTGTCTTGGTAAAGGTAGTCCGCGTGATTTGACGGCTGTAAGAGATGGTTTGGCTGAAACTTTGATAATTAGCGAAATTGTTGGTCTTTCAGGATTTAAACTACCTACTGTTTTAGCCTCTTATGTGCGCGATTTAGGCTCGCACGATAATTTAGTAGGAAAATTGCAAAGAGCTTTAAAAGCTGAAGTTGGTGTTTTAGCGCGCGATGGTGGTTTTGTCGCTGATGGTTATCACCAAAAGCTTGATGAATTGCGACAGCTGCGCGATCATAGCCGTGATAAAATTGCTGAATTACGTGAAAAATATAAAGAAGAAACAGGCATTAACACTTTGAAAATCGTGCAAAATAATGTGCTGGGATATTTTGTTGAAGTTACTCCTAACCAAAGTGGTAAAATCACAGATAGTAAATTTTTCCACAGGCAAACATTGGGCAGTGCTGTACGCTATACAACGGAAGAGTTACGTCAGCTTGAAAGCGATATTCTAAACGCTAAAGACCAGGTTTTAAAACTGGAATTGATGATTTTTGATGAGTTGGTGCGCGATATAATTGCTCATGCTAATCCAATTGCACTAGCGGCGCAAAGTGTAGCTGGTCTGGATTTATCTTCAGCATTGGCAGAAATTGCGGTAGAAAAAAAATATGCAAGGCCGCATGTTGATGATAGCTCTGAATTTAAAATCAAAGGTGGACGCCATCCTGTTGTGGAAGCAAATTTAAATGGCGATCTGACAGAAAAGTTTATTGGCAATGATTCTGATTTATCAAAGTCACAAAGATTGTGGTTGCTCACTGGACCAAATATGGCCGGTAAGAGTACCTTTCTGCGTCAGAACGCGCTAATTGCCATCATGGCACAAATAGGTTCATTCGTTCCTGCAGAAGAAGCTTATATTGGTACGATTGATAAATTGTTCAGCCGCGTTGGTGCATCGGATGATTTAGCGCGTGGCCGTTCAACATTTATGGTGGAAATGGTTGAAACCGCAACAATATTAAATCAAGCTACAGAACGCTCTCTTGTAATTTTGGATGAGATAGGACGTGGAACAGCAACATATGACGGCTTATCAATTGCTTGGGCGGTTGTTGAGCATGTGCATAATAAAAATAAGTGCCGGGCATTATTTGCTACGCATTATCATGAACTTACCTCGCTCACTTCGCAACTGTCATCGCTTGCTTGCTATACAATGAGGGTGAAAGAATGGGAAGGTAATGTTGTGTTTCTGCATGAAGTTATGCGTGGGGCAGCAGACAGGTCTTATGGCATTCATGTTGCAAAGTTGGCTGGGTTGCCAAAAACTGTTATAAGCAGGGCAGGAGAAGTTTTAGCAGTGTTGCAACAATCAGAAAATGCTGGCTATAAGATAAAATTGGCAAACGACTTGCCTCTATTTGCAAATGTAAATTCTTCCTCTAATATGAAGCAAAATTCCGAAGTGGAAGAAATTCTTAGGAATATTAATATTGATGAGTTAAGTCCGAAAGAAGCTTTGGATACACTTTATAAATTGAAATCTAAAATATAAGTAAATGTATGTCTGATATAAATCTGAAAGAAATTTTATCGTTTGTGGATAAACTTGTTGATAAATCTGAGGATATTATCAGCAAATATTATAGAAACATTTCAATAATCGAGTCTAAACAGGATGCTAGCCCAGTCACTGCTGCTGATCGCGAAGTTGAGCAGGAAATGCGCAAAATGATAAAACAAAGTTATCCTGCCCACGGTATTCAGGGTGAGGAATTCGGTATTGAAAATGCAAATGCTGATTATAGATGGATTATCGATCCTATAGACGGCACAGCTTCATTTATGATTGGCCGCCCTATATTTGGTACCTTGCTTGCGCTGATGCATAATGGTGATGTTTTAGCTGGTGTTATTAACCAACCAATTACTAAAGAGCGTTGGATTGGTGTGAAGGGTAAAGGAACTACGCTGAACGGCAAAAAAGCGAGTGTCAGAAAATGTGGTAGTTTGGAAAATGCAGTAGTTTGTACGACCGGGCCAAATTATTTTACTGAAAATCAGTTATTTGCATTCAGCAAAGTTGCACTTGAAGCTAGATATACTGTATATGGCGGCGATTGTTATAACTATGGCCTGGTGGCGTCTGGATGTGTTGACGTTGTTGTGGAGTCTGGTTTAAAGCAGCACGATTTTCTGCCCCTAAAAGTTATCATAGAAGAAGCCGGTGGCATTATAACAGATTGGCAAGGAAAACCCATTACCGAAGAATCAGCTGGCGACATAGTGGTTTCTGGTGATGAGATAGTTCATAGGAAAGTGTTAGAAATACTCAAATAATTTGAAAAGATAAAATCAATGAAAAATAAACTTACTATAATTGGTGGCGGCCTTGCTGGCTGCGAGGCTGCATGGCAAGCTGCAAATTTTGGCGCAGAAGTTACGATTTATGAAATGCGTAATGGCGCAAGAAAAACTGAAGCGCATCATACAGATAATTTAGCGGAGCTGGTTTGCTCAAATTCTTTCCGCTCAGACGATCATACAAACAGCGCAATTGGTTTGCTGCACGAAGAAATGCGACGTGTTGGTTCTTTGATTATATCATGTGCTGATTCAAATAAAGTTCCAGCTGGTGGCGCATTGGCAGTTGATAGAGATGGATTTTCTGCGGCAGTGCAGGAAAAAATAACATCACATAAAAATATCAAAATAGTGCGTGAAGAAATTACGGAAGTTCCAGATCCTAAAGATGGCTTGTTCATTATTGCCACGGGGCCTTTGACTTCTGAAAAATTAAGTCAGTCTATTTTGAAAGCAGCAGGGCAGGAATATCTGGCATTTTTTGATGCTATTGCACCAATTGTTCATAAGGATTCTATTGATTTTAGTAAGGCATGGTTTCAGTCACGTTATGATAAAGAGGGTCCTGGTGGTAATGGTAAGGACTATATTAATTGTCCAATGACGCGCGATGAATATTATAATTTTATTGAAGCTTTAATTGCAGGTGAAAAAACTGAATTTAAAGAATGGGAAAAAAATACGCCATATTTTGATGGTTGTTTGCCAATTGAAGTTATGGCGGAAAGGGGACCGGAGACTTTGCGTTTTGGACCTATGAAACCAGTTGGCTTGACCAATCCACATTCACCACAAAAACAATATGCCGTTGTGCAATTGCGGCAGGATAATAAACTTGGGACGCTATATAATATAGTTGGTTTTCAAACCAAATTGAAATATGCCGAACAGACTAGAGTTTTTAAAACTATTCCAGGTCTTGAAAATGCTGAATTTGCAAGGCTGGGTGGAATTCATCGTAATACATTTATCAATAGTCCTAAGGTTTTAGACAATACATTACGCTTGAAAAATTTGCCTCACATAAGATTTGCAGGGCAGGTAACTGGTGTGGAAGGATATGTTGAAAGTGCAGCATGTGGTCTTATGGCGGGAAGATTTGCTGCAAGTGAATTAATGGGATGTGATCAGTCATTTCCACCTGCAACAACTGCGCTGGGTGCATTGCTAAATCATGTCACTGGCGGTGCTAATGCTGAAACATTCCAGCCTATGAATATTAACTTTGGCCTTATGCCACCTTTTGACGAGCGCATTGGTAAAAAAGTACGCAAGCAGGCTTATTGTGAGCGAGCATTGGTGGATATAAATTCCTGGAAGTAAATTTGAAATAACTGAAACAAAAAAGGCTCCTGAAAATTCAGGAGCCTTTTTTTACATTTAACGAACCAGTTACTATGCTTTCGCAAGGTAGACTTTCTTATCCAGATCGCCCTCAGTTTTATCTATAATCAATGTTATAGCTGAGTCACCAGTAATGTTGATTACTGTACGAACCATATCAAGAATACGATCTACACCAAGAATAACACCAATTGCTTCCATAGGAAGGCCTACAGAGTGTAAAACCATACCCATGAAAATAATCGAACCACTAGGTATACCAGCAGCGCCGATTGATCCTAAAGTACAAGTTATAACAAGAGTTACATAGTTAGCCATGCTAAGATGTATGCCCATAGACTGAGCGAAGAACAATGCGCATATACCAAGATATATTGCAGTTCCATCCATGTTGATAGCAGCGCCTAAAGGCAGAACGAAATTCGTGCTGTTTTTGGAAACTCCCATTTTGTGATGCAACACTTCCATAGTCGTTGGAAGAGTAGCTTTACTGCTGCTTGTTGAGAATGCTAGCAACTGAACTTCGAACATTTTTCTGTAGAAAGGGAACGGTGACATTCTTGCAAATACGGAAATAAGAACACCGAAAAGTAGATATTGCACAACCATCGCGGAAAGTACGGCAACTACCAATTTTCCTAAAGAAATCAAAACATCAACACCTTGTGTTCCAACTGACCATGCGATAAATCCGAAAACACCAAATGGTGCGAATTTAACTATTATGCCAATCATCGTGAAGAAAACTTTAGTCATTTCGCCTGTAATCTCAACAACTTTAGTTCCGAATGGTCCCATGATGTTAAGTGTGATGCCTGTGAAAACCGCAAATACTATAACTTGCAGAATATTGCCGTCGGCCATAGCACCTATTGCATTT
>CAZOKN010000025.1:7707-12081 GCA_964580525.1 uncultured Rickettsiaceae bacterium
ATGCTTCAGAGATCGTAGGAGGGGCATTTTTTGCAGCGGCAGGCAAAGCTGCAGCAGCATCACCCAAATTAAGTGTCATGCCAACGCCTGGTTCAAATATTATGCCAGTTACAATTCCTATAACCACAGCAAAAGTTGAAGTTAAAAGGAATGAGGTAACAACTTTAAATCCTAATCTCTTAAGATTTTTGCTTCCATTCATGCTGGTTATGCCGGATACCAAGGCAAAGAAAACCAGAGGAACGATAATCATCTTAATAAGGTCTATGAAGATAGTGCCGAGGAATTTTACATTTACAGCCTCTGGTCCCATAACAAAACCAGCTACTATCCCTAATACGAATCCAATTAAAACTTTTTTCCAGAGTTGCATAGAATAACCTAAAAATTGAGTGTAACAAATTCTAACAGAATAAATTTAATAGACGAAAAGTTTTTGAATGTCCAAGACTATATTTGAAGTGTAATCTAATAGATACTAACCTGTTATATAAACTATTTATGCTAAAACATGTATTTATTTAAGATGAGGCTGATAATAAAAGATAAAAAGCGTTTTATTATGGAAAAAGCTTAATTTAGAAAAAATGCTATTTTTTGTTAAATTTTAGGAAAATATTCGAAGTAAATTTTATTTCTTAAATCATTTTTAAATTATTTTTTTAATATCAAATCATTCTAATCTTTTAAAATATTTTAATCAGTCACAAATTATGGTCTTCCAATTTTTAATTGACTATCTTTTTGATTTTTCTACTTTTTGATGACAGAAGGTTTTTTATGTAGTACAAAAAAATGTTTTTTTATATTGTATGGGTTCTAAAATGCAGGTTAAAGAGATTGGAAAAAAGAAATATTTAAAAGAAAATCTCGATGATTTCGTGGCTATTAGAATTGGTAAATGCTTAGAAATTCAAGATATAGTATCAGGATATTCTATATCGTTGGACCAGGATGGTGATGCAAAAAAAGATTCTATTAAACTAAACCAATAACTAAACTTTAAAAACTAAAAGGAGCACTTTTTATGAAAACTACAATAAGAACTTTATTACTACTTTCTACTGTTTCACTAGTGGCTTGCGCTGGTCAAAATCATCATTCTATGAATGGTGGAAAAGGTCATGATGAAGCTAGAGATGGCAAAAAATGCCATGTTAGCCAAGAATTTATGAAAGTTCAAAATGACATTGCTGATATCTCAAAGCAAGTTAAAGAGATCGAGAAAAAAGAAACTAATCCTGCTTTGAAGAAGAGCTTGAGAGCAGTTGACAGTGATGTTTCTGGTTTGACAAAAGATGTTAACCAATTGCAGAAAAAAATGTGCAAAAAACATTGCGATCATGACAAAAAAGACGCTGCAAAAAAGCAAGATAAAGCTGCTCCTGCAAAAACAGCAGTAAAAACAACTACTACAACTACTACAAAAAAAGTAATTAAGTAGTTTAATTAACTAATATAAATGAAGAAGCAGGCCATAAAAATTATGGCCTGTTTTTTTATTTTGCTAATCTACATGATTAGTGTAAAAACATTCCTGACAAAGTATCTGTTATTTTAAGCTAAGGTATGAATTATGAAGCTAAGCCGTTATTTTTCAAAAAAATCAATTTCAACTATTCAGAGTGAATCGCAAGGTAAAGATCTTTCAAGATCGTTGGATGCGTGGAACCTTATAAGCCTTGGCATTGGTTGCATTATTGGTGCCGGTATATTTGTTATGACTGGTAAAGCTGCGGCGGATCATGCAGGTCCTGCTATAATGTTGTCGTTTGTATTTTCTGGTTTTGCCTGTGTTCTTGCTGCTTTGTGCTATGCCGAGCTTGCTTCTGTTTTGCCGGTTTCGGGCAGTGCTTATACATATACATACGCTACGTTGGGTGAAGTTTTGGCCTGGGTTATGGGTTGGCTTTTAGTTTTAGAATATGGCTTGGCCGCTTCAACTGTAGCGGTTGGTTGGTCCGGCTACGTTGTTAGTTTCATGAAAGATTTCGGTATTGTTATTCCGCATTCTCTCTCATCTTCTTATTTTGAAGTTGATACTACTGGTCAGTTAGTTGCCAGTGGCAATTTTAATCTTATCGCATTCGTTGGTGTTATGGTTATAACTATGCTTCTTGTTATTGGAGTTAAAGAATCTGCACGAGTGAATAATGTGATCGTTGCAATAAAGCTTTCTGTTGTAGTTGGATTTATTGTGGTTGGTGCTTTTTATGTGCATCCTGAAAATTGGCATCCATTTATTCCTGAATATATACCTCCTACAGTTCCTGGTGGCGAGGGCAAATATGGTTTTGACGGAGTGTTACGTGCAGCCAGCATAATATTCTTTGCTTATATAGGTTTTGAAGCAGTTTCTACTGCAGCGCAGGAAGCAAAAAATCCGCAGCGTGATATTCCGATTGGCGTTTTAGGTTCGTTATTTGTTTGCACAGCGTTGTATATACTTGTATGTGCGGTTTTAACAGGAATTGTTTCTTATACTGAACTTAGCGTGCCTGATCCTATGGCTGTTGCTGTTGATAAAATTGGTTTGGGCTGGTTTGCTTTCCTGATAAAAATTGGTGCAATAACAGGGCTAACTTCTGTAATGTTGGTTCTGCTTTATGGTCAGACCAGAATATTTTATGTTATGTCACATGATGGTTTAATACCTTCTATATTTAGCCGCATACACCAAAAATTCCACACTCCACATATTAACACTGTTATTGTGGGTTCAATTGTGGCGGTAGCTTCAGCGCTCACTCCTATACAGGTTTTGGGTGATATGGTTAGTCTGGGAACGCTTACTGCATTTGTGGTGGTGTGTTTCAGCGTTATGTATATGCGTCGTAAACATCCTGACCTACATAGGCCTTTCCGTTGTCCTGGCATGCCTTGGATTCCATTGGCGGGAATAGCTTTGTGCTTATATCTAATATCTGGAATGCCCATGGAAACTTTCCACAGAATGAAATGGTGGTTTGTGCTTGGTGCTGCGATATATTTGGGTTATGGCCAGTTTAAAAGTAAGCTTAATAAGGCGCGTGCTTAAAATGCTTAAAAATTAAATTATATTAATTAGTCGACTTACGAAAAAAAGTTTGTAGCTTACTTATCTGTTATGAGTAATTCTAATAAGTTAATTAATATTTTTAGTGTGAAATGCAAATAGACAAAGAAATAGAAATAATTTCAAAAGAAATTTTTGTAAAAAGATTTGGAATGCTTTTTGTAATAGCTGCAGCTTCTGTTTTGGTTGGAGTTATTGCGGTTCTTTATAATGAAGTCTTTTTATGGGGAACGGAGCTTGCAAGGGATAGATTCAAACAAAATCCCTTGAGTGTTTTTTTTGTAGTGCCTTTATTTTTTCTGATTAGTGCATTTATTTGTAAAAAAGTTGCACCTAAGGCGGCCGGAAGCGGTCCTGAGCACGTTATCTCTGCTCTTGAAAAACTTAGTAAAAATCCAAATGCTGATGTAAAAGAATATCTTAGTTTTCGTGTTTTGATAACTAAAATGGTTAGCTCTGTGCTTTGTGTGGCTGGTGGTGGTGCATTGGGTAGAGAAGGGCCGGTGGTGCAGATATCCGCAAGTATATTTTTGATGATGGCTAACAGAATAAAGAATATATGGCCGTCTTTTGATTTGCGAATATGGATAGTGATAGGTAGTGCGGCCGGTGTTGCTGCCGCATTTAACACTCCGCTGGCCGGGATAGTTTTTGCTATTGAAGAACTTTCACATTTTCATTTCCAGAAACAATTAATGGATTTTAAAGTGAAGGCTTTTTTTGCCGTTATTGTCGCGGGTGTTACATCACAAATGATGACAGGTTCGTATGTTTTATTTGAGTTTCCTCCAATGCATGTGTTATGGCATTGGAATGTAGTTTTTATAATGATAGGGATATCAGTTGCGTGTGGAATAACAGGCTGGATATTAAAGAAAATGATAAGTCTGGGATCTGGGTGGAGAAATTCTGCAACGGGAATGAGTTGGTATGTTGTTCCGCTTGCAATGGGATTGCTTGTTGCAACAGTTAGTTTTTATGTTGGCATAAATACATTCGGTGCTGGTATGTTCACCATAAAGGACGCTATAAATTCTTCTGATGCTGTTCTTACCTATCAAGATTCTATAGGTCGTTTTATTAACACAATAGCAACTGCGGTTTCTGGTTCTGCTGGAGGATTGTTATTGCCTTCTCTTGCCATAGGTGCTGGTGTTGGTACGGTTGGAAGTATGTTGTTGCCTGAACTTGATGCTAGAATATTTATTGCAACAGGGATGGCGGGACTTTTGGCGGCTATGTTAAATGCGCCGCTAGCATCTGCTGTTTTGGTACTTGAAGTAACAAACCAGAGGGAATTGATATTCCCTCTGTTCTTG
>CAZOKN010000025.1:12091-13824 GCA_964580525.1 uncultured Rickettsiaceae bacterium
CGCATACTGGGCATTCCAGACATGCAACGAAGCTTGTGATCTTTTGCAGAAAAAGATCTAATGTAAAAGGTCTAATATTCGTCTTTATGGCCTGATGCTTTTTCTAGAGCGCCGCCGCCTTTTTGAAGGTCTTTACCAAATCCGGCAACTGTGTTGCAGCCAGAAAGAAGAACCAAAAATCCCATAGCAGTTAAGATTACTTTTAAATTATTCATAGTGATTACTCCCATAAGTTAATACTTTAGCGGAATATAGCCATATAAAGCTTAAAAAGCAACTACGGTGATTTAAATATTAATGTTTTATATCTGATTGACTTTATGTCTGGACGTTGTCGCTGCGGAATATTC
The DNA here is from genome assembly GCA_964580525.1 of uncultured Rickettsiaceae bacterium. Lineage (GTDB taxonomy): Bacteria > Pseudomonadota > Alphaproteobacteria > Rickettsiales > UBA6187 > CAZOKN01. Next base: position 12,442 of record CAZOKN010000025.1, read on the forward strand.
GCGTGCTCACCTACTGTTAAGTAGGCTCCGACCGCTTGTTATCCCGCGCTCCTAGTTCAGTCATAAATTGAATCAGCTAGTTGATTGACTAAATTTTATACCAATAACAAAGCAGCAGCAACTTTTCTGCCTTCTGCAAGAAGGACGTTATAAGTGCGGCAAGCAGCGCCAGTAGTCATTATTTCAACGTTGATTTTGTGCTTCGTTGCAAGATTGAAAACTAAAGAAGGTAATGGCGAATGTGTTTCGCCACAACCGATTAATAAAAGCTCGATATCATTGGGTTGATTTAAAATCTCAAATAAAGATTCGTGTGTAATATCGCCAATATTTTTAACATCCCAGGCTGTGACGAAATTTTGAAAAACAACAATGCTATGGGAATATTCTTCATCATTTATTTTAAAAGAATTATTACCATAGCCGCGTATGACTTTTAGACCGCTAGGAATGATTGGTGTTATATCCATTATTTATATAGATATAGTTTTTGGCCGCGTACTCTTTAGCCATATCACAACCATAAACCTTGTTAGCAATACAGCAGAAAACATGGACGCTAAAAGGCCTACAATTAGAGTTACCGCGAAACCTTTTATAGCTCCCGAACCAAATGCGTAAAGTATAACACCGGAAGTGATGGTGGTTATGTGAGAGTCAACAATTGTGGCAAATGAACGTTGAAAGCCGTTATCAGCAGCAGCAAAAGGAGATTTTCCAAGGCGTATTTCTTCCCTTATGCGTTCAAAAATAAGAACGTTAGCGTCAACTGCCATACCTATTGTTAAAATCAAACCGGCAATACCAGGTAGGGTTAGAGTTGCGCCAAAGATAGACATTACAGCCATAATTAAAACCATGTTCATGCACAAAGCAATATCGGCAAAAAGTCCGAATAAGCCATAAGAAATAAACATAAACAGCGTTACCATTATAGTGCTCGCTATCATGGCTTTCATGCCGGCTTGGATGGAATCTGCGCCAAGGCTAGGGCCTACACTTCTTTCTTCAACAACAGTAAGAGGTGCAGGTAATGAGCCAGCGCGTAGCAACAAGGCTACATCATTTGCTTCTTTAGTTGTGAAATGCCCAGATATTTCAGCTGAGCCGCCGAGAATAGCTTGTCTGATAACAGGCGCAGTTATAACTTTGCCATCCAAAACGATAGCAAAAGGTTTGCCAACATTTTCTTTTGTTATATCAGCAAATTTCTTAGAGCCTAGATTGTTAAATCTTATATTTACAACGGGCTGTCCATTATTGTTGATAGAAGCATTGGCATCAACCAGCAAGTCGCCACTTAGCATAACTTCGCTTTTGATCGCATAGCTTGTGCCATCATCGGATTTAAGTCTTTCAGTTCCAGGCGGCAGCAAGCCTTTT
>CAZOKN010000025.1:13834-21366 GCA_964580525.1 uncultured Rickettsiaceae bacterium
CTTTTGTAGTGTCAGGGTAAGGCAATTTATCATCAAGAAGATGGAAAGTAAGTTTTGCAGTTTTGCCGAGAAGATTTTTCAAATGTTCAGGATTATCAAGGCCAGGAACTTGCAATAATATTCTGTTGGTGCCTTGTCTTTGAATGTCCGGCTCTCTTGTTCCGGTTTCATCAACGCGGCGACGAACGATTTCTATAGATTGCTCAAGCAGACTTTTCTTGGTTTTTTCAATATATATATCGTCATATTTAACAGAGATTTCTGTACCTTTTACATCAATGGAAAATTCGTTAGACAGGCCTTTTATAATTTTTACAACATCTGAAACAATTGCAGGATTGGTTATATTTACTACAACTTTGTCATCAACGATATTTATGCCGCCTGTATATTGAATTTTTTCAGTGCCAACAGTTTTGCCGCGGAAGCTATTGCGAATCTCATTGCGAAGATTATCGAGTTGTTCTTTCATGTAGGCATTAAAGTCTACTTCAAGAAGAAGGTAGGAACCACCGCGCAAATCAAGACCAAGATTAACTTTTTGCTGAGGCAAAAATGGAATTTTTGATGAATTATCACCCAGAAAACTAGGCAGGCTGAAATATATGCCAAACAGGCATATAAAAGCTATGAAATAAATTTTCCAGGTTTGTATATTCAGCATTTAAAATTCCTTACTTTTTAGTCTTTTTTTCTTTTTTATCAGTAGCTTTATCAGCAGCAGGCTTTGCTTTTTCTTCTTTTTTGTTATTCAGATCAGTAACCGCTGTGCGGCTAATTCTAACAATAACGCTAGGAGATATTTCTACCTGAATAATGTTTGTGCCTTCTTCTACGCTGGTTATTTTACCCAATATACCGCCTGAAGTTATAACTTCATCACCTTTTTTTAGGCCTTTGATAACTTGTTCATGCTCTTTCAATTTCTTTTGTTGTGGGCGAATCAACAAAAAGTAGAAAATAGCGAAGATTAAAACTAATGGCATAATGCTTGCGAAAGCGTCGGTTTGTGGTGCTGCATCTGCAGTTTGAGCTATAGCATCTGAAATAAATAACATTGTGTTCCCCTGATTATTTTATATGTGCTGGGCAATATAATCACTTATCGTGCAGAGGTAAATATATTTATTAGATTAGTTACTGGAAGTAACTGCGTGTGATAGATATTTTTCAGGGTCAACGGCCTTACGCCCATTCCTGATGCTGAAATGTAGTTGCGGTTGAGAAACCATGCCGGTATCGCCAACGTAAGCAATTGTCTGGCCTTTTTTTACGATGTCACCTTTGTTAGTGAGTATTTCTTTTGCATGGGCATAGGCTGTAAGATAGCCGTTATTATGTTTTATTAGAATAAGATTGCCATATCCACGTAATTCATTGCCAGAATAAACTACAACGCCGGAGTCAGCAGCTTTTATAGAAGTTCCGTCTTTAGCAATAATATTTATACCATCGTTATAAAGTCCGCCTTCTTTAGGACCAAATCTGGAAGCTATTTTGCCTTTAACCGGCCATATAAAATTGGCAGGGCCAGAAGCTACTTCATTTCCTATGGTTTTGTAGCTTTCCTCTTTTGTTATTTTTTCTGGTGCCTTGTTGTGATTTTCAACAGCAGCAGTTTCTTTCTGATTGTTAATTTCAGATATATCCTTTGAAATATTTATTTGTGGTGAAGGTGCATCATTTTTTTCAGATGGTTTTTGCGCAACTTCTTCTTTTTTAGAAGCAGGTTCTTTTGTCTCTTCTTCTACTTCAACAAAAGGGTTTTTCACATCTTCTGTGCTTGCTGTTTTATCTTTTTCAATAAAAGGAGTTTTGTAGTTTTTATCAGCAGAAGAATAAGATGTTTTTGAATAGACAGCTTTTTCATTTGTATTATTGTTTGCTGATTTTACAGATACAGCCGGAGTGGTCTTTTTAGCTGGCTCTGGATCTTTTTCTTCCTTTTTTTCAACTGGTTTTTTATTTTCAGCTGGTTCTATATCTTTTGATATAACATTTCGCACACCAGGATCATAAGGTTCTGTTGACAGTCCATGCTCAGACATTTTTTTCTTTTGCGAAGGAGAAAGTTGCGGCGTAGCAGTTTTTGTAGTTTTTGCTGTTTTTTTAATTTCTTTATTGGCTTCTTTATTTTCAGTAGATTCTACATGAGAAAGATCAGAAGGTATTATGAGCTTAGTGCCGTTAGTTACTTTATACGGAGTTTTTAAATTATTAAGCCGGATGATTTCTTTTACATCTATTTTGTAATTTCGTGCAATGCCATAAAGCGTATCGCCTTCTTTCACAAGGTGAAAACGATTTTTTGGCAGTTGTAATACCTGATCTGATTTCAAGGCGTAGGGTTTTTTCAGTTTGTTCATCTGAACAATATCCTGCACGCGGACGTTATATTTTTTCGCCAAACTAAAAACTGTTTCGCCTTTTTCTACTTTGATTTTAAGAAGATTTGATGATGCAGATTTGTTTTCAGACGACTCAACCTTAGGCGCAGGCTTTGCAAAGACAAAGCTGGTCATGAATAAACAAAATAAAAAAACTACAGAAAATCTAACTGATTTCAAAAGCATGAAAAAAACCTAAATACTAGTTTTAACCCCGATTATAGACGAAAAATCACAATCTGTCAGGCTAAATATCAGTCTTTTAGATAGTAGGCAATATTATAAAATCTGAAGGTGGGTTATTAGATTGACTTTGTGGGAATTCTTTTACACGTTTTACGTTAGCAAAAGATGGCCCTTGATGACATATTTTTATTATTTCGTTTACTGCATCTTCGCTGCCGTAGAACATTGCTTCTACAGAGCTGTTCATTCTATTGCGAACCCATCCGGATATTTTGAGCTGAGTTGCTTTGCGCTTTATCCAATGTCTGAGGCCAACTTTTTGCACACGGCCTTCAATAATTATCCTAATGGCTGTCTTCTTGCCATCTTCTTGATCGTCATATCTGCCAAAAAAGCTTTCATCCATTGGCATAAAAAACATCCTATTCAGCGTTAGCAAACTCAAGGACAACTTGGCCATAAACTGTATTTTCACCTTTTTTAAGGTGAACCTTGTTTATTACGGCATCTTTATCGGCGCATATTATATTTTCCATTTTCATGGCTTCCAATATAAATAGCTCCTGTCCTTTTTTTACATTCTCGCCTTCTTTTACCTTTACGTCAACAATTACTCCTGAAATCGGAGCTTCAACTTTCATTGAGTCTTTGCTACTTTTAGGCTCAGGCATGAATTTGCTAAGCTCTGCGGCGCGCGGAGTGCGCACACTCGCTTTAACTTTAGATCCTGCGTGGGTTAAATAAAAACCACCAGGATAAAATTCAACATGCACATAAACCAGCTTGCCGTTTACCGTGCCGTTGAAAAGTTTGTTGCCAAGAGTCCATGAGCTGTTGATATGAATAGATTCAGATTCATGTTTTATTACATAGCCATTTTCGGCATCTTTTACGAAAACAGAAAACTGATCGTTATCTATATTAACCACCCAGCGATTGCCAATTAAACGCTGCCTGCCAGGCATTTGACCAGATATCGTGCTGGCGCGATGAGCGTCTGTCATGAACATATGAACTGCGACAGCAAGCAGGATTTTTGTGCTTTCAGATGTTAGCTGCGCACCGAAGAAGCCATCAGGATATTCTTCCGCTATGAAATTTGTGGTGATTGCGCCTGAGGCAAAATGCGGATGTGCCATAACAGCTTCAAGGAAGCTGATATTATGTGAAATACCGCGAATCATATATTTACCAAGAGCAGATTGCATTAATTCTAAAGCTTCATTCCTGTTTTTGCCGTAAGTTATAAGTTTTGCAATCATGGCATCATAGAACATGCTCACTTGACCACCCTCATAAACACCGCTATCGACGCGGACATTATGGCTTATTTCCGGTTCTTTATATTCAGTTATACGACCGCTTGAAGGCAAGAAGCCACGGCTTGGATCTTCTGCATATATGCGCGATTCTATCGCCCAGCCATTTAATACGATATCTTTTTGGGAGAAAGCAAGTTTTTCGCCAGAAGCAACTCTTATCATCTGCTCAACAAGATCAAGGCCGGTAATATATTCAGTAACCGGATGTTCAACCTGTAATCTTGTATTCATTTCGAGGAAGTAGAAATTTTTCTTGGAATCAACAATAAATTCAACCGTTCCGGCAGAATAGTAGCCAACTTTTTTAACCAAAGAAATACATTCTTTATACATGTTTTTTCTGGTTTTTTCATCAATGAAAGTACTAGGTGCTTCTTCGATAACTTTTTGATTATGGCGCTGGATTGAACATTCGCGCTCGCCAAGACAAACAACGTTGCCGTGTTGGTCGGCCAAAACCTGAATTTCTATGTGGCGTGGTTTTTCAATAAATTTTTCGATGAATATTCTGTCGTCACGGAAGCTGTTTTTTGCTTCATTGGAAGCTGAACGATAAGCTTGTTTAACTTCGTCTTTTGAATAGACAACGCGCATACCTTTACCGCCACCGCCGGCAGCTGCTTTTATCATTACAGGGAAGCCGATTTTTGTTGCTATTTTAACAGCATCATTTTCGTTTTTAATGATTCCCATATAACCGGGAACAGTGGTTACTCCAGATGCTTTCGCAAGGGTTTTTGCTTCGATTTTATCTCCCATAGCTTTGATAGCTTCTTGTGAAGGGCCGATGAAAGTAACGCCTGCGCGTTCTACTGCTTTGGCGAATTGTCTGTTCTCAGATAAAAAACCATAACCAGGATGAACAGAATCTGCACCGCTTTTTATAATTGCATCGATAAGATTATCAATATTTAGATAGCTGTGGCTGGCAGATGATGGGCCAATAAAATAAGCTTCGTCAGCCATGCTTACATGCGCTGCGTTAGTATCGGCTTCTGAATAGACGGCAACTGTTTTAATGCCCATTCTTCTAGCCGTTTTTATAATTCTGCAGGCGATTTCACCGCGGTTTGCGATTAGTATTTTCTTTAGCATAAATACCTTTTATAATGGTAAATTATCGTGTTTTTTCCAAGGCTTATCAATTTTCTTGTTATCAAGCAAAGTGAGCGCTTTGCAAATTCTCCACCTTGTATTTTGTGGCCTGATAACTTCGTCTATAAATCCTCTGGCAGCAGCGGCAAATGGAGACGCAAATTTTCTCACATATTCTTCTGTTAATTTTTCCATTTTCTCAGGGTTGTTAGCATATTCCCTAAATAGAATTTTAGCTGCACCTTTTGGACCCATCACGGCGATTTCAGCATTTGCCCAGGCGTAGTTTATATCGCCGCGCAAATGTTTTGAGTTCATAACTATATACGCACCGCCATAGGCTTTACGAGTTATGATAGTTATTTTTGGAACTGTTGCTTCAGCATATGCATATAGCAATTTTGCACCATGCTTAATGATGGCATTATGTTCTTGCGAAACGCCAGGCAAAAAGCCAGGAACGTCAACAAAAGTTACAATTGGAATACTAAATGCATCGCAGAATCTTATGAAGCGCGCAGCTTTTTTGGAAGCGTCAATATCAAGACAGCCGGCAAGGTGCATAGGCTGATTGGCTACAAATCCAACAGTTTTGCCTTCCATGCGGCCGAATCCGATAATTATATTCTTGGCAAATTCCGGCTGTATTTCAAAGAAATCACTTTCATCAACAACACGCTCTATAAGCTCTTTCATGTTGTAAGGCTTGTTAGGATTTTCCGGAACGAGTGTATTTAGAGATAAATCAACCCTGTCTGCATAGTCATGTGTTTTTCTGGAAGGGGTTTTTTCTCTGTTTGAAAGCGGTAGGAAGTTAATTAAGCGACGTGTCTGAAGAAGCATTTCGATATCATTGTCAAAAGATAAATCGGAAACACCGGTTTTTAGTGTGTGCGTGTCGGCTCCACCAAGTTCTTCCCGCGTTACATCTTCATGCGTTACGGTTTTTACAACTTCAGGACCAGTAACAAACATATAAGAACTGTTTTTTACCATCATTATGAAGTCAGTTAGGGCAGGGGAATAAACTGCTCCGCCGGCACATGGGCCCATAATAAGGGATATTTGCGGAATAACTCCGGATGCTTCAACATTGCGCTGGAAAATTTCGCCATAACCACCCAGAGAATTTACGCCTTCTTGTATTCGCGCTCCACCTGAGTCATTTATACCTATGATAGGTGCGCCAACCTTTATTGCCATATCCTGAATGCGGCAGATTTTTTCCGCATGGGCTTCACCAAGTGAGCCACCTAAAACTGTGAAATCTTGTGAATAAACAAAAACTAAACGACCATTGATAGTTCCATGGCCTGTGATAACGCCGTCGCCTGGCGTTCTTTTTTTGCTAATGCCAAAATCATTGCAGCGATGTTCAACAAACATGCCATATTCTTCAAATGAATCAGGATCAAGAAGAACTTCAAGACGTTCGCGGGCGGAGAGTTTGCCACTGCTATGCTGTGCGTCGATTTTTTTCTGTCCACCGCCAAGGCGGGCGCTTTTTCTCTTCTTTTCGAGTTTTTCGACTATTTTTGTTTTCATATCCACACTGTATGTATGTGTTACTTTACCTGGAGCGTGCAACCTAACAGAAGTTTGCTTTTTCGGCAATAGGCAATAATTTTTCTCCACATAACAAAAAAACACCCGGAAAATCCGGGTGTTTTTATTGTTGTCGTTCTTTAGTATTGTTAATTAATCAACAAATCTTTCCAATGCGCTTTTTGTTATATCGCTTACATCAGAATCATTACTTGTTTCTTGTTTTGCATTTTTATTACGTTTAACACTTATGTGAAAAGAAGACTTTTTGTTGTCTAACATTGCAACGCTTACAGCCTTATCTTCAGAGCGCCAGATTTCATAAACTTTTGCAAGATATCCGCGGCCAAGTTCAGGGTTAGCATTGTGATAATTACTTATAGCTGAAGCCCAGTTACCATTTCTCTTATATGTTTCGTAAAGGAATTTTGCACCATAAGCTATATTATAGTTAGGCTCAAAAGCTTGTTGAAGATTATAAAAAGCTTGTGGGTGGTATTTAAGATTTATCTGCATACAGCCGATGTCTATACTGCGCTTTCCTTCGCTCATAGCTTTTTTAACAGCCATGATTGCTTCTCTCTTAGTGCTAAATTGGTAGCCTTTACCTTCAACGTTGATTGTCCAAGGCCATGCAACTCTTCTTGCAGAAGATGCACTCCACTTACCTGATTCAATAACCGATATAGCGCGCAACATATTGCTAGGCATATGATATTTTGCTTCATATATAGGGAAATACCTATTGCACATGCTAGCTTCACGCAAATCTACACTTGCCGCATTTGAATTGCTTGCATATATAGTAGTGCAGAAGATCATTGCTATTACTAAGGCTATTTTTTTCACTATAAACTCGTTATTTTTAAGTTAAAAAAGTTTCCTAATTTGTTTGACTAATATAGCACAGTTTGGCTGGTTCCCCTAACCTTTTTTATAAAAATATGATACAAATACTATAGATGGTATTATTTTATCATGCAAACACTAAATATAT
>CAZOKN010000025.1:21376-27569 GCA_964580525.1 uncultured Rickettsiaceae bacterium
ATATGATTCAATTATGTATCAAAAGGTGAAAGAAGGCATCAAGGTTCATCTGAAAGTGGTTCCAAATTCATCAAAAAATGAGGTTGTAGGTACTATCAAAGATGAAAAAAATAACCATATTTTAAAACTTAAGATTGCTGCAGTTCCTGAGGGTGGAAAGGCCAATAAAGAGCTTATAAAATTTCTGTCTAAGCAATGGAAAATTCCTGCATCTGCAATGACTGTAATTGTTGGTGAGACATCAAGGAATAAGACTGTACTAGTGACGCAGGATATAACTGATATTTTAAAACAATATCTCAGCTCTTAAGGATATAGGCTCTCCAGCTGCCATCCATTATCATCAGCTCTATATATGGTTCTTGTGGGTGGGGAGGTGTTTTCCCAGAACTCAATATATTCAGGCTTTATTCGGAATCCTGACCAAAACTCTGGACGAGGAACTTTTTTACCCAGCAGATAATATTTAGATAAATATATAGCTAATCTTAAAGCCAGTACGCTACGGTTCCACATAGGTCTTGATTGTTTTGATGCCCAGGCACCAACACGGCTAAGGAAAAAGCGACTTTGGAAATATTCTTCGGCTTCTTTTTCGCTGACTTGTGAGGCATTGCCTTTAACCCGTACCTGCTTTCCTATTAATTCCCAGTTAAAGCATAGTTCTATATGTGGGTTACTAAGAATTTCTTTGCCTTTACGGCTATTGAAATTAGTAAAAAAAACGAAACCATCATCATTAAAAGATTTTAATAAAACCATCCTTACTGAGGGCTTGCCTTCGGGGCTGCAAGTGGCTACTGCCATTGCATCTTTTTCCCGTGAGTTCAATTTCTTAGCTTCATTATACCAAGATGCAAATAGTTCAAAAGGGTTGTGCTTTTCCATAAATCTCTTCTATAATGTTTTTTTAGCTTGAACGATAGTTTTTTTTACGTAGGGTTAATATAACATTCTTATAAATTATGGTTTTGTTTTATGGTTAAAAGCTCTCTTGAGGATATAATAAAAAAACGTCCGCCTATATCTGTAAAACCAGGCCAAAAGCTGGAATTGACGATAGAAAGAGTTGGCTCTCAGGGCGATGGTATAGGTTCGTGGGAAGGGTCTATGGTGGTTGTTCCTCAAACTGCGCAGGGAGATAAAATCTCTTGTGTTGTTAAATATTCAACCCGTGAAAGAATACATGCGGATCTTTTAGACGTCCTGAAATCAGGTGAGGGCAGGGGCAAGGCTCCTTGTCAGTATTATGGCTCATGCGGTGGTTGCAACCTTCAGCATATGAAGAAAGAAACATATAAAAGATATAAGTTGGAAGTTCTAGCTGATGCTTTAGAGCGTAACGGTGTCGAAAAAACATTTAAAAACGTCAGCTGGTTTAGTGTTGGTGCTGAATCAAGAAGGCGCGCTTTCTTGCGTTATGATGGCAAGTTAAGCTTTGGTTTTTATGCCCATCAAAGTCACGAAGTTGTAGATATAAAAGAATGTATGATGCTTGAACCGGAGATTCAAAGGTTGATTTCACCTTTAAAGGATTTAAGCAGAAAAATGCCGGAAACTCTTGAAGGCTGGATGATTACCATAGTCGATAATGGTATTGATCTTGTTATGGTTGATAGCAACAGCAAGAAGATTGAAAATGAAGATCATATTGTCGATTTATTAACGAAATTCTGTCGTGCTGAAAAAATATCCAGGTTGCAGTGGAAGCTAGGGGAAAAGCTAAAGCATGTATATACTGTTTCAAAGCCTATAACTTTCATCAACGGCAAAGAAGTTGTGTTGCCAGGAGAATATTTTTTACAAGCCAGCAAAAAAGGACAAGAAGCTATAGTTGGCTATGTAAGAGACTATGTAAAAAATGATGCTAAGGTTTTGGATTTGTTCTCTGGTCTGGGCATTTATAGCTTTGCTTTATGTGACAAGGCCTCTCATATATCCGCATATGAAATATCAAAATATATGATCGAATCTATGCAGGATAATATCACCAGGAATAAACTTTCAAATAAAATATCAGCGATATGTCGGGATATTGAAAAACTTCCTATATACAGGGAAGAGCTACAAAAATATGATACTGCGATAATTAACCCGCCAAGAACAGGCGCTTTGAAGCAGGTGAGCAATATTGCGGGTAGCGGTATTAAAAATGTTATTATGATTTCTTGCAATAGTCAGACTTTTGCTAGAGATGCCAAGGTTCTAACTGATGGTGGTTATAAATTATCAGCGCTACATGCAATAGATCAATTCTATTATAATCATCACCTTGAGCAGGTTGGGTATTTTGTTAAAGGCCCAGTGATGAATAAACTATTATAGAGTTATAAAAAAACACCCGGAAAATCCGGGTGTTTTTAATTATAAGGGCTATATAATTTAAGCAGCTGCAAAATTTTTAGCAGCGAATTCCCAGTTAGCAAGGCTATTTAGGAAAGTTTGTACATAGTCAGGACGTCTGTTCTGGAAATCCAAATAATAAGCATGCTCCCAAACGTCGATAGTGAGGATAGCTGTTTGGCCGTGTCTTGAAGGAGTGTCGGCATTTGGAGTTTTAGTAACTTTCAATTTGCCGTTTTCCAAAACAAGCCATGCCCAGCCGCTACCGAATTGTGTTGCAGCTGCATTAGCAAATTCTTCCTTAAATTTATCAAAGCTGCCAAAATCAGCATCTATCTTTTTAGCAAGTTCACCACTAGGCTTACCACCACCATTTGGCTTCATTGAGTGCCAGTAAAAAGTGTGGTTCCAAACTTGTGCAGCATTGTTGAAAATTCCAGCATCAGACTTTGCAACTATTTCGTCTAGAGATGCGTTTTCAAACTGTGTGCCTATAATTAGTTTGTTAAGATTTGTTACGTATGCATTATGGTGTTTGCCATGGTGAAAACTTAAAGTGTTGGCGCTTATGTGTGGCTCAAGGGCATTTTGAGCAAAAGGTAATTCAGGTAATGTTATGGCCATGTAATTCTTCCTCAGTTAAAGTAATTTTAAAAACGAACAACCATACTATTACTAAATTGTGCTTTCAATGGCAATATGATAGAGTATGCTGCAATATTGATTAATAAATTAATGTAGGATTTTATTAATGGCACTTCCTCCACTAAACATAGGGAATGATTCTTCTGGAGCTGATAGAAGGATTACTACAATACTAAGAAATTACTGGGAATATCTGCGCGATGATATGTCCTTTCCAGCTGAGAACGAGGTTGATCCTAAAGCTATTGCTGAAATATGGGAAAGCTGTTTTCTGGTTGTGGCTAACAATCTCTCTAAAAAAGAAGATTATGTTTATAAATATATCGGCAAAAAAATTATAGAAGCTTATGGGGAAGATTTAACAGGTCTTACAGTTGATTCAATGGTGGCACCACAAGCTGGACATTTGGCGGAAGAATATGAAAAAGTATTGTCGTCTAAAAGAGCAGTTTTTGATGAAGGTGAAATTAGCGGTGCTGGTGGTAAGCAGGTTAAATACAGACAAATTCTTCTGCCGTTGGGTAAAGATGGTGTGAATATAACAGCCATATTGGGTGGCATGTCTTATAAAGTGTTTGAATAGATGATATTTCCGAGCATTTATCTTTTACAAAGCTCGGTTAAAATCGGGTTTTAGGGAAAGTCTATGACAGAAAACATCAATCAGTCTTTCTGCGCGCTTGAAGTTAAAAAAAGTGATTATTACAGATATTTGTGTTGTCTGTTTATTCCAGAATCTTTGCGCTGGAGAGCATTTGCCATATATGCTTTTAATAGTGAAATTGCAAAAATTAAAGATGTTGTATCAGAGCCTATGATGGGGCATATACGCTTGCAATGGTGGCGTGATGCAATTGATGAAATATATTCTGGAAATTCTCCTAAAAAACATAAGCATAATATTTCCGAAGAATTGTATAAGGTTATTTCTGAGGTCAAAGTTCCCAAGCATTTTTTTGAAACCCTTATAGATGCTAGAGAGGCTGATATAGATTTCACTGGCTATGAAACTATCGAAAATATTGAAGAATATTTATCTTCTACTTCTTCCACCTTGTTAAAAATGCTTATAGTTTCTATGGGTTTTGCATTGGATGAAAATATTGAAAAAATGGCTAATAATGTTGGAATTGCTTATGCCCTTACTGGAATTTTACGCGCATTAAAGCACGATGCTCATCATAGAAGGATTATGCTACCAAAAAACTTGCTGGATAAAAATGGTATAAATTCTGATGAGATTATTGAAGGTAAAAAGTTAGAAAAAGTTATTCCAATAATCGAAGAAATGTGTGGCAGGGTTGAATTAAATCTTGCAGAAGCAAAATCTCTTATGCCAAAAATTCCAAAACAAATTTCTTTTATATTTTTGCCACTGGCAATAGTTTATCCGTTTTTGAAAAGAATAAAAAAAACCAACTATGATATTTTTGGGAATGATATTGAAATTGGGAAGCTGACAATGCAGCTGACTATATTTAAAGCGGCGGTTTTTGCTAGAGTGTAATTTAGCAATAAAAGAATAATTATTCCTTGTGTTTTTTCTTTGGATTTTTAGCGGTATGGTGAAAATGGTGCAGCAGTCTGTGCAGCCATGGTGCGATGATTATGCCGGTTGTTGTGAGGATAACCAAACCACTTAGTAATGCATAAAATGAGGCAAAAAGCTTCACGGCGTCAGTTTTCATTGGTGAAACAGCACCCATGCCGCCTAATATCATTGAGGCTTCGAGAATAGAATCAATCCATGATATTTCACCTATAAAATGATAGCCAAAAATTCCTAAAAGCAGTGCCAGAGTTACTATCATAACTGCCAGCCAGACAGATTGGAAAACGCGTTTTAACCATTTTTTGTATGATAATAGCGGTTGGCTGTGATGTTCGAACATAAAGTACCCATTAGAAACACTATGTATATACATAAAGCAAAGTCATAAAAATGCAACTTATATTTATTTTTTCCCAATAGTTATTCAACTGCTAGATTGTCAATAATACTTGACAAAAATGGGATGGTTATTGTATAATATGTGCACCCAAAAATTGGAGTGGTAATGAGAAGTAAATCTTTTGCTAAATTGTTATATGGAATAAGCCTTATGCTAAGCATTATAGGCCATTCAAGCGTTGCTTATGCCGAGCCAAAAATATCATTTAAAAATAAGATTTATAAAGTTCGCGGCAGTAGCATAAAAGATATAAAAAACTCAATTGGAAATAGTCGTAAAAACAGTACTAATAATGCTGATAATTTTGATGCCAGCACAAAATATAGCATGACTTGGAAATATTATCTTAAGGCTGACGCTTATGGTTGTAAAGCACAGCAGGCTGATGTTTCAATATCAATAACACATGAAATGCCTCATTTGGTAACTGCCAATATGCTATCATCAGAAGATAGAGATAATTGGTATTCATATTATAAATCATTGATGAATCACGAGCTTGGCCATGCTGAATTGGGAATCGCCGCAGCTAATGAAATTGAGTGGGAAATAAACAACATGTTGCCTCAACAAAATTGCGATATGGTTGTTGCCTATATTGAAAAAACAGCAAAAAATATTATAGAGAAATACGATAACCAAAATATTGTTTATGATTCTGTCACCGATCATGGTGTTAGACAAGGTGCTGTTCTTTTGGCTGCAAGATAGTTATAGCAGCATCTAATATTTTTCCTTTGCTATTGAGCATCACAATTTACAAAAAAACTATAGCGAAATAGTTTGTTCTGGAATTTTCTCTTCTATTTTAAGTTTAGAATGATATGTTGGCAAATACTGCTAATTGTATAAATAATCTGAACTATCATAATTATTATGCCATATAGTCGAGATATCACCAACAGTAAAATCCTTATCATAGATGATGATGAAATTTCGCGTGCTATTTTGCGTAGAACGTTTGAAAATGCTGGTTTTAGCAATATATCGGAATCATTTGATGGTATGCAGGGCTGGGAGAAAACTCTGGAGATTTCGCCTGATATAGTATTTCTTGATATGAACATGCCAGTTATGGGTGGCTTTGAATATTGCAAACAAGCCAGAAAAAACCCAGCATTCAGCAAAATGGCTATATTAGTACAGACAGCTTTGACCGCTCAGGATGAAAAGAAAAAAATTTTTGAGGCTGGTGCAACTGATTATATTAGCAAACCAATAGATCCTCAGGAAATACTTGCCAGAAGTTTAGT
>CAZOKN010000026.1:0-27507 GCA_964580525.1 uncultured Rickettsiaceae bacterium
CACACCGCAAACAATCATAGGCTCGCGCGCAACGATGGCAAACTCCGCCTCAATTTCTTCTGGCACAGTTATTGTGGTGGTAACATCGCCCCGCCCCAAATCCTCGGCAAGTGCCATGTTTATAATTCTGTCTATCTCACGCATATCAGGTTGCATTGTTGTTATTCCTGTTTTAGATATTAGGTTATGAAGCATAATTTAAGCTTGATATAAACACTAGAGATTTTTAAGAGGCAGGCATGGGACTTAAGTGGCTTGATGTGCGCGACATCGCAATTGAACTGGAAGAAAAACATCCGGATGCGGATAATGTAAACTTGCGCTTCACCGATTTACGCCAGTGGGTTATTGAACTGGAAGATTTCGACGATAACCATGATGGCTGTAACGAAAAAATCCTGGAAGCCATCCAAATGGCGTGGATTGATGAGCGCGATTAGAGATTATTATTTATAAATCTAAACCTCATTTGATAGTGCAATCCTAATAAAGACGAAATGGTTACGTCATTCCAGAACCTAGAAAATCTTTGATTTGTACTTTTACAAATCATTAGATTTTATTGGTATGTGGAATCCAATATCGTTGTCATTCCCGCGCAGGAGGGAATCTACTGTTTAAATAAAAAATACTTAGTCGATTTCAAGAGTTGTTTTTTTAGGGCAATGGATTCCCGCCTGCGCGGGAATGACAACAAACGCGAAGTGCGCAAAAAACGCCTGACAAAATATACTGCGTCCGGAGTAGCTACTTAGCGAAGACAGAGCTTCTGGGATGACGTTCCTTATAAATTTTGAATGATTACAAATTATAGCGGCGGGCAATTATCGCTCTTGCCTCTATTAGATCTGTGCTGATTTTGTTTATCAGTCCATTTTTTTGCTTCCTCTGGTGTAAGCGTTCTAACGCTATAACCTTTTACATTGCCCTTGTTATTCAAATGCTCTCTAATCGAAACAGAAAGCTCCGGATTTTCTTTATGGAAAGTTTTCATTATCTTTTGTGCTTCTTCTTTTGTTAAATGCCTTTGTTTATCATCAAAAGTTTGGCCTTTTACACGCACAACTTCATTGCCATCTTGCCTTTTTTCTATCTTTATAGATGAATTCATTTCTGTTTTTCGCAAGTTTTGCCTCATATCGTAAGCATCATCCGCAACTTTATCATCAACTTTAGGCATTCTATCTTTTCTATTATGAAAACTCTTCTGCTGATCTAAACTTGGTTTTTTTGAACCGTCTGAATTAGTTACTTCTCTTTGCTTAGGTTCAACAAACTCAATATCATATCCTGATTCCAGAGCTCCTCTTATAGAATCAGTAATATTTTTAGGATCTGCTTTTTCAACATAGTTTAATAAATTTCTCTCCGATGTTATTTTTCTTATAGAAGCAGGCGATAAATCTGATTCAGCTAAACTTTTATTTAACCTTGCTCTGACAGTGTTAACCGGGTGTTCTTTTCTTTCAACGTTTTCAACTGTACGCACCTGTATTTT
Source organism: uncultured Rickettsiaceae bacterium (assembly GCA_964580525.1). Taxonomy (GTDB): domain Bacteria; phylum Pseudomonadota; class Alphaproteobacteria; order Rickettsiales; family UBA6187; genus CAZOKN01. The sequence continues at coordinate 1,499 of CAZOKN010000026.1, forward strand.
ATCCGAACTTGTTCCCACTAAGCCCTTAAGCTGTGGATCTTGATTTTTTATTTTTTTTGAATCATCTTCCGAAATATCCCCAATTTTAATATTTTCTTTTTTGCTTTTTTCCGCTGCCGCTTTTTCTTCTTCTGCTAATTTTTCGGTAGAATATTGAGTAGGATCCATTGGTTTCGCCTCAGGATAAGCTGATCTATCTAATTGAACTTTTAGAGAAACTGGTTTCACACCTTCTGAAGGCCTGCTTTTCATACCTGCAGTCATTTCCTGAAAATCAGTCTTAACTAGCTGATCCAGGCTCATATTTTCTCTTCTTTTTTCCAAATCTTGATAATATTGACCGGCAGGACCTTTCTTTGCAGCATCCAATGCTGTTGCAAGTTCGGCTTCATAAGCCCTATCTTCTGCATCTATCTGTTGTTGTTCTGTAGGAATTAATTTACCAGGAAGATCACCAAAAGGTTTAAATGCAGGACGTTGTATTTCTGGTGTTTCTAATGATGGCGGAGCTGAGGCAGAAATTTCTGCTCGCGATGTTCTAATGTCATCTATTTTATTAATTTTTGCCATCGCACCATCTTTATCAGGCTGATATGCTGCGAAAAATTTTGCAATTTCTTTTGCGGTTTCTTTTTCATCTTCAGGGGCTGAATAACTAGCTTTTAGAGATGCCTCGAAAAGTGAAGTGCCATCTTTGGTCTTCGCAGTAAAAAGGCCAGGATTTTCATACATAATGTCAGTAAGAGTAATATTCTCCATTAACATGCCGCTTTTAATATCATCCGAGATAGACGATATAATCGCTTGATCCCTGGTAATAGAATCAGAAACTTTTTCTGTTTTATTTCTTCTAAAGATCCTATCAAATAATGACTTCATAACCTTTATATCCTCAAAGATTTCCCAAAATCACGAATTAAGTCCGCAATTTACTATGGTGCAATTATATATCATAAATGTTACTTATTTATTACTAAGCTGACAAAATATCCCAAAAACATGGCTTTTTTGGGTAAAATTTGTGACTTTTTGGGTGGAATTTGAGTTATTTGATATACAAAAAGGTCATTTAAACGCCAAAATAGCGGTATTTGCCCGACAGATCAGGTCATAAATTGTAATTGTGGGGGGGTATATATGATTTTTAAGTGGTCGGGGTGATAGGATTCGAACCTACGACCCTCTGGTCCCAAACCAGATGCGCTAGCCAGACTGCGCTACACCCCGATACATATGTTCAAGCATATTAAATATGCGGAACCGGTGTTTTATAGCAGGTTTTTTTTTAATATCTAGTATTTCTTACGAAAACCATAACTTTATTAACATTAGATTTTATAATCTCAAGCATCTCTCGTTTTTCCAACATGTTTGCGTCATAAATTCCTTTGGAAACTTCGCATATTTTTGATAGTTCTACAGCACCCAAAACGTCAGCTGTTGTTTTCAATTCCTCTGAGGCATCAAGCCATTTAGGGCTAACTCCATCATAACAAGAGCGCTCCATAACCGCGATACATTCTTTGGTATTGAAGAAAAACATTTCCAACAACTCTTCCTGAAAACTGCTCTTACCATCAGTTACAGTTTTAAGTCGCGACATATCCATCGGGAGAGTCGAAGAAACGATATTTTTATTAGTCATGCTCTCCTCCAAAATTACAGTGTGGTGTTTTTATAGTAACCTATAGTTGCTCATCGTGAAACTAATTTCGTGAATCACCCAATAAAAAACGCCGCATCTTGCGACACGGCGTTATTTTATTAGCTACATTTTCTTAAGAAATTAGAAAAAACGCCTTTTTTTCTTAGGAGCTTCTTCCTCTACTCTGTTGAAGTTCTTTTCTTCAACAACTTCACGTGGCTCATAAGAGTTTTCACGTTCACGACGAGGCTCAAAATCATCACGGTTGCCTCTGCCACCACGATCATCCCTATCACCACGACGGTCATCTCTGTCACGTCTGTCTCCTCTGTCGCGATCACGACCACGGTCGCCTCTATCACGGTCACCACCACGATATCCGCCACGATCCCTATCGCCGCCTCTTGGTTTGCGAGAAGAAGGACGCGCGCCATCATCTTCGAATTGGTCAGAAAGATTTTCACCAGTTTCCTGATGAACGCGTTTCATGCTCAAACGCACTTTGCCACGTTCAACGCTCAACACGATAACTTTCACTGCATCACCGATATTTACAACATCGTTGATGTTTTCAATGCGCTCGTTTTTGATTTCGCTGATATGCACAAGGCCGTCAGTTTTACCAAGGAAGTTTACCAAAATACCGAAATCAAGGTTTTTAACTACCTTACCATCATATATTTTGCCAATTTCTACTTCAGTTGTAATGCCTTGAATCATCGCCAAAGCCTTCTCAATAGCTTCCGCGCCAACTGCAGAAATGCTAACAGTTCCGTCATCCTGGATATCAACCTTAGCACCTGAAACTTCGCATATTTCGCGAATGTTTTTGCCAGATGGGCCAATGATTCCACCAATTTTCTCCTTATCAACCTTTATGGTCTTAATTTGAGGAGCATTTCTGCTGATTTCCGCACGGCTATTAGACAAAGCAGCACTCATTTTTCCAAGAATATGGATTCTGCCTTCTTTAGCTTGCTCAAGAGCAATTTTCATAATTTCAGTTGTGATGCCATTGATTTTGATGTCCATTTGCAATGCAGTAACACCATTTTCAGTACCAGCAACTTTGAAATCCATATCACCAAGATGGTCTTCATCACCAAGAATGTCCGACAAAACTGAGAAGTCAGAACCTTCTTTAATCAAACCCATAGCAATACCAGCAACAGGGGCTTTCAATGGAACGCCAGCGTCCATCATCGCCAAAGATGCACCACAAACAGTAGCCATAGAAGAAGAACCGTTAGACTCTGTAATTTCAGATACTACGCGGATTGTATAAGGGAATTCTTCCAAGCTAGGAAGAGTTGCACGCAAAGCGCGCCAAGCTAATTTGCCATGACCAATTTCACGTCTGCCAGGAGCACGCATCATAGAAGCCTCACCCACAGAATATGGAGGGAAGTTATAATGCAACATAAAGTGCTCTTTATAATCGCCAGCCAACTCATCGATAATCTGCATGTCTTGACCAGTGCCAAGAGTAGTAACTACCAAAGCCTGAGTTTCACCTCTAGTGAACAAAGCAGAACCATGTGTTTTTGGCAAGAACTGAACGATAGGAAGGATATTTCTGATATCTCTTTCGCCACGTCCGTCAATACGCTTCTTAGTTTTAAGAATGTCGCCACGCACGATGTCTTTCTCAAGATTTTTAAGAGCGCCACCAGCTTTAAGAGCATTGAATTCTTCACCCAATTCTTCTTTCAAAGTGCTGATTGTTGCTTCTTTTGCAGCAGAAACTTTCTCTACTCTAGTTTGCTTATCTGTTTCTTTATAAGCAGCTCTCAAATCTTTTTCAGCTAGATCAGAAATGCGTTTTTCCAAAGCTGAATTATCAGGTTTTTCAACTTTCCAAACTGGCTTACCAATTGCATCTTTCAGTTCGTTAATCATATTTATAACTGGCTGGAAGCCTTTATGACCAAACTCAACTGCGCCAAGCATTATTTCTTCAGAAAGCATTCTAGCTTCAGATTCAACCATCAAAACCGAACTCTTTGTTCCGGCAACAACCAAATCCAAATCAGATTCTTCCAATTGTGCAGGAGTAGGGTTAAGAACATATTCGCCATTCACATAAGCAACCTTTGCAGCAGCAACAGATTCCTCGAAAGGGATACCTGAAATTGCCAAAGCAGCCGAAGCGCCAATAACAGCAACAACGTCTGGATCGTTAGTTAAATCATGCGAAAGTACAGTACAGATAACTTGAGTTTCATTGTAGAATCCATTTGGGAACAAAGGACGAATAGGTCTATCAACAAGTCTTGAAACCAATGTTTCTTTTTCAGAAGGACGGCCTTCACGTTTGAAGAAACCACCTGGAATTTTGCCGGCAGCAAAAGCCTTTTGCTGGTAGTGAACTGTTAATGGGAAAAAATCGATTCCTTCTTTAGGTTTTTTTTGCGCAACTGCAGTACAAAGAATTACTGTTTCGCCATATTGAATTATAACAGCACCATCTGCTTGACGCGCCACTTGTCCTGTCTCTATAGAGAGCTTTCTACCTGCCCAATCTATTTCTCTTCTTTCTATTTTAAACATTATATTTTCCTTTATATCATCAACAACAATAACCCCGAATTCATTTCGAGGTTATTTTATAAAAAAGTTTTAAATCAATAGGATACAAAAAGCCACTACTTTCTTATATTGAGCTTTTCAATGATTGTCTTGTAACGATCAGTATATTCTCTTTGCAAATAGTCCAGTAATCTTCTTCTTTGACCAACAAGTCTCAAAAGACCTCTTCTTGAATGGTGGTCTTTTACGCTAGTTTTAAAATGCTCAGTAAGGTTATTAATACGCTCAGTCAAAATCGCGATTTGAACTTCAGATGAGCCTGTATCGCCTTTTTTTGTAGCAAATTCTTCTATAAGCTTCTTTTTACGTTCAGCAGTAATCGACATCGTTATCTCCTATCAATTTATAAATTAAACACACGAACGGGTTTTACATACCCGTCAAATACATTAGCAAGCGCCACTAAAACTCCTTCGCATTTCACAACTACGATAGAATCATTTAAGATTTTTTCGGATGTTGCAACCTGACGTCCTTGCCTTAAAAGCCTTGCATCCTCAATGGTAAAAGAAAGCACCGGGATGTCGTCTAGCACTTCCCCCACCGGCAAAATTAGCCCTGAGGACTCGGGTATATACACTGTTTTTTCCAGAGTTTCCAGTAAAATCGCACTATCTTTGCAAAACTTACCCACTTTTGTTCTGGTAAGCTCGGTTACATGGCCAAAACTGCCCAATTTTATAGCTAAATCATGCGCCAAAGACCTAACATAGGTACCTTTGCCACAAGCCACCAAAAACTCAGCCGACTGATCATCGCACGCCAATAATTCAAATTTATGAACTTTTATCAGGCGCGATTTAAGGACAACTTCTTTTCCCTCTCTAGCCAAATCACACGCCCGTTTGCCATTGATTTTCAAGGCAGAATACACTGGCGGCATTTGCTCTATATCACCAACAAATTCTGGCAAAGCCGCCAAAATCTCAGCTTTAGTGGGTATTTTATCGCTGCTATCGGTAACCTCGCCTTCGCAGTCATAAGTAGTGGTTGCCGAACCCCATTTTACGGTAAATTTATATTCCTTATCGGAATCCATCATGAAATTTATTGTTTTGGTAGCTTCACCCAAAGCCAGTGGCAAAACTCCATTTGCGAGAGGATCCAAAGTTCCGGCATGACCTATTTTTTTAGGTTTGAGGTTACGCTTTACGATGGCCACAGCATGTGCAGAACTTATGCCCTTGGGTTTATCAAGGATAAGCCAGCCATTAATGTCGTTGTGTTTTTTAGTCATCACTTTTGGAAGAAGGTGAATTCTTTTTAACGCTTTGAATAAGCGTTTCTATTTTATTGGCTTTTTCGAAGCTATCATCAATTCTGAAAATTATTCTTGGTGCAAAACGCATTTTAACTTTCTGGGCAACCATATAATTAAGCTGTGGTGCTATTGCATTAACGCTTTCTATAAAACCAGCAGGAGCATTGCCACCAAGCGGGCAAATAAATGCGGTAGCATTTCTTAGATCAGGACTAACCCTAACTTCCGCAACAGTGATAGAAAGACCAGAAATACCCGGCTGATGAACCAGTTCAAAAAGAAAAATTTCAGATAGTGCATGGCGCAATTCCTCACCAACACGCAGCTGCCTTTGACCGGCAGATTTTCCTTTATTCCTATCGCTCATAAATATTCCTACTTAACTATTCTATCCCGCTGTTATTCTAGCGAAAATAGATTCCCGCTTGCGCGGGAATAATATTAATTTTACAAAGTGCGCTGTTCTTCGATTAACTCGAAAGCTTCAATTCTATCGCCAACTTTCATGTCTTCGTAATTTTCAAACGCCATACCGCATTCAAAATTAGTAGCAACCTCTTTAACATCGTCTTTGAATCTCTTAAGAGTTTTCAATTTACCTGCATGTATCACAACGTTATCACGCAGCAAACGCACACCAGCGCCTCTCTTAATCATACCTTCAGTAACGTAACATCCCGCAACTTTTCCTGATTTCGTGATGTTGAATACATCTCTAATTTCAGCAATACCAAGATATTTCTCGCGCATAACAGGAGCAAGCATGCCGCCCATTCTGGCTTTAATATCGTCTATCAAATCGTAAATGATAGAATAATATCTGATGTCTATACCATCTCTGTCTGAAAGCTCTTTCGCGCTTGAATCAGCACGCACGTTAAAGCCCAAAACTATTGCATTAGAAGCGCCGGCAAGACTCACGTCAGACGTTGTAATTCCGCCCACTGCAGAGTGCAGAACTTTCACACCAACTTCTGAAGTTTCCAACTTGCCAAGGCTGCCTATAATTGCTTCAACAGAACCTTGCACGTCACCCTTAATCAAGATAGGAAGCTGCTTTTTGCCACCATCTTTTGCTTGCAAGAATAAGTCTTCCAAAGAACCTTTTTTACGCTGCAATGTAACCTTCAAATCACGGTTACGTTTTTGTCTGTATTCTTTAATTTCACGCGCTTGTTTTTCTGTTTCAACAACGTTAAATGGCGCACCAGCTTCAGGAGCAGCATCCAGACCCAAAACTTCTACAGGAACAGAAGGTCCAGCACCCTTCATAGCTTGACCGCTATCGCTGACCATAGCCCTGATTCTTCCAACAGTTTCGCCTGCAATAACGATATCGCCGATTTTCAAATTACCCTTCTGCACGAGGAGAGTTGCAACAGGACCTCTGTTTTTGTCCATACGCGCTTCGATTACAACACCTTCTGCAGCTCTGTCAGGGTTAGCACTTAATTCGAGAACTTCTGACTGCAATAGAATTGCTTCAAGTAATTTATCAAGATTCTTTCCTGTTTTAGCAGAAACTTCAACAGACAGTACATCACCACCAAAATCTTCCGTTACAAGATGATGCTCAAGCAACGCATTTCTAACTTTCAAAGGATCTGCGCCAGGCTTATCAACTTTATTGATCGCAATGATGATAGGAACTTCTGCTGCCTTAGCGTGATTTATCGCTTCAACAGTTTGCGCCATAATACCATCATCAGCCGCAACAACCAGAACAACTATGTCAGTTGCAGTGGCACCACGCTTACGCATTTCTGTGAACGCTTCGTGACCAGGAGTATCAAGGAAAGTAATTTTATTTTCTTCATCAACTTTAACCTGATAAGCACCGATATGCTGTGTAATTCCACCAGCTTCGCCAGAAGCTACATTGGCCTTACGAATAGCATCAAGCAACGATGTTTTTCCATGGTCAACGTGACCCATGAATGTAACCACTGGAGCTCTAAAAATTTCTTTGCCTTCATCATTAGCATTACTGAGTTTCAAAATATCTTCTACGTCAGCATCAGTAACACGCTTAGATCTATGGCCAAATTCTACAACAACAAGTTCTGCAGTATCCGCATCTATACTTTGATTTGCAGTTACCATCATACCCATTTTCATTAAGGCTTTAGTAACGTCATAAACACGCTCAGCCATACGGTTTGCAAGCTCTTGCACCGTCATAATTTCAGGGATAATTATATCCCTTAGAACTTTTTCTTTCTCTTTATTTGAATCGCCAGCAGCAAGACGTTTAGCTTTTTCCCTAGCACGTTTTACCGAAGCAAGGCTTCGCATTTTTTCTTCAACGTCAGCACCAGTCAAAGCCTGAGCAAGGGTTATTCTGCCAGATCTTCTTTTTTGATCACCACGGTTAACTTTTGGCTTTTCGCGATCCTCTTCTTTTTCATCCCTTTTTGGCTTTTCTTTCACTGCATCTTTTAACACCACTGCAGGATTGACGATTTTGTCGCTGCCTCTGATTGGTCTAACCACATCATTATCTGATGTTTTTCTATCGTCACGTCTGGCCGGACGCGCAACTTCTTCAACAATGCCATTTGCAAGATTTGCAGCTTCTTTTGCTTTTCTTTGCGCTTCAGCTTCAGCACGCAATCTTTCTTCTTCAGCTAATCTTTCTTCTTCCTGTTTTCTTCTTTCTTCTTCAACAAGCTTTTTACGTTTGTCTTCTTGAGAAGCAAAATGCAAAGCTTTAAGCCTAGACGTTCTCTCGTCTTCAGTTAATCCCTCCGCATTTCTAATATCGTCTTCCTGCCTTTTAACATCAAATTCACTTCCGGCAAAAACTGATTTTGAATCAGACTGAGGATCGCCTGGCATCCTACGCTTTTTCTTCACTTCAACAGTGACGCTTTTTACGCGACCATGCGACAAACTTTGAGGAACTTGTCCACCCTTGAATTCTCCGAGCTTAAGCTTGGGAGCGCCAAGTGTCAGAGTTGCCTTTTTTACATTTTGGTCTTTAATTTCAGTCATTTCAATTCCAACAATCTATTTTTACATACCATAGTTTAGCAAGTGTGGAGCTATAACGCCCCACACTTTACGCTAATTTTATTCGCCAAAACACTTAGATCTTGCGACCATGATAGCATCGTCGATGGCCTGATCGCTCAAACCAGAATCAGGAATCATTTCGATAAACTCATCTCTTGCAAGATCAGCAAAATCATTCAAACTCTTAATGCCGTTTTCAGCCATTTTAATCAAGATATCGCCATTTAAAATCTCAATTGCTTGAAGCTCTTTAGAAACACCAAGTTTTTCGATAACAGCTTCTGTATCTTGTTTTTTCTGCTCAAGATAGTCTTTCGCACGACCTTGCAATTCAGTTGCAACATCTATATCAAAGCCTTCAATTCCTGCTAGATCTTCAAGATCAACAAACGCTATTTCTTCCACAGTTGAGAAACCTTCTGTTACCAAAAGATGCGCTATCATATCTTCGATATTCAAAGCTTCCACAAATAGGTTTGAAAGTTTGCCGAACTCTTCTGTTCTTCTTGTAGCTTCTGTTTCTTCTGTCAAAACATCAATGCTCCAACCAACAAGTTCAGAAGCAAGACGAACGTTCTGGCCACGTCTGCCAATTGCCAAACTCAATTGATCGTTTGGAACAACCGCTTCAATACGGCCTTTTTCTTCGTCGATTACAACTTTAGTAACTTCTGCCGGAGCAAGAGCATTCACCAGGAATGTTGCAGGGTCAGAAGACCATTGGATGATGTCAATTTTTTCGCCCTGAAGCTCAGCAATAACAGCTTGCACTCTCGCTCCTCTGATACCAACGCATGATCCAACCGGATCAATGCTTGAATCATGAGAGAATACAGCGATTTTAGCTCTTGAACCAGGCTCTCTCGCAACGCCTTTAATTTCAATGATACCATCATAAATTTCAGGAACTTCCTGAGTAAACAATTTAGCCATAAATTCTGGCGCAGTTCTTGAAAGGAAAATTTGTGGCCCTTTAGTTTCACGCGAAACTCTAGCTACATAAGCCCTAATTCTGTCGTTAACTTTGAAGTTTTCACCTTTGATGATAGCATCGCGTTTCATCACAGCTTCAGTGCTGCCCAAATCAACGATAACTTCTCCAGACTCAACCCTTTTAACAACACCATTAATGATCTCGCCAACGCGGTTTTTGAAATCTTCAAACTGACGCACTCTTTCAGCATCTCTAACTTTTTGTACGATGATTTGTTTTGCAGTTTGTGCAGCAACGCGACCTAAATCTATAGGAGGCAATGGCTCTCTTATAATTCCGCCAACTTCTGCATTTGAATCTTTTTCTTTAGCATCTCTTAGCAAAATAACATTTTCGTTATTTTTAACTTCAACGCCCTCTTCAGGTTCAGCTGGCTTATAATCATCAGCAACGATTTCTGATTCCTTAAACAATCTGATTTCACCAGTTCTTCTGTCTATTTCAGAACGAATGTTACGGTCGTAACCATATTTTTTTCTCGCTGCGATAGCAACAGAGCTTTCCATAGCATCGAGAACCAATTCTCTATCTATATTTTTTTCACGCGCAACTGCATCTGCAATTTGCAATATTTCAGTATTTCCCATGCTCATAGCTTATACTCCGAGTTAAATATTGTTATTTTCGTGCAATGCAAGCAACTCGTCGGTCAAAACAAGTTTAGCAGCACTGATGTTTTTAAAATCTATTTCCACCTTATTAGCTCCCTCAGCACTGCTGATAGAAACCACATTCAAATTCAAAATAACCTTTTCGCCTTCAATACCAACCAAACGCCCCCTAAGGTTCCTCTGGCCGTCAACCTTTTCAAATACCTGTACTTTTGCTTCCAGACCTTTATATTTATCAAAGTCTTTCAGCCTTGTAAGAGGCCTATCAATTCCAGCTGAACTAACTTCCAGATGATATCTCTCAACAATAGGATCTTCTACATCCAAAAGGGCAGATATTTGTTTACTTGACGTTTCGCAATCTTCAATCGCAATATTAACACCATCTTTACGGTCAATCATAACCTGCAGGGTTTTTCTGCCGTCATTAGTCATCAACTTAATGCGGACAATTTCATACCCCAAATCACCCAAAGAAGGTGATATAATTTTCTCTATTCTAGCTTCAACACTCAATTCCGAATGCATCTATGTAAAACTCTTTATAAATTCAAATATTAAGCCCCAAGAAACAGAAAAGGCGGGAACCAACCCACCTTCTTTCTTCCGTAAACTTGCCGAACTTATAGCACACACAACTCTAATGCGCAAGTTAAAAATGCGCTTTAAGCCAAAGCCTGCGAGATATCCCCAACTAAATCGTCAGCATCTTCCAAACCTACAGACAGCCTTAGCATTGAGTCAGTTATACCCAATTTATTACGCTCTTCCGCCTTGATATTGGAATGCGTGGTAGTTGCCGGATGAGTTATTAAGCTCTTGGAATCACCCAAATTGTTAGAAATATCAATAATTTTAAGCTTATTCATGAATTTGAAAGCCTCTTTCTTACCGCCAGCAACTTCAAACGCTATCAGATTTCCACCACGATCCATCTGTTTTTTGGCAATGTCATATTGCGGGTGCGACTTCAAACCAGGGTAAATAACCCTGCTTATTTTGGCATGTCCTTCAAGGAAAGCCGCAACTTTTTCAGCATTATCGCAATGTCTTTCCATTCTGATTTCCAGAGTTTCCAAACCTTTCAGGAAAATCCATGCATTAAACGGGCTAAGCGCCGGGCCTGTATGTCTGTGGAAAGGAGTAACAACCTCTTCAATAAATTTCTTACTACCCAAGATAGCGCCACCAAGGCAACGACCCTGACCATCTATATGTTTTGTTGTAGAATAAACAACACAATCCGCACCCAAAGCCAACGGATGTTGATATAAAGGCGATGCAAAAACGTTATCAACGATAAAAAATGCATTATGCTTCTTGCAAAGTTTTGCTACAGCTTCAATATCAACCAATTCAAGGCTAGGATTTGAAGGAGTTTCAATGAAAACATACTTAGTGTTGCTCTTGAAAGCTTTTTCCCAATCAGCGATATCACGGCCATCAACCAGCGTTATTTCAAGGCCAAGACGCGGCATAATTTCAGTGATGATATAATAGCATGAACCAAACAAAACACGGCTGGCAACAATATGTTCGCCAGGACGCACCTGACAGGCCAACGACGCAAACACAGCCGCCATCCCACTTGCCATTACGCAGCAAGCTTCAGCATCTTCCAACAAAGCAAGACGCTCTTCCAACATAGCAAGTGTTGGATTGCAATATCTGGAATACACAAAGCCCGGCGCCTCACCGTTAAAACGGCTTTCAGCAACCTCTGCCGATTCATAGCAAAAGCCTGAATTTAGGAATATCGCCTCACTAGTTTCACCAAAATTAGAGCGCAATGTGCCGCCCCTAACTAGCTTAGTATTTGTTTTCCATTGTTTCTGGTTTTCTTTTTTCTTCATCTCATTAACCACTGAAATATTTAATCAACTTAACGTCAATAGGCCTATGCATATAGACCGAAATTGTGCCAAAGTCCAATAAAAAGACCTTATTTTAACAATGTAAAAAATTAAGATTTTTTAAGATGTTCTAGAAATCTATATTCGCATAGCATTTTGGCGGAGCAAATCCGTGTATGCGGTCAGCGAGCAAGGCTCTAAAAGAAGGGCGCGATTTAACAAGGGCATACCATTCTTTAACTTCCGGATAATTATCCCAATTTATACCACCCAAATAATCAACCACAGAAATATGGGACGCAGCGCTTATATCAGCCAAAGTGAATTTATCACCTGCCAACCAGCGATTTTCGCTAGTTAAAAAACGGATGTACTCCAGATGAGGCACAATATTTGCCTTTGCAACTCTGATAGCATCAGAAGAAGGCTCACCAACTCTGGTCAGATATCTTATGATTTTTTCATTCAAAAGATAACGTCCAACTTCGTTATAGAATTTGTTATCAAACCAGGAAACCAGCCTTCTAACATTAGCCGCTTCCACCAAACCTTGCGGAATTAATTTTTGCTCAGGATATTTTGCTTCTATATATTCGCAAATTGCAACGCTATCGGGAACTATAATATCTTCTGGCTCAACTAAAACAGGAACTTGCATAGCAGGATTTAGCGAAGCAAAAACCCTCCGCCTTTCCCAGAAATTCTCAACAACCAGAGCAAAATCCAATCCCTTTTCAGATAACAACACTCTGACTTTTCTTGAAAAAGGGCACAATGGGAAATAATATATCGTTCGCATGTGTTTAGTATATTAAAAATAATCTAAAAACACAACCTGATTTTTTATTAAAATTTTAAATAACTGTGAATGAAATTATTTCTAATTTTTTGTATAAAATTCTATTCCAACGCGGTCTATATGATCCAAAAGCTCTTTGTTCTCAATATCATCAATACTAGAAAGATCAAACTTATATGGCGTTAGCAAATCATCAAGATCATTACTAATTTGGCTTATTAAGCGCAAATCAATTGAATTTCCTCGCAACGTCAAATCAACATCTGAGCCTTTTTTATATGAGCCCTTTGCACGCGAACCGTATAATATGGCTGAATCTATCTGAGGATATTTTTTAAAAACCTCCTGTATAGATTTTATATTTTCAATACTAAGACCATACTTCATTTACAATAGCTCTTCTAATCTTTCTGCAAGCGCAACAAAAGCATCGTGATAGTTTTCTTTTATAGATTTAATTATTTTTTTTGTAGTTTCTTCGTTGTAAGTATGGGATGTCATATTTCGGCTTTTTATCATCTCCATCCACACCTCTCCATCTTCTACCAAACCTAAAGCAAAGGCTTCTCTTGTCGCATCCTTGGAGCCAAAAATTTCTACAGTTCCTTTATTTGTTATAAAATCACTTAATGTTTTCCACGCCAGTTCGTGCGTATATTCAAAAGCTTGTATCAAACCTTGCTCCTCTAGCTCATTCAAAGATTTACTTTTTACAAACTTTGAAAGCTGAGCCAAAGCTTTTTTATAATTACTAAATCTCTGCTGCCACCTTACATCTTGCTTTTCCATATATTTCTCTCTTCTCACCCAAACACCACAGTCTTGCCGCCATTTAATATAACCCTGCGTTCAATAAAATATTGCACCGCACGCGACAGAACCATGCTTTCTATATCACGGCCTATGGCGAGGAGTTGTTCTGGTGTGTGATTATGATTTACACGCGTAACTTCCTGCTCAATTATCGGGCCTTCATCCAGATCATTAGAAACATAATGCGCTGTCGCACCAATAATTTTAACACCTCTGTCATAGGCCTGATGATAAGGCTTTGCACCTTTAAATCCCGGCAGGAAAGAGTGGTGGATATTGATAGATTTTCCATAAATATTTTTCACCAGATTCGGCGTTATAACCTGCATATATCTGGCCAATACAGTTAAATCTACACGATTTTCTTCTATGATTTCTAAAATTTTATTTTCCTGTTGTGTTCGAGTTTGTTCGTTAACCGGCAGATAGTGGAATGGTATATCATACCACTGCACCATACGCTCCATATCTGTATGATTTGAAATTACGCCAACAATATCGATAGGCAATGAGCCGCTGGAATATCTGTGCAGCAAATCATTCAGGCAGTGACCTTGTTTTGAAACCATTATCAATGTGCGGGTTTTTTCCGCCGCATCATAAATTCCCCATTGCATAGAAAATTTATCGGCAATTTTTGCAAATTTTTGCTTAAGCTCTGAGTGTTTTTCCTGGCCTTTTTGTATTTCAAAAACAGTGCGCATGAAGAAATTTCCGGTAGAAGCGTCCCCCGTTTGCGCAGATTCTAATATGAAACAGCCCTTCTCCGCCAAAAATCCCGACACCGCGGCTACAATGCCCATAGTGTCTTTGCATGATAAAATTAGAATATATTTCTTTTTCTCTTCCACTTTTTATACCTTACTGAACTTAAGAGTAGGGCATAGCATAGTAGTTCCAATTTATTTTTACCATAGATGAAATTAGTTTTTGTAGTTTTTTGCAGCCTTGCACAATTTATGTGACAATTGTAAAAATTATTGTATAAGGCTCTTGTGCAGTAGTGATTTTAGGAATTATGGGTTATGAAAAAAATATTTGTAGTAGAAGCAAGATTTTATGAAGATATTGCTGATAAATTATTTGAAGGTGCTTTGAAGGAACTGGAAAAGTCTGGATATAAATTTGATAAATTCAGCGTTCCTGGTGCATTTGAAATTCCGGCAGCAATAAATTTTGCTATACAAAGCAAAAAATATGATGGTTATATCGCCCTTGGTTGTGTAATTCGCGGCCAAACAACACATTACGACTATGTCTGCGAAGAGAGCGCACGCGGCTTAAACGACCTGGCTTTGAAATATAACGCTGCTATTGGCTATGGCATTATAACAGCTGAAAACAGAGAGCAAGCTAATGTTCGTGCTGATGCTAACGCAAAAAATGTTGGTGGCAGAGCAGCAAAAGCATGCTTTAGTATGATTGAGTTAAAAGAAAAACTGGGAGCAGCATAATGACCGCCGCAAACATAGCTTCACACGGCAAAAGAACAGAGTCGCGCTTCGCAGCAATAAAGGCACTTTATGCTGCCGACATCAATCACAAAATAGAAGAAAATAAAACTCCGGCAGAGCTTACTCTCGATATCATCAGCTATTATCACGATAATGACGAAGGCTTAAAAAACGTAAAGCTGGATGAGGAATTTCTCGCAAAGATAGTTCTGGGTGTTTGTGAAAATATATCTGTGCTAAATCAAAAAATTGCCAATAACCTTACAGATGGTTGGAGCATGGAACGCAGAGGTTCCGTCCTCCGCGCTATATTACGCGCTGGTGTTTATGAACTAATGGTATTTTCTGATACGCCACTTAAAGTTATATTGAATGAATATGTGAACATCACACGCGAATATTTCGACGAAAAAGAAGTAGGTTTTGTAAACGGCATTTTGGATAAAATAGCCCATGAAGTCAGAGAAAACGAAGTCTAATTTATACGATAAAGTGATAAAAAAACTTCAGAATTTGTCATTCCCGCGAAGGCGGGAATCCACTGCCCCTAATAGTAATTTACAAAATAATTTAAAAACAGTAGATCCCCGCCTTCGCGGGGATGACAACACAGCTGACGAAAACATTTCTTCGAGAGAAAATGAATTCGATATAATCGCAAAATATTTTTCCCCATTAGCAAAAAAATTTCCGGGGGCAATGAACCTCACTGACGATGCCGCCATTCTGCCCTACGAAAATGGCTATGATTTTGTTGTTACTAAAGACTTAATCACCGAAGGTACGCATTTTCTAAAAACAGACAGCGCTGCAACTCTTGCCAGAAAAATTCTTGGTGTTAACATTTCAGATCTTGCTGCTATGGGAGCCGAGCCTGTAGCTTATTTACTGGGATTGGTTTTGCCAAAAACCACAAATGAAAAATGGCTGGCTGATTTTAGCTTAGCCTTGCAAAAAGGCATTAGTGAATTTGGTGGGCATTTAATTGGCGGCGACACCACATCAACAACAGGCGGTATAAGCCTTTCTCTAACTGCCATTGGCAAAGTAAAAAAAGGCAAATCCCTCACCCGCGCAGGCGCAAAAATAGGAGATAAAATTTTCGTTAGCGGCACGATAGGAGATAGTTATTTAGGTTTGCAAGTTGCCTTAGGAAAGATTTCTTTACCAAAAAAAGCGCATGATTATTTTTTAGATAGATATAACATTCCACAGCCACGCATAAAACTTGGCCGAGAACTAGTTGGAATTGCCACATCTTGTATTGATATTTCAGATGGCCTGGTGGCTGATTTGAAGCATATATGCGAATGTTCGGCAGTTGGTGCGGAGATTTATGCAGAGAAAATTCCGCTTTCTTCCTTAACATCTCAATCACTTGTTTTACTAGAAGACATGATAACCGCCGGTGATGATTATGAATTGCTATTCACCTGCCCGGCCAACAAAAGCACAAAAGCAAAAGCTATTGCCAAAAAAATTGGCCTGCAAATAACCCAAATAGGTGAAATAACACAAGGTAAAAAAGTAAACTTACTGGATATTAATGGCAAAAAAATAGCCCTCAAAAAAGAGGGCTATAAGCATTTTTAGACAACAAACTAAAAACACCTAAACAACATGATATTTACAATTTTTCGTTGATTTTTAAATGACAAAAAAAACCTTTATGCCTTATATTTTATCATGTATAAGCTTACCTTTTTGTAGGAACTAATTGATTTTGGTATTAGCGTGAAAAACACAAAACCTTTAAAAATAGGTATAGCTGGTCTTGGAACTGTAGGAACCGGTGTTTTAAAAATATTAACTCAGCAGAAGGATTTAATCTCCCAGCGTTGCCAGCATCCTGTGGAAGTTGTTGCCGTTTCTGCAAAAAACCGCTCGAAAGATCGTGGTGTCGATTTATCAAAAATCAAATGGTATGATAATACCATCGACATCGCCAATGACGAAAATGTTGATGCTGTTGTTGAGCTTATTGGCGGCGATACCGGCATTGCATACGATCTGTGCAAAACCGCATTATCCAACAAAAAACATTTTATCACTGCCAATAAAGCTCTTATCGCAAAGCGTGGGGTTGAACTGGCCAAACTTGCTGAAAAAAATAATGTAGCTCTAGCTTTCGAAGCCTCAGTTGCAGGCGGAATTCCGGTTATTAAAACTCTGAAAGAAGCCTTGGCAGGCAACAATATTACCAAAGTTTCCGGCATATTAAACGGCACTTGTAACTACATTCTAACCGCTATGAAAAAAACCGGCAAAAGCTTCAATACTATTTTGAAAGACGCGCAGGATTTAGGTTATGCCGAAGCTGATCCTGGTTTTGATATTGACGGTATTGACGCTGCCCACAAGCTAACAATTTTAACTGCGCTTGCTTTTGGCACACCAGTTAATTTTGAAAAAAATTATATAGAAGGCATTAGAAAAATTTCCCTTCAGGATATAAAATATGCTGATGAATTGGGCTATAAAATAAAGCTTCTTGGCGTTTGTTCATCTTCTGATGATGGAATTTTGCAACGCGTTTGCCCTTGTTTGATTTCTAAAAAACATCCTGTTGCAAAAGTCGATGGTGTAAATAACGCTGTATATATTGAAGGCGACGCCGTTGGTAAACTGGTTCTTGAAGGCCCTGGTGCTGGCTCTGGCCCAACAGCTTCTGCCGTCCTTTCTGATATAGTTGATGTGGCTAATAATCGTTTTTCTTTCGCATTCGGCAAAAAATCCGAGCATTTGAAAGACAAGAATTTTATCAAAATGGATAACCTTAAAGGCTCCTATTACATGCGTATCAAGGTTGAGGACAAACCTGGCGTACTTGCTGACATTACAGATGTTTTGCGCAATGAAGGAATTTCAGTGGAAGCTGTGTTGCAAAAGCCAGTGCCTGAGGGTGGCAATGCCAATATAGTAATAATCACTCATTCTGTTCTTGAGAAAGTTACTATGGATGCGGTTAGCAAAATCACTAAAATAGGTGCTGTACTAGAAGCGCCGAATGTTATAAGAGTAGAAGCTTAATTTAGGGTAAAAACATGGCCAATGCAGGAAATATGAAAAAAAATGAAATCGCCAACGAAGGTTTAACTTTAGATCGTAATTTTGCGATGGAAGCTGTGCGTGTCACTGAAGCTGCCGCGCTTGCTTCTTATAAATGGATGGGCAGAGGCGATGAAAAAGCGGCTGACCAAGCTGCTGTTACAGCTATGCGTCGCGCGCTCAACACCATGACAATCGACGGCACTGTGGTAATTGGTGAAGGTGAGCGCGATAAAGCCCCAATGCTTTATATTGGTGAAAAAGTTGGATCTGGCCAAGGCCCAGAAATTGATATTGCTCTTGATCCACTCGAAGGCACAACAATCTGCGCAACAGGCGGTCCAAATTCGTTGACTGTTATTGCTATGGCAGAAAAAGGCGGCTTCTTGCATGCGCCAGATGTTTATATGGATAAAATCGCAGTAGGCGGCGGCTTGCCTCTTGGTGTTGTTGATTTGGATAATAGCGCGGCAACAAATTTAAAGAATTTGGCAAAGGCAAAAAATGTTGCGATATCTGACTTGGTAGTGTGCATTTTGCAAAGAACAAGACATGAAGAAATCATCGCGAAAGTGCGTGAAGCAGGCGCTAGAATACAGCTAATTGGTGATGGTGACGTTGCCGGAGTTATCTCTACAACCAACACACTTGAAACCGGAATTGATATGTATATTGGCACTGGCGGCGCACCTGAAGGTGTGCTTGCAGCAGCTGCACTGCGTAGTGTTGGCGGACAAATGCAAGGTCGTTTGTTATTTAAAGAAGATGAACAGAAAGAGCGTGCAAAGCGCATGGGAATTTCTGACTTTAACCGTAAATACAGCCTCGAAGAAATGGCTTCCGGCGATGTTATGTTCGCTGCAACAGGGGTTACAAACGGCTCTATGCTCGACGGTGTAAAAAGATTTCCTGGTGGTGCTTACACGCACTCTGTTGTTATGCGCTCAAAAACCGGAACAGTGCGTTACATAAAAGCTGAGCATCATTTTGCTCGTAAAAATGGTGGCGATCCTGCGGAGATGTAGTTTTTCTTAGCGAACTGTGTTTTGTGAGTTAAAGCTATAAATTGAGTTTTTCCAATGTCCGAAGCCACAAACACCTTATCATATAATTCTGCCACTGGCGCAAGCTGGCAACAAAGGCCTGTTGATGAACGCTTATCTCTCACTCTTTCGCAAAAATATGACCTGCCGGAGATAGTCTCCCGCATATTGGTCAGCCGTGGTGTTAAGCTTGAAGACGTAGAAGATTTTTTAAATCCCACTATCAAAAATTTATTGCCTGATCCCTTGCATCTTCTCGATATGGAAAAAGCTGCAGAGCGCATAACACGTGCAATTTGTTCGGCAGAAAAAATTGCTATTTTCGGTGATTACGACGTCGATGGCGCAACCTCATCTGCATTGCTCAAAAGATTTCTTAACGCCACAGGTAATTCGCCTCTTATTTACATTCCTGACCGCATCGATGAAGGCTATGGCCCCAACACCGAAGCATTTTTATATTTGCGCAAACAAGGCGTAGGCCTTTGCATTACGGTAGATTGTGGCACTTTATCTTTTGAGCCGATTGCAGCCGCAAAAAACGCCGGCATGGATGTTATTGTTCTTGATCACCACATAAGCACAGAAACATTGCCGGAAGCACATGCAGTGGTTAATCCCAATCGTTTGGATGAGAGTTCAGAACATAAACATTTAGCCGCTGTGGGCGTAGCGTTTTTAACTGCAGTTGCGGTAAACACCAAACTGCGTGCAAAGGGCTGGTATAAAAATCGCCCTGCCCCTGATTTAATAAGCCTTCTTGATATTGTTGCACTTGGCACAGTTTGCGATGTTGTGCCGCTTAAAGGCGTCAACAGGGCATTTGTTTCGCAAGGTTTGAAAGTTATGCGCAGCAGAGAAAATATCGGCATAAAAGCACTCGCCGATATTGCCGGCATAAAAGATCTGCCAAGCAGCTATCATTTAGGGTTTGTGCTCGGCCCACGCATTAATGCCGGCGGCCGCGTTGGCAAATCGGATTTGGGTGCAAGGTTGCTCTCCACAGAAAATCCTGATGAAGCATTTTTTATATCACAGCAGCTTGATCGTTTTAACGCTGAGCGCAAAGCTTTAGAACAGCTTGTGCTGGAAGAAGCTATCGCGCAAATTGAGCGTGGCGGCACACAAACTCCATTATTATTCGCTAAAAGTCAGGGCTGGCATCCTGGCGTGGTGGGCATTGTTGCCAGCCGAGTGACTGAGCGTTTTAACAAGCCATGCGCAATAATTTCGCTTGATAAAGGCCTGGGTAAAGCATCTGCACGTTCAATTGCAGGCATGGATTTTGGCTCGGCGATCATCGCCGCCAATCAGAACGGACTCTTGGTTAAAGGCGGCGGGCATGCCATGGCCGCCGGTTTCACAGTTGAGGAAGGTAAAATTGACGAGCTATTCAAATTTCTTTGCGACAAATTCATCCAGCATGAAAAACTATTGGCCTCGCGCATAATCAAAATTGACGGGCATTTGCAAATTTCAGCCGTAACGCCGGAAATGGCTAATTTAATCAACGAACTCGGGCCATTTGGCACCGATAATCCTGAGCCGCGCTTTATTTTTCCTGATGTTTATTTAATCAAAACCGACATCATAGGCGGCGATCATATACGTTGTATAATCGGCAGCAGCGGCAATAAAACCGCGGGAGTTAAGGCTATGGCCTTCCGCAGCATGGATACTAAACTCGGCACAGCATTGCTAAACAGCCAGGGCAAAAACATCCATATTGCCGGACGCATAAAGCTCAATAGTTGGCAGGGTGTGGAGAAAGCCGAGCTGATGATCGACGATCTGGCGATGTAGGGAAAAAACCCAAATCACCCCACGCAACAAAGGCAAAGGCGCCGGCCATTATGTAAATTTTTTCATTAAAATAATAATCAGCACTTGATTTTATCTAAAACTTACTATAGAAACGCAAACTCCTTTGCTGGCCCCTTCGTCTAGCGGTTAGGACGCCAGGTTTTCATCCTGGTAGCACGAGTTCGATTCTCGTAGGGGTCACCACTTTTATTTTTTGGTGTAGAGGGTGTGTGTTAAAATGCTGCTACTCTAATTACAATAATAATTCGTCATGTAAGCTTACTTCCAAGGCCAATGCTATTGAGGATTTTAATGGTAAATCATATTGCCAAATCCACTTACCAAAAGAAGCAAAAGAATCTTGGTCTGACGAAAAAAATAATAATTTTTGGAAAGTAATAACACAATATATCAGTAATAATGGTCAGGAAACCTTAGACTTATCTGGAGCAGTTTTTAAAAGCGGTTCATTAAACGATCTTCTTTGTAAGAATGGAAATATCGCAAAAACTAGGATCAAAAAAGTTATTATAAAAGATGCAGTTTTTTGCTCAGATGCAGCAGTTCCCTTGGGTATAACCAAACAAAATCAAGAAGTTATTAGATTTGATTATGAAGGGACAATTTTTGAAAGCTGGGTAAGATTTTACCTTGATGGTATAGATTTAAAAGATAATTGTCGCAATATTAGCAATATAACTTTTAATTCACCCAGGTTGGAAACAACTGAAAGCGCTTATAAACATCTTACTTTCCAAAAGTGTAAATTTATTGGGGGGCTAACTGCAAAACTCAATCAAAATATAAATAATATAAATAATATTTTAAATGTAAAATTCATCAAATGTACGTTTGATAAGGAAACTATTTTTGAGTGTGAGATTCAAAATGAATTAAGCTTCAACGAATGTCATTTTAAGGGCTTAATTTTTAAACACGAATATTTTCCTATTGATAAGTTGTCAATATCCAATTGTAATATCAATAAATTTAAAATTATAGGAGCAAAAGGAATAAATAAATTAAAAATAGACAAAACTAATTTCTATGATGAAGCTAATTTTTTTAAAAGTGTATTTACGGCAGAATTAAAAATAAATGAATCTGATTTCTTGCATGCTCCTAACTTTATAGGATGTAAATTTCCTCCAAAAGTATCTTTCCATAGAAATAAGTTTGAAGATACAAAATCTGATTATGCAGATGAAAAATACAGATCACTAAAAAAAGAATTTGAAGATCGGCGCGACAAACTAAATGAAATATTGTTCTATAGCTTGGAATTGGAGTGTAGACGTAAAAGGGCGGCACTATTTGGAAAAGAAAAATTGATCCTTGGATTGTATAAATTAGGTTCAAATTATGGCCAATCTATTGCGAGACCTTTAATCGTGATGTGTTTATTGCTGCTTATAATGTCAACTTGCTTTTACAATATAAAGTTGTCGTACCATGAAAATAATAAACAAAATTGCTTTTCATCATTTAGTGAATATAAGAGCTGCTACATAGATACATTTGGAGATAGCATATTATTTTCTTTGGGTCAGACAATAAAACCATTTCAATTGTTTGATTTAAAATATAAGAGCGATACCTACAAAACTATAACAGGCAAAGATGATAAAAAAATCTCATCATGGTTCTCGTTGTTTAGCTTCATTTATAATACTTTAATGTTAGGACTTTTTACTTTATTTATTTTAGCAATAAGACGTAATTATAAAATGGATTAATCTTCGTCTAAGTGTTACATTTCAATATATTGCATTTTAAAACCATTCCCTCCCCCCAACTTCCCTCTTTAATGATAGCCCCATAAGTTCTATATCTATGGCTGGATTAATTATAAATTAGCAACATGAACACCGGTTTTCTTTTTAACACATTTATTTTTCTCAGCGCGGCCTGCATGATAGTTCCCCTTGCGGGAAGGTTTAAGCTTGGGGCTGTGCTGGGCTATCTGGTGGCTGGGATGTTGATTGGCCCATTCGGGTTTAAGCTTATTGGCAACGCAGAGCAAGTGATGAATTTTGCCGAATTTGGCGTTGTGATGATGTTGTTTCTAATTGGTATGGAGCTGGAGCCGCCAACTTTATGGAAATTACGCAAGGCTATTTTGGGTCTGGGTGGATTACAGGTTATTGTAACCACGGCCGTGTTTACTTTAGTGGGAATAAGTTTGGGCTATGATTGGCGACTAAGCCTGGCTTGTGGTATGGCGCTTTCACTTTCTTCTACTGCTTTAGTGTTGCAGATGCTGGAGGAAAAAGAGTTGCTAAAAACTTCCGCAGGCGAATCATCTTTTGCCGTGCTGCTGTTTCAGGATATTGCCGTTATTCCGATATTGATAATTATGCCGCTGCTGGCGGGTTCGTCGGGAGTGCTTGCTAAACACCACACAATATTATCGCATCTGCCAAGATCTCACCGCGTGATGATTATTGCTCTGGTGATTTTCGTTATCATTGTGGGAGGGCGTTATCTTTCACGCTATATATTCCGCTTTATAGCTAAATCAAACCTGCGTGAAGTTTTCACTGCAACTTCCCTGGCGCTTATTATAGGAATTGCTTTGCTTATGCATTTAATTGGTGTGTCGCCGGCGCTTGGCGCATTCGTAGCTGGCGTTGTGTTGGCAAACTCGGAATATCGTCACACATTAGAGAGCGACTTGAAGCCGTTTAAAGGCTTATTGCTTGGCCTGTTTTTTATATCAGTTGGCATGGGTATTAATTTTACCGTATTGGGGCAAGAACCCCTCATCTTTGCTCTGGGATTGTTGACTCTTATTATAGTTAAGTTGGGTTTGCTATATATTTTGGGTCAGGCATTTGGCCTTAGGGATGGGCAAGGCACATTGTTTTCTTTTGCGCTGGCGCAGGGTGGTGAGTTTGCTTTCGTGCTGTTTCAATATTCGGAAAGCCTCAATATTTTAACTGCCGAACAATCGCAGTATTTAACTGTTATAGTTGCGCTTTCAATGGTGGCAACGCCATTTTTAATGATGATAAATGACCGCTTTGTAGTTCCTAGATTCATGAGCAGATTGCCGGAATATGAATATGATAAAATTACAGAATTAAACGATGTAATACTCGCAGGATATGGACGCTTTGGGCAGATAATCGGCAGGTTTTTAAATGCGCAAGGCGTTAGAATAACAGTGCTTGAAAAAGACCCAGACCAGATTGAACTGCTGCGCAAGTTTAGCCATCGCGGCTATTTTGGTGATGCTTCCAGGCTGGATTTGTTGCAAAGCGCCGGCGCTTCGAAAGCAAAATTGCTGATAGTTGCTGTGGACGATGCTGATAAATGTTTGGAAATTGTGAGACTTGCCAAGCAGCATTTTCCTAAGCTAAAAATATATGCACGAGCCAGAAACCGTCGCCATGCTTATGAATTGCATAAGGCTGGGGTTGATTATTTCCGCCGCGAGACATTTGATTCGTCGCTCACAATGGCGCAGGAAGCCATGAAAATTCTGGGAGGAAAACCAGCAGATGTGGAGCGCAAGGCAATGAAATTTATGGAGCATGACGAAAAAAACTTGCATAAATCCTTTGAATTTTTTGAGAATGAGCCGCAAATGATAGACTTCACCCGCCAAGCCTCCGGCGAGCTTGAACGCATCTTCCAGGATGATGTGAGTGTTAAGTGATGTGGGGTGGGAAATTTATGACTTTATATTTTAAAATACCAACAAGTAGGTGATAAATGGCTACTGGCAATCTCGCAGACAGTAAAGAAATTTGCGCTAATTACGATAAAATTACTAATTGGTTTGATAACGCCCGCACAAAAACTTTAATGGAAAAAGAATATCTTGATTTATGCCTTAAGCATTTGAAACCAGGCGCAGATATTTTAGACCTTGGTTGTGGCACTGGTGAACCAATTGCCAAATTTTTTATTGAAAATGGTATGAAAATTACTGGTATTGATGGCTCTCCAAAAATGATTGAGCTTTGTAAACAACGCTTTCCGCAAATGGACTGGCAAATTGGCGATATGCGTAAAATCAACCTTGGTAAGAAATTCGATGCTATAATTGCCTGGGATAGCTTCTTTCACTTGCCTAGCGAAGACCAACGCAAAATGTTTTCCATATTCCGGCAGCACATTTCACCTGATGGAACTTTGGTATTTACCACAGGCACTGAAAATGGAGAAGTTTATAGTACTATGGATGGCCATTCTTTCTACCATGCAAGCCTGAATTTAGAAGAATATAGAAAGTTATTGGTAGAACATGGTTTTAATATTTTGATCAATAAAATAGAAGATCCAGATTGTGGGGAACATACGGTGTGGGTAGCAAAAATAACTAATTAATTACCCTCACCCACCCCTCTTCGGCTTATTTCTCGCCGCGCGCAGGCCAACCTGATATGCTTTTTCTGCCCATTGGATAAGCAGTTCTGCATCGTCCATAACATCCGATGGCACCAGCCAATAAGCAATGCTTTGTTTTTTGCCGCCCTTTGCTTCATAGGTGAAAGGCTCAGAGCCGGCGGCTTTATATTCTGGCAGAGTGATCTCATCCACCTTAAAATACAGCGTGTCTTCGTCAACAATTGCAAAGATTTGCCCGGCGCGATAAACGCCAAAGCCGCCAAACATAGATTTCACCTTAACAATATCCCACGAGGAAAGTTGGTCAATAAGGTGGTCGCAAAATTCTCTGCTCATAAAGATATATTAATTAGCTATTTTTATAGGCTTTTAACAACCTCAACCAGCTGAGTAAGACACGCGCCCCACCCTTCCTGAAAGCCCATCTCTGCATGTGCCTTCATGTGTTGCTGCGTGCCATGCATAACATGCGCTGTATATTTTGTGCCATTGCCTTGCGCTTGCAAAGTTATAACGCAGGTGAAAATAATCGCTGCACATTCTTTGTCATCCTTAGTTGCCGGAGCATTCGGACGAAAGCCTGCGCCCAAGGCCGCCGTCCACACAAGACGTTGCTGCGGAACAATATCCAAAAAGCAGCCGGCATTGGGAAATTTTTGACCCTCAGGACTTTGCATCACGCTATAAAATTCACCGCCAACGCGCAGGTCTATCCGGCAATCAAC
>CAZOKN010000027.1:0-23824 GCA_964580525.1 uncultured Rickettsiaceae bacterium
CACACTATCAAAAACCTTAAATCCTTCGTGATTCGTTCCACCTTTACCAGGAGTAACACCACCAACCATTTTTGTACCGTAAGCTATCGCTTGCTCAGAGTGGAAAGTGCCTTGTGCACCTGTAAAACCCTGGCAAATAACCTTTGTATTTTTATTTACTAATATGGCCATTATTTAGCCTCCCTTTTTTTCACCGCAGCTACAACCTTTGCAGCAGCATCTTCCAAATCATCAGCAGAAATAATATCTAGTGTTGATTTTGCTAGTATTTCTTTGCCTTCTTTAACATTAGTACCCTCAAGACGCACAACCAAAGGCACGCTCAAAGAAACCTCTTTCGCAGCAGCAATAACACCTTCTGCAATAATATTGCAGCGCATAATTCCACCAAAGATATTAACCAAAATACCTTTTACATTTGGATCAGAAAGAATAATTTTAAATGCTTCAGTAACACGCTCTTTCGTAGCACCACCACCAACATCCAGGAAGTTTGCAGGCTCACCACCTTTAAGCTTTATGATGTCCATAGTTGCCATAGCAAGACCGGCACCATTCACCATACAACCAATATTACCGTCCATCTTCACATAGCTAAGTTCAAAATCCTTAGCTTTTCTCTCTGCTGGATTTTCTTCGCTAATATCGCGTAATTTTTCAGCTTCAGGATGACGGAACATAGCATTATCGTCAAAACCACATTTAGCGTCCAAAACAACTAACTTGCCATCAGCAGTAAGAACTAATGGGTTAATTTCTATTTGCGCAGCATCAGTTTCCAAAAATGCTTTATATAGTGAAGAAATAATTTTCGAGAATTGCTTTAATTGATCGCCATCAAAGCCAAGCGCAAAGCCAAGTTTGCGAGCATGGAAACCTGAAATTCCAGAAGCAGGATCAACACTCAAAGTAATGATTTTCTCAGGAGTTTTATGAGCAACTTCTTCAATATCCATACCGCCTTCAGTAGAAGCTACAAAAGAAACACGGCTAGTGCTTCTGTCTACCAAAAGGGAAATATAGTATTCTTTTTTAATGTTAGAGCCGTCTTCTATGTATAGACGATTAACTTTTTTGCCTTCCTCGCCTGTTTGGATAGTAACCAAGGTGTTGCCAAGCATTTCTGCGGCATTTTTCTTAACATCCTCAATGGACTTCACAACACGAACACCGCCCGCAGCTTTAGGGGTTTCTTTGAATTTACCCTTACCACGGCCACCGGCATGAATTTGTGATTTTACAACATATACTGGTCCAGGCAGTTGTTTCGCCGCTTTTTCCGCCTCTTCTGGCGTAAACGCAGGGTAGCCTTGTGGAACAGGAGCACCGTATTTTGCTAAAATTTCTTTAGCCTGGTATTCATGTATATCCATTATCTTTTCCTATTTATTTAAAGTTTTAATCCTGAAACCATACCCTTCACAGCAGAGACAGATTTGTCGAATAATTCTTTCTCTTCCTTGTTCAGGTTGATCTCAACTACTTTCTCTACTCCCTTTGCGCCTATTACTACAGGCACGCCGACATATAAATTATCCACGCCGTATTGTCCAGTAAGATATGCAGCACAAGGTAATATACGTTTTTTATCCTTCAAATAGCTCTCTGCCATCTGCACTGCTGCAGAAGCCGGAGCATAAAACGCAGAACCGGTTTTAAGCAATGCAACTATCTCAGCACCGCCATCTCTTGTGCGTTGCACAATTGCATCAAGCTTGCTTTGAGTTGTCCAACCCATTTTAACCAAATCAGGCAATGGCACTCCACCAACGCTTGAATATCTAGCCAACGGAACCATTGTATCACCATGACCGCCCAAAACGAAAGCAGACACATCTTCTACAGAAACATTGAATTCTTCGCTAAGGAAATATCTGAACCTTGCAGTATCCAAAACACCCGCCATACCAATAACTTTTTCAGGTTTAAAACCTGTAACTTCCTTCATAACCCAAACCATCACGTCCAGTGGATTAGTTATAACTATAACGAAAGCATTAGGGGCGTGCTTCTTGATGCCCTCACCAACAGATTTAATAATTTTTGTATTGATATCAACCAGATCATCACGGCTCATGCCTGGCTTTCTTGGAACACCAGCAGTTACTATAACTACATCAGAACCTTCTATTTCTTTATAATCCTGAGTACCTTTCAAGCTTGCATCAAAACCTTCGATAGCAGAGCTTTGTGCCAAATCCAGAGTTTTTCCCTGAGGCAACCCCTCAACAACATCGAACATTACAACGTCACCCAGCTCTTTAAGTCCTACCAAATGAGCTAAAGTTCCACCAATATTTCCACCACCAATAAGTGCTATTTTTTTACGAGCCATAAAACCCTCCATTACTTTTTTCGAATTCATTCCTATTTAAACAACGGTACTCTTTTATACTTTAAGAGTTCATAGAGTCAAAGAAATCGTCATTTGTTTTGGAAGCTTTCAACTTATCTATCAAGAATTCACTTGCATCAATAGTACCCATAGGCTGTAAAATCCTACGTAATACCCACATTTTTGTAAGAGTATCTTTGCCAACCAACAACTCTTCCTTACGTGTTCCAGATTTAGTAATATCGATAGCAGGGAAGATACGTTTATCAGCAATTTTTCTATCAAGTACGATTTCTGAGTTACCAGTTCCTTTAAATTCTTCGAAAATCACTTCGTCCATACGTGAACCAGTATCAACAAGTGCCGTAGCTATAATTGTTAAAGAACCACCATGTTCTATATTTCTAGCCGCACCAAAGAAACGCTTAGGACGCTGTAAAGCATTAGAATCCACACCGCCTGATAAAACTTTACCAGAAGATGGAACACAAGTGTTATATGCGCGTGCAAGCCTTGTGATAGAATCGAGCAATATGACAACATCTTTCTTATGCTCAACTAATCTCTTGGCTTTTTCGATAACCATTTCAGCAACCTGAACGTGACGGCTAGCCGGCTCATCGAAAGTAGAACTAATAACTTCACCTTTTACTGAGCGCGACATGTCCGTTACTTCTTCAGGACGTTCATCTATCAGAAGAACTATCAAGCATGCTTCTGGGTGATTTTCAGTTATAGCCAAAGCTATATTTTTCATCAAAACTGTTTTACCAGTTCTTGGAGGCGCAACTATAAGCGCTCTCTGTCCTTTACCAAGTGGGCAAATAACATCTATAATTCTAGTGCTTAAATCTTTTACTGTAGGATCTTTTCTTTCAACATTGAATTTATCTTCTGGATATAGCGGCGTAAGGTTATCAAAGTTAACTCTGTGACGCGCATTTTCAGGAGCCTCATTGTTGATAGCTGTTATTTTGAGAAGTGCAAAATAACGTTCGCCACGCTTAGGAGATCTGGTTTCACCGCTTACTGTATCGCCAGTTCTAAGACCAAAACGCTTAATTTGGCTCGGAGAAACATAAATATCATCGGGTCCGGCTAGATAGTTTGCTTCAGGAGAACGTAAAAATCCAAAACCATCCTGAAGAACTTCTATAACACCCTCACCTGTTATAACCCCGCCACTTTCAGCAACTCTTTTCAAAATGGCAAAAACAAGGTCTTGTTTCAGCATTCCACCTGGATTTTCTATATTGCATTTATCAGCTAGCTCAAGAAGCTCTGCTGGGCTTTTTCTTTTTAATTCTTTAAGATTAAGGATTACGCCTGAGAATTTATCACCTTCAACTCCTCCATTGTCATAATCATAACCATTTTCTCTTCTATCATTTCTATCGTTATAACGTTCGCGCTCAACTGGAGCCTCCGCTGCCACAACATTTTCTCTGATTTGTTCTTTAGGTTCTTCTCTAGTTTCAACTGGTTGTGCTTCTGGTTGCGGCTTTGGCTCTTGTCTTTTCAATCCTAATCTTCCTGTAACCCTGCCCTCTTTTTTTTCTGGAGCAAATGTTCCTACAGATGTAATGTCTGTATTTCCGCTATTATTATCTTCTTTATTTCCTAATTCATCCTGAGTTATTTCTGTAGTCATGAAAAACCTTTTTTTGTGTATTTTTTAGTTTTTAAATTATCGATTGATTATTTATTTTGATTATTACTTGAGATGCTAACTTCCGTTTCAACCACGAAGTAGCGAAGACTAGTAGGCTGTAAGGCCAACGTAGCCATTTGTTACCAGTTAATAGGAAATATGTCAAATATTAATTTCAATATAGCCTAAAGGGCAAATTGCATAGGCTTCATAACAGCCAATAAAACTATTAAAATCATCAAAATAGTCGGAACTTCATTTAAAATTCTATAAAATTTGGCGGAATGTTTGTTTTCACCTTTGGCGAAATATCTTCTATATCTAGCAAGCAATCCATGACATAAAAACATAAAAACTAGCAACAAAGATTTTATATGGAACCAGGCACCCAAACCTTCTTTACCAACTATCATAACCAACATTATACCTAGAATAAGCGAGGCTATCATCGCTGGATTGATTATAAATCTTAGTAATTTTTTTTCCATAATTTGAAATGTTTTATCCATTTCACTGCCTACTGGAACATCTGCATGATAAACAAAAATTCTTGGCAAATATAGCATTCCTGCCATCCAGGACATAACAGCGATGATATGTAAAGCTTTTATCAATAAATAATGTTCCGCCATAAACTATAATCCTTAAAATTGAATCTCACTAAACTTATCGCTGTTTAAACAAATTTCAGCAAGTGATTTTATAAATAATTCATCCGTTGATAAAGTTGGCACGCGATAATAATTCTTTACACCAGAATCCATAGCTAGTTTTTTATATTCAATATCAAGCTCAACTAAAGTTTCTGAATGCTCAGAGACAAAGGCAATAGGCACCACCATAACCGATACTTTTTCTTCACCAGCACGTTCTAATTCACTTTCCGTACTAGGACCTATCCACTCCAAAGGGCCAACTCTCGACTGATAGCAAACTACATAATCTAAATTTTCTATAGCCAAATCCTTAACCACAAGCTCAACTGTTTTTTCTACCTGCCTCTGATAAGGATCGCCCTTCTCTACAATTTTCTTCGGCAAACCATGTGCTGAAAATAAAATTCTCAATTTTTCTGAATTTTTATAAAGTTTTTTTATTAGGCTAGAATGGGATTTTATAAAATTTTCTTCAAAAAAATAGTTCTTAACAATATTTGTTTTTATATTCATTCCGATTTTTTTAGCCTGCGCGCCCCAATCATCAACAGAAGACTCGGTAGTAGTAGTTGAAAATTGTGGATATAACGGCAATAAAATTATTTCATCTGGAGAATATTTTTTTACATCTTCTATAGTTTCATAAGAAAAAGGATACCAGTAACGCATTGATATAAAAACTTTATATTCATTTTTATTGCCATTTAATTTTTTCTCAAGTGCTTTTTTTTGCGCTTCAGTTTCAAATAATATCGGAGACCTTCCCCCTATCTGGCTATAAATTTCTTTTGCCTGATGCGTTCTTTTTGATGAAATTAATTTTGCTATAAAATATCTAAAGGGATTCGGAACAGTAATTATAGCCTTATCACAAAATAGATTAAATAAAAATGGCTGCACGGCATCCAAACTATCTGGACCGCCAAGGTTAAATAAAACTACTGCAATTTTCTTAGGCATTTTTTACCAAATTAACAACCGCTTCAACGTTTTCTATTGGAGTTTCCGGCAAAATTCCATGGCCCAAATTAAATATAAAATTTCTGTCTGCAAAAGATGATAATATCTCACGCGAATATTGGAGAGATTTTTCCTTATTAGACATAAGCATAACAGGATCAAGATTGCCCTGAACAGGAATTTTAATATTATTTTTTATCCATTCATAAGGCATATTCTGATCAAATGATATCGCATCAACACCTGTTTTTTCTGCATAGTCCTTATATAAAACGCCAACTCCACGCGGAAAGCCTATAATTGGTATATTAGAAAATTCGGCTTTAACATTTTCAACAATTTTTTTAGTAGGCTCAATTATAAAATCATTAAATAATTCTCCTGACAAAACACTCGCCCAGCTATCGAATATCTGCAAAGCGTCAGCACCTGCTTTAATTTGATTTATCAAATGTACGGAAATACTATCTGCCAAAATATCTATAAGTTTTTTTACAAAATTATAATCTGAATACGAAAGAGATTTTATTTTTGTAAAATCACGACTACTACCTCCTTCGATCATGTATGTAGCAATTGTCCAAGGTGCTCCTGCAAATCCTATCAAAGCTTTTTGAGAAGATAATCTTTCTCTAGTTAATTTTATTGCTTCATAAACAGCTTTTAGTTTTTTTTCATCAAATGAAAGTTTTGCTAAGTCTTTTTGATTTTGAGTAACAGATAAAACTGGTCCCTCACCTTTTTGGAATTTAACATCAACTCCCATAGCATCAGGAATAACTAAAATATCTGAAAATATTATAGCTGCATCAAATCCAAATCTGTCTATTGGTTGGATAGTAACTTCCGATGCAAGCTCTGGTGAATAACATAATTCCAGAAAATTACTTACGTTACTTCTTATTTTCATATACTCAGGTAAATATCTACCTGCTTGTCTCATAAACCAAATTGGTTTTCTGGAAGTCTCTTTTCCTGAGAGTGCTTTTAAAAAAAGTTTATCATTATCTGAGAGGTCTGTTTTTTTATCTATCATAATATATTTTTATATACTTTCTTATAGTAGTAGTAAGTAGGTAGACGAGTTATGTGGATAAAAATTTATCAACATAACAATAAACATGTTTTTATAAGGTTAAATAATTATACAAGTAAGTTGTATAAAGATGTGTATTATTTTTTTAAACACTTATTTTATATATTTTTTCTTCAAATATTAAAAATAAGGATAATTTTTATTATTATATTTTATCCACAGATTGAAAAACATTATTATATTTTATCCACATGTGAATTTTTTATCGTAAAGCATGTAAAAAATATCTGGGTAATTTTGCATTTTTATAATAAACAGAGTTATCCACATAGTTATATAAAAAGTTATTAGACAGGTTCTTAAATTATGAATTTTTTTCACCTTCATTTAGTTTCTGATTCCACCGGAGAAACAGTAAGCTCAGTTTCAAGGGCTGCCATGGCACAATTCGAAGGAGTTGAAGTGGAAGAGCATACATGGCCACTGGTTAGAACGAAAGGACAACTTGATAAAGTATTGGAAGGTGTCAGAAAAAACCGTGGATTTGTTATGTATACTATAGCAGATAAAAACCTGCGTAAGTATTTGCGTGAAAATTGTGATAAATTGAATGTTCCTTGTATATCTGTGTTGTCGCGTGTTATCTCTGATCTCTCCAGTTTTCTTGATATGAAAACAACAGCTCACCAACCAGGAAGGCAGCATGAGCTGGACGAAGAATATTTCTCAAGAGTGGAAGCAATAAATTTTGCGCTAGTACATGACGATGGTCAATCTACGTGGGATCTGGAAGAAGCGGATGTTGTTTTAATAGGTGCATCAAGAACTTCAAAATCACCAACCAGCATGTATCTTGCGTATAGGGGATATAGAGCAGCAAACGTTCCTTACGTTATGGGTGTGCCATTACCAGAGAATGTTACTAAACTTAAAAACCCACTAGTAGTAGGCCTTACAATAAGTCCTGACGTTCTAGTGCAAATCAGAAAAAACCGTCTTCTATCGATGAAAGAAGATAAAGAGACTGATTACGTTAATATTGATAAAGTTGAAGAAGAGTTGGCAGAAGTCAGAAAATTATTTGCAAAACATAAATGGCCTGTAATTGACGTTACCAGGCGTTCAGTTGAAGAAACAACGGCAAATATAATTCAGATTTTCCAGAAAAGAAAAGAGCAGGGAATAAATGGAGATTAGAAAAGTTGCTGTTATAGGTTATCCAGTAAAGCATTCACTATCACCAAAGTTACATGGTTATTGGCTAGATTTTTATAAAGACGAGCTGGCGGTCAAGGGTGTTAAAGGTGAATATGGCATGCTGGAAGTTAAACCTGAGGATCTAGAAAAAACACTATTGGGTTTAAAAGATAATGGTTATGTGGGATGCAATATTACAGTTCCGCATAAGGAAAGGGCTTTTGAGATAGTAAGTAAGTTTGGCAGTATTGATAATACAGCAAAGCTGATTGGTGCTGTTAATACTATAGCTGTAATAAACGGAAAACTGTTTGGAACAAATACAGATGCTTATGGTTTTATAGAAAATATAAAAAGTTATTATTCTAATTTTAAATTTTCTTCCGGACGATCTGTTGTTTTGGGTGCTGGTGGTGCAGCAAGAGCAGTGATTTATGGATTGGCTAATTCTGGTGTTGAGAGAGTTATTATAACTAATAGAACTGCTAGCAAGGCTGAAGAATTAAAAATACTAGCAGACGATATTAGTAAGCTTAAATTAGCAAAAAATATAAAAATAGAAGCTAAGGTTATTGATTGGGAAAAAAAGGAAAATATTTTAGATAATGCTAATATCCTCGTAAACACCACCTCTCTAGGCATGACTGGACAACCAGACCTTGATATTAACCTCGATAAATTACCAAAAGATGCATTGGTAACAGATATAGTTTATAAGCCGCTTGAAACAACTTTATTAAAAAATGCTCGAAATCATGGTAATAAAGTGGTAGATGGATTGGGTATGCTATTATACCAAGCACAAGGCGGTTTTGAGTTGTGGTTTGGTATTAAGCCAGAGGTCACGGAAGAGCTCAGAAAACATATTTTGTCAGGTATATGATAGTTATTGGTCTTACAGGTTCTATTGCTACGGGAAAAAGCTTTGTAGCAAGGTGTTTTGGAAAACTTGGTGCTGCGGTTTTTGATGCAGATGAAACGGTGCATAAACTTCTCACCTATGGTGGTGAAGCGGTAAAGCCGGTAAAGGAAAGATTTCCACTAGCGTTTGTGGAAGGCGCAATTGACAGAAAAGTTTTGGGTGGAATTGTTTTTAACAAGGATTCTGAACGAAAAGAACTAGAAAAAATTGTTCACCCTCTGGTTATAAAAAAACGCGAAGAATTTTTACAAAAATCCAAGAAGGACAAAGCTAAGGTTGTAGTTTTAGAAATCCCTCTTTTGTTTGAAACTGAAGGCGAAGATTCTTGTGATTATGTTGTAGTTACAACAGTGGATGCCTATTTGCAGCAAAAAAGGGCGATGGAACGTCCAGGCATGACTAAGGAGCGTTTTGAAAAAATAAATAAATTACAGATGGATAGCAAAAAGAAAGTTAAAAAAGCCAATTTTGTTATAGATACAAGTGTTAGTGAGTTTTCGGTTTTCCGGGAAGTTAAAAAAATAATGGCAACGCTGAATTCCAGCGTTAGGTAAATAAAATGCGTGAAATTACATTCGATACTGAAACAACCGGAATAGATCCGGCTTCTGGCCATAGAATTGTTGAAATAGGTTGTGTAGAACTAATAGATAAAACAAGAACCGGTAAATTCTTTCATACATATTTAAATCCCCAGCGGAATGTTCCTAAATCAGCAACGGATATTCACGGTCTTACAGATGTTTTCCTTTCAGATAAGCCTCTTTTTAAGAACGTAGCTAAAGAATTTGTGGATTTTATAAGCGACAGCACTTTGGTTATACACAACGCGGCTTTTGATATGAAATTCATAAATTTTGAGCTGGAAAATGCCGGAATGAAAACCATAAGCATTAGTAGAGCTGTTGATACTCTTACTATGGCTAGAAATAAATTTCCCGGCAATAAAGCAAGTCTGGATGCGTTATGCCAGAAATTTGGCATTGATTTATCAAGGCGTGATAAGCACGGAGCATTGCTTGATGCGGAACTTCTAGCAGATGTTTATCAGGAGCTTTGTGGCGGCAAGCAAAGCAATATACTTTTTGCTAGTGCATCGCAAGTGGTCGAAGAAGGCATTAAAATTATTCAAAGAAAAATCAGAAAAAAACGTGAATATCAAGTTTCACAAGAAGAAGCAGAAGCGCACACTAAATTCATGGAAAAAATCAAAAACCCTATTTGGGCGGAATATAAGTAGTGCGAGCCTTGCTCGCACTAAACTTTAATCGGATTTAGCTAGCTTTTCTTGATTTGTGTTGTTGATATAACGCAGCAAAATCAATAGGATCAAGCATAAGCGGAGGAAAGCCGCCATCTCTTGTGGCGTCAGATAGAATTCTGCGAGCAAAAGGGAAAAGCATTCCCGGGCAATAAATCATCAAGGCAGGCTCTAGTTCTTCTTGAGGGACAACTAGCGTGAAAACGCCTGCATAAGTTAATTCAGTAACAAAAAGATTCTTATTATTTACCTGAGCATGAGCAGAAATTATAAGCACAACTTCGTAACTATTTGCTTCCAAATTTGAAACTTTTACATCTACGGCAATGTCTATTTTAGGGGCTTCGCCTTTACCAACAAGGTTTTGTGGTGAGCCAGGATTTTCAAAAGATAGATCTTTTACATACTGGGCGTTAATAATAACTTGCCTTTGTGGCGGTTGATTATTATTACTTTTGCTCTTGTTAGGCATGGGAATCCCTTGTTATTTTATTATATAGAAGTCATTGGAATAATCTCATATAATGTTTTTTGCCGGAAAGCTAGTTTTTAATTTTTTCCAGAGTGTGTTTATGAACGGAATTTTTGATATAGTTTTATTTGCAATTTTTGCGGTTTTTATAATCAGCAAACTTATAAATGTTTTGGGTAAAACAGAGTTTGATGAAGAAGAAATGAATCGTCCGCAAAAGATGGATCAGGCAAAAACTATAGAAGTGCCATATGAAGAAATAAAAGAAGAGGATTATAAAGGTATTGAAGCCAGACATGGCAAAGACGTTGCTGAAAAAATAAAAATGATAAGAAAAGAAGATCCATATTTTACGGAAGAAAATTTTCTTGTAGGAGCTAAAAAAGCTTTTGAAATGATAGTTAATGCTTTCGCAAAAGGTGATAAAAACACTTTAAAACCTTTGTTGAGTGAGGGTGTTTATAAAAGCTTCGAAAGGGAAATAGATGATAGAAAGAACAGGCAAGAAATAGATGATTTAACTCTCGTTTCTATTCATGCACCAAATATCAAAAACATTTCAGTTGATAGAAAATATGCGCAAATAGAATTGGAAATCATTTCCGAGCAGATAAATCTAGTTAAAGATAAGTCAGGAAAGGTTATAGAAGGAGACCCTTCACACGTCAGTAAAATCAAAGAAATTTGGACGTTTGGCAGAAATCTAAATTCACAAAATCCTAACTGGGAACTTACAAATATTAGCAGCGAAAAATAGTTTTATGAAAAGAATAATTTTACTAAATATTATAATGGCATTTTTTTTGACAGCTTGTGCAGATAAGCTTGTATTGAAAAAAACCGAATTTACAAAGCTTAAAGGCTGGGAAAAAGATGAGCATAGCCAGGCATTGGAATCCTTTGTTAAATCTTGTGAAAAAATACAAAAAACACCTTCAAATAAAAAAATATATGAAAGTGGCATTGGAGGTGTTTACGGAGATTGGAAGCAAATTTGTAATCAGGCGATGATGGTTGATGCGAGTAAAAATCCGGCAGATGCACGTAAGTTTTTTGAAGATAATTTTGTCCCTTATAAAGCAAAAAACGGCTGGCGTTCAACTGGCAGAGTGACAGGATATTTTGAAATGGCTTTAAAGGGTAGCAGAACGAAGCATGAACCATATATATATCCTTTATATAAAAAGCCTTCTGATAAGATAGATGGGCAGAAATATTTCTCTAGAAAGGAAATAGACGAAGGAGCACTTGAGGACAAAAATCTCGAGTTGGTTTGGGTCGATGATCCTGTGCGGGAATTTTTTCTTCAGGTGCAAGGATCTGGTAGAATTCAACTTGATGATGGCACAGAAATGCGAGTGGGTTATGGTGGCCAAAATGGCTATAAATACGTACCTATAGGCAAATATATGATTGAGAAAGAATATCTAACCAAGGAAAACATGTCAGCACATGCCATAAAGGACTGGTTATATAGCCATCCAGATCAAGCGAAAGAAGTTATGCAGGCAAATCCTTCCTATGTATTTTTCAGAGAAATTAAGGGAGATGGCCCTATAGGTGGCCAAGGAGTTGCTTTAACTCCTATGCGTTCTCTTGCAGTAGATAAACGTTATATACCTTATGGCGTTCCTGTCTGGCTTAATGTTGACCTTACAGCCAAGGAAGAACAAGGAGAGAAGGTTAATAGATTGTTTGTGGCGCAGGATACTGGAGGGGCTATAAAAGGTCCAATACGTAGTGATTTGTTCTTTGGATATGGCAGTGAGGCAGAAGATCTTGCAGGATATCAGAATAGTAAAGGTAGGTATTTTTTATTATTGCCTAAAATTGTAACTCAGCAAACAGAGCTATGACAAAAAAGAACAATAATAATGGAAATTTAACAAAAGAAGATAAATGGCTGTGGCGACGGATTATTGAAACTGTTACGCCTCTTAAGGACAAAATGTGGCCTGCCCCTGAAGAAGAAGAGTTTGATGAAGAAGAAGTTAATTCAATAGAAGATGATATAGGAGAAGCCCTTGCTTTCAGCTTTCCTAAAGAGCCAGAAAAGAAAAAAGAATATAAATATTTGAAAATACAGGATACGAACGGTCTTGATAAATCTACAGCCAGGAAATTTAAATCAGGTAAATATAAAATATCTGCAAAATTAGATTTGCATGGCAATACGCAAGATGAAGCTTTAAATTCGCTTAGATATTTTATCAATAAATCTTTTGAGTCTGGCCAAAGATGCATACTTGTAATTACAGGCCGTGGATCTGAGGGTAAAGGAATTCTTAAAGAACAGGTTCCCAGATGGCTTAACCTTCCTGGTGTCAGGGAGTGTATAATTTCTTTTTGCCAGGCCCAGCCAAGACATGGTGGAGATGGTGCGCTTTATGTACTTTTGAGGAAAAGTCACAAGAGTTGATAACAGGAGGCGTATGTCAGAAAATTTTATAATAAGAACAAAACGTTGCTTATTACGTCCTTTCACACTCCAAGATTCAAATAGTCTTTTGCCAATTCTTGGTTCAGAAGAGGTTATGCGTTATTCAATGACAGGACCGCTTGAATTATCGAAAATTGAATTACTTATAGAAGAGTGGCTTACTCTTTATCAAAAGAGAGGATTTTGTCCATGGGCGGTAATATATAATAATAGGCTAATAGGTTATGCTGGAATGGATTTGAGGACAATAGACGAGGAAGAATATGCGCAGATTACTTTTCGTTTAGACAAGGATTGCTGGGGAAAGGGTTTAGCAACTGAGCTTGCTAATGCGATAAAAGAATATGCCTTTAATCATCTCAAATTACTAGATCTTATAGCCATCATTGATCCCGAAAATGAAGCTTCTATTAGAACTGTAAGCAAAATAGGAATGAGCTTTAAAAAGCCAGTTTTGTATGGAGGCCTTTCTTTGCATATTTATAAAGTTGACTCTAATGCGGATAAAACGAATTTATCCGCATTTTAAGCTAATTTGCGCAAATTTCCTTAACTTTTCTTAAAGCTATTATAATGGTCGAAGAATCGTGTTCTTCTGTAACTTTAAGATCGTTAATAAAGCTATCATAACGCTCCAAATGTTTAGCATTATCATTTGCCCAAGTTTCAACTGAATTTCCACATTCTTTGTCGTTACATAGGTCTTTAATAACTTCAGAAGTCAAGCGACGTTGCTGGTCAAACAATTCATCAACAAGCGTTTTATAAGAAATACGCTGCCAATAAGAGTGAGGCGACATTTTGCCTATAATTCTTCTGATCCAGCCAAGATTTAATCTTGTTCCCAGTTCAAAATAAACTTTAGCAACAACGCTAACTTTCAAATGTGCCTGGCTGGCAACTTGAACTATATCGCAAGCTGAAGACATAATTTCCAGGCCTGCAATTTTTTCTGCCAGAGCATTAGATAAGCCGTATTCTTTATATCTATTCAATCTGACTTCAAAAACTTCTTTTAAAGAAGCTGGTATAACTTTGCTTAGGCAGCCATGTAAATCCTTTATACCAGGTGCAAATTTTTTGATGGTATCAGCGATTTTCAAAGGTTGCGGATAGTGCCTTATAAACCATATGCATGTTCTCTCTACAATATTTTGTATCTCCATGAACAATTCTTTCTGTTGTTCAATGTTAACACCTTTTATTGCAGAAACTTCTTCCCATAGAGTGCGTAAATCAAATATTTCTCTGGTTACGGTATAAGCGCGTGCTATATCGCATGAAGAAACACCCGTGTCTTCTTTGATGTGATAGAATAATGCTGCGCCTATACGATTTATTAAGCTGTTTGTGACAGAAGTAGCAATTATTTCTCTGCGTAGAGGGTGCTTTTCTATATCAGTCATAAACTTAGCGCTTAATTCTTCAGGGAAATAACGCACCAGATCGTCTTTGTAATAAGCATCATCAGGCAAGTTGCTCTTCAACAAATCTTCGTAAAGCACGATCTTGCTATAAGCCATAACAACACTTAGCTCAGGGCGAGTAAGTCCCTTCCCTTCAGCATTACGTCTATTTATTTCATCTTTGTTTGGTAAGAATTCTATAGCTCTGTTTAGTAAGCCATCTTTTTCCAAAGCAGAAATAAATCTACCCAGAATTTCCAAAATGGAATTACCTTGTAGTTGAGCTACAGTAAGAGCCTGAGTTTGTAATCTGTTATCTTGTAAAACAAGCTCGGCAACTTCATCTGTCATTGTTTCCAGTAATTTATTTCTGGCAGCAATGGTCAATCTACCGGCCTGATTAGCCTGGCCAAGAGCAATTTTAATATTTACTTCGTGGTCAGAGCAGTCAACACCGGCTGAGTTATCAATTGCATCAGTATTCAAATGACCACCATTTAAGGCGTATTCTATACGGCCTAGTTGGGTGAATCCTAAGTTACCACCTTCACCTATAACTTTAGCTCGTAACTGACCGCCATTTATGCGCAGAGAGTCGTTGGTTTTGTCGCCAACTTGTTCGTTAGTTTCGCTCTTAGATTTAACATAAGTTCCAATACCGCCGTTCCACAATAAATCTACTTTTGCAGTCAGGATGTATTTTATTAATTCATCAGGTGTTACCTCATTACTTGTTATATCAAGCAATGTTTGGATTTCTTTTGTAAGCTTAATACTCTTTGCTTTGCGCTCAAAAATACCACCGCCCTTAGAAATAAGGGTTGCGTTATAATCTGCCCAGGTAGAGCGTGGTAGCTTGAACATGCGTTGACGTTCTTTAAAGCTTTCCGCAGGATTAGGATTAGGATCGATAAAAATATGCAGATGGTTAAAGGCAGCAACCATTTTGATATGTTTAGACATCAACAAGCCGTTACCAAAAACGTCGCCAGACATGTCGCCTATACCAACTACAGTAAAATCATCCTTGCTAACATCAACACCCATTTCACGGAAGTGACGTTCAACAGAAATCCATGCGCCACGTGCGGTTATGCCCATCTTTTTATGATCATATCCAACAGAGCCACCAGAAGCAAAGGCATCGCCAAGCCAGAAGTTATATTCAGCAGCAACAGAATTTGCTATGTCGGAGAATGTGGCAGTACCTTTATCAGCAGCAACAACCAAATAAGGATCATCGCCATCATGTCTAACCACCATTTTAGGGGCAACAGTTTTTCCACCTGATAAATTGTCTGTAATGTCCAGCAAGCCACGCAAGAAAGTTTTATAGCATTCTATACCTTCGTTCATGAAAGCTTCTCTGCCGCCTTCTAATGGAGGCTGTTTTACAACGAAGCCACCTTTAGAACCAACTGGAATAATTACGGAATTTTTAGTCATCTGTGCTTTCATTAGGCCAAGAACTTCCGTTCTGAAGTCTTCACGTCTGTCAGACCAGCGCAAGCCGCCGCGGGCAACTTTACCGCCGCGTAGATGAATACCTTCAACCCTGGAAGAATATACAAATATTTCTGCATAAGGTTTTGGCTCAGGTAACCAGCTTATCGATTTAGAATTCAGCTTAAACGATACATAATCCTTGAAATTATTATCAGCATTTTTCTGGAAATAATTTGTACGGTTAGTGGCTAAAATTAAATCAATAAAGCCACGAATTATGCGGTCTTCAGCAAGATTAGAAACGTTGCCTAAAGTTTTTTCTATTTCAGCAAGAATATCTTTTTTTGCAGTATCCCTGTTTTTTTCAAATTCAGGATCAAATCTTGAATAGAAAAGTTCCACCAGATTTTTTACCAGGGTAGGGTGATTTCCCAAAGATTCCTGGATGTATGTTTGGCTATATGAAAAATCTGATTGTTGCAGATATTTGCTGTAAGCTCTTAGTAAAACAACATCGCGCCATTTTAAATTTGAGATAAGTATCAGTTTATTCAAAGCATCGTTCTGAATTTCGCCGAACCATGTTTTGAAAACAGCGTTTTCAAAGTTTTTCTTTATGTCATTCAGTTTTGGCTTTTTCAAACCTTTTACTGAAAATCTAAAGCGATGTATCCAAATAGATTTTTCTGTCGAAGTTGGGCTGGCGAGATAAGTGTGCTCGTCAATAGTGTTCAAGCCCATATTTTCCATAATAGGCATGATTTTAGACAAAGATATCTGCGCTTCCGGGCTGTAGACTTTGAATTCAAAAATCTCAGAAGTTCCTTCTAATGACTCATAAAGGTCAAAAGAAATCAGACCGGTTTCGATAACTTTTTCAATCTGTAAAATATCGTAATAAGCATCTTCTGTAGAAAATCTGTTTTGATAACTAACTGAAAAAGCTTCTTTATAATCAGAGAAAAGTTTTTCACCTTTTTTCTCACCGAAACGTTTATAAAGCTCTTCTTCAAAATCATCAGACCAGAGTCTTGCAGCTTTTTCTAGCTTCTTTTCTATTTCAGCAAGGCTGTAATCAGGAAGTTTACCAGGTTTTGTTTTAACAATAATTTGAACCCTTGCCAAATGCGATTCTGCTATTTGTGTATAGTGATTTACTATTGTGCCTTTGAAAGACGAAACTAATATTTTTTCCATTTTACGACGAAGTTCTGTGCTCATGCGGTCGCGTGGAATAAATATTATGCAGCTTACAAAACGCTCCAATTCATCTTTACGCAAAAATAAACGCACTTTTGGCTGAACAGACAATATAACAATACCCAAAGAAGCTTCAAAAAGTTCAGCTTCGCTACTTTGTAGAAGCTCGTCGCGTGGAAAATCTTCAAGAATTGCAGCAAGAGCTTTACCGCTGTGGCCAGTATTTGAGAAACCAGAGCGTTGTCTTACAGATTCAATTTTTTGTCTTATGATAGGAATGCTTTGCGCACTCTGATAATAAACTTTTGAAGTGAATAGACCAATAAAGCGATGTTCTCCAACAACATTTCCATGTTCGTCTACGCGCTTTATGCCAATATAATCCATATGAACAGGGCGGTGCACCAAAGACTTCTTATTTGCCTTCGTAATTTCAAGTAAGGTTTGGTTTTTACCCATCAAAGGGTTGCCGTTTTTTTGAATTTCTTTGTAATTCCTAGGCAGAACTTCAGGGTCGCCAAGCTTTAAAATTCCAAGCTCTGAGCCTCTAACTATCTCTAGGGAAGAATTTTTTACGTTATATTCTATATAACCAAGGAAAACGAAATTGCCATTTTTTAACCACTCAAGAAACTCTTTTATTTCTGTAGTATTTTCGTTTAGCAACTTTCTTTCAACGTTTGATAATCTATCACCAATAACAACAGCAGAAGCTGATAATTCAGTAATTGAATAATTAGCTTTTTGTAGCATGTCATGCCAATCTTCAACTGCAACTTTGATAGCATTTAGAACTCTCTCTATGCCAGCCTCAAGTTTCTTTATGTATTCCTTGTCAGAGATGTGAGAAACTTGCAAATGAATCACAGACTCAGCATCGCCATTAATATGGCCGCCTTTTATAGCTGCAACTTCTGTTAAATTTCCGGCTTTATCGCGTACGGCATGAATAACCGGGTGTGAAAGCAGGTAAATTTTTAAATCATGCCTGGTTAGCTCTTCTATTATCGAATCAACGATAAATGGTTTATCGTCATTTATCATTTCAATGATGGTGTAATCGCTTGTCCAACCATCTTTTTCCATAGTTGGATTGAATATTTTAATTTTAGGGCCGCCTTTTTTTCTTTCTTTGAAAAATTCGAAAGCATTAAGGACGATAGAGCAGAGCTCTTCTGTTTTATAGCGGGATAAATCTTCCGCAGGAACAAATTTATAAAATTCTTCTGTGAACTCTTCTAAACCAGCCTTTAGCAGGGATTTAGAGCTTTTTGA
Source organism: uncultured Rickettsiaceae bacterium (assembly GCA_964580525.1). Lineage (GTDB taxonomy): Bacteria > Pseudomonadota > Alphaproteobacteria > Rickettsiales > UBA6187 > CAZOKN01. Next base: position 18,258 of record CAZOKN010000027.1, read on the forward strand.
GATTTTTTCAAGAACGGCGCTTGTTATTTTTTTTGCCGTTTTAAAATGTGAATTAACCATATAATTTGATCTCTTGAACTAAGGTTAATAAGATTAAATTGGTAGCTGATGCGACTTTGCTATACCATTTTATTTTAGCATTGTGTATATAAAAGTTTTAAAATTAATATTAATTTACGTTTTATAAGAAAAAGCGTTCTAAAACATATATAAATTCTGGAAATATGGATACAATTTTTGCACTGGCAACAGCGCCAATAAAATCCGGCGTTGCAATAATAAGAATTTCCGGTGAAGCGGCGGCGAATTGTGCGTCTGTCGTTACGAAAAAGTCATTGCCTAAACCAAGGCTAGCACAGCTAAGTAAATTTTATAATCCTGCTAATGGCGAACTGATAGATGAGGGTGTTATCCTTTGGTTTCCAGCTCCTGCAAGCTTTACGGGAGAGGATGTTGTTGAATTACATACACACGGTAGTTTGGCTGTTATCAACGAAATCTTTTCTGTTCTATCGTCGATAAAAGGTGTCAGGATGGCAGAGCCAGGAGAATTCTCAAGGCGTGCATTTGAAAATAATAAAATGGATTTAACAGAGGCGGAAGGCCTAGCAGATCTTATTGATTCAGAAACTAAAGCTCAAGCTAAGCAGGCTTTGTTGCAAAAACAAGGACATCTTAAAATTTTGTACGAAGAGTGGCGCAGTAATATCATAAAGATCCTCGCGCATGTTGAAGCTTATATAGATTTTCCTGATGAAGAAATACCAACAGACGTTGTAGAGCAGATAACCGGTAATGTTGGGAATCTTATAAAATCCATAGAAACACACTTAAACGACAATAGGAGAGGGGAGAGACTTAGATCTGGTCTGAGTGTTGTTATTCTGGGTGCGCCGAATGTAGGAAAATCCTCATTAATAAACTGTTTGGCAAGGCGTGATGTGGCAATCGTATCCGATATTGCTGGAACAACAAGGGATATAATAGAGGTGCATTTGGATCTTAAAGGCTATCCAGTTGTTTTGGTGGATACTGCTGGTATAAGAGAAAAAGCTGACTTGATAGAAAAAGAGGGCATAAGGCGTGCTATAGAAAGAAGCGAAAATGCCGATTTAAAAATAGTTATGTTTGATGCTAAGGATTTTCCATCTGTTGATATAAAAACTCGTAAAATGATAGATAGTAATTCTATAGTTGTTATAAATAAAGTTGATGAGGGTAGGAAAATAGCTATTCCTAAAGAGCTTTCTGACTATAAGCCAATATCTATATCTGTTAATGAAAAGAGCGGTATAGATAATCTATTAAATTGCCTTGAAAATAAGGCTATTAAAGCTATGGAGGTTTCTTCTGCTCCGGTTATAACCAGACAACGCCATAGAGCCTTGTTGCAAGACTCTCTTTTATGTTTGAAATCTTTTGATTTAAATAAAGATATAGAATTGGTGGCAGAAGATTTGCACGGAGCTGCGAGCGCAATAGGAAAAATAACCGGTCATATAGGGGTGGAAGACATTCTCGACGTAGTGTTTAGTAGCTTTTGTATAGGAAAATAGGATTGGTTTCTATTCTAATACGTTGCTATATTGAGATATTTTTGCTATATTACCCGCGCTTGAATGTTTCACGTGAAACATATTAAATTTTTTTAGAAATATTTTATGAATAAATACGATGTTGTTGTCATAGGTGCCGGACATGCCGGTTGTGAGGCTGCTGCTGGTTCTGCCAGGGTTGGCGCTAAAACTCTTTTGATTACAAACAAGCAAGATAATCTTGGTGAAATGTCCTGTAATCCAGCAATTGGTGGAATTGCCAAGGGTGTTATAGTTAGAGAAATCGATGCTTTAGATGGCATAATGGCCAGGGCTATTGATAAAGCTGGTATCCACTATCGTATTTTGAATGAAAGCAAAGGTCCAGCTGTGTGGGGGCCGAGAGCCCAAGCTGATAGAAAATTATATAAAAAAGCCGTTCAGGAAATATTATTTGATTATCCAAATTTATCTATCAAATATGTATCAGTTGAAAATATAGTTGTAGAAAATAATGTTATTAAGGGCATAACTACCGCGGAAGGTGAATTTATATCGACTCCTAAGGTTGTTTTAACAACCGGAACCTTTCTGAAGGGGCTTATTCATATAGGTGAAAAAAGAGTTGAGGCTGGAAGAGTTGGTGAAAAACCATCAATAGGACTTTCTGACACTTTGTACGGGCTTGGTTTGAATATGGGTCGTTTAAAAACCGGCACACCCCCAAGATTGGATGGAAAAACTATTAATTGGTCGATATTGCAACCGCAGCCGGGAGATAATCCGCCGCGGCCGTTTTCCTATATGACAGATGTTGTTAGGGTGCCCCAAATTAGTTGCTATATTACAAAAACCTCACCTGAAACTAAAAAAATAATACAGGAAAATGTTCATAAATCGCCTATGTATTCTGGCCAAATAAAGAGTATAGGACCTAGATATTGTCCATCAATTGAAGATAAAATAGTACGCTTTGCAGATAAAGAAACTCATCAAATTTTCCTTGAGCCCGAAGGTTTGGATGACGATACAGTATATCCAAATGGCATATCAACATCGTTGCCAGAAGAAGTTCAGCTGGCGATTTTGAAAACTATAAATGGTCTTGAAAATGCACGTATGATTCGTCCTGGTTATGCAATAGAATATGATTTTGTTGATCCTCGTGAGCTTCAGCCGACATTGGAAACTAAAAAAGTTTCAGGGCTTTATCTCGCTGGCCAAATAAATGGAACGACTGGTTATGAAGAGGCGGCAGGGCAGGGTATTGTTGCTGGTATAAATGCGGCTTTATCTGCGTCTGGTTCAAAAATTCCATTTATAATAGATAGATCGGATGCTTATATAGGTGTGATGATTGATGATTTAATAACTTTAGGTACTAAAGAGCCTTATCGTATGTTTACGTCAAGGGCAGAATATCGTTTAAGTATAAGATCAGATAACGCAGATTTGCGTTTGACGCCAATGGGGCAAAAAATATCGTGTTTATCAACGGAAAGAGAAGCTGCTTTTTCTAAAAAAGAAAACGAGATTAAAGAATATAGAGATCTATTTCAATCGCTGAAGCTAAGTCCTAATGAAGCAAAAAAACACAATATTTCTTTAAATATGGACGGCATTAAAAGAAGTGCGATGGAATTGTTAGGTCATAATAATATATCGTTTGAAGATATTAAAAAAGTTTGGCCACAAATTTCTGGTATAAGTGGCCAAGCACTTAATCAGTTAAAAATTGAAGCGGTTTATGTGTCTTATCTAGATAAGCAAAAGAGTGAAATTGAGCTTTTCAAGAAGAGTGAAAAAGTCAAAATACCGGAAGATTTTGATTATGACTCTAAAATTATTAGCCTTTCCAATGAAGTTAGACTTAAACTAAAAGCTGCAAAACCAGCAAATTTAGGTGCTGCAGGTCGCGTTCCGGGAGTTACCCCAGCAGCGGTTATGGCTATTATGGTAGCTATAAAGCAAAAAGAAAGCGAAAAAACGTCAAATGCTGCGTAGTTTTATCATTTAGATATTTGAATGTTTCACGTGAAACCTTTTGACCTTCACATTATATTTATCTAATATCAGCAAATAGCCACTTTTCTGATATTTATATGAATTATTATTCCGAACTTAACAAAATAACCAATGTTTCACGTGAAACCTTTTCTGAATTGGAAGAGTTTGCAAATCTTGTTTTGAAGTGGAATCAAAAAATCAATCTTGTAAGTAAGAAAATAACTATAAATGAGCTGTGGGAGAGGCATATTATTGATTCTGCCCAGCTTATTCCATTGGTTAAAGAGGCTAAGATTATTACTGATTTTGGTAGTGGGGGAGGCTTTCCTGGGGTTGTTTTGGCAATTCTGACCAAGGCAGAAGTCAATTTGGTTGAAAGTGACGAGAGGAAATGCGCCTTTTTGAGAGAGGCATCTAGCAAATTGCCAATTAATATAAAAATACATAACAACAGAATTGAAAAAATAACTCCATGGCAAAGTGATGTTTTAACGGCAAGAGCGTTAGCTTCTATGGAAGAGTTATTCAAGCTGTTGGAGAAATTTGTGGATAAAAGTAAATTTTGTATTTTCCTAAAAGGACAAAATGTGGTAGAAGAAATAAAAGAAGCATCAAGATATTGGGATTTTGACTATAAATTACACCCAAGTATCACAGATGAGCTTGCCAGGGTTGTCTGCGTAACCCGTTTAAATAAAATAGGAAAGGAGTCTTCCGATGCCTAAAATAGCCAATGATAATAGTAAAATAATATCCATAGCCAATCAAAAAGGTGGTGTAGGAAAAACTACTACAACAGTAAATTTAGCGACTGCGCTTGCAGCTTCAGGAAAAAAAATCCTTTTAGTTGATTTGGATCCGCAGGGTAATGCCAGTACCGGTTTTGGTGTTGAGCGCGGCGATAGGGTTGGTACTATATATGATGTTTTTGCTGAAAATGTTACCGCAAAAGATGCAATATTGGGAACTGAAATACCAGGATTGGACATTATAGTATCTACAGTTGATCTTTCTGCTGCAGAAATAGAATTAGTAGGAATTGAGGGCAGAGAGTTTATATTAAAAACGAAATTGAAAGAAATTTCTCCTGAGTATGATTATATTTTAATCGATTGCCCTCCGTCACTTGGTCTATTAACTTTGAATGCATTGGTAGCTTCCGATGCGGTTATGATACCATTGCAATGTGAGTTTTATGCTCTTGAAGGTTTGAGTCATTTATTAAAAACTATAGAAAAAGTAAAAAAACATCTGAACCCTTCTTTGCAAATCAACGGCGTTGTTTTGACTATGCATGACAGGAGAAATAATCTTACTGAGCAGGTTGAAGTGGATGTGCGCGGATATTTGGGAGACAATGTTTATAAGACGGTTATTCCAAGAAATATAAAAATATCAGAAGCGCCTTCACATGGAAAGCCAGCAATAATATATGATTATAAATGTCCTGGCTCAATGGCTTATATACATTTAGCGAAAGAAATGTTGAAGAGAGAGAAAAAATTAGCAAGTTAAAATGTTTCACGTGAAACATTTTAATTATAAATTACAAATATAAAAACGGAAAAGGTGGATGAAGAGAATGTCAAAAACAAAAAAAGCTCTAGGAAAAGGTTTATCAGCTCTAATTGCAGAAGAGGCAAAGCCACTTAAAAATAACGATTCGGCTCAGGAAGTTACAGAAAATAACGAAGCGAGTGTTGATGGGATTAAAGTTAGATTGCTTAACTTAGAAAAACTCCATCCTGGAAAATTCCAGCCACGTGAGTATTTTGATGAAAAGAAATTAAAAGAACTTACAGAATCCATCATGGAAAGTGGGGTTATTCAGCCAATTATGGTTAGGCCTCTTTCTACTACCAAGGGTGAATATCAAATCGTTGCAGGAGAAAGAAGATGGCGTGCTGCAAAGCAGGCAGGATTAGAAGTTATACCTGCGGTTATAAGAGAGTTAGACGATAAAGATGCATTAGAAATCGCTCTTGTAGAAAACATTCAAAGACAAAGTCTAACTCCAATAGAAGA
>CAZOKN010000027.1:23834-26528 GCA_964580525.1 uncultured Rickettsiaceae bacterium
TTTTCTTATACACAAGAGCAGTTGGCAAATAATATAGGAAAGAGCCGTAGTCATATAACGAATATGCTGAGATTGCTGAATTTACCTAAAGAGGTAAAGGATATGATAAATACAGGCGCTTTAACTATGGGGCATGCGCGTGCGTTGATAAGCTCTGAAGACCCTACTAAGCTTGCTTATGAAATTATCAGAGATGGATTAAGTGTTAGAGATGCAGAAAGATTTTCTGCTGGTGCTGGTCGTGCAAAAAATTCTGCTAATGGAAAAGCTAAAAAAGCTAAAGGACAAAGCTCTGCCAATTATGTAGCAGGATCAAAAGACGAAGATTTGATGGAGCTTGAAAAAGCTTTATCAGAAAATCTTGGCTTGAAGGTTTCCGTGGAAGATTCTGAAGAGGGTGGAAGAGTAGTTTTGTATTTTAACAATCTTTCAGAGTTAGATAGAATTTTACAAAAATTGAGCTAGAATTTTTTCAGGAATTAGCTATATCTTTCAGTGTAGTTTTATGACTGTAGGTTGATAATGTCTAATATGATAATTCCTGTTATTTTAGCTGGAGGCTCCGGTAAAAGATTATGGCCGCTTAGCTCTGAACAAAAGCCAAAACAGTTTTTGCGTCTTGATAAAAATTCAAATCTTAGCTTATTGCAGGCAACTACCAAACGCGTATTGGAAGTTGCAGAGCCTGAAAATATCATTGTAGTTACTTCGGAAAATTATGCTGAGGAAGTTTTTCAGCAATTAGAATTCATAGATAAAAAGACCACGAAAAATATCTTGTTAGAGCCCATTGCAAAGAATACAGCTGCTGCAATTGGAGTTGCAGCATTATACGCAGAACAGAAATTTAAGGACGCTATTTTGTGGATTGTGCCTGCTGATCACGTGATGGAAGATTCTCAGCCATTAATTCAAGTGATAAAACTTAGTTCAGACCTAATAAAAGACCAGATATTAACATTTGGTATAAAGCCTAATAGAGTAGAGAAGGGCTATGGTTATATGTTGGCAGGAGAAGAAAAATATACAGGTATGTACTCTGTTGACGATTTTATAGAAAAACCACCTGAAGAAATTGCAGAAAATCTAATAGAGAAAGAAAATTGTTATTGGAATAGTGGTATATTTTATGTTTCGGCAAAAACTGTTTTAAATCAAGTTGGAAGTAAAAATATTGATTTTCTAAGGCAAATCTATGAACTTGATAGAGGCAAAGAAAAAACTAAATTTGGTTATATTTACAGCAAAGAAAACTATGAAAATATTGAAGCGATTTCGATAGATAAAATGGTAATGGAAAGAAATAAAAATTTGCTGGTTTGTCCTATTAGCATAGGATGGTCTGACGTTGGTTCTTGGCAATCGCTTTGGGAGTCTAGTCAGAAAGATGATCAGGAAGGTTTAAGCCCATTGGAAAAATTTTTGAATAAGATTAAAAAAGCGGCATGATGACAGAAAATTTGCAGTGGTTCGGACTAGTATTAACTATAATTATGGGATTTGGCTGGGGAAGCTTTGCCACTATGGCAACATATAGAATACCACGCGGAATGCCGTGGATTGGAGATAAGCCGCGCTGTTTTATGTGTAAGCACGAGCTTAACATAATAGATTATTTTTCAGTATTTTCATATTTTATCTGGCGGGGAAAATGCCGCTATTGCAAAAAATCATATGAATGTAGCTTTAGCTATTTTGTTACTGAATTTACCATTACATTTTTCTTTGTGCTTTGTTATTTGAAATATGGATTTTCAGATAAGTTTGTTTTGCAAACATTGCTTATTGTTTGTGCGGTTATTCTTGGTGTAGTTGATGCTGAGAATAAAAAGATTCCGGCAAAAATAATTATATCTTTATTGTGTATAGGTTTGGTTTACAGAACTTTTGTTGATCAGACTTTTTACGGAGCGCTTTATTGTGGCATTTTGGGAGGAGTGTTGGGTCTTGGTATCAGGCATTTATTTTTCTTTGCCAAAGGTCAGTCACAGATAGGCTATGATTATACAAAATGGCAGCATACAGACAGATTTGTTGGCCCAGGATTTGATTATGTGAAAATGCTTGCTGTGGTTGGGGTGTTTTTGCCAATTCATCACTTATTAGTTTTTGTTGTTTGTTGCGGTATATTTGTTTTGTTCTGGTATTTTGTGAATAAAAGAAGTTTGAGAATTGGTTCTATTATGGCTGTGCTGATTGTTTTGGCAGTTATTTATCCTGAAATTATAGACAATATATGGCGGCTTTTTTGCAACATAAATTTTATAAAATAGAAAAACTAACTAATTCTATTTTGCCCTTTTCAGTGACTTGTTGATTTTTATATATCCCTTGCTAGCTTTGTTATGGAATTTTTTTCTCTTTATAGCTTGAGAAAAAGGTCTGTTTTTGTAAAATTAATAGGGATGTTTTTATGAAGAAAATTCTTTTAGCAAGTTGCAGTATTCTTCTGTTTTCAAATATATGTTTTGCAGCAGAAGAATCAAAAAGTGAAAGCCCTATACCTGGAACTTTTTCTGGGAGTTTAACTGGTGTTTCTGATTATGTTTTCAGAGGAATAAGCCAAAGTGATAACAGACCTGCCGTTCAAGGAGCTGTTAACTATGTTTTGAATACAGATTTGGTGGATGTATACGCTGGATTATGGGGATCTAGTGTTAATTTTAATGATAATAGTGAAGCAACTCTAGAGAC
>CAZOKN010000028.1:0-24905 GCA_964580525.1 uncultured Rickettsiaceae bacterium
ATACGAGCATCAAAATATTCCACATCTTGAATGAAAGGAACTTTCATCTTTAGACCAGGATTATTTATAAATCTAACTTCTTTATCGCCATCTGTAAATTTCACAGGCCGGCCAAATTCCAAAACTATAGCCTGCTCATTCTGGCTGACTAAAAAGAAAGAATTTGCTCCAAGAATGGCCATAATAACTACGCCAACTAAAGCGAGTCTTTTATCTATTTTTTCAATAACATTAACAAACTGTTTCATATGCCTAATTTGTAGATTTGTTTAATTCTTTTAAAGGTAAATAAGGAACAACACCATTACTAGCTTTCGCATCCAGTATCGTTTTATCCATACCGCCAAGTATCTCTTCCATAGTTTCGAGATACATCCTTCTCTTTATAACACTTTGTGATTTCTTATATTCGTTATAAACAGCTAGAAATCTATTTGCATCACCTTCAGCTCTTGCAATTACTTTTTCTTTATAGCCTTGAGCATCTTGGATTAATTTTTGTGCAACACCCCTGGCTTGAGGAATAATTTCATTACTTCTTGCTATAGCTGTGTTTATAGTTTCTTCTTTGTTGGTAATTGCAGCCTGCACGTCTTTGAAAGCTTCATCAACAGTTGTGGTAATAACTTCCGTTTTCGCCTCACCATTTTCATCAACAGTTATATTTTCAACATGAATAGAATTTTGTGGCGGAATACCGCGCATGTTTATTTCTTCTATTTTAACTCCCATATCGTACGAATCTAAAGTAGATTGCAACAATTCTTTCGTCTTTAGTTGCACAACACTTCTGCCCTCAGACAATATATCATTCAAAGGGGTAGTACCTATAACTTCTCGCATGGCACTTTCTGCAGCATCGCGAACTGTTTTTTGTTGATCATACACGTTGAACTGAAATTTTCTGGCATCAGAAATCTGCCACTGCACTTCAAAGTTAACATCAACGATATTTTCATCACCAGTTAGCATTAATATCGCTCTATTATCAGGATTGGCATCCCTTGATATTTTTCTAACACCACTTTCAGAATTATAGCCTATTTCTGTGCGATATCTCTCAGTAACACTTAATTTTATGACTTTTTCGATAGGGCTTGGCCAATGATAATTTATTCCCGGCTCAGAGGTACGAACATATTTGCCAAAACGCAACACTATACCTTCTTCCTTCGTGTTTACTGTATAAATACCAGATACCATCCACATGAAAAAAGATGCTATTAACAGAATAAAAATAAGGCCATTTTGGTCTAAGTTTCCACCAAAATTTTTAGAACCTTTTCCATTATTTCCGCCACGACCACCACCGTTAGAAAAAATTTTTCTCAGATGTTCCTGGCTTTTTTTTATTATATCGTCAAGACTATCGTCTTTTGACCCTTCTGGTCTATTATTGGCTTTTTCCGGACCTTTTTTCCACGGACCATTTCCCCATGGGCCTCCGTTATTGCCGCCCTGACCTTTATCGCCTTCAGGCATTATGCTTCCCTTTTTTTTTATTTGCTGTATTTATTACAAAACGAGATAATTAAAATTATAACAAATCCAGTAGAATTTATATAACGTATTAGAGGTATTTTTCAAGAGAATGTCTAAATTAAAACAAGAAATAAAAAAAGAGCAGGTTTTAGAAGCGCTAAAAAATGTTCTAGATAAAGAGCTTGAAGAAGATATTGTAACGGCAGGACTTGTGTCATCTGTTGTCATAAAGGGCAATACTGTCGGCTTTGCTATCGAAGTTGATATGGAAAAAGCTTCCGAAAAAGAATATTTAAGAAAAGATTGCGAAAAAGCTGTAAAATCAATATCCGGCGTAGAAAAAGTCACTGTTGTGATGACTTCTGCACGTAATGAAAGTTTCCAAGCAAATAAACCTGCTTCTGTTCCTGCCGTTGTTGCTGGTGAGCATAATTCTCTGCAGCGCATGCCAGGAATAAAAAACATCATACTTGTAGCCTCCGGCAAAGGTGGTGTTGGAAAATCTATGATTTCCGTTAATCTGGCCATTTCTTTAGCTAAGCAGTGACATAAAGTTGGCATCGTAGATGCTGATATTTATGGGCCCTCAATCCCTAAAATGCTTGGTCTAATTGGCAAGCCTGAAGTAGACACAAATAAACTTATGGTACCTAAAGAAAAATTTGGCATAAAATCTATCTCAATTGGCTATCTGGTGGATGAAGGCAATGCCGTTGTGTGGCGCAGCTCTATGGCTCTGAAAGCTATGTTCCAATTATTAAAAGGTGTTAGCTGGGGTGAGCTTGATTATATGATTATAGACACGCCTCCTGGAACCGGCGATATACAGCTAAGTTTAGTGAAAAATTTCCCAATAAAAGGCGTGGTATTGGTTTCTACTCCGCAGGAAATGGCGCTTATCGACGTAAAAAAAGCGGCCAATATGTTTAAAAAAACCAATACACCTATCATCGGAATTATAGAAAATATGAGCTATTTTGAAGATCCTATCTCAGGCAATAAGAGTTATATTTTCGGCAAGGATGGCGTTAAAAATTATGCAAAAGAAGCTAGCATTAATTTTTTGGGTGAAATCCCTATAAAAGAAGATATAAGAAAAGCTGCAGATTCCGGCCTTGAAGTGCAAGATAATTCTTTCATGCAAAAAATTCTAAAAGCATTTGAAGATAAAGTGGAGAAAATATAATGAATAAAAATGAAACCATAGTCTTTGAAGTACTTAAAGAAAATGGCTGCTATGGCCGTGATAAGATGATAACCCCTAATCAGCTTGTCGAGAAATGCAAGGCTAAAGGCTTAAGTGATGTAAAAACAATAGAAAGAGCTACTGTCGGCCTGATAGACAGTGATATCGTAGAATATGAAATGGATAATAATTTACAGACAAGTGAACTTTGGCTTATAGAAAATTAACTATAGATAAGTTGAGTTAACTTTTGTATAGCTATCTCTTCTGGAAGAGTAAGAAATAATTTAGATTAAAAAGGTATAGGTCATGGATAATAACAAACAAAAAGCACTCGATTCAGCTTTAGCACAAATAGAAAGAACATTCGGCAAAGGCTCTGTTATGAAACTCGGCCAGCAAGAATCAATGAAAATTGAGGCTATATCTACTGGCTCTTTGGGTTTAGATATGGCACTTGGCATTGGCGGTATACCTAAAGGTCGTATCATAGAAATTTTTGGTCCTGAAAGCTCAGGTAAAACAACACTTACACTGCACATAGCAGCTGAAACACAAAAAGCTGGCGGCACATGCGCCTTTATAGATGCTGAACATGCGCTTGATCCATCATATGCAAAAAAACTTGGCGTTGATATTGATAACTTAGTTATTTCTCAGCCTGATAATGGTGAGCAAGCTCTAGAAATTGCTGATACGTTGGTGCGCTCTGGCGCTGTAGATGTTGTGATTGTGGATTCAGTTGCCGCACTTACTCCAAAAGCTGAAATTGAAGGCGAGATGGGCGATTCGCACATGGGCCTACAAGCTCGTTTGATGAGTCAGGCTCTACGTAAAATTACCGGCTCAGTTTCCCGTACAAACTGCACAGTAATCTTCATTAACCAGATTCGTATGAAAATAGGTGTTATGTTCGGCAATCCTGAAACTACAACAGGTGGTAACGCCCTGAAGTTCTACGCCTCTGTAAGGCTTGATATCAGAAGAATTGGTGCACTGAAAGATAAAGAAGAAATCGTTGGTAACCAAACCCGCGTAAAAGTTGTTAAAAACAAAGTTGCACCTCCGTTCAGACAGGTTGAATTTGATATTCTTTATGGAGAAGGTATTTCAAAAACTGGCGAGTTAATTGACTTAGGTGTTAAAGCAAATATCGTTGAAAAAGCTGGCTCATGGTTCTCTTATGGTGGCACACGAATTGGTCAGGGTAAAGAAAATGCTCGTAAGTACCTAAAGGAAAATCCTGCTGTTGCTGATGAAATTGAAGCAAAAATCCGCAGCAATGCTGGTGGTTTAGTTGCTATCGGTGGTCCTGAGTCTGAAGAAGTAGCTGAAAAAGAAGAAGCGGTTGCGTTTTAAGTAATGTTATATAGAAGGTAAGGATAAGAAGTAAGCTATCAATATAGCTTACTTTAAAGAAAATTGATTATGCATTCAGTAAACCAGATTCGTTCAAAATTTCTCGATTACTTTAAAAATAACGGGCATGAGGTAATATCATCGTCGCCTCTTGTTCCGCACAATGACCCAACATTGATGTTCACCAATGCAGGCATGGTGCAGTTTAAAGATGTATTCACGCAAAATGAAACGCGTCCCTATAAGCGCGCGGCAAGCTCGCAAAAATGCGTGCGGGCTGGCGGTAAGCATAATGACCTTGATAACGTAGGCTATACAGCCCGTCACCATACTTTCTTTGAAATGCTGGGTAATTTTTCATTTGGTGATTATTTTAAAGCAGGTGCAATTGAACATGCCTGGGAATTATTAACAAAAGAAATTGGTCTGCCAAAAGATAAATTGTTGGTTACAGTATACCACACTGACGATGAAGCATTTGCTTTATGGAAAAAAATCGCAGGATTATCCGAAGACAGAATCATTAGAATTCCAACAAATGATAATTTTTGGGCGATGGGTGATACTGGACCTTGTGGGCCTTGTTCTGAGATATTTTTTGACCATGGTGATAAAGTTGCTGGCGGTCCTCCAGGTTCGGCCAATGAAGATGGCGACAGATTTATTGAAATTTGGAATCTAGTGTTCATGCAATATGAGCAAATGTCTTCTGGCGAACGTAATAAATTACCAGCTCCATCAATAGATACAGGAATGGGCCTTGAGCGTATTTCTGCAATATTACAGGGCAAACATAATAACTATGATATTGATTTGTTTCAATCTTTGATTGGTGCTTCAAAAAATATCATAGGTAATGAAGATGTAAACCATATCGCATCACACCGCGTTGTAGCAGACCATCTCCGTTCTATCAGCTTTTTGCTGGCAGACGGCGTTATGCCTTCAAATGAAGGCCGTGGCTATGTACTACGCCGTATAATGCGTCGCGCCATGCGCCATGCGCGCACTTTAGGATGCAAAGATCCTGTAATATACAAACTCGTACCAACACTTGTCCACGAAATGGGCGAAGCCTATCCTGAACTAAAAAGAGCGCAATCCCTAGTGACTGAAATTATCAAGTTAGAAGAAGAGCGCTTTGGAGAGACTTTAGATAGAGGCTTAAAATTGCTAGATGAAGAAAGCTCTAACTTAAACAAAGGAGGAATACTTTCCGGCGATGTAGCATTTAAACTCTACGACACCTACGGCTTCCCTTATGATTTAACGGTAGATATTTTACGCACGCGCGATATTGGTGTTGATGAGAAAGGTTTCCAGGCAGCAATGCTTGAACAAAAAAAACGTGCAAAAGCTGCATGGAAAGGCTCTGGAGCTCAGGCTACTGATGAGATCTGGTTTGAAGTGCGCGAAAAAACAGGTGCCACTGAATTTTTGGGCTATGAAGCTCTAAGCGCACAAGCAAAAATTATTGATATAATCAAAGATGGCAAAATTGTAGCTCAAGCCACAAATGGCGAAGAAGTGTCTATCGTACTAAACCAAACACCATTTTACGGAGAATCTGGTGGCCAAGCTGGTGACTGCGGAATGATTTCCAACGATAGCTGCAAAATTGAAATTACTGACACTAAAAAAGTTCTCGGCAATTTGCATGTGCATGTTGGCAAAGTTGTCAGCGGAAAAATTAAATCCGGCGATATTATTTCTGCCAATGTTGATAAAACAAGGCGCGATAAAATCCGCGCCAATCACTCAGCAACTCATATTTTACACAAAGTTCTACGTGAAGTTTTAGGCGATCACGTTACACAAAAAGGCTCATTAGTTTCAGAAGAAAGATTGCGTTTTGATATTAATCATCCAAAAGCAATTACGCGTGAAGAATTAGTCCGCGCTGAACAAATAGTAAATAACATAGTCAGACAAAATACAAAAGTAGGCACAAGACTAATGCCACCAGAAGATGCCATTAAGGCTGGTGCCATGGCTTTATTTGGCGAAAAATACGGTGATGAAGTGCGTGTAGTTAATATGGGTCTTGCAGGAGAAAAGGACTTCTCTGTTGAGCTTTGTGGCGGTACACACGTTAAACGTACAGGGGATATAGGCTGCTTTAAAATAGTTTCAGAGAGCGCAATTGCAGCTGGAATAAGACGTATTGAAGCTCTAACTGGTGAAGCAGCGCTTGCTTATGTTAGAGAAAATGAAAGCAGGCTAGTGGAAATTGCAGGCTTATTAAAATCATCATCTGATGACGTAGTAGTGCGTGTAAATGCTCTTATAGAAGATAGAAGAAAACTCGAAAAAGATTTAGCAAAAGCCAAAAAAGATGCTGCAATTGGTGGCTCCGGTGGAAACTCATCTACTGAAAAAGAAAACATTAATGGCATAAATTTCATAGGTAAGAATTTTGGTGAAATTTCGGCAAAAGATCTACGTGATATAGTTGGCGATTTACAAAAACAAATTGGTTCTGGCGTTGTCGCTGTTGGTGCGTCTTTTGAAGGCAAGGCTTCTCTGATTGTTGCAGTCAGTGATGATTTAACTACAAAAATAAATGCTGTAGAACTTGTGCGTAGCTCAACAGAAATTCTCGGAGCAAAAGGTGCTGGTGGCAAACCAAATTTTGCACAGACTGGTGGTTCTAATGTTGATAAAGTTGATGAAGCAATTTCGCAGGTTAGAGCGCAAGTAGCAGCTTAAAAATTCACCTGTAATCAATTACCTATATCTTCTACAGGCTGTGATTGCTTATCAAGCTTAAGCAGAACCTTATCTATCTTGTTTTTGTGCTTCGTGTAAAAAGCAGAAAGCATAGCCTGATATTGTTTTATAACTTTAATAATGTAGCTATTTATTTTTCCAACATTGTCATATTCTCTTGGAATTGCCTGCTGTAAATTAGGATGAGTGTTGATGATATGCCTAGCCAATTCTTCGTCGTTTGAGTGATTTTCAAGAGCAGCCACAATTTCATCATAAGCTTTATTCACTGTTTTTATAGCTTGCAGCAAGTGCAGCTCATTTTCCTCAAACTTATTTAAATCTCCGTTATAATTTCTGATTGCGGAAAGGGCAAACCACGCCGGCGTTGGCACTTTATAAGAGAGTACAAAATTACCCATTTGTATCTGTGAAAAGCTATCCCAGGCAGCTTTTAAAACTCTATAATCAATTGTCTCCTGAATTTTTTTTGCATCTTTAACCGGGTTACTAAATAGCGACATGATTACCCTATTTCTATATTTTTGATTTCTTTGTTAGACGAATAAATATCAAAGGTTTTTAAATAAGCCTCTTCAAGATTTTTTACATATTTTTCTGTGCCGAACAAGGCAGTAGAAAACAAACCATAGGATAATTCTTTTTTCAAATTATTCAATAACTTAGAATCATTGGCATAGGAAAGTATTATTTGTTTATACTCATCAATATTTTTTGCAACTAGCTTCTGCATATTGCATGCTTTTAAAATACTAGCCGAAGCACGAGAAATAATTCTATCCCCAAGCAAGGTGATTATAGGCAATCCGGCCCAAAGACAATCTACTGCAGTGGTGTGTGCCGTTACTGCAAAACAATCCAAAAATAAGTCAGCAACTTTATAACGTGCTAAATGTTCTTCTTTAGGCATACGACTTGCAAAAATTATTCGCTCTGGCGAAATATTCTTTTTCGCTGCATATTTTCTTAAATTATCTTTTACAAAATCATTATCGCTAAGCAACCACAAAACACTGTCAGGCACTGCTTTTAATATTTCCAACCACACTGCAAAAACTTTCGCATCTATTTTGTTAGTTTTATTAAAACAGCAGAAGATAAATTTATCCTCAGGCAATCCATATTCTACTTTTGTTTTTGGCCGAGATATAAGCTGCTTATTGTCAGTTACAAAATATGTATCAGGCATAAAAATAAGCTTTTCACTATAATATTCTTCATTTTCCTGAGGAATGACTATGTGATCTGTAACTAGATAATCTATAAATCTGGCGCCTGTTGTTCCAGGATAAGCCAGGAAATTTATTTGTACAGGCGCCGGGCGCATAGCAAAAATTTCCGGCCTGGAATTTTGTATGTGCCCCATAACATCAACTAAAATATCAATACCGTAACCATTTATTAACTCAGCAATCTTTACTGAATTAATCCCTGCAATTTCTATAAAATGGTCACTATTTTCCTTAATAGATTTTCTATACGAACTTCCATCCTCAGGATTCATTGCAAATGTATAAACTTCAAATTTATTGCGATCGTGCAACTTAAACAAACCATTCATCAAATGTGCTGTTGGATGATTACGGAAATCTGATGAAACATAGCCGATTTTTAGTTTTTCTTTTTTAGATTTATTCAATTCAAAAGCAGGTTTGATATGACCAAACTTTTTCTCAACATAAGTTTCCACCAATTTTTTCTGCAAAGATAAATCTATGGGGATAGATAATGAATGATATGGCGACAGAGGCGCCGCCTTATTGCCAGATAACGAGTTTTTTGTAGCTTCTATAAGCTTATTTATATTGGCATCAAGTCCATCCCAATCGCAAGCATCACTCTGAGTTTTAACTAACTCATTCAACAATGCAAAATCATTGGGGTTTATTTGCAAACCTTGTTTATAATATTGAATTTCCTCCTGCCATTGTCCAAGCTCATGCAGTGCGGCACCAATATTATTTATTGCTCCAATATTTAGAGGATCAAGTTGTAGGGTTTTTTTATAAGCCTTAACTGCTTCTTCTTTTTCCTGCAACCCCAACAAAGCATTACCTAGATTATTATAAAATGCTGGTACATCAGGATTTAAGCTTATTGCTTTTACAATCATACTCACAGCATTGGAAAGATTTCCTGCTTGATATTCGGCCACTCCCTGCAAATGCAAAATATCTGCATTATTGGGCAATACTTCGAGAATTTTTTTGTAAAGAATTGTAGCTTTTTCTATATCTCCGGATTTGTGATAACCAACAGCCGCATCCATTATTTTTTGAAGTTGTTCGTTATGACTACTGCCCTTACTGGATTTTTTCTTCTTTGCCCTTTTTATTTTACGCTGCAAAGTCATATTAATCAGGAAAATTTGTTTGTTCTAGGAAATCCAGCTGGCGGCAATTTACCGGGCGCGCCACGTTTATTTAACCATTCAGTAACATTTTTCTCTGTTTTATCTTTAGTTGCTAACTGCCACGTCAAACCTTCTGCGATTTTAAATATCTTAACGTCAGACAATCTTCCCATTTTATATTTTTGCAAGGTAACACCCTGCCCTTTTTTCATAACTGGAATTTCATCAAGTTTGAAAACTAACATTTTTCTATTTTCACCTATCACAGCAACGTGATCGCCATCTACGACCTGGCAAGATAAAGCTTTGTTACCTTCAGAAACATTTAAAACCTGCTTACCGTTTTTCGTCTGAGCCAAAACATCTGCAGAATCAACTAGGAAGCCACGGCCACTATCTGAAGCTAGCAATAGTTTTTGGTCCTCATGATAAATAAGCAAATCAACCACGCTTGTATTATCACCCATATCAACAATAAGATTCAGAGGCTCACCGAAGCTTTTACCACCAGAAATATTGTTACAGCCAATAGTGAAAAATTTACCATCGCTTGCAAATACAAGCAACTTATCAGTCGTATAGCCCTTCAGGGTAAATTTTTCCTTATCACCTTCTTTGTATTTTACGTTTGAAAAATCTTCATTATGACCTTTAAGAGCTTTTAGCCAGCCTTTTTCAGAACAGAAAATTGTAATAGGCTCTTTTTCAACAAATGCTTCTATAGAAATCACCTGACCAACAGGCGCATCAGCAAAATCAGTACGACGTTTACCAAGAACAGTAGCTTGACCAAATTTTTTCTTTAATTCTTTTATTTCTTCCGAAATCACAGCCCAACGCTTATCTTCATTAGCCAACAATGATTTCAGTTCCTTTTTCTCGGCAGAAAGCTGATCATGCTCCCTTTTAATTTCAAATTCTTCCAGTTTGCGTAATGAACGCAAACGCATATTCAAAATCGCTTCAACCTGAATTTCCGTTAGCTTCCATTTTTTCATCATTTTAGCTTTAGGATCTTCTTCTTCCCTAATAATCTTGATAACTTCATCAAGATTCAAATATGCTATCAACAAGCCGCCCAAAACTTCCAAACGATGGTCAATTTTATCCAGGCGATATTTTGACCGCCTGATAAGCACATCAATCCTATGCTCAAGAAAAGCTTTCAGAACATCCTGAATAGGCAAAACTTCCGGCGTACCATTTTTTTTCAGAACGTTCATATTAAGCTGAATACGCACTTCCAGATCCGTCATCTTGAAGAGTGATTCCATTAAGGTTTCAGCATCAACCATGCGGCTTTTTGGATCTATTATTATTCTAATATCTTCAGTAGATTCATCCCGCAGATTATCAAGTAAAGATAATTTTTTCTCTTTTAGTAATTCAGCTATTCTCTCAAGAAGTTTTGACTTTTGTACCTGATACGGAATTTCCGTGATCACAATCTGGTACATACCGTGGCTTAATTCTTCTTTGTTCCACCTTGCGCGCAAGCGGAAAGATCCCCTGCCCGTCTGATAACTTCTTATTATACTTTCACGCGGCTCTACCAAAATCCCACCTGTCGGAAAATCTGGACCCGGAATAAAATCAACCATTTTTTCGGCTTTAGCATTAGGATGCTTTATCAAATGCAATAAAGCATCACAAAGCTCCCCAAGATTGTGCGGAGGTATGCTAGTCGCCATACCAACAGCAATACCCTCAGAACCATTAGCAAGAAGATTTGGAAAATTCGCAGGCATAACAACCGGCTCTTCTTCGCTACCATCATAAGTTGGACGAAATTCTACAGTATCGCTTTCAATATCCTGCATCAGAGCAACAGCAACTTCTGTCAGTCTTGCTTCCGTATAACGCATTGCCGCAGCATTATCCCCATCTATGGAACCAAAATTTCCCTGACCATCAACAAGTGGGTAACGCACGGCAAAGCTTTGCGCCAATCTGACCAAAGTATCATAAACGGCAACATCACCATGCGGGTGATATTTACCGATTACGTCACCAACTACACGCGCACATTTCTTAAAACCAGATTTAGGATCAAGTTTTAATTGCAACATTGCATAAAGCAAACGCCTGTGTACAGGCTTCAAACCATCCCTAACATCGGGAAGAGAGCGGGAAGTTATCGTTGAAAGAGCATAAGATAAATAACGTTCTCCCAGCGCCTTGCTGAAATCAACATCTATAATTTTGCCTTCACTCTGTGGTTCTTTTGTTTTTTTACTCACGCTGTTTCTTTTTCCATCATGTAGTGTTTGATTGTTTCTCTAAACCTAATACTTGCCACAGGCATTTGTGTATTATGTGGTTTGAATACATATTTTTCAAGGAAATAGGCACAAATTGCAAGGGCATTATTTATTTCTTCCAAATTTTCTTTCTCTTCACCATTTATTAAAAAATAAGGAATTTTGAAAAGCCTTTCTTTATAAGGCTCTCCAGCTTCTTGTGAAACTGCACGTCCAGATTTTGGGGAAATATAGGTTAAATTATTATAACTTCCTGTCGCAGCACAAGAGCTTAAATCCAAACCAAAACCAAGATGCGAAAGTAAATTCAGTTCTAGAAAAATATAATCCTTTATCCATTTAACATCTGCAGTCAAAGAACTTAGAAAAGTTATCATACCAAAAAAAATATCAGGTGCTGGATCACGCTCTGGCAAAGTTTTTTCCAATAATGAGGATATTGCCACCAAAGCAGATAATTTTTCCTTACTATCTAATATAAGCGCAGCATTCGATTTTATTATTTCAGATGAGAAATTACCCAAATGCTCTGCTAGTCTGGCGTTCCAGGTTGCTTCAACAAGATTTCCCGTTTGATATATTCCGCATTGTTTTTTACCAGTTATTCCGCGCACTAGCCCCTTACATAAACCATGCTCAGAAGTTAACATAGTTACAATTCCAGAGGATTCTCCGTATTTAGTAGCAGAAAGAATTATTGCCTGATTTGTCCATTGCATTGATAATGGCCTTAAATTTTAAACTAAATAAAAATGAAATTTACTACACTTTACAGTTAGGCTCTACACTAATACACTGTTCCCACAAAAATAAATAAAGGCAAATATGACTTATTCCAAATATGCATCTGAGATTTATTACATAACAAAAAAAGCCGGCGAGATCATAATGAGTTATTACACCGGCAAGGTCGAGGTGCTTTTAAAACAAGATGAATCGCCAGTTACACAGGCAGATCTGGAAGCAAATAAATTTATTGTAAAAAGATTGCATGAACTTACACCAGAAATTCCTGTGGTATCGGAAGAAAATAGCGAAGATGAAAATAAAATAGCCGCAAAGAGTGGGAAATTCTGGTTGGTTGATCCACTTGATGGCACAAAAAGCTATATCAAAAAAACCGGCGAATTTACGGTCAATATTGCGCTTATCGAAAATGGCAAAACAATTGGCGGAGCAATATATGTTCCAGCGCAGGAAACTGGTTATTTCACCGCAGAAGATGGAAATGCCTATAAACAAATAGGTAATAATCTACCTGTTGAGATAAGGGTTAGACCAGACATGGGTGGAGGCCATATTGTTGTAGCCAGCCTTTCGCACAGAACTTTTGAAACAGATGAATATATAAATTCGATAGAAAATATTAAAGATATAGTATCAGCCTCCAGCTCCATTAAATTCTGTCTGATCGCAGAAGGATTGGCTGATTTATACCCACGTTTCGGCAGAACCATGGAATGGGATATAGCAGCCGGACATGCCATACTTGCAGCAGCTGGCGGTAAGGTTGAAAACATAGATGGCTCGGAATTTTTATATGGCAAAAAAGAATTTGAGAATCCTAATTTTATTGCAAAGAATGGGGCAAAATTTAAGAAAAGAAAAAACTAACCAATAATTCCCTCAACAGCATCCCAGAAATTTTCTTCCAGCTTTATTCCATGCATTCTGTTAAGCAAGTGGAAACCGGTTGGCGAGGTGACATTTATTTCAGTAACATAGCCATCTATTAAATCAATTCCGGCAGTAATAAGTCCACGCTTTTTCAGCTCTGGCCCAACGGCAGAACAGATATCCATTTCACGTTTCGATAAGGTAGTTTTTTCTGCATGACCACCTGCAGCTATATTGGAAAGAATGGTTCCACTCGCTGGTACTCTGTTTAGCATGCTCACAACCTCGCCGTTGATAAATATAACACGCTTATCACCCTTGATAACGCCAGGTAAAAATTTCTGTGCAATTATCGGAGTATTATATTTCTTCAAAAGAAATTTGATTTTTGCCCGCTTGTTTTTTTCTTTAGTTAAATGGAAAACATCGCGTCCACCGAAGGCATATAATGGCTTTATAACAACATCTTTATATTCCTTGGCAAATTCCATTATGCTATCAACATTGGCAGAGATAATAGTGGGTGGAACAAACTCCTTAAAATCACAAACAAATAATTTTTCCGGACAATTCCTAACTTCGGAAGGATTATTAACCACAAAAGTTTTAGGATGAATTTTCTCTAGAAAATGAGTGTATGTTATATAGTTCATATCGAAAGGCGGATCCTGGCGCATTAGGACAACATCCATATCTGATAAAGAAATAGTAATGTCTTCACCTAATTTAAAATAATCTTTTGGGTCATATTTCAATTTAATTTTTTGAGCCTTGGCTATAACTTCACCATTTTTCATATAAAGATTCTTTGGCTGATAATAGAATAACTCATAGCCTCTCTTTTGCGCTTCAAGAGAGAATATAAACGATGAGTCAGTTTCAAACCTGATCGACTCAATAGGATCCATCTGTACTGCAACTTTTTTTATCATCGGAGCATCCATTATTTAATAAATCAGAAGGCTATAAGTATTATTAAATACAAGCATACAAAAAAATAGGGTTCGGCAAACACCAACCCTATTTTAATATACATAATTTTTGTAGAAAACTACTTTTTAGTAGATTTCTTATTGTCAGAATGACTCTCTTTAGCCTTTTCAGCAGACTTAGTAGATTCTTCTTTCTTTTCTTCAGCCTTAGCAGACTTACCTTCATCCGATTTAGATTCATCAGCCTTCTTATCACCAGCTTCCGTCTTAGATTCTTCCTTAGAATCACCATTGGCTTTCAAGTCATCAATAGAAGCAACTTCTATTTCAGCCTTATCTAACAGCTTACTAACATAGCTTTGTACTGCTTCTGCTGCAACTTCCTGAGAAAGCCTATCTTTAATTTTATCAAAAGGAGCTGCTTCCGCAGGTTTTTTCTCAACTAGCTTAATAACATGCCAACCCAAATTAGTTTTAACAGGAGGAGAGACTTCTCCTGCTTTCATGTTCTTAATTGCATCTTCGAATTCTTTAATCATGTTACCAGTAATTAAATATCCCAAATCACCACCTTTAGAAGATGTAGACTTATCGATAGATTCAGATTTAGCTAGACTCTCGAATGATTGAGATTTTTCCAATTTCTCTTCAATCTTCTTAGCTTCTTCTTCAGTATTCACAAGTATATGCCTAACTTTAACCTGATCTCTTCCTTTTAATTTCGTAACCAAATCATCATAACGTGCTTTTATACTAGCATCATTAACTGCATCTTTTGCCATCTCTGCAATAAATTCTTCTTTAACAAGTTTATCTCTAATGTCAGACAACTTTTCTTTTACTGCATCAGTTTTATCAATTCCCTTTTTATACGCTTCAGCCAAAACCAACTTTTGTGCTGCAATCTCTTTGATAACTACGTATCTTGATTTTTCATCTAATGCTGCGAAACCAGGAGTTTTCTTACCACCTGTCAAAACATTAAGCTGAGCTTCAGCTTCAGAGCTATAGATAGGCTTACCATTAACATGTGCAACAATCGTTCCATCTTTAACTTTTGATGTATTATTACCCATAGTAAAAAATGCGACAGCCGCAACACCGCCTACCACCACCAACGCAATCAGGCCCGTCACCAGACCATTATTCGATTTCTTCATAAAAACTCCATCTTGAATGTTCAATAAAATATATACGCAACCTGCGTATAACAATCAACTAAATACTATTTACCACTGCCACAAACTACAGGTTGTGATAATAAATATTTCCAATTCTCTACCCATCCCTTCTCATGTCCAACTCCTTTTACTACAGCAACCTTAACACATTTATTTCCTTTCTCAGCTTTTTCTGCAAAATTCTCTGCTATAAAAATCGGCACAATCTTATCTTCACCACCAGAGAAATGGTATTGTGGCAAATTCGATAATTTATCTGCATAATCTATAGCGTTAAGCGAATTGGTAAGCTGGGTAACCTTATGATATTTGTTAACCTCAACATGATCCAAATTCCCTGCCACAGTTCTCAGACTTAACACATCTTTTCTTTGCGCTGCAATAATCGTAGCTACAGCGCCGCCACCAGAATATCCAATTAGATTAACACCTTTTATTTCATATTTATTAACAAAGTGAGTTATAGCATCATTAACCGAGTCTATAACTTCTTTAGAAAATCTATCGGATGACCAATATTTTGAATTACAAAATTGATCTTCTTTAAGGTTGGTATACTGACAAGGCCTTGCTATGTATAAAACATTTGCTGAATCATCTTTTCCGGCTAATTCAAGCACCATAGGCTTTGTCGGAGTTGGATCTACAGATAACTTACCACGACTTGCCCAGGCAAACCCATCACCTTCTATATAAACATCAACAGGCTTGCCTTTTTCTGACACTCTTGAATAAGTAGTAAGTTTAAAAGTATTTGTTTTTATAATTTCTTTTACAAAACTATACTCTCGTACAACACTATCCGCTAAATTAATCCGTCTACTATAACAAGCAGATAGAAAAACTACGCAACCGAGTGATACCAAAACAAAATTTTTTACAATCATTAGCCTATCAACAAAAAATTCTTAGACAAACTATCCAAAACATTTTTAATCATTTGCTTTAAAAAATTATCATCAACAACTTGCAATGGCTGCTCATTTTGCCACAGAATAATTTCTTTTGCTTCGACATGCTTCCTAATTTTTGCTGTTAAATCATCAATATTATTACTTCCATCAAGATATCTTATAACGAAACAAGAAAATAAATCTGCCGGAACCTTGTCTGATTTCTCGTTTGTAATCCAATTAGATGTTTGTGCTTGGCGAATAGCTAATCTTGAAACTTTAGGCTTAGTTGAAATTTTCTTAGCAATCTTCTTAGAAAACGAACTTAAATTCATTCCACCAGATAAAAATAATCTAAGAACTAAATCACATACTGATCGTTCTATAGACTCCTCACTAAAGTTTTTTCCTATTCTTTTAGAAACTTCTTCAAGCAAATCAGTCACACTTAAATAACCAAATTTATTTTCCTCTATTATTCTCAGAGCTGTAATTGCAATATTATTTTTTGTTTTAAAATTAACACCATTAGGAGCAGAAAAAGAAACCTCACCATTATTTTCAATTTCAACATCTTTACTATTTTTATCTTCAGAAACATTACTCAAAATAGTAAATTCTTTTACAAGATCAGCTTTAATATTCCTATTAAGAATATTATCGTTTTTGCACAATAAGGTGCTTCTAAATCTTCTATTCTTCAAAAAATCTACATATTGTTCGGAACGCACAGAATCGTGAGCCACTTGTTTTAACACTTCCTGCACTTTAGTAGGAAAATTACCTGTAAACATGGTAGGAACGGTGGCATCACCTAAATACTGTAATCCAACCTGACCAGCTTTCTCTACAAATTCACTCAAGTAAAACTGATAATTATTTGTTTCCAAATGATCATGAGCTATATAGGAATCAGGCTGATCTTTCAGAAGTACAAGTTCATCCTCTATAACTTTTGTATAAGAAGAATTTACCCCTTCATTATTATCTTTAATAAATTCAAGCAAGAGTTTTGCCTGTTTAACTTTATCTGCAACATTAGTAAATTTGTTAGTATGATAAAGCATCATTTCTCTAATGCTTTTTATCATATTCCAACCAGGTAAAGTATTATAACTGATGTAAGCTATACCCTTTTGTGAGAGGTTATCTGAACATATTCTAAATATTTTATCTTGAACTTCCGGCGGCACCCAAGAAATTATTCCGTGCGCAATAATATAATCAAACTCACCAAAATCCTTATTAATATCCATTATAGATAGTGTTTTTAAAGATAAATTATTAATACTGAGTGATTTTACTTCCGCTTCACCTTTTTCTATTTGTACTTTAGATAAATCAATTCCCACAAATTCACTTTTAGGAAATTGCAAAGCCATAGGAATAATATTACCACCACTTGCACAACCAATTTCCAAAACCTTACATTGCTTAGGACTAACGGGTCCAAGACCAAAAAGTTTTCCTATTGTGTATAAATTATCGATTTGAGAAATTGGATATGGATAACTCTCATAAGGAACCTGATCATACTCACTCACACTTTGTTTTTTTGCTAAAGATTCCATATAAAAGCCTCAAAATATAAATTTACACACGAATAAATTGATAACTAAAGGGTGAATTAAAGTCAATCATTATAAACTTTTTAATACTAAATTAAATATTAGATCAATATTCAAAGAAAAAGGCCTCTGCATTTCTGCAGAGGCCAATCTCTTGTTTAAACCAACTAAACTAAATTAGAAGGCAAAACGAGCTTTCAAAGATCCTGTATGTGAATTGTAGTCTTCTTTAGAATCCCAATTATAATCCACAGACACAGTTACGTTATCTTGAGCCATAACATCTAAGCCAGCACCCAATCTAAATGAGCTTTGAGCAACATCAGCACCTGTTGTAGTAAAGTAAGTGCCTGCAGCTGAAGCAAACTCAGATGTAGTTTCTTGCTCATCACCAATGAAGTCATACATCCAAGCAGCATTGATCTTTGGTACATAAGTTATACCACCATCAACGATTGGATAAGCTAAATCAACACCGATGCTTGATTTCAAGATGTTTCTGTCAGCAGTGTCAACATTCAAGTGAGGAGCGGTTCCAGTTTCAGAGTAGCTGTCAGTAGTAACAAATGTATACTTCAATGAAGCTCTAGGAGTTACTTTCAAACCACCTTGAACATCAATCTTATATCCACCACCAACTTTAGCAGTATATTGCTGACCGTCAAAATCAGCACTTGCTATAGTTCCGTTGAACAAAGTACGATCTGTAGAATTTTTGTTGTAAGTGAAAGCAGCTAAACCTTCGCTGAACCATTTACCGTAGTCATAGCTACCGTAAACGCTACCTTGGTAGCTGTCGATATCAGCTTCAGTATTCTGAGACTCAGAAGAGCTGTTAGCATAAGCAAAGCTAATACCAACGCGAGCCTGATCTGTAACAAGTGTATCAGCACCCAATGCGAAACCGCCTGTATTTGCTTGATATCCAGCAACACCATCACGATCACCTTGATCAGACGCAGTACCAAAACCTTGAGCCCAAATACCGCTGTTAGCACCGTTGCTACCAGTAGCAATACCAGTACCGTCAGCATCGTTACGAGCCATATCCATGTGAGCTTCGATTGAATCAATAGCAGCATCGTTAGCAAGATCGGCAGCTTGATCTATAGCACCAGAAACATCTGGAGTTAAAGTTTCAAGAGCAGACTCAATTGCAGAAGCCGATTCAAGAGCTTGTAAAGAACCTTGGATAGAATCTAGACCCGAATCACCAGCAGCTCCTATAGCTTCTAAAGCCGTACCAACACCTGCTTGGTTACCCAAAGTAGAAGATGATTGCAGAGTATGTTCACGAGTTATACCAATATCTATATCATCAGTTCCATTTGATTCTTGAGTAAACTTAAGAACGTATGAATTATCAGTAAGAGTTTTGCTCGCAGTATAACTACCCGCTCTAGCACCACCGGCGTCAACAGCTTTAGTAATAGTCGCAGCACCCTGATAACCAGAACCTGTATAATTTACGGCAATCTGACCTGCAGCACCATAAGTAACAGCACCAGAAGAAACCAATTGACCATTTGTTGTAGTTCCTGCAGCAGCAGTTGTTACATCAATAGTCAAAGTGTCGTTAAGTGCAACTGTAGTACCAGATGTTAAAACTTTACCAGCTCCAATTTGCAACGTACCGTTAATAGTAGTTGCTGCAGCGTTAGAACTTGTAGATTGAACATACAAAGTAGCTCCAGAATTAACTGTTATAGTTGAGCCAGCATCACCAGTAAACACTCCAGTCAACGTTGTAGTACCGTACTTAGCAACCATATCATCGTACGCTAAAGTACCAGTGAATGTGATTTCATCAGCAGCAGCATCACCAAAGTTGATGGTATCGTTGTTGTTACCACCCAAATCAATATTACCACTAATTGTACCACCATTAAATGTCAGTACGTCAGCACCAGCACCCATAGATATATTACCAGTTATAGTACCAGCAGTCATAGTTACAGTTTCAGCACCGCCATCACCAGTTATAGCACCAGTTAAAGTACCAGAGGTATGAGTGTACGTATTAGCAGTACCTAATTTTATCTGACCAGTTATAGTACCAGTATTCACAATCGCTGTAGCTTGGCTATCATTAGCAGATAAATCAATCGCTGTAGAGGTAGCACCACCAGCATGGCTAATTGTACCATTATTAGTAATACCAACACCAAGCACTACGTCACCTGTTGTAATTACAGCAGAAGTATTATTAGCGCTTGTGATTGAGATTGTACCACCAGAAGAGTTTAATATACCGCCAGCACCAGTTATCGCAGCACCAACGCTAATAGCAGAACCATCGGCACCAGCTGTAGCACCAGTTTGTGATATTGTACCAGTATTTGTTATCAAGAATCCAGCTGAAGCACCAGTAATATCTATAGTATCAATGTCACCAGTCGCACCAGAGGTAATTGTACCAGCGTTTGTAAGAACACCAACACCGTTCGTATCAACGTCAATAGCAATACCAGTACCAGAAGATATCACACCACCCGAATTGTTCACGATACCACTTGTAATATCGCTGTTATTGATGTTGATCGCTGTACCAGTTGTAGTGTCTTTAATTGTACCAGTGTTGTCGATCTTACCTAAAGTAGCAGCAACAGTTATACCAGTACCAGCAGTTGACTGAATTGTACCACCAGAACTGTTTGTAATAGTTTTTGAGTTAGTACCGCTAACGTTAATACCGCTACCAGTTGTAGCAGAGATCGTACCGCTATTTGTAATAGCAAGGTTTTTGGCAGTCTGAACACCAATACCGCTAGCAGCAGTCGCTTGGATCGTACCAGTGTTTGTCAAGCCAACTGTTTGGTCAGCTGTTATAACCTGAACACCTATAGAAGCAGCGTTCGCAGCTGAAGCAGTAATTGTACCAGCATTTACTATACCGCTAGTACCAGCCACATCAGCAGCTAAGTATACAGCAGCACCGGCAGCGCTGTTAGATATTGTAGCACCCGATTTATTGTAAATATTACCAGTTAAAGTACCACCGAGCCAGATAGATGCACCTGTGTTACCAACAATACCAGCAGATGAAATAGTACCCCAGTTAGTAATATCACCTGTAACAGCACCGCTAGTACGGATACCAGAACCATCACCAGTAGCTTTAATTTGTGAGCCTGTAACGCCAGATGCACCGTTTGTAATATTAACAGTTGCAGCTGCGACTAAAATTGCATCACCAGTAGCAGTACTAATAACACTCGAAGCACCACTATTTGTAATGTTTGTATTTGCAGCAGCAGCTATATCGATACCAACACCAGTAGTAGTATCTGCGATAGTACCAGTATTAATGATACCACCAGAAATAGCCTGGTCTACGTTAATACCAATACCACCAGTTGCCTGAATTGTACCAGCGTTAGTAATAGCACCAGTCATAGCACCAGTAGCAACTTTAATACCGTTACCGTTACCTGTACTCTTTATAACACCAGCAGAACTGTTTGTGATGTTAAGAGTAACTGCAGCGCTTGTTAATATACCAGAACCGCCTGCACCGGATTGTATAGTACCACTATTAGTAATACCAGAAGTCCCAGCAATACTCGCTCCTACATCAATTGCAGAACCAGTGGTTAAAGCAGATATAGTACCTGTGTTAACAATGCTATCAATTGCATGATTAATATCAATAGCAGTACCAGTAGGAGATAAGTGACGTATTGTACCATTATTTACTATTGCAGTACTAGCATTAGGAGTAGCTTCAGTCTCTATAGCACTGAAATTTTTGTTTGTATCAGCACCACCACTATCATCAGTTACGCTGATAATACCAGTAGTGGCAGAAACCGTTAAGGTGTAGGCAGTAGCATTTTTAATTTGTACAACGCTATTAGTAGCTGTACCGGCGTCAGCAACCGTACCAGTAACTGTATCGCTGCTATCCAAAGTATAGCCAGCGTTTGCAGTACCACCAGCGAGAACTGTACTCAGAGACGCAGCGTTTGCACCTGCAGAAGCAAATGCACCCAATGCGGCAACCGAAGCTGTCGTCAGCAGGTTTTTCTTCAAAGATTTTCTAATCATCTTAATACCTTTATATAAGTTAATAAAATAACAATTTTTATAAAAATTATTAACGCTTTCACCAAACATCAGAGGAGCTACCTCCAACCAATAGGCAAAAACGCCTGGTTGAAAATCAACCAGATATAACCCTTAAACGTTTAAAGCAGCAATTGGAACTATAAATTGCAAAGTTCATGTAAAAAGTTAACCTAGTGTGTCTTTTAAGCAACTTCCCATTAATGTTAATTTTAAGTTGCTTTATTATAATGTAATTAGAAATGATAAATTGTATTAACAATTGCGATCAAAAGAACAATAACTGTAAGATATTGAATTGAAGGGATATTAATAAAATTGGATTAATCAAAAGATTTTAGACAATATCTAAACATCCAGCTTATCTTTAAATTCTTCATCCATAAGCTCGCTTTGCTCGGTGATAAATTTAAAGCGGAGTTCCGGCTTTTTGCCCATTAATTCGTTAACCCTGACTGCCGCTAGTTCTTGATTTTTTTCGTTTATTATAACTTTTAGTAATGATCGCTTAGTTGGATCCATCGTAGTTTCTTTAAGCTGCGAAGGTGTCATTTCACCAAGACCTTTGAAACGCCCTACTTCTATATTACCCTTGCTCTTTTCAAGCTCTTTAACCAACTTATCTTTCTCTTTCTCATCAGCCGCATAAAAAGACTTAGCACCTTGTGTCACTCTGAATAAAGGAGGTTGGGCAAGATACAAGTGCCCTCCCCTGATAAGATCAGGCATAAATTTGAAAAAATACGTCATAAGCAAAGATGCAATATGCGCTCCATCAACGTCAGCATCCGTCATTATAACAACTTTTTCATAGCGCAAATCTTCTTCAGAATAGTCCTCACCAACGCCACAACCGAACGCCAGATTCATATCAGCAATTTCCTGGTTGCCCAGAATCTTTTCATGAGAAGCGCTTTCAACGTTAAGTATTTTTCCACGTAACGGCAATATCGCTTGTGTTTCGCGAAGACGCGCCATTTTTGCAGAACCACCAGCCGAATCTCCCTCAACAAGAAATATCTCCGTACCCTCAGGCGTTTGCTTAGTACAGTCAGCCAATTTACCCGGCAAACGAATTCTTTGCGTAAGATTTTTTCTAGTAATTTCTTTTTTCTGCCTTCTACTGATACGTTCTTCTGCTCTATCAACAACAAATGCCAAAAGCTCCATAGCCTCAGTTTTATTTTCGCTCAGCCAGTGATCGAAACGATCTTTAACTGCGTGCTCAACCAATTTAATAACTTCACGATTGGATAGCTTATCTTTCGTTTGTCCTTGAAATTGTGGATTAGGAATAAATAACGATAAAATTCCTTTCACATTATCAAACGCATCTTCTGCAGTAACTAGGGAGGCTTTTTTGTTTCCTACAATTTCACCAAATTCTTTTATACTTTTTAGAACAGAGCTCTTCAGTCCTGTCTCATGCGTTCCACCTTGCGGCGTTGGAACAGTATTACAAAATGATTGTAAAGTAACATCGCGTAAATAAGCCCAGTGCAATGCCCATTCAACTCTGCCCGCTTTTTCAGGAAATACAACCTCTCCAGCAAATGGTTTTTTCGTAACTGTATCTTTTTCATCAACCGCCGTTGCAAGATAATCAACCAAACCATTAGGGAAATGTATAGTTTCTTCCGCGGGAACAGAATTTTTACCACCAGATATCTGCGAAGGATCGCACTTCCAGCCGATCTCTACCCCTTTAAATAAATATGCTTTTGATTTTGCCTGCTTATACATAATAGCAGGTTTGAATTTTATACCATCATCAAAAATATCCATATCAGGATGGAATATTATTGTTGTACCTTTCTCACTTTTTTTAGCATCACGTACAACTTTCAACTTTGATGTAGGAGCTCCCTTAGAGAAAGTCTGGCGATATAATTTTCCATCGCGCACAACATCAGCCGTCAAAGAATCAGACAAAGCATTTACAACAGATATACCAACACCATGTAATCCACCGGAAGTGTAGTAAACCTTATTACTAAATTTACCGCCCGAATGCAGAGTTGTCATAATAACTTCTAGCGCTGACTGTTTTGGAAATTTAGGATGTGGATCAACGGGTATACCTCGACCATTATCGCTTACACGGACACTGCCGTCTTTCATAAGCTCAACTTCTATACGCGTTGCATAACCTGCAACAGCTTCATCCATAGAATTGTCAAAAACTTCGGAAACCAGGTGATGAATGGCATTTTCATCAGTTCCACCAATATACATTCCCGGCCTGCGACGCACAGGCTCAAGACCCTCCAAAACTTCAATATCTTCTGCCGTGTAGCCGCTTTGCTCAGGCTTGCTACCCTTCTTTTTATTATCTTTAGAACTATTAAATAAATCTACCATAAATAAAAACTATATATAGAAAAACGGTCAAGACAAGATATAAAATTATGGTGCATGATTGAAAACTTATACGCATTAACGTAGAATTATTTGTAGACTAAAATTTTTTGTATTATAATAAACCCTTCTTTGCTATTTTGTTATTTAGCGCTTATGTTATTATGAATGATAGCCGTTTAGACTAGGGAAATATTATGAGTTCTGACTCAGATATAAAAAAATATGAAAAAACTTACCATACAATCGTAAGTTTTTATGATTTAGCTGAGAAATTAATCGACACTGTCGAAGATGCGGATGTCGCTGACCCCGTTGCACAACTTGAGTTTATTGAACCACTAGTAAAACAAATAGAGGAAGCAACAGATGCCCTCTCAGAAGAATATCGTGATTTTATTAGAACCGGCAAAAAGCCTGGAGTTTTAACGAAAGGCAAGGTCGAGCGGTCTTTAAGAACTTTATATTCAAGCCTTAACGAGTGTGAGAACGCTTGTACAGAAAATAATGAGGGTTAAAGAATGGTCGCAAACAAACCATCTGGTAAATTACCTAAAAAAATATGGGGCGATATAGGGCTCTTTTCTAAAACTTTTCGTCAATATTTGCTGAAAGAATTAGCCGCCCAAGGCTTCACAGACAAAGAATTAGAAGAAGAGGTTTTAAAAGCCTCTATTCATCTCTCTTCACAAATGGGAAGAGGTGGCAACAGCAAATCCTTCTAGGCAATTTACCTTTTATTTTTCATGCGCCGCTATGAATTTCTCAGCCTCAAGCGCAGCCATGCATCCTGTTCCGGCAGCAGTCACTGCTTGCCTATAAACTTTATCCTGAACATCGCCTGCAGCAAAAACACCTTCAATATTTGTTCTGGTAGTTCCAGGTTTTACGATAATATATCCCTCAGCGTCAGTAGTGAT
>CAZOKN010000029.1:0-2329 GCA_964580525.1 uncultured Rickettsiaceae bacterium
AAGCACTGGCAAGATTTAGCAGCAACGCAAAGCTGATTGTGGATTCCGGTTTTGGTGCATTGCCACCATGCACGTGCCAAATTGGGTTTTTGAATTTTTCTTCATCACTTTCGTTTTGGAATTTTTCCAGGAAGGTCAGATATTCATCAACGGCTTTTGGAATGACATCGAAATATAATTTCTTGGCCTTGCGCGGGCTTTGATACATATAATATGACAGGCTTTCTGTGGGCGCATAACGGAGCCATTCTTCCATTGTTAGGCCATTGCCTTTAGACTTGGAAATTTTTTCGCCCTTATCATCCAAAAATAATTCATACATAAACTGCTCAGGTGCGCGGCCACCAATGATATTGCAGATTGTTGTGTAAAGCGGTGCTGAGGAAAGATGGTCTTTGCCATACATTTCAAAATCAACATCCAGCGCAGCCCAACGCATGCCCAAATCTGGTTTCCACTGCAGTTTGCAATGGCCACCAGTTACCGGAACTTCGCATCTTGTGCCGTCTTCATCCTCAAAAACTATTGTGCCTTTTTCCTTATTGGTTTCCAAAACCGGAACCTGCAAAACTATTCCTGTTTTTGGCGAAATTGGCAGGAATGGGCTGTATGTTTTTTGACGCTCTTCACCCAAAGTTGGCAGCATAACTTTCATTATTTTTTCGTAATTCTGCAAAACAGCTAACAGTTTGCGATCGTATAAACCGCTTTTATAACAATCGGTTGCACTCTTAAATTCATATTCAAAATTAAATGTATCCAAAAACTGGCGCAGGCGATTATTCATGTGATGGCCAAAGCTCTCATGCGTGCCGAAAGGATCAGGCACTGCAGTTAGTGGCTTGCCTAGATTGGCGCGGATCATATCCTGATTAGGCAGATTTTCCGGCACTTTGCGCAGGCCGTCCATATCGTCTGATACGCAGAATAATTTCACCGGAATTTCCGGCGCCAAAACTTTGAAAGCATTGATGACCATTGTTGTGCGGGCTACTTCGCCGAATGTGCCAATATGTGGCAAACCAGAAGGGCCATAGCCAGTTTCAAAAAGCACATAACCTTTTTCCGGCGTTTGACCGCCTATTCTTTTCAATATTTTCTCCGCCTCGATAAAAGGCCAGGCGTTGGAGGCTAATGCTTTTTGAACGATTTCAGACATAGTGTTCTTCTTCAATTGGTTATGACTGGGCAAGTTATAAGGGAATATGGCAGGAAGTGCAAGAATAGTTGTTGGGGGAGGGTGGTGTGATAGTTTAAATTATAGTCGTTTCTCCATTACGTCATTGCGAAGGCGGGAATCTAATGTTTTTTATATATTTAATTTCGACCCGATCGCTCAGAAGCAGTGCTTCCAGCTCTTGTGAGAGTTGGCACTCTAACATGTTCAGGATTACTGGTTAACCCATCAGTAAACTTACGTATAACAGGCGAAAGATCTGGAGCAGGCTGAGCAGGATTTTCAACAATAAAGCTATGAGGCCCAGCTGGAGGTGTTGTTGGTGATACTGAGATGTCGGTAGGATTTAGAATATCTTCAATCTTTTGCCTTTTAGCAGGATTTTTTTTCCTTTCTTCAATCAACTGACGTTTCAAGATGCCGTTTGCAGTTTCTAATGTCTCGTTTTTTTCTTTTTCTTCAGATAGAGAAGATTGCAATTTTTTATTTTCTACGGCTAAAAATTCAGATTGATTCAAAGCATGCATATACTGCGTGTTTAAAGTGTTATATTCCTGTTTTGATGCTCGATATTGGTGAGCTAGATTTGCTAAATTATTATCTCTATTTTGTATTTCGAAAACCTGGTTTTGCAACATTGCTTGCTGATCTAATATTATCTGCATCATTTGCTGCTCAGAAGTCGGACCATAGTGATTTATTTGTTGCTGAATGTGTTGTGGCTGATATTGAACAATCTGCTGCTGTGGATTAACATATTGATATTCTACCAAAGGTGGCACAGGCTGCTCTTCAGGCTGTTGTTTATCCTCTATAGCTTGTTCAAAAGCTGAAAAAGCCTTATCTAGATTTGATGGATGTTGATAATTACTCCGCATGTTTTTGTCCCTTTTTAGCTAATAATTATGCCGCGCAAAATGCATATATTCCTCTTATTTGTCAAGTTCTGACTGCTTAATTTTTTAATAAGTATGCGGTTTTAGCCTTGTGTTTCAAGGCTATTAGCCTTTTATCATTCATTAAATTATTATATACGACTAAATCAAATTTATTATAAATTAATGCTCTTGATGTATAATAACTATCTATTATTTTTCTTATTATATCAATAAAAGAATTTGAACCACTAAAAATTTCAAAACCATCTAATTC
>CAZOKN010000029.1:2339-23447 GCA_964580525.1 uncultured Rickettsiaceae bacterium
TTCATTAAATTATTAATTTATCGATTTTGTATTGAATATGTTGCATAGCTGTGCTATTATACTGAACTTTTTTATTAAACTTGGACTAATAATAGCCGTTTTGGAGATGTAAGTGCCTCTTGATTTACAGCAAAAACAAATAGCTTTGCAAAAAATTTATAAGCCATATTTAGAGGGCTTTGATAAGGCTAGGAATGAAAAAAATTTTGAAGCTTTTGATGAGCATAAAAAGCTTATTGAAAAAGCATTGGCTGCAACACAAAATCGTAGTTGGCTGGCTGATTTGGCCGTGCGTGATATCGATTTATACACAGATTTAACCGAAAATAATGATAACTTACCTAAAGTAAAAGAAGTAGAACAATTTATTTCCGAAATGGTTTCCCACAGAGTAGATAGAACTAAACGTGAACTAGGAATAACACCGGCCTTTACAAAATACGTTAAAAAATCATCGTTTACTGACAATTTAAATCATACCGCTAGAAAAACACCAGAAATAAAAAAAGAGCTAAAATTCAAACCACAACTGGTAGAAAAAAATACATTAGGGGGAATGCCTTTGTCGGATGAAGATAAATTTTTTTCGATTTCTTCATTTGAAAATAAGATAATTAAAATTGATTATATTTCTGAGATTATGAAAGGCTTTGCAAGCAATCCTTATTTGCAAAGAAACATGCTAAAAGAAAGTCAAGAACTGACAGCTGAAGGAATTTTAGAAAACTATTCTGATTCTGAAAAAAATAAGGTAGAAGAATCATTATCTTATAGCTTTCAAAAGCGTACTCTTATTATGGAAGACATAAAAGGTTTGGATCCAGAACTATTCGACAGATCTGAAGAAGATATGGGATCAATAAATAAACTGGAAGCAAACCTACAGCAAAAATTCCAAGAAAGATCTAAGTTTTCCCATTCACCAAGTCGCCGCTAATTAACCTCTTTCTCTAAGTATTAATTGAAAACGTCATTCCGGAAGATAGAGCGCATTGAAAAACGTCTTTGTTTTTCTAGGCGGTCTTGCTATCCGGAATCCATTCTTCAACAAAGTAGAACTAAAATTATATTCACAGCTTGCTGAACTATGGATTCCGGATAGTAAAAAAACCTAAGCACTCCCAAATGGTCGGCAAGGTTTTATAACTTCCGGAATGACGAATATAAATCACTATATTTCTTTACATTTTGCAATATTTTTACTTTGTTTTCCAAGTGCTTCTGATAGTAACTTCATGCCACTTATAAACTGTGTGAATTGTTGGTTTCGCAAGTGTGCAGTATTTGGATTGATTGTAGTTTTATAAGGTAGCAAGAACGCTGGTTTTTGATTGAAAACACAAATATTTAACACCATACGTTTGCATCCCTCTTTTGTAAGTATTTTGATGGTATTTTCATATTCGATTCTACGCTGCGCTAACCAGGTTTCGTTATCCTGACGAAACACGCTACGTCCACCATTTTCAGGATGATAAGCCCTTATGCCAGTAGCACCAAATCGCAAGGTATAAAGATAGCGCAATCTTATCCCTGCAGAGTGCTCAGCATCGCTTATCAGGTTTTTCTTAAGGCAAATATCAATTGCTTCCATAGTAGAATCTTTCAGCCTTTTGATTTGTAATTCTTTTGTACCCTTATCAATTTGCTGTTTAGGTTTTGCAGGTCTGCCACGTTTTGTTGAAAATGCCATTTTTTCTCCTTACTTAATATTTTTTTTCTATCCTCACACATACGCGTGCGGATTTCTTTTCTTTATCTTTTAAGGGAAGTAAGTATTTTTTTTATTGTTTTGTTTTATGGGGAGATCGGCTTTCCTTATAAATCAATGGGTTATTTTTAAAGTTTTTCATAATCTCGTTAAATTCTTTTAACTCTTTTCCAGTCATCTGGCGGTGCTGTTGGTTGGATCTTCTTCTGTTGCTTTCCACAAGGTCGCGCATGAATACTCCTTTACTATTTATTTTATTAATCACCTTTATCCATTCTCTTTCTAAGCGATTATGCTTCCAGTAATTATTTTCCACTTTAAAAAACTCCTGTAAGATTTTTTTATGTTTCAACCATTTATGCATAGAAAGCTTTGTCGCGCGACTGAGAACCACATCATCGTCTGGTAGTGGTCTGCAGTCGCTGCTCCAAATACGGAACAACAGCAACAAATATGCTCCGTGTTGTTCCGTAGTTAGGTGTTGTGTGTCGGATGTATAGAGGTTAATGAAAAAAGGCATTATTGGTGCTTTCATCATTTGCCTCCGATTTTTTTACGCGCTTTTTGGTTCCGAAATTTTGTAACCCTGTTCTGCAAATAGAATTTATCAACACCTTTGCGACGGCGGAATTTTTTGGTTTGTTGCGCAGTTTTTCTGATATTTCTGATAATCTCATGCGGGATTAATTCTGCAAAAGAACATACCAACAGGAAATCTTCGTTATGCATGGAAAACCAGGTTAGGGTTTTGGTGCGCAGCATTCTTGCCTCTGGGCTTGTGGCAGGGCTAGTGGCGTCTAGCGCAGCTTGCATGACAACAGCTTGCCAAAGTGACTTTTCACCTAGGAAATCGCTCTTTTTTATTTTTTCGTAATTCAATTTCATATCGACCTCTTTGTTAAGTTTTTTTTGTTTTAGTGGCGTGGATGATAGGGAATACTTGGAATTTTCTTTCATTTTAACCTCATTTTAGGTTGTTACTTACTTGAAGTAATTCAATTATAGGTAGAAAATAAATCGTTATGCAAATCTTTTTAGATTTAATCTTATAAATTCCGGTGGATGATTTTTAATCCATTGTATTGTAATGATTTTTTCGGCTAAAAATTTTTTTCACTTTACCCCTTCCATAAGGGTTATGTCCTGATGTATGGTAATTATAGAATGGCACAGAACCAAAACGAGGTTCATATGAAAAATCAAATTACCGCTATAAATGAGCAGAAACTGAGCCTTGCCCGCACACGGGACATCGCCAATTCGCTTATAATTCGTCTGCAAAAGGCGGAAAAGAAGCCTGACGCAGATAAGGAATATCTGGAGGACAAGCATATCTGGGGCGATAAGGAAAATAAAGTTTCGGCTTTGACACACATCACCGCCCTGCTTATCAAGATTATCGCTGCCGAACGTGAGCTTTTTGAATATGAGCAACAACTAAAAAGCAGCATAACCCCTTGTAAAGAAAGGAAAAAACCTCTTGATGAGGAGGATAAAAAAACCATCCGGCGCTATATTAAGCGGATACAAGAGGGAGGAGAAGGGGCGCTGGAGGTTTAAAACCCACATATTTCATCCCACAAAACAGATCTTTCAGACCTATCCGCAAAGCTAATTGCCAATACCAAAATAGTAACAAACTCTTGACATATTTGCTCAAATACGTTACAATTCTGCAGTTTTAATTATTGTATTAGATACAAAAGAGAGTTGATATGTCAAAGGATAATAATGCTGAGCTTTCAAGAGTTAGGAGGTTGTTCCGTCAGCCTATGTTCCATATTTGGTTTCAGGAAGATGTAGCTCCAATGAGGCCATTGGATATTGATTTGCTTGATGCAGCAGACCGAAATGATCTGGAGGGAGTGAAAAAAGCAATAAAAGCTGGTGCTGATAAAAATGCCAGAGTTGCAACTCATGATCATCTTGCTATGGAAAATAAATGGACAGCTCTGCATTTTGCTGTGGAAAAAGGCTATTTGGATATGGCAGACTATCTGGTTAATGAGAGTAAAGCTTTTGTGTTTGGTGAGCATTTACTTTTAGCATTAAAAAACGGTCACCTTGAGATTACAGAAATTTTAACAGGCGAAGAAAATAGAAACGTTGATATTTTATTGTTAGATATAGCAAGTAAATATCCCGCACCGTCTGATCAAGTTATTAGAAATACTGAACCCAGGATAAGTATTAACGCATCAGCTATTAAGTTTTTACTAAGTAAAGGTGCTAACCCTAACTTTCAATATGGGCAATTTAATACACCAATGCAATATCTTGCTGATAGAGCTGATCTAGCTACTGTAAGGTTAGTTATTAAACATGGTGGTGATTTTTTGCAAGAAAATGAAAAGCGTCAAACTTCTTATCAATTTCTTTACCAAAATCATGGTGCTGATGCAGCTAATGAAATGCTGGAACTTTTCCACGCAAAACAAAATGCTCTGAAAATTAACGCTATTAATAATGGTTCACTTGTTATTAACAAAGATGGTGCACTGATTGCAAATCCTCAGGAAAAAAATAGAAGCAGCTATGCGATGGGTGATTTTAGTGTTCTTCCTACTGATATCATCGAAAAAATATTTGACTATGTAATACCCGGATTTATGCAAAATGAATTTATGAGAAAAGCTTTTGCTTCCTCAGCTGAAATTATTGGAGAAAGACCTGCTGTTAAAATTGAGCACATACAAAAAAATCTTGGTGAGCATACTGCTGAGAGATTTCAAAAATCAACACAACATCCTGGCGCAATGCGAAGCATAGAAAGATTTGCGGACAGAAAAGCTGCCAAAGGTTTTATAGCCAATACAGGATTAGCTGAGAAACAAGGCATAGAATATACCATAAAACACAGCCGCAACAAAGAAAGTGAAAAACTTCCTTATAGCGTTGTTGTGAGAAGAAGTTCACAGCAGGATATGGCGATGGTTAGGAAATAGTTTGTTACTCAACGAAAGTAACATGCCCCATTTTTCTGCCTGGCTTGGCTTCAGTTTTGCCATATAGATGCAGTTTTGCATTAGGTTTTTTAACAATTTTTGGCCATTGTTTTATATCGTCACCAATCAAATTTTTCATCACTGCTTTTGAATGGTAGTTTGGATTTCCAAGTGGCAACCCACACACAGCTCGAACAAACTGTTCAAACTGACTGGTTACGCAAGCATCAATCGTCCAATGACCGGAATTGTGTGGACGCGGCGCCAATTCGTTCACCAAAATCTCGCCTTTTTTAGTCACAAACATTTCAACAGCTAATATGCCTATCAGATCAAGCTTGTTAGCTATTTTTTTAGCAATATCGCAAGCTGATTTGTTTAGCTTCGGAGTTATTTTTGCCGGTGCAATAGTTTCGTCGAGAATGCCATTTTTATGAATATTTTCTACCGGAGTATAGCAAACACATTTGCCATCTTCGCCACGCGCAACTATTACCGAAATTTCTTTAGTAAATTCCACCATGCCTTCCAGCACAGCAACATCAGTTTTGAATTTACTCCATAAACCTTTTAGATCAGCTTCTTTGGTGATTTTCGCCTGACCTTTGCCGTCATAGCCAAGCTCAACTGTTTTTAAAATACAGCGTGGGCCAAGATCGCTATAGGCTTTTTTTAGCGATGCTTCGCTAGTCACTTTTTTATAAGGGGCAGTGCCTATGCCAAGCGCATTGACAAAATCCTTCTCGCGCAGTCTGTTTTGCGAAGTATATAAAACCTGCCAGTTTGGCCTTACGGGTTTTTTATCCTGTAATAGTTTTACAGTGTCGTGCGGAATATTTTCAAACTCAAATGTTACTACGTCAACAAGCTTGAGGAATTTTTCTAAAGCAGCTTTATCGTTATAAGGAGCGATGACGCTTTTATTAGTAACTTTTAAAGCCGGACTATCCGGGCTGTCGCTATAAATGCAAACATCATAACCCAGGGCATAGGCCGCCATAGCCGTCATACGTCCTAATTGTCCACCGCCTATTATGCCTATTGTTGAACCTGGTTTTATCATATTAAACCGGCAA
Organism: uncultured Rickettsiaceae bacterium; assembly: GCA_964580525.1. GTDB lineage: Bacteria > Pseudomonadota > Alphaproteobacteria > Rickettsiales > UBA6187 > CAZOKN01. The sequence goes on from CAZOKN010000029.1 coordinate 8,072, forward strand.
CTCCGCAACAGAATCGGTTTGTTTTTTTCGGAAGGTTTTTAATGCTTTAGCCACTTTTTCATCGCTTAGAGCAATGACTGAAGCTGCCAATATACCGGCGTTTTTGGCTCCGGCTTTGCCAATGGCCAAAGTGCCCACAGGAATGCCACCAGGCATTTGCGCAATTGAAAGCAGGCTATCTATGCCACGCAGAGTTTTACTCATAACGGGTACGCCAAATACCGGCAAAATTGTCATCGAAGCGACCATGCCAGGCAAGTGCGCTGCGCCGCCAGCGCCAGCTATAACCACTTTAATTCCACGCTCTTCCGCGCTCTTAGAGAATTTCACCAAACGATCAGGAGTTCTATGTGCCGATACGACAAGATTTTCGTGAGCTATGCCAAGCTCATCAAGGATTTTGCTGGCTTCTTCCATGGTTTTCCAGTCAGACTGACTGCCCATAACTATGCTAACCAGAGGGTTTTTACCCTTTTTGCTATTTTGTGATTTTTTATCTTTGGCCATGAACGCTCTATATAAATAAAACTATTATAAAGCACGTCATTATCGAGTAAATAAAGTGTCTTAGCAAGGAAAATTTGCGGATAGATAGCGCATTGAGAATAACTACCTCAAGTTCAAATAAGATGAATTTTGCTAGGTCATAATATTGTAAATTATTTCAGAATATTTTGTTGCCTCCTTAAAGTTTTAATTTATCTTGTTTTAACGTGGTAAAAAAGGAAGGTTTATCTATGTCTAAGAATAAATACTCATCGGAAATAACAGTAGAAAATCAACAAAATCAGATGCTTAATGAATCTTTATTGCCAATGCCTGAGCAAAAAAAAGAGACGCCTCCGCTGCCAATGAGAGGAAAAATGCCAACAGTTGGGGCAAAAAAACAAGTTTTTAAATCTGCAGCACCACAGAAAAAAAGCCCACCAATTGAGCCGAAGAAACAAGTGATTATTCAAGTGACCGAGCCTTCACAAACAGAGAAAGAAGATGCGGTAGTGGAGATACCTGCTCGAATGCAGCCACAAGCTGAGCAAAAAAATCCGACATATGTTCAATTGCCGCCGCCGCCTAAAAAAAGCCCGCCAATTGAGCCAAAAAATCAGATGTCTGCCCAATTGCCGCTACCACCTAAAAAAAGTCCGCCAATTGAACCAAAGCGCGATTTTCAAAAGTTGGGGGCAAGTTCTGAAGGACAGCAATATGTGCGGTTTTCTCAACAAAATGCCGAACAAAATACTGGTAAGCAATATGTTGATATTTCTATGTTTGGTTCGCATTCTGCACCTGAAAATTTAAGTCCTATAAGCGAAGCAGCTGTAACAGAACAAACAACAAGAGGGCTAGAAGAAGGAAAAACTCACTATTTTGATATGGCGGATATTGCTGCGATGCGAAGTAATTTTCAAGAGCGATCACCAACAGCATCACCATTAGCTTCTCCAGTGCCATCTCCAGTCCCATCTCCAAGAACTTCGCGTGTAAAACAAGTTAGTTTTGAAGAAGTGGAATCTTTTGAACAGCAGCAAAAAAAAGAGCAATTTCAGAAAAAATGTAAAATTCATAGAGTTGAAAAATTTTTAAATAAGTTTTTCGATGATGCAAAAAAAGCTAAGCTTTTTGAGAATGGTAAAGAAGAAGATGCGTTTGCGCGAATGGCTGGCCATATTAAGATAATTAGAGAAAATCAGCCGGAGGAATTTAAAACTATAGCAGTGATGGCACTAGAGCAAATAATTAAAGAAAGTAAACCGGAAGAAAGCAAACCTAAATCGGAAGAAAGCAAAACTTCAGGAATAGAACAAAGAATTAAAGGGATTATAGAAAAGAAAGATAAAAAAGATCTGATTGATTTTTGTAAAGGTTTTGAACAGGCTTCGAAGTTTGGTGATAAAGAAATAGATGAAGTTACAAGAGGAATAACTTTAGAATTATTGATGGCAAAAAAACTACCGAATTTAAAAATTACTCCTGAAGATATTGATAACGTTGCAAAGATAAGTAGCTTTTTTGAAAAGAGAGGCGTTGAATGCAAAGTTGTTAATGAGAATAAATCATTGTTGCTTCTTCCGCCAAAAATGGGCAAAGGCGGTGTTGTGTCTTTAGGTGATGGTAAGGGAAATCTTTCGGTTAAATTTGTGCGTATGGAAGAAGATAAAAATCCTGCAGAAGAGTTGATTAACTTGCTTTCACTTCACAATCATGCAGATGTTAATGCTATCTCCGTTTCTTTTAGGAATTTTAATTTTGATGGAAACTCTAAAATTGAATGTTGTTACAATGAGAGTGGCAAACCTCCTTCTATTTTAGGCCAAAATCCTGTACGTTCGGGGCGTTCTGTATCTCTTGGTGGGGATGAGGGAAGCAGCAGATTTCAGCGCGTGAAAAGTTTTAAACCAGGTCATATTAAAAATTTAGTGTTAGACAAGATGGCTGGAAGTGGTGGTAGCAAGGAGAGTAGCAGGAACTTTGAATAAAATAATTTGCTGCCTATCTATTGACATTTTTGTAACTATTTGAAAATTAATAATTATTTCGTGCAAAATAATTTTGCCTATAGGGCTTGCGCATTGAGTGAGGCGAGGGGTATATTGTTAATTGTAGAATGGGAAACCAACCTAATTGCAAGGAAACGCACTTTTTAGTGCGGCATAAAGCGCAACAGCAGCTGTGGTTTTTCCCGCGATTTCTTTATTTTTTGCTATCCAGGCATTGAGCAGCATTGTGTTTTGTGTTTTTGGCAATGCGCGCGGAATACAAAATTCATGTTTATTGCCGATTTTTTCCAGAATAACCATGCTATCAAAAAACCCGTCCATATAGCCTTTGCATTGATTGGCCAGGTCTTTATCAAATTGCCCACCAACAGCGCCTTTATCCACCTCTGTGCAATATTGCTGCAACTCAATTGCCGTAAGCTCTGATGCGCTGGCTGCAAACGCTGCAAAAAATGACAGAAGAGTTAAAAGTGTAATAAGCTTTTTCATATGGTACCTGATGGTTTGTTCTTGTCATTCCCGCGAAGGTGGGAATCCATTGCATTAAAAAATTACTCTTTTGGTAAAAGTTTTTTTATTAAATCAGTGGATTCCCGCCTTCGCGGGAATGACAGTAATTTAATTAATAATATCTAGCCAGTTATTTCTTTGCCGCTGCCGCCGAAATGCTTGGCGACTGCACCAATGATTAGCCCCACCAGCGCTCCCTCAATTGCGAAAACAAAAGGCGAGATTGTGCTGCTTGGGCCGAATAATGTGATTATCAGAATTTCCATGTCTTTATGCGCGAAAAATACCAAAACAAAATTTAGCCATGCGCCCATAGCCATGTCGCGGAACCACCATGGAAAAGTCATTTTTGTAATAGGGCAGGTGGTGAAAAAGCCGAACGCGCCGATGATGGCGCCGAAGGTTATGTACCAAAGTAATATGCCGACACGCAACATTGTTGGTGCTTCCGGCATCAAATGTGGAAGAACAAAAAATGCAATTGAGCCTATGATAAGGCCGCAGATTTTACCAGTCATCACCCTGGTCATCATTGATCCTTTTGCCGGTTTCTTTGCTATTTTTTTTGTTTTTTTCTTTGATGACATCCTGTACTCCCAAAATAATTGTTTACCTAACTGTTTGGAAGATAAAGGTAAAATCTTGGGAAGTAAAGTCTCAGTTTTGTCATTCCGGACAAGTGCAGGCCTTTTATAGGCCGTAACCCCGATCCGGGATCCATCACAATAATTTTGCAAACCCTTTGTTTGCAACCGACCCGACATCATGTCGTATTTTTATGGTGCATGATGCACATTAGAATCGCTAAAAAGCGATATATTTGCGCATGGATCCCGGATCGGCGTTCGTTATTGCGACTGTGTCCACCCGAAGCTACTTAGCGAAGGAGGATGAGGGGAGCGATAGAAGAATTGTAAATAGAAACAGTGGATTCCCGCCTGCGCGGTAATGACAACCAACACGCCCCTAATTTTGTCATTCCCGCGCTGGCGGGAATCCACTGCTCATATAATATTTTAGTGCAATGACGGGAAAATTACTTTTTTCGCGATGACGTTTCTTATTCAATAAACATAAATCAACTCAATAAAAAGGTATAAAATGTCTAAAAAAAATCAAGCGGCACTTGCTGATAAAATAAAGAAAATATTTAAACAGCCGAAGAAGATGAACCGTAAAAATTTGCCGGTGTTTTCAGGTGGTTACCAGAGCTATTTAACCACTCCCGGCCAGCCTGTGTGGAGTGGGCGCGATTATAGCAAATTCTCCGATGAGGGTTATATCAAAAATGTGATTGCATATCGCTCAATTGCAACTGTTGCCTCTGGCGCGGCGAGTGTGCAATGGAATTTACACAGAAAAGATTCCACCGGCAGCAGATCGGAAATTAGGCATCACATAATTCTTAGTTTGCTAAACCATCCCAACCCTTCCATGGCGGGGGCGGAGTTTTTTGAATCGCTTTATTCACATAAATTAATCAACGGCAATGCCTATATTCAGGCGATTCGGCCATTTGGTCAAAAGGCTGAAGAGTTGCACGTTTTGCGGCCAGATCGTGTGGCGGTCGTCGCCGGCAAGGGTTGTGTGCCGCAGGGTTATAGATATACAGTTGGCGATAAGGCGCGTGATTTTCGTGTTGACAGAATGACCGGCCAATCAGATGTTTTGCATTTGAAAAATTTTCATCCGCTGAATGATTGGTATGGTTTGTCGGCGATTGAAGCGGCGGCTTATTCTATCGATCAGCATAATGAGGCTTCTGCGTGGAATCAGGCACTCCTACAAAATGGAGCAAGGCCGAGCGGCGCTTTGATTGTTAAAGGTGGTGAAAACGGCGAGGGCGGTTATTTATCGGAAGAGCAATATCTGCGCATCAAGGCGCAGCTCGACAGCACAAATATTGGTGCGGGCAATGCGGGCAGGCCATTATTGTTGGAAGGCGGGCTTGATTGGCGCGAGATGAGCATTTCGCCGAAAGATATGGATTTTATCAATACTAAAAATAGCTCAGCGCGTGATATTGCGCTGGCGTTTGGTGTACCGCCACAACTTTTGGGCATACCGGGCGATAACACCTACAACAATATGTCGGAGGCACGGCTTTACCTTTGGGAGCAAACTATTCTGCCAATGGTGAATAATATGGCGGGGGCGCTGAATAATTGGCTGGTGCCGATGTTTGGCGACGAAAGGCTGGTGCTTTCGCCGAATCTTGACGATGTGAGCGCGCTCACTCCACGTCGCGAGGCAGCATGGGCGAGGATTAGCTCTGCCGACTTTTTGTCGGATGCGGAAAAAAGGGCGGTTTTGGGGGTGTGAATTAGTGCGGGTGCGAGTGATTAGTGTGAGTGAAGAATGGGAGATAAGGGAATAAAGGATTAAAGGGAGTTTAAATAGGACGTCATTGCGATGAGGGGAGCGATAGCGACGCCGAAGAAGCAATCTGGTAATGTTTGATAGAGATTGCCACGTCAGGCTCACAAAAGTTCGCTTCCTCGCAATGACGATCCCTTAATTCCATTCTTCCAGATTCCAGCTTCCTAATTCCACTCACTCACACCACCTCTCCCAAAGAAGCAAAAACTTGACATATATATTCGATTTTGTTACGTTCCCGCAAAATTAATAAATTAATAAATTAATAAATTAATAAATTAGGGAGTAGCTATGCCGTTTGATATTGAAGAAATAAGGAATGATCTAATTGCAGTTCAAGATGACATAGATCGTCTGCACGCTGCTTTTTGTGATGCTTTAAATGCTGTTGAGGAAACGGCGGAACTACCACAGCAAAAACGTAGTATTTTATCTAGTTATCATCAAATATGGAAAGAAAATTATCCAGAAGAACCATTAAATCTGCGAGAGGCTAATCTGCAAAATGCTCAGTTGCGTGGAGCACTTCTGAAAGATGCTGATTTGGAAGGAGCTGATTTGCGATGGGCTGATATGGAAGAAATTTCTCTGACGCGTGCTAATCTGACAAATGTGAATTTGCAGGGAGCTAATTTGACAGAAGCTATTTTTCAAGGAGCTGATTTGACAAATGCTCAGCTTCAGGGGACTAATCTGAAACAGGCTATTCTGCTATTGGCTAGGCTAAATGGAGCTCAGCTGCAAGGCGCTTATTTGCCAGTAGTTATGGAAGAAGGAGCCACTTTTAATAATGCAGATGTAACAGATGCTATCATTAGGCCATATTCTCCAATTTTGGAGAAATTAACAGAGGAGCAGCTGGCAACGGCTATAACAACAGCTGAAAAATTGGTGGCAAAAATTGAAGAAATAACCAAAATTCCAAATGAAAATATAACAGAAAATATTAAGCGAGTTTTGCCAAATTTATATAGAGCTACCTTTGATTTTTATGATATTAATGATCGTGGCACAAAGCCAGTGCTGGAAGCAAGCCGTAATTTGATTGCACATTCTCCTATTCTTGTAGCAGGAAAAGCAGGGTTTGATGCTGCTAGAAATCAGGTTACCGAGCCTTTTAAAGGTCGTAATTATGAACGGGCTATTACGATAGCGCAGGGTGCTGAGCTTTTTCAAAGGGCAAATGCAGAGAGTCCTTTTTCTATGGTAACATTCAACTGTTTAGGCAAAATATTTTCTTATGTATACACAGGAAATAGTGCTTTCTTCCCATCACCTGAAGCAACAGAAAAGCTTTTCAATAATTTATTCACTCAAGTTAAGGACGGTAAAAGCTTTGCTGATAAGATCAGAACGGACTTATTCACCAAAGTATCCCAGTATATGAAACCACAAAATCCTGAAAGGCCATTAGTTGTGCTTTTTGAAGAGCAAGCACGTCAGAGATTTTTGGAGCGAAAAGCAAAAGCGGATAATAATGTTCCTGAAAGGGCATCATTCTCCGAGATGGCACTTAAAGGGCGTGACGGTAGAAGCTAACAAGTTATGCGGGTGGGGGAAACCCCCCCTGCAAAATTTGTTGTAATTACTGAGCAGGGGCTGCTGCCGGAGTTTCAGCCGCAGGAGTTGGCTGAGGCGGTGCGCTTGCTTGTTGTGCAGCTTGGGCTGCTTCTTGTTGTTTTCTTTCGGCTTCAGCTTTTTCAGCAGCTGCTTGTTGTTCTTTAATTCTTTGCTGCTCAGCTTCTTCTTGTTTCTTTTTTTCAGCAGCAGCGGCGATTTGTTGTTCTTTAATTTTTTGTTGTTCTGCAGCGGCTTGCGCTGCTTCTTGTTGTTTCTTTTCAGCATTAGCTTTTTCGGCTAGGGCTTTTTCCTCTTCCAGCTTTTTATTTTTTTCTGCTTCGGCATGTTTATCTACTTTTTGCAGGTCGTTACCAAACATGCCTTTATCAGCATTGGCAAGGGTGCCTGGTCTGTCGTTAGGCCTGTCGTGAGCAGGCCTATCTTCTGGTTTTTTATCTTTTTCCACTACCACTGTCGGTATGTTATTACTGGCTTGTGGCCTGGAAAAAAGATTCCTCTGGTCGCTATCCTTGCGGGAATTGTTGGAACGATTATTATCGCGATGGTCGTTGCGATCATTATGATCATTTCTACCCGGTCTATAATCATGGCGCTTGTTATTCCAATTATTGTCACGTCTATCATTATAACGTCTGTCATAGCCACGGTGATTAAATTTTTCACGTTCTATGATAACTTCTTTTCTCACTATCACAGGCGGCGGAACCGGAATTGGTTGTGCATCATACGACTCAATTATAACCGGAGCTGGTTCCGGATGGTCGTGATAATAATATTCAACGGGTTGGTCTGTAACGATACACCCACTCAAAGAAAAAGCTGTTAGCGATATTAGAATAGTTTTTTTAATCATTTTAATTCCTCATATTTTTATAACCGTTACTTAACAAATTTCCCGGCGTGAGCAGATTAATATAAGAAAGCTATGGAAGCGGCGGTGAATTAATAATTCATAGAAAATTCATGGGTTTGAGATGAGAAATTAGGAATCTGGAATCTAGAATCTAGTAACCCACAAAAAGGACAATATATGATAAACAAACAGTTTAATAATAATGACTATCCATTTGAAATTAAATCAATATTGGAAAATGGTGGGTTTTCTGGCTATGCCTCGGTTTTTGACGTGGTGGACAGCCAAAAGGATATTATCCTCAAAGGGGCGTTTTCGCGTGCCATTAAAGCCGGTTTTTCTAGCATAAAGCTGCTTTGGCAGCATCAAATGGCGCAGCCGATTGGCTATTTCACGCAAATGCGCGAGGATGGGCGTGGCCTGTTTGTTGAAGGGCAATTGCTGCTGGATGTGCAAAAGGGCAGGGAGGCGTATGCTTTGCTCAAAAGTGGGGCTATTTCCGGCCTAAGCATTGGCTATAACGTTGTGTCTTCAAGATTTGATGAGGCCAATCTTATACGCTACATCAAGGAAGTTGACCTGTTTGAGATTAGCCTGGTGACATTTCCCGCCAACGACAAGGCTGTTGTGGTGGCTGTTAAAAGTTCGGAAGAGGATGTTTTGCTTAACTCGCTGGATAAGGCGATTTATGCGCTAAAATCGGCGGCAAGGCCATATGGCAATGTTGCTTTTGACCAAAGCCAGCCACGCGTTCCAGCTGGTAACTCTGATGGTGGCCAGTGGACAGATGGGGGCGGTGGCTCGGGGTTTGGTGAAAATTTGGGGAGTGGTAGAGTGATTATTCCTCTTGGTTCTAAGCCAATTGATTCTTCCCATATTGTGGAACATTCTCAAACAAGAATTTCTATTCACAGAAATGATGGTCGGGAAGAAATAAGGCTTGGTGGTTCGAGATCTTGGCGAAATAATAATCCTGGTAATTTACGGCCGGGAAAATTTGCTGATAACCACGGCTCTATCGGGAATGCGGGAGGATTTGCTGTTTTTCCTGACGAAGCAACAGGTCATGCTGCTTCTATCGCTCTGCTAAAAACACCAACTTATGCAAAGCTTACTATTGATCAGGCTGTTTCTCGTCGTTCACCTTCCAGCGAAAATGATACTCTAAGGCTTCAAAATAGTATACGTAAAATTACTGGATTTTCCGGGCGTGAGATAGTAGGTAATTTAAACGATGAAGAAATATCAAAATTTGCAGATGCTATAAAAAGAACTGAAGGTTGGATACCGGGTAGTACAAATAATGGTATATAACGAAAACTTGCTTTTATTCATGGTGATTATTATGATTTCGCTATGAAATTTCAGAGTATTATAATGAATCGTTATTTTTATATAATCGCAATTCTTCTCTTATTTAACTTCTGTAGCGCAAGTGCAGCTGATTTATCTCAAACTGTAAATAATTTGCAGATACTACCTGTTAATTATGGCGCAAATAATATTACGGTAAACCACAAAAAATTGTTAATTATAAAAGCTAGGCTTGCAACAGGTACGGCCTGGGAGCAAGATAATTATATAGTTATGCAGCAGCAGGGAGAAACTTGGCAGGCTGCGCATAATGAAATAAATGGCAAGGATGATATTATTTTTCGTGCTGTTCCACATACCGGCGAGGATAGTATCTCTTCCGTTTATTTTATGACGCCCAAAAATTCTAAACGCGATGTTGCTGATTTATATATGTTGCAGGTTTCAAGGCAATATAAAGAATCACCTCAGGAAAGTGTGCCGGCGCGATTATCTCTTATGATTTTAAATCATGAAAATGACGAACTTGGTGTGCTTGAGTTTAAAGAAATAGCAAATGCTGTTTCAAAAGCCAAATATTGTAATTCTGATTCTGCTGCTCATCACGAGCTTGGAATTAAATTTTCGGAAGACTTTGAAGATCCAAAATGTTTGGAGAAGTAATCTTTTTGTAATTTTAGCATAAAAAAACAGCCCAGATTTCTCCAGGCTGTTTTTTAAAATATATGGCGGAAAAAATTACTAAACACTTCCCACAGCTTTTTCTTTTTTGCCTTCAAGTCGTGCTTTTCTTTGGAGTTCTTGTTGCTCAACCACCAAGTTTCGGAAAGCGCGGGGAACCAAGAGTTGTTCCATAACTGCAAAGCTTAGCGGAGAGTTTATTTGTTCCCTGGAGGTGAAGAGACCTTTTGCAAATGCTGCAAAGCCAGAAAGGGCATTCCTGTGAGATGTCGATACTTCACGAAGTTGTACTATTTCTTTTACCGCAAGCCTTTCAACAAAATAAGGTATGGCTGTTTGAGGTATTAAATGTTCAGCAGAAAGATTTAAGCGACTGCCAAAGTTATTTGGAATAATAGATTTTGTTTCGTTTGCGGCTAAGACTTTTGCCGCTTGTGGAATATGTTCAAGGCCTTGTTTATAGAAAAGACCATTGTCGCTTTTAACAAGTGAAAGTTGCCTGTTGGCTCGCGCAAACAGATCTCTCACACGCGCGATTTCGGTTGTTTCTATTTGCTGACCATTATCATTAAAAACTAAACGATGTTCTGAAACCCCAGCGCCATTCACCAAAAGTTTAGCCATCACTTTCATTTCGCCATTTACAGCAGCATCATGCAAAGGAGTGATTCCATCGTTATCCTTAGCATTAACGTCCGCTCCGGCTTCCAGTAGTGTGTCAATGGCTTTTGTGTTGCCATGCGCAGCAGCACAATGCAAAGGGGTGCTTCCATCGTTGTCCTTAGCATTAACATCATCTCCAGCTTTCAGAAGTGCGGTAATTGCTCTTGTTTTTCCAGTTATAGCAGCATAATGCAAAGGGGTGCTTCCATCGTTGTCCTTAGAATTAACATCCGCCCTTGCTTGCAGCAGTGCGGCAATCGTTCTTGTTTTTCCAGTTCTAGCAGCATAATGCAAAGGGGTGGTTCCATCTTTATTAGTAGCATGAATATCCGCTCCAGCTTCAAGCAGTGTGACAATCGCTCTTGTGTGTTCATTTTGAGCAGCCTCATGCAAAGGGGTGTTTACAAATATGTTGTCAGTAGCATGAATATCAGCTCCGGCTTTTAGCAATGCGGCAATTGCTTTTGTGTTGCCATACTCAGCAGCACGATACAAAGGGGTGATTCCATTTATATCTCGCGTATTAATATCTGCTTTGGCACTTAGTAGTGCAGCAATGACTTTTGTGTTGCCATGTGAAGCAGCATAATGCAAAGGGGTTCTTCCATAGTAGCCATACGAATTAACATCGGCTTCAGCTTCTATCGCTGCCTTAAGGGCTTTTATGTCTATTTCTATATTTCTATTATCATCTTCGGTTATTGCCGCCCACATAGCTTCAGTTGCTTTATCTATCTGTTCTGGTGCAAACGCCATTCGTTTATCTTTTGACATGATTATGTTATCCCTATTGTTTTAAGTCGCGAAAATTTAACATAATTGTGGGGGTATGTCAAGTTGTTATGACGAAATGGTGTGTGGGCCGACATGATGTAGGGGTTTTTGGTGCAAAATGCACATTAGAATCGCTAAAAAGCGATATATTTGGGCATGGATCCCGGATCTGTAGGGTTTTCCTTTGTCCGGGATGACGTTTCCTCCCTGTTCGTCATTGCGATGAGTCGAACGAAGTGAGTATGAAGAAGCAATCTCTATAATATCATTACCAGATTGCTTCTTCAGCGTCGCTATCGCTCCCCTCATCGCAATGACGAAAACAAAACACTTCTTTCGTGTGGTATGTGGGTAGATAAAAAAACAGCCCAGATTTCTCCAGGCTGTTTCTTAATAAATACACGCCAGTGATTTAGTGAGTTGTAGCAGCATCTTTTTTCAAGATTTTCTTATTTTTGTTGAGCTTATGGTTTAGATTGCTTTGCTCTTTCTTTGTTATGTGGCCGCCATGTTCTGCTGCGTCTTTTTTCAGAGTTTCTTCCTGTCTGGAAAGGCGGGCATCAACCTTATCAGCCTGCTCGGCAGTTATTTTTCCTGATTCTTCAGCTTTATCAACAATTTTTTCCTGTCTGTCGATACGGTTTTGAATTTGATTTATTCTTGGATGGCCAGGGCCGCCAACAGCCTCTTCCTGAGCAAAAGCCGCTGAAGACATAATTATAGCCGAAGTTGCAAGAGACAATATAAGATACTTTTTCATATTAAACCTTTCTGTTTTTAAATTTAAATATCACGTTCTGTGTGATTTGGAACATATCTAACAATAGATTACTGATCTATTCATTGAACATTAATTATTTTTAAGGTTGTGGGATTTAGGATACGTCATTCCGGAAGTTAGAGCGAATTGAAAAACACCTTTGTTTTTCTAGGCGGTCTTACTATCCGGAATCCATCCTTCAACAAGGGGAAAACTAAAATACAGTTCTGTTGTTTTGAAACATGGATTCCGGATAGCAACAAAACCTAAGCACTCCCAAGTGGTCGGCAAGGTTTTCTAGCTTCCGGAATGACGTTAAGCCGGACAGGTTGCCCCATCCGGCTATTGTTGTCTTAAACTTATGATCTACTAGCCGCGGCCACCTAAGTTGTGAATTGCATTTGGATGCTTAACTTTTTCAGCGTGAGAGCTATTTGGCTCATTTGGCACTTGTTTGCCATGATGGCTGAGATGTGTGTTAGCATCTTTCTTGTCTTTTGCAACTTTCTTAGGCTTTTCAACTTCCACAGGCACGTGCAATAAATTTTCATTTATTTCCACGATGCTTTTAATATTCTTCATAAGAATAGGATTGCTGGTTTGTGTTGGCTTTGTTTTTTCAATGTTTTTGTCCAACGCACGTAAATTACCGATATCAGATAAGATTTTTGCTTCCTCGATATGGCTATCTTTTGGCAATTTACTGTTAAGTTTCTCAATTAGATCATCAATAGAACCGCGCATAAGCCCAACGCAAGCCAATTGCGATCCGCTTTGATTTTTATTTAAAAGATCCCATGCTGTTTTCAACCTTGAATCAGCTCTACCAAGTTTTTCTAAAAATCCGTCCGACATATACATTTCTCATTTAAGTTACAACATTGTTGCATTTATGAGTGTAACGGAAATGTATTAATGAAAGGTTAACATAGTAAGAAAAAGATTACAAAGATAAAAATCCGCGAAAGCAAGGGATATGGCGGGGCGGGGGGATGTTGTCCCCAACAAAATCACAATTTTTAACCACTAAAGGAGTATTTCTATGACTATAACGGAAATAAAAGCCCGTGTTGACCAGCTAGGTTCAGCCTGGGAGCAATTTAAAAATGTCAATGATCGCAGGATCAGCGAGATTGAAAGCAAGGGAGCGAGCGACCCTTTGACTGAAAATCATTTGTCGCGTATCAGTAGCAAACTTGATGAATATAAGGAACGTATGACGCGCATGGAGGTTGCGCTTAATCGTCCCAGTTTTGGTAATGATCAGGGCTATGAATTTGCAGATGATTTACAAAAAGCTCACAAAAATGCTTTTTGCAATTATTTACGCAAAGGCGTGGAGGGTGACCTCTGTAACCTTGAAACTAAAGCTTTATCAGTATCTTCCGATGCTGACGGCGGTTATTTAGTTTCGCCACAAATTTCAAATATGATAATCAAAACCGTGTTTGAAACTTCGCCAATGCGTCAGCTGGCTTCTGTGGAAGTTATTTCCAGCGACTCACTGGAAATTATGGAAGACCGCGACGAGGCAGATTCTGGCTGGACAACAGAAAGCGGCTCAGTTTCTGACACTGACACGCCAACTGTCGCCAAAAAATCAATCCCGGTGCATGAGCTTTATGCGCAGCCAAAAGCAACGCAAAAACTTATCGATGATTCGGCAATTGATATTGAAGCATGGCTGGCTGCGAAAGTCTCGGATGTGTTCTCTCGCAAGGAAAATACGGCCTTTATCAGCGGCGATGGCGTTGGCAAACCGCGCGGTATATTAACTTACACTGCCGGCACAAGTTGGGGGCAGATAGAGCAGGTGGCATCGGGTTCAAACGGTGCGGCGACTGCTGATAAAATCATCGCATTATATTATTCTTTGAAAGAAGAATATGCAATCGGCGCATCATTTTTGATGAATCGCGCGATGATTGAAGCTGTGCGCAAATTGAAAGACACCACCAATCAATATTTGTGGAATCCTGGCCTGGCGCTTGGCGCTCCCGATACTTTGATGGGTGTGCCTGTGCATCAGGTGGCGGACATGCCAACGCCTGCCACGGACAGCTTGTCTATCGCAGTGGGCGATTTTAAACGCGCTTACCAGATTGTTGACCGCAACGGCATTCGCGTGCTGCGCGATCCATTCACAGATAAACCATTCGTGAAATTCTATTCGACAAAACGCGTCGGCGGCGATGTTGTGAATTTTGAGGCGGTGAAGTTGATGAAGCTGGGGTCGTAGTTCTCTGCGTCATTCCGGACAAGTGCAGGCCTTCTTTGGCCGGAACGTAGATCCGGGATCCATCACAATAATTTTGCAAACTCTTTGTTTGCAGTCGACCCGGCATCGTGCCGTTTTTTGTGGTGCACGATGCACATTAGAATCGCTAAAAAGCGATATATTTGCGCATGGATCCCGGATCTGCATTGAAGCGATTGCAAGGGCAATCTTTCAACTTGTCCGGGATGACAACAACTAGATATATAAAATAACAAAAAAGGAAAAAACATGAAAGACTTACACAACAATATTAAAGTAGAATCTGCACTAAATATATCAGCGATTTCTTCCAGCACAACAACAGCGGGAAATATCATTGACAGGCAAGGATATAACGCGCTGGAGTTTGTGATTTTGTCCGGCACACTCACAGACGGGGCGTATACGCCATTGGTGGAAGATGGCGATGCAGCAAATTTGAGCGATGCGGCGGCGGTGACGGATGCTAATTTGCTGGGCACAGAAGCCGCAGCGGCATTTACCAGCAGCAACGACAACGCTGTGCGCAAAGTTGGCTATATTGGCAATAAGCGTTATGTGCGCTTGTCGATTGTGTCGAGCGGAGTTACAACCGGCGGCACAATTTCGGCAGTGTCTGTTAAAGGCGCAGCGAGCGATAGGCCGCTGGCTTAGCTTATGATTCCGCGGTGGGTTGGGGGGATATTCCCCCGACCTGCTGGTATTTTAAACTATCTAGTAAAGGAGCTTGGTGGTTTAGGTTTATAGTGAGATTCCGGCTTTTTCTCTTGTTCTCTTTCAGCTGCAGGTTTGCCAAAATCTCGTGCAAATCTATCAACAAAAGATGCTTCAAAAGGCTCTGTGCGACTAAAGTTCAGTGATTCTTCTAAGCTCTCTATAATAGCTGACCCTTTTTTTGCATCTAGATTAAAATGACGCCCTACAGATATAAAGTTGCTTATATCTATTTCGTTCCTTTTTTTGTAAACAGCTTCTTCAGCTTCTTTAATCTGTTTGTTGTGGTTTTCAGCAAATTCAGGAATATTTCTAATTGCTTGTAAATCAGCTAACCCCAAACCAACCAATTTATAATCATTATTCCTAAGATTGTTCAAAGATCTTTCTGC